>JBEPUB010000001.1:0-530465 GCA_041691775.1 Gemmatimonadota bacterium
TCAGCTCGTGTCGTGAGATGTTGGGTTAAGTCCCGCAACGAGCGCAACCCCCGTTCCTAGTTGCCAGCGAGTAATGTCGGGGACTCTAGGAAGACTGCCGGTGCGAAACCGGAGGAAGGTGGGGATGACGTCAAGTCATCATGGTCCTTACGTCTGGGGCTACACACGTGCTACAATGGGTGCGACAGTAGGGACCGACCCCGCAAGGGTGAGGCAATCCTCAAACGCATCCTCAGTTCGGATTGTGGGCTGCAACTCGCCCACATGAAGCTGGAATCGCTAGTAATCGTGGATCAGCTACGCCACGGTGAATACGTTCCCGGGCCTTGTACACACCGCCCGTCACGCCATGGAAGCTGTGAGCGCCCGAAGTCCGTGTCGGAACCCGCAAGGGACCAAGCGGCCGAAGGCGAGCGCAGTGACTGGGGCGAAGTCGTAACAAGGTAGCCGTAGGGGAACCTGCGGCTGGATCACCTCCTTACCGGAGCGACGAGTAGTTGTTGTAGGGATAGGCCTCCGTGCTTATCCCTGTTTGGAATGGATTCGTCCACGCCACGCAACGAAAGTCCTCAATGGAAGTCGACGGCCTCGACACATCTGTCAATCTCAATCTCAATTGCTTTATTTTTGCGCCGCTCCCGCGCTAACCGGGGGCTCGCTTTTTGACAACGGAAGTCAGTAGTGATTGTGGGATAACGAATCTACATTGTGATTCAATTTCGTCCGTATGGCAGGATTTGTCCTGTCGTACAAAATGAACTGATCACTCGTAAGATCGCGCGTAAGCGAAGCAGGCCCCAGGGCCTGTTTCTGAAGTTTTCTGCTTGACATCTAATGGCGTCAAGCGAAAGAAAGCGTATGGAGGATGCCTGGGCACACAGAGGCGATGAAGGCCGCGATAAGCTGCGATAAGCCGGGGCGAGGAGCACATATCCGTTGAACCCCGGATGGCCGAATGGGGAAACCCGGCCGTCAGTGATGACGGTCACTCCTTAGGGAGAGCGAACGCTGGGAACTGAAACATCTAAGTACCGGCAGGAAAGAGAAATCAACCGAGATGTCCTGAGTAGCGGCGAGCGAAACGGACTTAGCCCAAACCGAAACCCCTTGGGGTTTCGGGGTTGTAGGACTTGCACACGCCTTATCTGAATGACAGCGGAAGTCGCCTGGAATGGCGCGCCATAGACGGTGACAGCCCGGTACGTGAAGTCTGCGACGATAGGGTAGCAATGTTCCTGAGTAGCGCCCGAATGCCGAGGAATCGGGCGTGAATCCGGGGGGACCACCCTCCAAGGCTAAAGACTCCTGTGTGACCGATAGTGGACGAGTACCGTGAGGGACAGGTGAAAAGCACCCCAGTGCGGGGAGTGAAATAGTTCCTGAAACCATACGCTTACAAGCGGTAGGAGGTTGGCACAGCGCAAGCTGTGCACGACTGACTGCGTGCCTTTTGCATTATGATCCGGCGAGTTACTCCTCTGGAGCGCGGCTAAGTGTCTATGGCACGGAGCCACAGCGAAAGCGAGTCCTGTAACGAGGGCGTCTGAAGTTCCAGGGGGTAGACCCGAAGCCAGGGCGATCTACCCATGTGCAGGGTGAAGCTCAGGTAACACTGAGTGGAGGCCCGAACCGGTACGGGTTGAAAACCGTTCGGATGACGTGTGGGTAGGGGTGAAAGGCCAATCAAGCCTGGAGATAGCTGGTTCTCTCCGAAATCTATTGAGGTAGAGCCTCGAGGAATTGTTAGCAGCAGGTAGAGCGACTGGATGGGTGCGGGCCGACATAAGTTGGTACCAAGCCCAACCAAACTCCGAATGGCTGTCTAATGTATCTCGGGAGGCAGTCACCGAGCGATAATGTCCGGTGGCGAGAGGGAAAGAACCCAGAGCCACAGCTAAGGCCCCAAAGTGGCCGCTAAGTATAGCGAAGGATGTGCATTTGCATTGACAACTGGGAGGTTGGCTTAGAAGCAGCCATTCCTTCAAAGAGTGCGTAATAGCTCACCAGTCCAGCGAGTGTGCGCCGAGAATGGTCGGGATTAAGCGGCCCGCCGAAGCTTGGCCTTCATACTATGTATGAGGGGTAGGAGAGCGTTCCCATCTGCAGTGAAGCGGTCGTGGAAACGAGCCGTGGAGCGTTGGGAAGTGAGGATGCCGGAATGAGTACGCGCAAATCAAAGTGAAAACCTTTGACACCGAAAACCCAAGGATTCCTGCGCCATGGCAATCAGCGCAGGGTGAGGCGGACCCTAAGGCGAGGCCCCAGAGGCGTAGCCGATGGATAGCAGGTTAAAATTCCTGCCCCGTCCAACACACGTTATTACCCTACCAGGGACCGTGGAACGAAGTGGCAGCGGTCATGTGGATCGACCGTACGTGCGCGTAGGGAAACCGAGGCGCAACGTCAAGGATGCGGGGCAACCCAATTCCGAGTGCTGTGGAGTCGACATGCAAGAAAAGCTGGCTAGGGGAGTTGGTTGGATGTCCGTACCGTAAACCGACACAGGTGGGTGAGGCGAGTAGCCTAAGGTGAACGAGTGAAACGTGGTCAAGGAACTCGGCATAATGATCCCGTAACTTCGGAAGAAGGGATGTCCATCAGGGTCAAGGGTTTACCCCGCAGCCTCGATGGATCGCAGTGAATCGGCTCAAGCGACTGTTTAGCAAAAACACAGGTGTGTGCCAAGCCGCACAAGGCGCCGTATACACACTGACGCCTGCCCGGTGCCGGAAGGTTAAGGGGAGAGGTTAGACTCTTCGGAGTCGAAGCTTTGAGCCGAAGCCCCGGTAAACGGCGGCCGTAACTATAACGGTCCTAAGGTAGCGAAATTCCTTGTCGGGTAAGTTCCGACCTGCACGAATGGCGTAACGACTTGGGCACTGTCTCGACCACGTGCTCGGCGAAATTGCAGTCTCGGTGAGGATTCCGAGTCCCCGCGACAGGACAAAAAGACCCCATGCACCTTTACTGTAGCTTGCCATTGGTCGGCGCACTTCACTGTGTAGCATAGGTGGGAGACGTGGAACCGGGGGCGCTAGCTCTCGGGGAGTCACCCGTGAAATACCACCCTGTGTTGTGTGCCGCCCTCACTGCGAGAGGCAAACCCTCTCCAGGACCGTGGCAGGTGGGCAGTTTGACTGGGGCGGTCGCCTCCGAAAGAGTAACGGAGGCGCGCGCATGGTGCCCTCAGTGCGGTCGGTAATCGCACGACGAGCGTAACGGCAGAAGGGCGCCTGACGGTGAGAGCGACAGCTCGAGCCGATACGAAAGTAGGCCGTAGTGATCCGGTAGCCCGGTGTGGAGCGGCTATCGCGCAACGGATAAAAGGTACGCTGGGGATAACAGGCTTATCGCGCCCGAGAGTTCACATCGACGGCGCGGTTTGGCACCTCGATGTCGGCTTATCACATCCTGGGGCTGGAGCAGGTCCCAAGGGTCCGGCTGTTCGCCGGTTAAAGTGGTACATGAGCTGGGTTCAAAACGTCGTGAGACAGTTTGGTCTGTATCCGCTGCGGGCGTTGGAGAGTTGAGGGGTGCGGACTCTAGTACGAGAGGACCGAGTCGGACAGTCCGCTCGTGTACCGGCTGTGACGCCAGTTGCAGCGCCGGGTAGCGATGACTGGTGGCAAGAACCGCTGAACGCATCTAAGTGGGAAATGCCCCCCAAGATGAACTCTCCCTCCTTCTTAAGAAGGCACAAGGGCCGGGGAAGACTACCCCGTCGAATGGCCGCACGTGGAAGTGGAGCAATCTATTCCAAGCGAAGCGGTCCATATCGCCCGAGAGGCTTGACTCCAAATCTGGGCTGGTCTGAACACCGATCCAGCCCGAGCAACCAACAGGTTGCGACTCAGCAGAAAACTGCGATCTTGCGATACGTAGTTTCATATCTCACAATCACTACTGACTTCCGATTTTTTCCTACGCTGGCGACTAGAGCGCAGGGGCCACACCCGTTCCCTTTCCGAACACGAGCGTTAAGCCCTGCAGCGCCGATGGTACTCCGATCGTGAGATCGCGGGAGAGTAGGCCGTCGCCGGCACCTTTTCAAAAGGCCGTCCATTCGTGGGCGGCCTTTTGTATTTTCACCATACCATGACCAGAGCCGGAACCGTAACCGTCGCAGGCAAGCCCAACGCGGGTAAATCCACACTCCTCAATCGCATCGTCGGCCAGAAGCTCGCCATCACGAGCGACAAACCGCAATCCACGCGCGATCGGGTCGTAGGCATCCGCACCGATGGCGATACCCAGATGATCCTCGCCGATACGCCGGGCCTCCTGGATCCCAGCTACCTGCTCCAGACCGCGATGCAGTCAGCTGCCGTCTCTGCGCTCGCGGATGCCGATTGCATCGTCTACGTGTGCGACGCTCGCGCAGGCATCCCCGTATCACTGCAAGAAGCAGCCAGAATTGAATCGCCACCGCGCGCGCCAACGATCGTTGCTCTCAACAAATCGGACTTGCTCAATCGCTCCGATCGGGAGCGACTCGCCCAGGCTATGCCAGACGCTATCTTCATCTCAGCGCTCACTGGCGACGGATTTGCAGGACTGATATCGGCCATCGAGACGCATCTACCCGAGAGCCCCTTCCTCTTTCCGATCGAAGATGTAAGCATCCACTCGGTTCGCTTCATTGCCGCGGAGCTCATTCGCGAGACCGCTCTCGAGCAGCTCGGTGCTGAAGTGCCATACAGCATTGCTTGCGAGATTGAAGAGTTCCGCGAGGATCGATCGCCCATTTACATACGGGCCGTAATCCACGTAGAGCGCGATAGCCAGAAACGGATCCTGATCGGCGAGAAAGGCAAACGCATCAAGCTCCTCGGTACCGCTGCCCGCAAAAAGATTGAAACTCTCGTAGGCACCAGCGTGTATCTCGACCTTTGGGTCAAAGTGTTGCAGAATTGGAGAAAGGACGCCGCGGCACTTCGCCGCTTCGGTTATACCACACACGACTGACGCCAACATGCCACTCGCACCGCAGCTCCTCGAAATTCTCGTATGCCCCAAGTGCAAGGGACCACTGGAGTACCGCGACGCCGAGGACGCGTTGATATGCCAGCGCGATAAGCTCCGATATCCAGTGCGTGATGGAATCCCCATCATGCTCATCGACGAGGCGACGCCCGTATAGCGTGGGTCGCCCCCGGATAACTCTGGCAGTAACGGTAGCGGCCACTTTTGTTGCGGCCGCGGCCGCTATTTTGCCACGAGCGTCGCTCGCGCAATCTGGCCAGGAAGGGATCTTCCTGTTGCTCCCAGTGGGAGCCAGAGCCGTCGGCATGGCTGAAGCGGTGGTCGCGCAGCGGGGCGGGAGTGACATGCTGTGGTGGAACCCAGCGGCCATTGCCGGCAACGGCCCGAGCGATCACGAGATTGCGCTGCATCATTCCACTACCGTGGTCGGTCAGGGTAACGCGCTGGCCATTGTGTGGCCCGGCGCCGACAAGAGCGCGTTTGGCTTGAGCATCAATGTTCTGGACCTTGGCCAACAGACGCTCACTGACGATCAGGGTGCCAGTATCGGTGTCGCAACTCCGACTGACTACTCGATCGCGGCGACCTATGCCGCCGCGCCCGCGTCCTGGCTCGCGCTCGGATTCACTGCGAAGCATGTCGAAGCAGGGATTCCTTGCTCGGGCGTTTGCAGCGGGTTGGGAATCGCAAGCTCTCGATCCAACGGCTTTGATCTGGGAATGCAGTTTCGCCCTGACATGATCCCGCTCACGATCGGTGCGGCAGCCAGGAGTCTCGGTATCGCCGGAGCCGCAGGCCGACCGGGCCGTCTCGACCTGGGGGCCGACTATAAGGTTGTGGACTTCGAGCGCGGAGCCGACCGTGTGGAAGTGCACGGCGCGGCTAGCATGGTCAGCACCGTAAAGCTGGACAGCACGACAGCTCGCATCGGCACCGACATCATAGTGGACGAGCGGCTTCACGTCCGGGCCGGCTATATCCGAGACGCCGCAAACGGCTCTGGAGGCGCGATCGGAGTAGGGCTCCAGTCAGGTAAACTGGTGTTTGATATCGGACGAACGTACGGCGGGTTGACTGGGACGAACGACAAGCCGCCCACTTATTTCTCGCTCCGATACTTGTGGTAGTGATTTCGGCGTGGGTTCACGCGTCATCTAAGGCTGCCGCGGCCCATGTGTGCGCGGTTATCTTCCACGAGTCGAGATGACGGACCAGTCCCTTCCTATTCCCCCGCTTCCCATTGCGCTGCTCCTTCAGCCAGTGGAATCCCCTATTCCGCCAGTCGTTGCGGCCTGGGTCGGGCATCAGCCGGTGACAGTCGTGCCGGTCCCATCGATTGAAGAGCTGATGGTTTACGCTCTCCGGTCCAGACCGCGCTTTGTCGTCGTCGATGGGAGACTGGCAGAGGGACAGCCGCTTGCGGCGTGCCGCAAGGTGAAGCGGGACCCGTTTACGGGCGTGGTCCCGGTCATCTACATCGCGCCGGACGGGGTTCGTGCACGCATTGACGCTCTGGATGCGCTCGCTGACGAGGTCGTTTCGCCTGGCATGGATGGGGCCGAGATTCAGACGCGGCTACGCTGCGCGATGGCCCGTTCCGATCGCGATGTAAACGTGCATCCCTCAACGCGACTGCCCGGTGCTCCGGCGATTCATGATGCAATTCGGGATCGTCTCGAGATCCCATTCGCGGCGTGCTACGCGGATCTTGATCATTTCAAAGAATTCAACGACCGGTATAGCTATGTTGAGGGTGACCGCGTAATTCGGTTGCTCGCCGCGCTGCTGCACGATACGGTGCGCGGACTGGTCGGAGACGATGGGTTCGTGGGACATATTGGCGGCGACGACTTTATTTTTCTGATTCCGCGCGACCGAGTCGACGAGGTGTGCGCCGAGATTGTCCAGACCTTTGATACTCTGATCGCCTATCAATATTCAGAGCATGATAGACGGGCTGGTTATTTTTTCGGGAAGGACAGGCGCGGTCAGCTTCACCGTGTCCCGTTAATGACTTTATCGATAGGCGTCGTCACAAATGAGCGGCGCACGTTCACGCAATCCACCGCAGTGAGCGCGCTCGCAACTGAAATGAAGACGTACGCAAAGACTCTTCCCGGTTCGGTTTACGCGGTTGATCGCCGCACTGACGACCGCCCTGAGATGTCTACCTCGCAGCTGACTGAAACCGGTGCCCACCAATGACGCCAATGCTCGTGCAGTGCTCTTCGTGTCTGACGGAATTCGAGCTGGACCCCAACAAGGTCCCGGCCGCCGGCGTTCGCGCGCGCTGTTCAGTTTGCTCAGCGGTGATTACAGTCCCCGCACCGCCTGTCCACGCACCTGTTCAAGCTGCGCCGGCATCAGGAGCTGCGCCTGCTACTTCACCAGCAGCGCCGCCCACCCCGTCGGTACCGCCAGCGTGGGGAGCACCGCCGGTAGCAGAGGTTACCCCCCCGGAAGCACCGGTACCACAGGAAGCTCATCATGCGCCACCTGCATGGGGACGGCCCGCGGCTCCGATTGCTCCAGTGGCGGCGTCGCTAGCTCAATCGGGCTGGGCAGCGCCCAAGGCGCCGTCTCCGAGCACGGCGCCGTCTCCCGCGGAGGCGCCGTCGTCGGCCAGTTCGGAATCTGAAGGCACCCAGCGCCAGTCGATCAATCCGTTCCTCACGCGCGATCCCGCGCTGCGGGCGAAGCGGCTTGCACGCGCGCTTGTCTCCGACATTGTTGCGTATCATCCGGCGAGACACGCTGAAGGGCTACGCGACGGAACGCTCAAGACTCTCTTTCGCGACGAGATCAAGAAGAGCTACGAGGAATACGTCGACCAGGTTGGGCGTGATTTCGCCGGGTCGACCACGCACTTTCAGGATGCGCTGAACGACGTTCTCGCAAGCGGCAAGAAGCTCTTCTAGAAGCCTGTAGTAGCAGGCCTTACCCGAATACCCCAGACGCACTGATGCTCGATCATGAAAGGGAGCGCTCACTTGAGCGCGCCACGCAACGCCTCGCGGAACTGCGGAGGTATCTTTGACATCGCCGGTAAGCACGAGCGCCTGACGGCGCTCGAGGCGCGTACGGCAGAACCCAACTTTTGGGACGACCGCGAGGAAGCGCAGAGCGTGGTCAAGGAGACCAAGCTCCTCAAGACCTGGATAGATCCGTTCGAGGCGCTCGATGCACGCGTGCTCAGCGCAGTCGAGCTCCACGAGATGTTGCGGGAGTCGCCCGATGCCGAGATGTTGACTGATCTTGATACAGAGATCGAGGCGGCTGACGAGGCGATGTCTTCGTTCGAGTTGAGGTCGCTGCTCCGCGGCGAGGACGACTTCCGTGACGCGCAGGTGGAAATTGCGGCTGGTGCCGGTGGAACCGAAGCCCAAGACTGGGCCGAGATGCTGCTGCGTATGTACACGCGCTGGGCCGAGCGCCGCGGTTTCAGGGTTGAGATCCTGGACCGGAGCGAGGGTGAAGAAGCCGGAATCAAGGGCGCGATACTGGAGATCAGCGGTGACCACGCTTACGGCTTCCTGAAGCCGGAAGCTGGAGTACATCGGCTCGTCCGCATCTCGCCCTTCGACGCCGACGCGCGTCGGCACACCAGCTTCGCATCGATCTTCGTCTATCCAGTGGTCAACGACGAGATCAACATCGAGATCAAGGAAGACGATCTTCGCATCGACGTCTACCGCGCATCCGGTGCCGGCGGGCAGCACGTGAACAAGACCAGCTCCGCGGTACGCATCACACACATACCAACCGGCCTGGTCGCCGCGTCGCAGCAGGAACGGTCGCAGTACAAGAACAAGGCGACGGCGATGAAGATGCTCAAGAACAAACTGTACCAGGCCGAGGTGACTCGCCGTGAGGCAGAGAAGGCCAAGGTGGATGCGGCCAAGACATCGGTGAGCTTTGGGAATCAGACTCGTAGCTATGTATTCCAACCATACACGATGGTCAATGACCACCGTACCGAGCTGAAGATCCCGGACGTGCAGAAGGTCATGGACGGAGGCATCGATCCGTTTATTGAGGCATATCTCAAGATGCAAGCAGAGCAGGGCTCGGTATGAGCGACGAGCTAAATTTTTTGATGGCGGCGCGGCGGGAAAAGCTCGATGCGATGCGTGCGGCTGGGATCGAGCCGTTCGCTTATAGCTTCGAGCGAAGCAACACCGCGCAGGAAGCGGTCGCGTTGGCGCCCGCCGAGCAGACTGGAGAGTCAGCGGAAACCGTGCGGGTGGCGGGGCGAATCGTATCGATGCGGGGACACGGCAAGACTGCGTTCGCGCATCTGTCGGATGCGAGCGGTCGCGTGCAACTATACTTTCGCCGCGACGAAATCGGCGACGCGTTCTCGCATCTGGACTTGCTGGACATCGGCGACATCATTGGCGTTACGGGCGTCGTATTCCGCACGCGGAGCGGCGAGCCGACGATTCGCGTTGCGGCGTTCGAGGTTCTCGCCAAGTCGCTACGCCCGCTGCCATTCGGCAAGGAGGAGACCGCAGCCGATGGCTCCGTTGTGCGGCATATGGGATTCAGCGATCCTGAGCAGCGCTTTCGGCAGCGTTATGCGGATCTCGCGGTCAATCCCGAGGTCCGTGCCGCATTCACCGCACGTGCGCGCATGACGAGCGCCATTCGC
Source organism: Gemmatimonadota bacterium (assembly GCA_041691775.1). Classification (GTDB taxonomy): domain Bacteria; phylum Gemmatimonadota; class Gemmatimonadetes; order Gemmatimonadales; family Gemmatimonadaceae; genus Fen-1247. The sequence goes on from JBEPUB010000001.1 coordinate 9,635, forward strand.
TCGTTTCTGGATGCGCGTGGATATCTCGAAGTTGAAACTCCGGTGCTTCAGCCGCTATACGGCGGGGCTGCGGCGCGTCCCTTCACTACGCATCACAACGCGTTGGATATGCCGCTCTTTCTCCGCATCGCGGACGAGCTGTATCTGAAGCGGCTGATCGTGGGCGGGATGGAGCGGGTTTATGAGATAGGCCACGATTTCAGGAACGAGGGAGTTGACCGGACTCACAATCCGGAGTTCACGATGCTCGAGTTCTACGAGGCGTACGCCGATTACGAAGTTATGATGGGCGTGGTGGAGCGCCTCATCGTCGCGGCGGCGGATGCGGTCCGCTCTATTCCAGCCTTTGCCGATTCGGTACCGTCGCTCACCACACCGTTTGCGCGCATCCAGTGGTTGGCGTCGGTCAATGCCGGACTGGGCGAGGATGTCCTCTCCATGGATCACGGTGCCATGGTTCAACGCGCAACCCGATTGGGAGTGCTGCGCACGGACAGCATGAGCCGTCCCAAACTGATGGACGAGATCTTTCAGGTCCTGGTCGAATCGAAGATCGTGGACCCGACATTCGTGCTTGACTATCCCGTGGAGCTGTCGCCGCTCGCAAAGCCCAAGCGTGGTGACGCGCGGCTCACGGAGCGGTTCGAGCTGTTCGCGAACGGCCGCGAGCTGGCCAATGCGTTCAGCGAGCTGAACGATCCGATCGATCAACGCGAACGATTCGAGGCGCAGGCCGCGCTTCGTGCCGCGGGCGATCTGGAGGCGGTCGGCGTTGACGAGGACTATCTTCGCGCGATGGAATACGGCATGGCGCCCACAGGCGGCGTGGGAATCGGCGTGGACCGCCTGTTGATGTATCTGACGGGGATCCAGCACATTCGCGACGTGATTCTATTCCCGACGCTTCGACCGGAATGACACGCCTCGAGCTGGCGATCGCCTGGAGGTATTTGCGGAGCCGGCGCGGATCCAAGTTGTTGTCGTTCATCAGCGTCATCGCGATAGCCGGTGTGGTCATTGGCGTGAGCGCGCTCATAATCATCATTGGAGTGATGAACGGGTTGCAGCATGACCTTCGCGAGAAGATTCTTGTCGGCAGTCCGGACATCCGCGTTCTGACGTACGGTGACGACCTCAAGATGGATTCGTGGCATTTCGCGCTCAAGCGCGTGCGCGAGGTCCCAGGGGTAGTTGCCGCTGCACCGTTCGTTCAGAGCGAAGGCGCGATGAATGCGGGACGCACTTACGCGAGCGGCGTCTATGTGGTGGGGGTTCCAGGACCGGGTTCCGGTTTTCCGGAAGTTACGAGTGTTCGCGAACATGCAGTTCGCGGCAAGTTCTCTTTCGAGAGCAAGGACGGCACTCACCACGGTGTGGTAATCGGGCAGCTGCTGGCATCGCGATTCAACGTATGGCCGGGCGACAAGATCAATCTCATCTCGGTTGCCGGAATCCAGCAGAACGCCGCGACCGGCGGCTATGTACCCCGAGTGTACCAGTATGAAGTGACCGGGGTTTTTCAGACCGGCATGTACGAGTATGACAACGCATACGTGTACATTGGGCTTGGCGCCGCACAGGAGTTCGCGGGAATTGACAGTTCCGTCACCGGAATCGAGGTAAGCACCACAGATCGGTGGAACGCCGGCAGCGTCGCGACGGCGATCACCGAACATCTGGGCTTTCCATACCGAACGGTAGACTGGCAGGAGCAGAACCACTCACTGTTCCAGGCGCTCAAGCTCGAGAAGCTCGGGATGGGCGTGATCCTGCTGTTGATCGTCATTGTCGCCGCATTCAACATTGTGAGCACGCTGTCGATGGTGGTGCATGATAAGACGCGCGAGATTGGGATCCTCAAGGCGATGGGCCTGCGGTCGACTGCAATCCGGAACATCTTTCTGGTGCAGGGTCTCGTCATCGGCGCGGTGGGCACCGGCCTGGGTCTGGTGCTCGGCTTCGCCGGCGCGCTTGCACTGGATAGGTACAAGTTCATCAAGCTGGATCCGTCGGTATATTTCATAGATCACCTGCCGGTTACAACGCAGCCGCGTGACGTAATACTGATCGTCGTTGCGAGCCTGCTGATCGCCGCACTCGCCACGCTTTATCCCGCGCTACAGGCGGCTAAGTTGTATCCCGTTGACGCGATTCGCTCAGAATGACAACGGTTCTGGAGAGTCGCGCTGTTACCAAGCGATACATCGGTGGCGATGGCGCCGCCCTCGATGTCTTGCGCGGCGTCGACCTACGGGTTGAGTCAGGCGAGATGATCGCGATCATCGGTGAGAGTGGATCGGGAAAGAGTACGCTGCTTCACATATTGGGCGGACTCGACAGGCCAACGTCGGGTGAGGTGCTCCTTTCTGACCGGCTGCTGTCTGATCGTTCCGATGAAGAGCTTGCCGCCGTGCGCAATCTTGGCGTCGGTTTCGTATTCCAGTTCCACCACCTGTTGCGGGAATTCTCGGCGCTTGAAAACGTGTCGCTCCCGCTTCGAATCGCTGGTCGCACGCCGGCGTACGCAGAGTCACGTGCCAGGACATTGCTGGAGCGTGTTGGCCTTGGGGGCAGATTGCATCACCGACCGGGCGAGCTGAGCGGTGGCGAGCAGCAGCGGACCGCAGTCGCGCGCGCGCTCGCTGCTGAGCCGGGCGTGGTGCTTGCGGACGAGCCGTCTGGAAACCTTGATCGGGCAAATGGCGAGCGATTGCACGACCTGCTCGCCGAAGTCGTGCGCGACCTTGGCGTGGGCATGGTCGTCGTTACTCATAACATGTCACTGGCCGACAGAGCGCGAGCGGTGTATCAGTTGAAGGAAGGACGATTGTCGGAAATTGTTCGCGACACGGGCGGAGGGGGGGGCGGGATCTGTGCTGTGTGAGGTCTGCAAGGAAAACGACGTAGTCATAACCGTCACCGAGATCGATGGTAACGGGGTGCGCCAGGTGCGTCTCTGTGAACAGTGTGCCGCGGAGCGCGGGCTTCAGGCGTCGGTATCAGCACCGCCAGCCGCGATTGGGGACTTTCTACAGTCAGTTCAGCAGCACATTCCCCCGTCGCAGACCGACGCTGTTCGCTGCTCATTCTGCGCGTCGACTCTGCGAGACTTTCGTCAGACCGGTCGGCTTGGATGTCCTTATTGCTATACCGCGTTCGAGCAGAGCCTTCGCGATCTTTTGCGAAAGGTGCACGGGCAGGGACAACATCGCGGCCGAGAGTACGCCGGCGCGTCGGGTGCGCTAGAGGCGCCGCTACCGGTATCACCGGACCGCCTGCGCGAGCGGCTCGAGCACGCGATTCTGAATGAAGAATTCGAGCTTGCGGCATCGCTACGCGATCAGTTGAGGGCGATAGAATGAGCTTCGATCCCGCGACACTACCCGGCGGTGGACTGGGTTGGATGGACGGTACCGGCGAGCAGGCAGGCGTGGTTGTCTCGAGCCGCGTGCGTCTTGCGCGCAACGTCGAGGGCTATGCATTCTCCGGTCGCGCGCGGGAAGGCGAGCGCCTACGCGTTCTGTCTCAGATCCGTGATGCGCTGTCGCTGATACCAGCGGCGCAGGATGGGGTGCTGGTACGAGTTGACCAGCTGGACGAGCGTGAGCGTCTGCTGCTGCACGAGCGGCACGTAGTGAGCAAGGAGCTCGCCGCGCTGGACGTCCACGCGCAGCCTCGTAGCGGAGCGGCCGTACACGTGGGCCGTGACGTGGCGATCATGGTCAATGAGGAAGACCATCTCCGGATTCAGGCACTGCGATCGGGGCTGGACCTCGATCGTGCGTTCGCTGATGCCCGTGATATCGATATCGAGCTGGGGCAACGAGTTCCGTTCGCGTACCACAAGGAGTTCGGCTTCCTCACCGCCTGTCCGACCAATGTTGGCACGGGGCTCAGGGCGTCTGTACTGGTTCACCTTCCGGCCCTGGTACTCACCAAGGAAATTGGGCGAGTTCTAGTGGGTCTTCAGCAGGTGGGTCTGACGTACCGAGGCTTATATGGAGAGGGCAGCGAGGTAATCGGGAATCTATTCCAGATCTCGAACCAGACCACCCTCGGCAAATCCGAGCAGGATCTACTGGATTACCTGCAGGATATAGTGCGGCACGTGATAGAAAAGGAGCTCGAGGCGCGCAAGGTGCTTCTGCGGGATGCGGAGTATATTCTAGAGGACAAGTTGTGGCGGGCCTACGGGACGCTGCGGTACGCGAGAAGTCTGAGTTTCGAGGAAGCGATGAACTTTCTCAGCGGCGTGCGATTGGCGACCGGACTGAAACTGATTGACGGATTGAGTGTATACATTCTCAATGAACTCCTTGTATTCACCCAATCGGCACACCTCGCTGCACGCGAGGGGCGAGCATTGACTGAGGATGAGGCCAGCGTGGTTCGCGCTGCCTTTGTACGGGAGACTTTGGAACGGGCTGCCCAATGAACGGATACAACTTCACGGAGCGGGTGCGCAAGGTTCTCGCGATGGCTCGCGAGGAAGCTGCGCGTCTGCACCACGAGTACGTCGGCACCGAGCACATTTTGCTCGGCCTGATTCGCGAAGGCGAAGGCGTCGCAGCGGCGGTCTTGCAAAACCTCAACATAGATCTCGACGATATTCAGCAGAAGATCGAAGAGACTGTAAAGAAAGGAAAAGCGGTCGCAGCGACGGGGCCTGATCTGCCATATACGTCGCGGGCAAAGAAGGTTCTCGAGCTCGCGATGGCCGAAGCGCGTGAGTTGAACCATTCCTACGTTGGTACCGAGCATCTTCTGCTCGGTCTGTTACGTGAGGAGAAGGGAATCGCTGCGCAGGTATTGACGGACGCTGGAATCAATCTGGAAGAGGCACGCAAGGAGACACTGCGCCTGCTCGGCACTGAGCTACCGCAAGGTGCTGGTGCAGCCGCCGCGACTGGTGCACCTACCGCTCCTCCCGCGGCCAAGGGCGAAAAGAAGTCCAAGACACCCGCACTTGATCACTTCTGCCGCGATCTCACGCAACTCGCAGCCGAAGGCCAGTTGGACCCCACCATTGGGCGCGAAAAAGAGATTGAACGCGTGATGGAGATCCTGACGCGTCGCAAGAAGAACAACCCGGTACTCATCGGCGAGCCCGGCGTAGGCAAGACGGCAATCGTCGAGGGCCTGGCGCAGCTAATCGCGACTGGTGAGTGCCCAGATTCGCTGCGCGACAATCGCGTATTGTCGCTTGACATGGCGGCTGTGATCGCTGGAACCAAGTATCGCGGCCAGTTCGAGGAGCGACTCAAGGCTGTGATGAACGAGATTGCGCAGAACAAGAACATCATTCTGTTCATCGACGAGCTTCATACGCTCGTGGGGGCAGGCGCGGCAGAGGGTGCCATCGACGCGAGCAACATGCTCAAGCCAGCGCTCGCTCGCGGCGAGCTTCAGTGCGTTGGTGCATCCACGCTGAACGAGTACCGCAAGTACATCGAGAAGGATGGCGCGCTAGAGCGTCGTTTCCAGACTGTAGTGGTCGAGCCGCCTTCGGTTGACGACACTGTCGAGATACTGAAGGGACTGCGCAGCAAGTACGAGGATCATCACAAGGTGACAATCCCGGATGCGACGCTGGTCGCGGCGGCGAAGATGTCGGAGCGCTACATCACCGACCGGTTCCTTCCGGACAAGGCGATTGATGTGATCGACGAGGCTGGCGCACGCGCGCGTCTCGCGACGCAGGCGCCGCCACCGGAAGTCGCGGCACTCAAGCACGATCTGGAAGGCGTCAACGCCGAGAAGGAGACGGCGGTGCGGGATCAGAACTTCGAGCGCGCAGCGTCACTGCGTGACAAGGAGCGCGACCTGCAGACGCAGATCAAGCACGCGCAGGAGGATTGGGACAAGCGTCGCCAATCGCACCGCCCGGTGCTCGATGAAGAAAGCATTTCGTTCATTGTCAGCCGTTGGACTGGAATTCCAGTTCGACGCTTGCAGGAAGCAGAGACGGCGCGCCTTCTTCGGATGGAAGACGAGCTTCACGCTTCGGTGATCGGTCAGGACGAGGCGATCAAGGCACTGTCGCGCTCGATTCGGAGAAGCCGCGCGGGGCTCAAGGATCCGTCGCGGCCAATCGGGTCGTTCATCTTCTCTGGCCCCACAGGCGTTGGCAAGACGGAGCTTGCGCGCGCCCTGGCGAAGTTCCTCTTCGCCGACCCAAGCGCGCTGATCCGCGTTGACATGAGCGAGTACATGGAAAAATTCTCGGTGTCGCGGCTCATCGGTGCGCCGCCGGGATATGTCGGATACGAGGACTCGGGAACGCTCACGAAGGCTGTGCGGCGCAAGCCCTACAGTGTGATCCTCCTCGACGAGATCGAGAAGGCGCACCCGGATGTGTTCAACATCCTGCTGCAGGTGCTTGATGAAGGACATCTGACCGACAATTACGGCCGAGTGATTGACTTCAAGAATACCGTTGTCATCATGACGTCCAACGTTGGCGCGCGAGACATCACCAAGGGTGCATCGCTCGGCTTCAGCACCGGCGAATCGCGGGATTCGTTTGAGCGAATCGTTCAGCGGGTGAAGGAAGAGATGGCGCACACCTTCAACCCGGAATTCCTGAACCGGTTGGACGATGTAATTGTTTTCCATCCTCTATCGCGCGAAAATATCCGTTCGATCGTGGACATCGTGCTGCGTGATGTGCAGAAGCGACTGATTGATGAAGAACTCGTGCTCCGGCTCACTGATCCGGCGGCGGACTTCCTCGTCAAGCACGGTTACGATGACAAATTCGGTGCGCGACCGCTCAAGCGGGCGATCCAGCGCTACATCGAAGACCCGCTGTCCGAGAAGATTCTCATGGCGGAGTTCGCGAAGGGCGATGAGGTCGAAGTCGATGTCGCGCCTGACGGAGACAAGTTGGAGTTCCGAGTAATGACCAAGGCCAGCGCGGCGTCATAGCGCGGCGTCATAGCGCGGCGGGTGGGTGCGGGTCGTCGCGGAACGGATAGCACAAAGCGGGTGAGGCTTGACGCCTCACCCGCTTTGTGCAGTGTGCCGATCCCGGCGGCTTATCGGCGGCGGCGCCGAATCAGCGGAACTAGGCCGATGATGCCCGTCGCGGTGAGCGCGAGTGTCCCAGGTTCTGGAACAGTGCTGGACGCCTGCGTGAACGGTGGCGCGTAGCTTTGCGGAGGCCCATCGTTAGTGGTCGGAACGAAGGGGCCGTCGTTGGTTGGCGCGTCCGGTCCGTAGTTGGGGGGCGGAGCGTCCGCTCCGACCACTGGTGGCTGATTGTCAGGTGGCGGGGTTGTGGACGTCGTCGTGTCCGGCGGCGGGGGGTTGTTTGGCGGTGGATTAGTCTGCGGCGGATTATTCGGCGAAGACCTGGGCGTTGAACCACCGACCGTTGGTCCGGATGGACTGGTCGAAAAAGCGTGGAAGTCCGTTGTTCCGGGGGCCGCGAGGGCGCCCTGTCCGGAGTGGGTGAAGGCTAGGAAGAGCCCGGTTCCCACGGCGGCCGCGCTTCCGGCGAGCCAGGCAGCTCGGCTGCCCTGACTGCCCTGACTGCCACTGTCGGCGGGTGTTGCCGACTGGCCGGACACATGACTGAGGGGAGCAGCGACTATGGCCGCGCCAGCGAGGATCTTAGCGATATGCATTACGGGACCGGAGGAGCGTAGCGGAAGAAAGGGACTGATGCAACCTGATTTGAGGCTGTTTTGAGGCAAGGCACGGGCCATCGCGCGCTCGTTTGTTTTCCATCCGTTCGAACCAATCCACCCATAAAATCCGGTAAACACGTCCGTTTCTTCATGTAAGCTACGAGTGGCACGCCCGGGATATGTGAACAAATGTGTGATTGGGCTAGCGAGGGCGCTGCACCGGCGCCACAGGTGTCGCTCCGGCGCTTCACCTGCGAAGTGGGGGCGGTCTCGGATCTGGGAAGATGGTTGGGGATTACTTGCGCAAACCGCCGCTCCCTGGGGGAGCGGCGGTTGAAGGTGCTTAGCGTCAGTAATTACTGGTGGAACAGCAAGCTGCCTCTGCAGCTTGCAAGGCGCCGACGAGCGGCTGAACGGAGGAGGTGCGCCGCTCGGTTCCTGTGTGATGCTTCGGGTGTCGGCACTGCGCGAGAGTTTCTTGAGCGCGGCGGGTCGGATTTCGCGCGAGTAGAGTTGCCGTCCTGAAGGCGCAACTTTTTTCACTGATGTGGTGTCGAATGAGCTTCACTACCGACTCGATTCCGAGCTTGTGCATGGATGGGCTCAAACCCTTCACCGTGGTATATTAGAGGGATGTTCAAGTTTGCTGGGAGCCTGCTGGCCTTAGCGCTGGTAGGGCTCCCTTTGTACGCCCAGGGGGCAGATTCTACAGTTGCGGCAGGTCGCTGCGCAGTACCTGACACGATTACCGTGGTGGGTAACTCGCGCGTAGACAACGCAACTATCCGCGCAACCATCGGTCTTGTTCCCAAGACCACGCTCAATTACCGGGACGTTCAGCGCGCGGTAAAAGCGCTGTACGCGACCGGCAACTACGACGACATTCGCGTAATCTGTACGATCAGTCCGACGACCAACCTGTCGTCGCTCGACGTTCACGTGAAGGAGCGCCCGGTACTCGCGAGCACTTCGACTCACGGTGTTGGGCAGATTGGCAAGAAGGATGTCGCCGAGCGTTTGCAACTTGCCGTTGGTACCCCGGTAGATCCGGCGAAGGTTGCGCTCGCGATCGCGCGTACTGATTCACTTTACGAGAGCCAGGGATTCTATCTCGCTCGTGTCCGGGTTGACTCCACGCTCTCGGGAGACCAGCTGACACTCGCTTTCACTGTTGACGAAGGCCGTCGTCTGGCAATTTCCGGCATCGGTATTACGGGGAACCGCGCGATTCCATCGCGCACGATTGTTGGTGCCATGGATACGAAGCCAGAAGGGTTCTGGTTCTTCCGCAACGGTGAGTTCGATGACGCGGTGTACGCCGGCGATCTTACTGACAGGCTTCCATCGCTTTACGCGAGTCGTGGATACATCGACTTCAGGTTGTTGCAGGACACGATGCGTGTGGACCACACGAATGGAAAGGGCGAGATACAGCTAAAGGTGCAGGACGGCCCGCGTTACACGGTTGGAGACTTCGAGGTATTCGGCAACAAGGCGTTCACTTCTGAAGCGCTGCGCAATTACTTCCCTTTTGATCGGGACGATCGTTCGCTTGCGGAAAGCGCGATTGGAGCTGTGCGGCGCTCGTTCAAGAATCCAAAGGGCACTTTCGATCAGTCTCGCTGGAGCGACGCGACGGAGAAGGTCAAGGAAGCGTACAGCAATGAGGGTTACATCTACGCAACTGTGCAGCCGATCGAGGAGCGCCTTCCTTCTGCTGATTCCGTGCGCAAGGTGAATCTGCGCTGGGAAATCAACGAGGGATCGCCAGCGATTGTTAATCGGATCGATATCGCCGGTAACGACTACACGTACGAGTCGTGCATTCGCGAGCAGATCGTGATGGCACCGGGCCAGGTGTTCAAGCGCGACTATCTGATGCGTAGTTATCAGAACATCGCGAACCTGAATTTCTTCGATTCACCGATGCCTGAGCCGGACGTGAAGCCGGATCAAAACGGCGACGTCGACATTACGTTCAAGGTGAAGGAAAAACGCACCGGCAATGTGAATTTCGGCGCGTCGATGGGTCAGGGAACGGGACTTGGTGGATTCATCGGACTGGACCAGCCGAATCTTTTTGGCCGCTGCAAGCGCGCGCAGCTCAACTGGCAATTCGGCAAGTACATCAACGATTTCAGTATGACATATTCGGATCCGAACATTCGAGATTCGCGTATTTCGGGATCGGTTACCGGGTACAACACCAAGACCCGCTACACCATCGCCGATTTGGGTCAGAGCACGCGTATCGGCGGCCAGGTTCAGTTCGGTTTTCCCGTGCCGAACTCGTACTTCAGCAGGATCTTCCTTTCGTACGGTGGTGAGTCGGTTAAGTACGGTGACAACACCGGTACGTTGTTGAGCACGATCATTACTACGTGCAAGAGTTGCTTCAGGTCGTCGGTTGGCGCCTCGTACCAGCACGATACGCGTCTTGGGCTCCCGTTCGCGACACAGGGCGGCCTGCAGAACTTCAGTGCGACGTTCAATGGCGGCCCGCTTGGTGGAACCGCCAACTTCCAGAAGTACACGACGGAGCTTCGCTCGTACGCGCCGCTCGCGTATATCGGCGGCAACTTGCTTGGCGGCGAGCCTATGACCTTCGTTGCGGGACTCACGGCGCGTGCTGGCGCGGTCCTCGGGGATCCAGGGCCGTTCTTCTCGTCTCAGTCGTTCGCTCTGGGCGGGACGCAGTACGGCGAGCCGTTGAGGGGCTACTGCGAGTTCTCAATTACACCTGCCGGCTATGATCCATCGGCGTGCAACGGAAATGCCAAGACCAGCTCGTTCGGAAACGCTTTCTTCGTTACGACGGCGGAATTAGGGCTCAGAGTCAATCAATCGGTGTATCTAAACACGTTCATGGAAGGCGGAAACGTATGGGCGCGGCCGCGGGATTTCGATCCCACGCGTCTGTTCCGCAGCGTAGGCGTGGGCGGATCGGTGGTGAGTCCGCTTGGCCCTCTTGGTGTCGACTTCGCGTATGGCCTCGATAGGGTTGACGCGCAGGGGCACTCTAACCCGGGGTGGAAAGTCCACTTCAAACTTGGACAGTATTTCTAGGAAACTATGATGAGCAAATGGATGCACTCCGCGGTCTTCGCGGCAGCGACACTAGCACTCGCTCCTTCGGCGTTCGCGCAGGCGCCTGTAAAGCTCGGCTACATCAATTCTCAGAAGATTCTCGCCGATGCGCCAGGCCGCGCCGACGCCGAAGCGACCTACAACAGAGAGATGGCGACGGCGCGAGAGCAGCTTCAGCGCATGGACGATTCTCTGAAGACGATGGTAGCGTCGTACGAGAAGGATGCACCGACGCTCGACAGCGCGCGGCGCGAGACGCGTGGCAAGACAATCCGAGACACCGAGGCGCGGTTCACACAGCACGCCACCGAACTCAACAACCAGATGCAGCAGCGTCAGGCCGACCTTGCTCGTCCGCTCATGGATCAGGTGTCGCAGGTGCTCGATCAGGTTCGTGCGCAAGGCGGTTACACCATGATCTTTGATGTGGGAGCTCAGGGAAGCGCGCTCGTTTCCGCGGACAAGACACTCGATCTTACTGATACGGTCCTTGCGCGCCTAAAGGTGCTTGGGCCGCCGAAGGCGAGCGCAACGAATCCGTCAGCGACCCCGACGCCAACGAAGCAGGTTGGACCTGCGCAAAAGCCGGCGGGCGTGACGCGTCCGAAGCCGTGATAGCGCGATGGCGCTGACGGCGCGGGAGATCGCGCAGCTCGTCAATGGCGAGTTGCGCGGTGATCCCGAGTCTGTTGTTGATGGCGTGGCAGCGCTCGACAGGGCGGGCCCGCGCCATGCTACTTTTCTGGCCTCCGCTCGGTACACGTCGCAGTTTGCGGTTTCGCGCGCTGGCGTTGTTCTCGTCGCGCGCGACATGGCTGATATTGAGCCTGGTCCTGCAACTCGAGTCGTCGTTGACAAACCGTACGATGCGATCCAGACGATTCTGCCGCGTCTCTACGACCTTGCGCCGCCCGAGCCGTGGATCGCGCCGACTGCAAGGATCGGCCTGGGCGTCAAGCTTGGGGTCGGCGTTCGGATCGAAGACTACGTTGTGCTTGGCGACGGTGTGATCGTAGGCGAACATACGCGGCTGTATCCCCACGTCACCGTGTACAGCGGCGGCGAGATCGGCGCGCATTGCTCGATACATTCCGGCGCGCGCGTAGCCAGCGACGGATTCGGATATGTGTTCCGGAATGGCCGACACGAAAAAATTCCGCATGTGGGCCGCTGTGTGATTGGCGACGATGTGGAGGTTGGCGCCAATACAACGATCGACCGTGGAAGCGTAGACGACACAATCATCGGTTCCGGGACTCGCATCGATAATCTGGTGCAGATTGGCCACAATGTTCGCGTCGGATCCCATTGCTTGATCATGTCGCAGGTTGGGATTGCTGGATCCGCACACATAGGCAACGGGGTTATCATCGCCGGCCAAGCGGGGATTGGTGGTCACGTGACGATCGGCGACGGCGCGAGGATTGCCGGACAGGCTGGTGTTTTCGGAGACGTGCCGGCGGGCGAGTCGTGGTCGGGTTATCCCGCGCGGCCGCATCGAGAATCGTTGCGCGCAACCGGCGCCTTGTTCAAGCTGTCCGCCATGATGAAGAAGCTAGAACGCTTGCTGGGCGAGACGGGCGAAGCGTGACGAGACGCACCATCACAACGCCGGCAAAGGTGGCGGGCGTCGGTTTACACCTGGGCCGCGAGTGCGACCTGACATTTCGCCCCGCAGGATCCGGTGCGGGAATCGTATTTCGGCGCGTGGATCTGGCCGACACCCCGGTCATTCCGGCTCGTGTCGAACAGGTAACCGCGACGGAGCGTCGCACTCAGCTTGGGCACGGCGTTGCCGCGGTGCACACGGTGGAGCACGTGCTGTCGGCTGTGGGCGCACTGGAGCTGGATGATCTCATAATCGACATGAGCGGACCCGAGCCACCGATTCTGGATGGGAGTGCTGCGCCGTTCTACGATGCGCTGATGGCTGCCGGTATAATCGAGCAGCCCGGTGAGGCGCAGTACCTGACGCTATCCGAGCCGCTGCGAGTCATCGACGGGAACTCTGTATACGAGGCACATCCGGCCGCCGAGCTGTCGTTGGACGTCAGCATCGAGTTTCCGCATCCGGTTATCGGGCACCAGTCAGGGCGCTATGTTGTGGGTCGGGAGAGCTACCGAGACCAGCTTGCGGCCGCGAGGACCTTCGGCTTCGTGACCGAGGTTGAAGAGCTTCGCTCCAAAGGGCTGATCCAGGGCGCTTCGACTGACAACGCGATAGTTCTGGACGACGTTGGAGTTGTTGATAACGAGCTTCGGTGGAGCGATGAGTTCCTGCGCCACAAGACGCTCGATTGCATTGGCGATCTGGCGCTCGCTGGAGCGCGCGTGAGGGCGCGAATTGTTGCGGTTCGGCCAAGTCACCGTGGAACGGTAACGCTGGTCCGCGAAATGATGCGTGCTGGTCAGCGGGTCAAGTCAACGAAGGAAGGAGTGAACAGAATGGCTGGGATGATGTCGATCGAAGAGATCATGAAGGTGCTTCCGCATCGCTATCCATTCTTGCTCATCGATCGTATTCTAGAGATCGACGGCAAGAAGCGAATAGTTGGGATGAAGAACGTGACGATCAACGAGCCGTTTTTTCAGGGGCACTTTCCTGGCCATCCGATAATGCCAGGTGTGTTGATCATTGAGGCGATGGCACAGGTTGGAGGAATGCTCCTTATGGGCGGCCTTGACGAAGCTGAACAGAAGGTTGTGTACTTCATGTCGCTCGACAATGTTCGCTTTCGCAAACCGGTGCGACCGGGCGATCAGCTCCGGTTCGAGCTCGACGTGATCCAGATTCGCGGCGCTGTGTGCAAGATGCGCGGTGTGGCAAAGGTGGATGGTGAACTCGTGGCTGAAGCCGAGATGGCAGCGATGGTACGGGATCGATGACAACGCGCATTCACCCAACCGCGATTGTATCTTCGTCCGCCGAAATTGGCGCGGATGTAGAGATCGGTCCATTCGCCATCGTTGGCGACGACTGCGTGGTTGGTGACGGATGCGTCATCGCAGCCCGTGCCAGCCTGGAGCGTTACGTCATACTCGGCAAGCGCGTGAAGATCGGCGTGGGGTCCGTCCTCGGCGGCGAGCCTCAAGATCTGAAGTTCAAGGGTGAGCGGACGACCGTAGAGATCGGCGACAATACGGTGGTGCGGGAATACAGCACCATCAACCGCGGAACGTCGCAGTCGTTCAAGACGACCATTGGTCCGAACAGCTTTATCATGTCTTACGTCCACCTGGCGCACGACTGCCACGTTGGCGAGGGCGTGGTGTTGGCGAACATGGTGCAGCTTGCGGGACATGTAACCGTGGAGGACCGCGTGATTCTCTCAGGGGTCACGGCGGTTCATCAATTCACGCGCATTGGCCGCAATGCGATCGTGGGTGGATGTTCACGCGTTTCCAAGGATGTGCCGCCATTCGTCAAGGCGGTTGGCAATCCCATGAAGCTATACGGGTTGAATTCCATCGGGCTCCAGAGAAACGGCTTTTCACCCGAGACAATTCTTGAGCTCAAACGGGCGTACCGATTGTTGTTTCGCTCAGAGCTGAACATCGCGCAGGCTGTGGAGCGGGTGACGGCTGAAGTGGAACAGATTCCGGAAGTGACTCAGCTCGTACAGTTCCTTGAATCGAGCCAGCGCGGGGTCGCGATTTGACCCCAGTACGTGTGGGCGTAGTTGGCGCGGGCGCGCTCGGGTATCACCACGTACGCCTGCTACGACAGATGCCCGAATTCCGATTGTCGGGTTTTGTTGAGGCGCGTCCGGAGCGTGCGGCGCAGGTTGCTGCGGAGCTTGAAGTGCCTGGCTACAGCGATCTTGACACACTACTGGACGACGTTGACGCGGTGACTGTCGTGGTGCCGACTCCGCGCCACTTCTCCGTGGCGAAGAAGGCGCTGGAACGTGGCAAGCACGTGCTTATCGAGAAACCGATAACAGCGACCGTCGAAGAGGCGGACGAGTTGCTTTCCATCGCGCAGCGGACCGGAGCGTTAATACAGACCGGCCATGTCGAACGCTTCAACCGCGCGGTGCGCGCGGCGTTGCCGTATGTCAGTCATCCGCGATTCATCGAGAGCGATAGACTGGCACCGTTCAGCCTTCGCGGATCGGATGTAGCCGTCGTGCTGGACCTAATGATCCACGACATTGACCTGATTCTTACCCTTGTCAACTCTGGCGCTGGCGGCATCGCTGCTGTCGGCATTCCAGTGCTGACGCCAACAGTTGATATTGCCAACGCGAGAATCACGTTCGACTCTGGCGCCGTAGCGAACATCACGGCTAGCCGCATTTCGCGCGAGCGCGTGCGAAAGGTTCGCATCTTCCAGCCGAGTGGTTACTTGTCATTGGATCTCGCGGTTGGGACCGGGGAGTTCTTCCGGCTCAGGAAGACCGCGGATCTGCACGCACTTATCGCGAGCGGCGGCACACCGGATCTGGCGGACTTTGTCGAGCGGATCGTGCTGGAGGCACCCGAAGGTGAGCCGCTCAAGCTGGAGTTCGAGAGCTTTGCGTCCGCGCTGAATGGTACCGCCCCGGTGGTGGTGAGCGGTGCTGACGGACGTCGCGCGTTGGAAGTCGCACTCAGAATTGTACGCGACATCGAGCGCAACGCCCCCTCACTCGGTGCGTGAGGTAATGTTCGTCGCCGGAGAAGCTTCCGGCGACATGCATGCGGGTAGCGTCGCAGCGCGCCTGCGTGAGATCCGGCCTGATCTCGCAACGGCGGGCGTTGGCGGCGCACATATGCGCGCCGGCGGCGTGGAGATTACGCGCGACTATTCAGACCTCGCCGTGATGGGGTTTGCTGAAATACTCAAGCACATTCCAAAACACGCGGCTCTGTTACGAGCGCTGCGAGCGCGTCTTGCGACTGGGAATGTGGCGGTAGTTGTGCTGATCGACTATCCCGGTTTCAACATGAAAGTCGCCGCAGCGGCGCGCGAGGCTGGTGTCCCGGTGCTGTACTATGTGACGCCACAGGTGTGGGCGTGGGGTGCAGGTCGCCTGCCCAAGCTTGCGAAGTTGGTCTCGAAGGCCGCTGTGATCCTCCCGTTCGAGGAGCCACTGCTCAAGGGATACGGCATCGACGCAACGTTCGTGGGTCATCCACTGCTGGACCGTGCCGGCACGCTGTCGACGCGTAGCGAGGCAAGGGCGCGTCTGGGCATATCTCAAACCGAACGAGTGCTTGCGCTGTTTCCCGGCAGCCGCGATCAGGAGATCGCTCGACACTTCGAGCCATTCATCGAGACTGGCCGGGAACTTGTGCGGCGATATCCCGGGCTTCGCGTGATTGTCCACGCGGCACCGACGGTGGATCTCGCCGGTCGGAATTGCCCGTTCGAGATACTGAGCGGCGCGTCGTTCGACATCTTTCGCGCTGCCGATGTCGCGCTTTGCAAGAGCGGAACAACAACACTCGAGGCGGCGATCGCGCAGTGTCCGATGGCGGTTGCCTATCGAACCGGTGCCGTTTCTTACGCCATCGCTCGGCGCGTGGTCAAGATCCCGTACATAGGACTGGTCAATGTCGTTGCCGGCCGCGAAATCGCCAAGGAATTCGTGCAGAGTGCACTTGAGCCCAACGCTGTCGCAACGGAACTGGGACGCTTACTGGACGACGCGCCGTATCGCAACGCGCAGCGCGCGGGCTTGTTGGAGGTGCGCGATCAGCTGGGCACTCCTGGCGCGGCCCAGCGTGTCGCGGAAATGATTTCTGGACTGGCAGGATGACAGAACCGCGCGCTGCGGTGAGTCGGTTGACTGGATTGCAGCGGCTGGCAGTGTCGCTTGGCCCCGTTCTACTGCGCGTTCTGTATTCAACATGGCGCGTCCGCGAAATCAACGGCGGCGGGTGGCGCGCGCTGCGCGCAGGGGGACGACCTTTCATATTCGCGCTATGGCACGGTCAACTATTGCCGTTGGTGGTTCAGCACCGTTCGCAGGGCATCAGGATCCTCATCAGTGAGCATCGCGACGGTGAGCTGATCGCCCAGATCGCGGGTCGCCTGGGACTGGCGTCGATTCGCGGCTCTACCACGCGCGGCGGCGCGCGCGCGTTGCTCGCGATGTGCGACGCCCTCCTATCCGGAAGCGAGGTCGCCGTCACGCCCGATGGTCCGCGCGGGCCTGCTCGCAGCTTTGCGAGCGGGACGATAGTTGCCGCGCATCGCGCGGGTGCGCCGATAGTCGCGATTGGCGTATCTGCTTCACGTGCATGGCACCTGAGTAGCTGGGATGCATTCATGATTCCGAAACCATTCGCGCGCGTAACGGTGGCGTATAGCGATCCGATGTACGTGGAAGCGCCGGATTCGCGCGTGGCGGCTGAACAGACCGCGGTGTTCCAAGCCGCACTGAGCGCCGCGGTCGATGCGGCTGAGGCAGCCGAGTCGGCGCGCCGGTGAACGTGGGAGAATTGTGGTATGGCCGATCCGCTGGAGCGCGATCAGCGCGTGCAGCGGCATCGCCGCTTTCTTGGGTATATATGGCGGTCGTATCGGCGCGGAACGCACTGTACGATCGTCGCGTGCTCAGGGTGCACGATTCGCCCATTCCGGTCGTTAGCGTAGGAAACATCACTGTCGGCGGCACTGGGAAGACACCATTTAGCGCGTACCTTGTTAGTGCGTTGCTCAAGGCCGGGCATCATCCGGCAGTCGTAATGCGCGGTTACGGCGACGACGAGCTTCACCTTCACGCGCGCATGAATCCTGGGATTCCGGTGATCGCGGATGTGGATCGGGTTGCCGGGATCAAATCTGCGATCGCAGCAGGGGCGGATGTCGCGGTGTTGGACGATGGCTTTCAACATCGGCGTGCTCACCGCGACCTGGACATCGTGCTGGTGAGCGCGGAGCACTGGCACAGTAACCTGAGGCTTCTCCCGGCGGGTCCGCTTCGTGAGCCTGTGCGTTCGCTAGCTCGCGCCGACCTCATCGTCATAACGCAAAAGAGCGCGAGCGACGCTGAGACACGTGTCGTCGTCCGCGCGATTCAGGCCATGCCGGCAATCGATGCAGCGGTAATTGTTGTCGCTCTAGTCCCGAACAAAATCGTGTCAGCGAGCGGCGATGGAAGGGTCTCGCTCGACGCCATAATGGGTGAGTCCGTGCTTGCCATAGCGGGGATTGGCGATCCGGGGAGTTTTTTCACGCAACTGCGGCAGTTGGGCGCACGTGTGACACAAAGGCGTTTTGGGGACCACCACGCGTACAGCGAGGCCGAGGCGGTCCGGCTCGCGTTGGAATCGGTTAGTCACAAATATGCCATCACTACCGAGAAGGACGCTGTGAAACTGTCGAAGATATGGCCTGCCAACGGCCCGAAGCTTTGGTATCTTTCTCAGGCTGTGCGCCCCACGGAGGGAGCTTCTCTCGTCGCCGCAGCTCTCGTGAAACTATTCAAGCGAGCCACTTCAATCGTCGGATAATGGCCAAAGACCACCGCCTTTCGACTCATAAAATCGTCCACCCGGACAAGGATCCGGTTTTGAACGAGGAAAACCCCTTCGACGCGATGATGTCGCGTTTTGATCGTGCCGCCGAGCTGCTGGATCTGGAGCCTGGCATTTACAAGATTCTTCGTAACCCGGAGAAGCAGATAACGGTATCGTGTCCAATAGTCCTGGACAACGGAGAGGTTGAGGTATTTACCGGCCACCGGGTGCTGTACAACACGTCGCGCGGACCCGGAAAGGGCGGAATCCGTTTCGACATGCATGTAACGCTTGAGGAAGTGAAGGCGCTTGCGGCGTGGATGACATGGAAGTGCGCGGTGGTGAACATTCCGTTCGGGGGAGCCAAGGGCGGCGTTGTTTGTGACCCGCTGAAGATGAGCGTTGGCGAGCTGGAGCGGCTCACGCGTCGCTACACCAATGGGATCATCCAGACGCTGGGTCCGGATTCAGATGTCCCCGCGCCCGATGTAAACACAAACGAGCGCGTCATGGCGTGGGTGATGGACACCTACTCGATGCATGTCGGCCACACGACGACTGCCGTCGTGACCGGAAAGCCGGTCGAGATGGGCGGCTCGTTGGGTCGGCGCGAGGCAACAGGTCGCGGCTGCATGATCGTTACGACCGATGCGTTGCAACACCTGGGCATGAGCGTGAAGGGCGCCACCGTTGCGATCCAGGGATTCGGCAACGTTGGCTCGATTGCCGCGCTGCTTCTGGAACAGGCGGGCGCGAAGATCGTCGGCATCGGCGACCGATACGGTGCGTTCCATAACGCGAAGGGCATCAACGTCGGCGACGCGATCGAATACGCAACGAAAAACAAGTCACTCAAGGGATTCAAGGGTGGTGAAGCGATCTCTGGTAACGATTTGCTCACGCTCGACGTGGACGTGTTGCTGCCAGCGGCGCTGGAAAGCGTGATCACGACCAAGAATGCGCACGACATTCGTGCTAAGGTCGTGTGTGAGGGCGCCAATGGTCCGACCACGGCGGCGGCCGATTCCATTCTCGATGAGAAGGGGATATTCGTGATTCCGGACATCCTCGCCAATGCTGGCGGTGTCACGGTTTCATACTTCGAGTGGGTACAGGATCGTGGCGGCTATTTCTGGGACGAGAAGACCGTCAACGACCGCCTTACGGAGATCATGCGTCGAAGCTTCGCGGATGTGCTTGCATTGGCGAAGACACATAAGGTGAACATGAGGACTGCGGCGTACATGCTTTCCATCAGCCGGGTTGCGGCGGTGCATCGCCTGCGGGGCATTTACTCTTAACGCGCAGCGCAAGTGCGCGTGATGATCGCCGCGGTCGGGCGCCCAAAGGATCAGGCGCTGGCCGCGGCGATTCGCGACTATGAGACTCGTGCAGCACGTTACTGGCCGCTGGAGGTCATGGAAGTAAGGGGGGAACGAGGCGATTCGGCCACGTCGTCGGCAACCGTGCGTAGCCGTGAAGGGGATCGCATCAAGCAGCGCGTTGGCTCCCCGGCGACGCAAGTTGCATGTGACGCGTCGGGTCAGTGCATGTCGTCGGAGCGGTTCGCGGCGTGGCTGCAATTGGAACGGGAAAATGCGCGCGATGTGGCGTTCATGATCGGTGGTGCGTTTGGTCTGGCTGATGAGCTGCGCGACAACGCGCAGATGCGGCTGTCTCTCGCACCATGGACACTTCCGCATGAGCTCGCGCGGCTGGTGCTCGCGGAGCAGTTGTATCGGGCGGGGACGATCGTACGGGGTGAGCCCTATCACAAATGAGTGAGTGGTTCACGCGTTGGTTCGGCAAGGAATATCTGGATCTGTATCCTCATCGCGACGACCGCGAGGCGCGCTCGGTGGTACGGCTGATCCGGAACACAGTTGCTCCACGCGCGGACGGAAAGGCGTTGGACCTGGCGTGCGGATCTGGGCGACACGCGCGAGCACTGTGCAAGCAAACGTGGACTGTTGGGCTCGACCTCTCGATGGAAATGCTTCGGGTCGCGGCCGCCGAGTCACCGCGCACCCCTTACGTTCGCGCGGACATGCGAAGTCTGCCCTTCGCGGCTGGGGGCTTTGATCTCGTTGTCAACCTTTTTACCAGCTTTGGCTACTTTTCTTCGGATGATGAGAACCGCGTTGTGCTCACAGAAGTGAGCCGCGTCCTACGGCGGGGCGGAGTCTTTGTGCTCGACTACCTCAATGCCGATCAGGTGCGCAGTAGTCTCGTTCCCCACGATAGCTGCCGTGTGCGTGATCGCGTGGTAACACAGGATCGTCGCATAACCGACGACGGGCTATACGTTGAAAAGGTCATATCGGCGACCGGATTCCCGCGAAGCTACTTGGAACGTGTGCGCCTCTTTGAGCCCGACGAGATCCGAGGTCTATTGCACGACGCCGGGTTCGCAATCGACCACGAGCTGGGTGATTATTCAGCGGGTCCGCTCAATCCCGAGAGTCCGCGCGCCATCTTCTTCGTACACCGCTCGTGATACGCGCGATAACGCGACCGATCGGTGGCTCCGCACTCGCGCAACGGGCGCTCGCCGGCGACCTATCTGAATGGTATGCGCCGCGGCCGCGTGGTTCGGCGGAATGGGCGGCCACTGCGATCGATGTAGCCAATGATTTTGCGAATCGCTCGTGGTTGAGCGATCTGGAACCTGCCTTCAATGCGTCCGGTGAAGCGGCGGGCCGATTGCGTGCCGCGTCGAAGTCTGCCGGCCTCGTCGTGACGGGCGGCCAGCAACCGGGTCTGTTCGGCGGCCCGCTGTACGTTCTTCATAAAGCTGTGACACTGATCGAGATGGCCGATGCGCTGTCATTGGTAACGGGACGTCCCGTCGCGCCCGTGTTCTGGGCGGCTACGGACGACGCCGATTTCGTCGAGGCGAGCCACGTGTCAGTGGTGCGGCATGGCAAGCTCGATACCCTGGCGATGCCATCGCGCCCGGCAGCCGGCCGTTCGATGGCCAGTACTCCACTCGGTGATGTCGCCGATCAAATGGAGCGTTTGCGAGAGGCATGCGGCTCTGCGCCTGATGCGCGCGCGGTCGATGCCGTGCGTGATGCGTACGTCAGCGGTGCCACGGTGGGGAGCGCATACGTAACGTTGCTCCGCGCGGTTCTTGAGCCTCTTGGTGTTGCCGTGTTGGACGCATCGCATCGATCAGTGCGACTTGCAGGACACGAGACAATTGTGAGTGCGCTCACGAATGCGGATGCGATCGCGGTAGCGCTAACTGCGCGTTCGAAGGCGATCGCCACGTCGGGCTTTCGGGCGCAGGTCGCCGATGTAAGTAACCTGTCGCTTGTATTCGAGACGCTCGATGACGGAACGCGGCGACGTGTCCCCGTTCGCACAGCCCGCAGCGTCGCTGAATCCGTCGCGGCGGAGCGACTTGGCCCGAATGTGCTGCTGCGGCCGATCATGGAGCGGCAGATACTGCCGACGGTAAGCTACATCGGAGGGCCGGGCGAGGTCGCGTATTTCGCCCAGCTTTCGGCGGTCGCCGATGCGATTGGTGCGGTCGTGCCGCGCATCGCACCGCGATGGAGCGGAACGCTGCTTGAGCCGCACGTTGAGAGCATCCTGGAGCGACTCCATGCGACGATCGAGGATTTCGCCGATCCACACGCGATGGAAACGCGCGTGGCGCGCGCGGGAATTTCGGTGGGTGTTCGTGGCGCACTGGACGGGTTGCGCGCGGAATTGGACGCAAGCTGTAGCCGACTAGGCAGTAACGATCAGACATCCGAGGCGTTGATCAGATCCATTGGAACGATGCGGGCGGGTGTGGAACATCGGCTGGAGCGGCTGGAACGGCGCTATGCGGCTGCGATCAAGCAGTACGGGACCGCAGATCTCCGGGATGTGGAAACGGTCCGCGCCACGCTTTATCCGAACGGCGCTCCGCAAGAACGCGTGCTCAGCTTCATCCCATTTCTTGCTCGGTATGGCGACGCCGTTATCGACGCGACGCGGGAGCAAGCCCGGCTGCACGTTTCCAATGTGATTCTCGGTGGCTGAAGAGCGTACTGGCCGCGCGGCGTTTCTGGTCGGTTCCGGAATCTTCGCGAGCCGCATCGCCGGCCTGATTCGCCAACGAATCTTTGCACACTTTCTCGGTGCATCGCTCGTGAATGACGCATTTCAGGGTGCGTTTCGTATTCCCAACATGTTGCAGGTGCTGTTTGGCGAAGGCGTGCTGTCTGCATCCTTCATTCCTGAATACGCGAGCACGATCGCCCGCGGAGAGAAACGCGAAGCCGACGAACTTGCAGGCGCGGTGTTTGGTGCGCTGGTGCTCGTCGCATCTGTCATCGTGCTTGCTGGCGTGTTGGCTGCGCCTCTGCTCGTTGGAATCCTCGCTGGCGGTGGTTCCACGCTCGCATCGATCATCCGCCCGTTCGCCGGGATCCTGCCACAGTCGTTCATGAAGTGGCTCGCGGTCACGGGTGCTACGCCGGCGGAAGATGCACTGACGACGACACTCGTACGTATCCTTTTCCCCGGTGCAGGGCTGCTGGTATTCTCGGCATGGTGCCTCGGCGTCCTCAATACGCATCGCAAGTTTCTCATATCATACATGGCTCCGCTGGCGTGGAACGGAGTCATGATCACGGCGTTGCTTGTGTACGGCCCGCGGCGCTCTGCGTCAGATCTCGTGATCGCCGTAGCATGGGCCTCGGTGATCGGCAGCGCTGCCCAGTTTTTTGTTCAACTTCCGGGACTGAAGCGCGTCGCACCCGGGATCGTGCCCAATTTTCACTTTGGTCTGCCGAGCGTACGCCGCGTATTTCGCCAGTTCACGTCCGCATTTCTGGGAAGGGGGGTAGTTCAGATCAGTGGGTTCATCGACCTGGCACTCGCGTACCACCTTCCCCTCGGCTCCGTCTCGTCGCTGGCATATTCACAGACGTTATACATGCTTCCCGGCAGCCTGTTTGGAATGTCCGTGTCCGCCGCCGAGCTTCCTGCAATGTCGAGCGCACTCGGCACCGATGAGGAAATTGCAGCGGTTCTTAGGCGGCGATTGAACGCTGGCATGGAGCGGATTGCCTTTTTCATCGTGCCGTGCGTCATCGGGTTCCTTGCCCTTGGCGACATCATTACCGGCGCGCTCTTCCAGACCGGTGCGTTCAAACGATCCAATACGGTGTGGGTGTGGGAAATACTGATCGGATCGACGATTGGGTTGCTGGCGTCGACGCTGGGGCGATTGGATTCCTCAACCTATTACGCGCTGCGGGATACGCGGACGCCGCTCAAGTTCGCCCTCGTCCGTCTTGCGCTGACCACGGTACTCGGCGCTGTATTTGCCTTTCAGGCTCCTGGCTGGTTTGGCGTAGATCCAAAGCTCGGTGCCGCTGGCCTTACTGCGTCCGCCGGAATAGCCGGCTGGGTGGAATTCATGTTGCTCCGCCGCGGGCTGACGCGACGGATCGGACGGACCGGATTGTCCGTTCGCTACGTGAGTTTGCTGTGGGCAGCTGGCCTAGTGGGCGCAGCGCTAGCGTCTGTGGCGCGCCTGCTGGTTCCCACGTCGAGGCCATTATGGCTCGCGGCGGTGGCGTTGACGACATTTGGTGTCGCGTACATTGGCTGCACTGCGCTTCTGAAAATTCCGGAAGCTGCCAATCTGACTGCGAAACTGCGCCGCCGATCCGGCGTATAGCTTTCGATGGTGACGGCTCCCGAGAACGTAGCGCGGAAACTTCTGTACCTTCCTGACGGGCCCGGCGTGTATCTGTGGAAAGGGGCCGACGGGACGGTGCTTTACGTGGGAAAGGCGAAACGACTTCGGTCTCGTGTGCGGAGCTATTTTGCGAGCGAGCATCCGTTCAGTCTCAAGACTCAGCATCTTGTACGGCACATCGCGGATCTGGAAACGATCGTCGTACCGACTGAAGCACACGCGCTGATACTTGAAGCAAATCTGATCAAGGAGTATCACCCGAAGTTCAACATCGCGCTGCGAGACGACAAGTCGTATCCATACATCAAGGTCACGGTAAACGAGCCGTTCCCGCGCATGTATGTAACTCGGCGGGTCATCAATGACGGTGCGAAGTACTTCGGGCCGTACACCGACGTCGGCGCGATGCGACGCTCGCTCAATGTGGTGAAGCGCATTTTTACGGTGCGGTCGTGTAACTACGACATGCCGCGTGAGATGCCCGAGCGGCCGTGCCTGGATTATTTCATCCAGCGTTGCAGGGCACCGTGCGTGTTCAAACAGACGCAGCCGGAGTACGGCGCGATGATTGACGAAGTAATTCTGTTCCTTGAGGGGCGCTCGGGAGAGGTGGTGCGGCGAGTGCGCGAGCGCATGGACCTGGCGGCGGCAAGTCTCGATTTTGAGCGTGCCGCGGAATTGCGTGATGCGTTGCTTCACCTCGAGCGGATGGAAGAGCCTACTGTCGTGCTGCGCGTGGAAGGCGGCGATCGCGACGTGGTTGGCTACGCGCGCGACGGTGATGACGCAGTGGTGGCGCTGCTGCGCATCAGAGAAGGCAAGCTGCTCGCGCGTGAGCATCGTTTCATAGAAAATGTGGACGGCGAGGAGGACGGCGACGTACTCGGCCTGTTCCTGGCAGGAACATACGTCCCGATGCCCGAGCGCGCGTCCGAACTGGTGCTACCATTCGACTTCCCGGATCGCGAGCTGCTGGAGGAGTCGCTACCGGGACAAAGGGTGCACATCCCACAGCGTGGTGTGCGGCGCGAACTGGTGGAGCTCGCGGAGCAGAATGCGCGGCATTTGCTGGAGGAGCTGAAGCTCGCATCCGCAGAGTCCGACGTCAGGGCAGGTGAGCCTGTATATGAGCTTGCACGAGAGCTCTCACTTCATAAGTTGCCGCGCACAATGGTGTGCTTCGACATCTCCACCACGCAGGGGACAGACACTGTTGGATCGTCCGTCTTTTTTGAGAACGGCCGGCCGAAGCGCGGTGAGTATCGGAAGTTCAAAGTGAAGACCGTCGTTGGCACCGACGACTTCGCATCCATGCACGAAGTGGTGACGCGTTACTTCAACAGACGGAAAGTCGATGACAAACCGCTGCCGGATCTCATCATAGTCGACGGCGGTAAGGGGCAACTCTCGGCCGCTCACGCGGCGCTTGATTCCATTGGCCTTGGAGAGCAGCCGCTCGTGAGCCTCGCCAAGCGGGATGAAGAGATTTTTGTGTGGGGTCGCGCTGAACCGATCCGATTGTCTCGTAGATCGGCCGGGCTCAAGCTCATGCAACGGATCCGCGATGAGGCACATCGATTTGCCGTCACCTTTAACCGGAAGCGCAGAAGCATGCGCACGGTAACGTCGGAGTTGTTGTCGGTCCCCGGTGTTGGGCCCGTAAAGCGCCGCCAGTTAATTCAGACCTTTGGAAGTGTACAAGGCGTGAGAGACGCCGAAGTAAACGACATCGCCGCGCTATCGGGCTTCACGAATGCCTCGGCCCAGCGTCTGAAGGATCGGTTGGCGGCATCCGACGCGACGGCGTTGGCGGTAACGAAATCGGTCGCTGACGCCTGAAGCGACCGCCCTGCATGTCCCGCATTGTCGGACGCCTGTTCTGCAACGCCTTGCCCAGCCCGCGGTGCCGGGTGACATTAGATGGATATGGCTTGGTTCAGGAAAGACAAGAAACCCCGCCGCCCGCGCCGCGAGCGGTTGGAGATTCCAGTCGATGCTTGGGAAAAGTGTGAGTCGTGTGGCTACACGGATATCACGGAGAAATTCGTCCGGAATCTCAACGTGTGCCCTAACTGCGGCTACCATCGCAGAATTCGCGCGTGGGACTATGCCAACATCCTTCTGGACGATGGGACGGCTGAGGAGACCGAGGTTGAAATACGCTCGGCAGACCCCCTGAGCTTCCCTGAGTACGCCCAGAGGCTTAAAAAGGCCACTACCAATGCTGGGGAGGGGGACGCGATTCTAACGCTCTCAGGACAGCTTGGCGGCTCGCCAATCAGCCTCGGCGTGATGGACTTCGCATTCATGGGCGGATCTATGGGGTCCGTGGTCGGCGAGAAAATCGCCAGGTTGGGTCAGCGATCCCTCGAAAAGAAGCATCCTCTGGTCATTGTCTGCGCGTCCGGCGGAGCGCGTATGCAGGAAGGCGTGCTGTCACTAATGCAGATGGCCAAGGTCTCCGCGATGCTGTCCCAGTTAGCGGAGCGGCGCGTTCCTTACGTGTCGCTGCTCACGAATCCAACCACCGGGGGCGTGAGCGCTTCATTCGCTATGCTGGGTGACGCGATACTCGCTGAACCGGGAGCGGTGATCGGGTTCGCTGGGCCGCGAGTGATCAAGTCTACGATAGGCCAGGATTTGCCAGAAGGCTTCCAGACGGCCGAGTTCCTCCTTGAGCATGGGACGGTGGACATGGTGATCCCGCGTCATGAGCTCAAGCCGACCATTGGGCGGCTGCTTCGGCACATGGGCGGCAAGCCGGCGGCGACTGGATGGCTCTCGACCTAAGTTATAAGGCAGTTATCGAACGACTGTTCGAGCGCACTGGCTCCAAGGTATCGCCAGGGCTCGAACGGACCGAAAAACTGCTAGACGCGCTGGGCGATCCACATCGGAAGTATCCGTCATTTCACGTGGCGGGGACTAACGGCAAGGGTAGCACGGTCGCGACGCTCGACGCACTCCTGCGCTTTGGCGGGCGCCGGGTTGGGCGCTACACGTCGCCGCACTTGGTGGATTTTCGCGAGCGGATTGTCGTGGACGGGCAGCCGATTCCCGAGCAGGCGCTTCTGGCTCTGCTGCAGAAGTTGGAGCCGATCGCCGAGTCGATCGACGCGACCTTCTTCGAGATCACTACGGCGGCAGCACTTGCGTACTTCGCCGATTCCATGGTCGATGTCGCGGTCATCGAAACGGGGCTCGGCGGCGCTCTGGACAGCACCAACGTGCTCGATCCGGTGGTCGCGACGGTCACTAACATATCGCTGGACCACACGGAGTATCTGGGTTCCACTCTGCAGGGTATCGCGGACGAGAAGGGCGGGATTTTCAAGTTCGGCCGCCCAGCTGTAATCGCTGAACCACGCATGGATCTCGCGAAGCGGCTCGCCGAGCGCGCCGCTGATCGTGGAGCGACTCCGATAAGCGTCACGCGGCTCGAATGGCGGGCCTGGTCGGTATCTTTCGCCGGCGGTATGACGTCGTTTACCGCCGCCACGCCGCTAGGGCGCACGAGGCTTTCGACACCCTTGATTGGCGACCACCAGGTTCGCAATACGCTCGCCGCTCTGGCCACGCTTTACGCGGCTGGACCGGAGTACGCCATCAAGAAAGAGAACATCAACCGTGCGCTGTCCACGGTGAGTCTCCCTGGACGGTTCCAGCGCGTGCACGACTGGGTTTTTGACGTCGCGCACAACGCGGCTGGCGCGATGGCACTTGCCGAGACGTTGGCGGCAAGGCCGTCACCGGCGCCGGTCACGATAGTGCTGGGTGTTCTGAAGGACAAGGACTGGTACGGCATGATTGAGGCTCTGGCGCCGGTGGCCGACCATTTCATCATTACGCAGCCGTTAAGTGCGCCGTCCGACCGCGCATGGGACCCGATTCCGGCAGCCGCGCATGCCAATGCGTGCAAGGTGCCGGTGTCGCTGGACCCCGATTTTCGGGTTGCCATAGCGCGGGCGGAGTCGCTTCCTGGCACCAAAGTCGTCTGCGGCTCCTTCCACACAGTTGGGGATGCGATGCGCATCCTTGAGATTGACCCCATAGCGGTGGCCGCGCGCGCAGCACACGACTGACGCTGCTTTCGCATCACGACTGGCGTAGGTGGTAGCACCCGCCCGCCGTACCGAATAGGTTTGGACGATGGCGCACACAACACTCCCGGGCTTTCGAGATTTCTACCCGGAGCAGTTGGCCGAGCGCGCGCATGTGACGCGCGCCTGGCGCGAGGTTGCTCGGCGGTACGCGTTCATGGAATACGACGGGCCGCCGTTGGAGTCGCTGGAGCTGTACACGTCCAAGAGCGGCGAGGAGATTGTCGGCCAGCTTTACAACTTCGTCGATAAAGGTGGTCGCGAGGTTGCGCTGCGACCGGAGATGACGCCGACGTTCGCGCGGATGGTAAGTGCCCGGGCGAATTCGTTGCGCAAGCCAACCCGCTGGTTCTCGATACCGCAGCTATTCCGGTACGAGCGACAACAGAAGGGGCGGCTGCGCGAGCACTATCAGTTGAACGTTGACATTGTCGGGGAGAGCGGAGTTACCGCGGACGCCGAGCTTGTCGCGTGCGCGATCGACATGTGCCGCGAGCTCGGATTGACGTCGAACGAAGTGGTCGTGCGTGTGAGTGATCGGCGCGTAATGCACGCGTACCTCACGGCGCTCGGCATCTCGCCAAACGCCTTTGACGCTGTGTTGGCCGTCGCCGACAAGCTTGCGAGACAGCCGGTGGCGATTTCCGGGGAAAAGCTCGCGGCGGCGGGGCTCGACGAGACTCAGATCGAAGCTGTACTCGGTATTGCAACCGTCACGGTAGACAGAGTTGCTGCGGCCATCAACGCCAGTGATGTTCCTGGTAGCGAACACGTCGAAGAACTGCGGAGCCTATTCGACTACGTCGAGCGCCTCGTGCCCGGTGGGGCGGTGTGGCTGCAGTTCGATCTCTCGATTGTTCGCGGGCTCGCGTACTACACGGGTGTGGTGTTCGAGCTGTTCGACCGGTCCGGTGAATTCCGCGCGATCTGCGGTGGCGGGCGGTACGACAGTCTGCTCGACGCCATCGGTGGCGCCGCGCTTCCGGCGCTCGGCTTCGGGATGGGCGACGTGGTGCTCACGGAGTTGCTGCGCTCCCGAAAACTGCTGCCGGCAACCGAGTCGTCGATCGACTACTGGCTCACTGCGGACGACGACGTGCCTGTCTCGACAGTGATGTCAGAAGCTGGACGACTCCGGGCGCGGGGTTTTTCGGTGGAGTATGCACTTCGGCGGCAGTCCGCGTCCAAGCAGCGCAAGTCGGCGATCGCCGCCGGCGCACGTAATATCATTCATATCACCAACACAGCGACGGCAGGCACAAGTGCCTGAGACAGCGCGCTTCCTCTCATACTGCATCGATGGCTGACGAAAAGAAGCTACCAACTCGCGCTCAGGATTTCAGCGGGTGGTACAACGAACTTGTCTTGCGGGCAGAGCTGGCTGATTACGCGCCTGTGCGCGGATGCATGGTGATCCGCCCCAACGGCTATGGCATATGGGAGCGGATGCAGCGCCAGCTCGACGACATGTTCAAGGCGACGGGTCATCAGAACGCCTATTTCCCGCTTCTTATTCCGCAGAGCTTCTTGCAAAAGGAGGCGCAGCACGTGGAAGGGTTCGCGCCGGAGACCGCGGTCGTCACGTACGGCGGTGGTAAGCAACTCGACGAGCCACTTGTAATCCGGCCCACGTCCGAGACGATCATCTATTCGATGTTCGCCAAGTGGGTGCAGAGCTACCGCGACCTGCCGTTGCTGATCAATCAATGGGCAAACGTGGTGCGCTGGGAGATGCGGACGCGACTCTTTCTGCGGACACTTGAGTTTCTCTGGCAGGAAGGCCACACTGCGCACGCCACGGAAGCCGAGGCTGAAGAAGAGACACGACGGATGTTGGGTGTGTATCGCGACTTCATGGAAGGCTGGATGGCGATGCCTGTGGTAACGGGGCGCAAGAGCGAGTCGGAGAAATTCGCGGGTGCGCTGCGCACGTATTCGTGCGAGGCGATGATGCAGGACAACAAGGCGCTTCAGGCTGGAACGTCCCACAATCTCGGCCAGAACTTTGCCAAGGCGTTCGATCTCACCTTCCAGACCGAGGCGGGCGAACTGGACTTTGCGTGGAACACGAGCTGGGGTGTCTCGACGCGCATGGTCGGCGGCCTCGTAATGACCCACGGCGATGACGGCGGCCTCGTAACTCCGCCGCTGCTCGCGCCCATAGAAGTTGTGATCGTCCCGATCTATCGCACCGACGAGGATCGTGCTCGTGTGCTCGAAGCCGCTGCGCGAATCAAGGACTCTCTGGGTGCATGGGAGCGCAGGTCGCCGGCGCGGTTACGGATTCACGTCGATACACGTGACGGCATGAAGCCAGGCGCGAAGTATTACGAATGGGAGCTACGTGGCATACCGTTGCGGATGGAGATTGGACCGCGCGATCTCGACTCCAACCAGGCGGTGCTGGTGCGACGCGACACACGCGAGAAGCGTGCGTATCCGCTCGACACGATCGAGGAGAGCATCAACGAGCTGTTGTCGGCGATCCAGGAGAATCTGCTGGAGACCGCTCGCAACCGGCGCGAAGCAAACAGCGTGCGAGGCGCAATCACCTACGATCGCTTTCGCGAGATAATGCAGGGCGACGGCGCGTTTGTGTACGCGGGGTGGTGCGGATCAGCGGAGTGCGAGTCGCAGATCAAGGAAGAGACCAAGGCGACGATTCGAGTTCTCCCCGACGAAGAGTTTCGCTCCGCGGAGGCGCCCACGTCGTGCCTAAAGTGTGGCCAGAAGTCAGTGGCGGAGGCGTTGTGGGCCAAAGCGTACTGATGTCGGAAGGGTACGTCCGGCACGATGGTGCGTTGTTCTGTGAAGAAGTTGCGCTCGAGACAATTGCGGAGCGCGTCGGCACGCCGGTGTACGTGTACAGTGCGCGCGTAATTCGGGATCGCTACGAGCGACTAACGAACTCACTCACTGGCCTTCCAGTTCATGTCCATTACAGCGTGAAGGCGAACTCGAGCCTCGCTATACTGGGAATTCTCAGATCGCTCGGTGCTGGTGTGGACATTGTTTCGGGAGGAGAACTTCACCGAGCGCTCGCGGTCGGGTTCGAGGGCCGGGACATTGTCTTCAGCGGCGTTGGGAAGACGGATATTGAGTTGGAGCGTGCTGTGCGCGCCGGTGTGCGGAGCATCAACGTGGAGTCGGAAGGAGAGCTTCACGCTCTGAGCACAATTGCGGCGCGGCTGGGCGTAGTTGTGCCGGTCGCTCTTCGCGTCAATCCCGATATCGCGGTCGATACGCCGCACAAGTACACGCGCACAGCTGAGCGCGGCATGAAGTTCGGGATTCCGCACGATACGATCTTGGCGGTTGCACGTACGATGGCGGCGATGCCCAATCTACGACTCGTCGGCCTTGCGGCACATCTGGGCTCTCAGATTGGTGAGGCGGCGCCATACGCACTTGCGGCTACCGAGCTGGTGCGGCTCAAGCGACAGATCGAGAGCGAGGGGGTCGCGACGATTACGTCGCTGGACCTTGGTGGTGGCCTGGGCGTCACGTATCGCGACGAGGCCGCTCCGAACCTGACCGCGTATGCCGAAGCCCTCGGTATCGCCGCGCGGGAGCCGGGCGTGGACATTCTCGTGGAACCGGGCCGGTTTCTCGTCGCGGATTCTGGTGTCCTTCTCACTCGCGTGATCTACCGCAAGCGTAGCGGCGGCAAGGACATCGTCGTCACCGACGCTGGAATGAACGATTTCATACGGCCGTCGCTCTACGAGTCGCAACACGCGATCGAGTCAGTGTCGTCCGATGATGCACCCGCTCTTCGCGCCAACGTCGTAGGTCCGGTATGTGAGAGCGGAGATTTTTTTGCAAACGATCGCGTGATCACCGACGTCGCACCCGGGCAATTGCTGGTGCTACGTACAGCTGGCGCGTATGGTTATTCCATGGCTTCCAACTACAACTCGAGACCACGGCCCGCGGAGGTTCTGGTGGATGGAGACCGGTTTGCCGTAATCACGCAGCGGGAGTCGGACGCGGATCTTACGCGCCGCGAGACCCTGATGCCTGAATGGATGGAAGGCTGATGCGCGTCGGGATTCTGGCGGATACGCATGATCGCATTCCAGCGATCACCGAGCTCGTTGCACGAATGGTCGCCGGCGGTGCAAGTCTGCTGATGCATGCTGGCGATCACTGCTCACCGTTCTCTCTCATGCCGGTCAACGACGCCAACATTCCAATGCTAGGCGTATTCGGCCGAAATGATGGCGATCCAGAGGGACTGGCGGCAGTGGCGGCGCAGGGAGTAGGGACCGAGTTGTACGAATCCCCGCACAGCTTCGAAGTGTCTGGCCACCAGATTTTGATTGTCCACGACATTGGTGAAGTTCACCAGCGATCGTTGGATAATCACCAGTTCGTCTTCCACGGAAGCTCGCATCAGGTAGAGATGAAGAGCAGGGGCGATACCTTGATTCTCAACCCGGGCGAAGCCTGCGGTTGGCTGTACGGATCGTGCACGGCCGCTCTGGTGGACCTACAGACGCGCGAAGTCGAGATCATAAAATTGTGAGAGCTGGATGACGCAGGAAAGAGTTCTGATTCTTGATTTTGGTGCACAGTACACTCAGCTGATCGCGAGACGCGTCCGCGAGGCGCGTGTGTATTGTGAGATTCATCCGCCGACACGTTCGCTCGAATGGATTCGCGACTGGAGACCGTCGGGCATCATCTTTAGCGGCGGCCCAAACTCCGTCTATGGCGACTCGGCTCCCACGGCGGACCCGGCGTTGCTCGACGTGGCTCCAGTGCTCGGCATCTGTTACGGCATGCAGCTGATCGCGCAGCTTTCGGGTGCGACAGTATTGAGAGCCGGTAAGCGTGAATATGGGCGTGCTGAGGTTTCAGTCACGGAGCCGGATGCGTTGTTCGCCGGGTTCGAAGCTGGCGAGTGTCTGCAAGCATGGATGAGTCACGGCGATCATATCGAGGCGCCGCCGGCGGGTTTCAGGGTAACGGCGCAGAGCAGCGCCAATCCTGTGACTGCCTTCCGGCACGAGACTCGACCCATTTTTGGCGTGCAATTTCATCCGGAGGTTGCACACACACCGCGCGGAAGCGAACTGATAGAGAACTTTCTCTTTCGTGTGTGCGGACTACATCCCACGTGGACGCCGGGTTCTTTTGTGGAGCGCGAAGTTGAGCGAATCCGCAAACTGGCGGGCGATTCACGCGTGATCTGCGGGCTGTCGGGTGGTGTGGACTCTTCGGTTGCCGCAGCATTGGTTCACCGCGCGGTTGGTGACCGACTCACCTGCATTTTTGTTGATACCGGGCTACTGCGGCTGCACGAGCGCGAACAGGTCGAGCGCACATTTCGTGCGCACATGGGAGTGGATCTCATTACTGTTGACGCAAGCGCTGATTTTCTAGGCGCGCTGGCGGGGGTCGAGGATCCGGAGACTAAGCGCAAGATCATCGGTCACACGTTCATCGATGTATTCGAGGCAACTGCAGCGACCGTTGGTGACAACGTTCGCTTCCTCGTGCAGGGGACGTTGTATCCCGATGTGATCGAGTCTTTCTCGCCCACAGGTGGCGCATCGGTGACGATCAAGACACATCACAACGTGGGCGGTCTCAAGAGCGACATGAAATTCGAGTTGATCGAGCCGTTGCGGGAGCTCTTCAAGGATGAAGTGCGTAACGTGGGACGCGAGCTGGGACTGCCGGAAGAGATGGTTGGCCGACATCCGTTCCCCGGGCCGGGGCTGGCGATACGCGTGCTCGGTGACGTGACGCCGGACAAGCTCGCGGTGCTACGGCGCGCCGACGCGATCTATTTGGAAGAGATTCGTAGCGCAGGACTGTACGACGAAATCTGGCAGGCGTTTGCAGTATTGCTGCCAATTCGGAGCGTAGGAGTCAGTGGCGACGAGCGCACTTACGACAATGTTCTTGCGCTGCGCGCGGTGACGAGCACTGATGGAATGACCGCGGACTGGTATCCGTTTCCGTACGAAGCGTTAGGCCGGATCTCGAACCGAATCATGAACGAAGTGGACGGGATCAACCGCGTCGCGTACGACGTTAGCTCGAAGCCACCCGCGACGATCGAGTGGGAGTAGGGGGTGACGCCCCAATGGGGCGGCCACGGAGGGCCGCCCCTGCACCACACTACACGCCCTTTTCCTTGAGTAACGCCATGAATTGGGATGGCTCGGTCAGCGCGACCAACCGGTCTGGCACATCCGATTCCTTGCTGAACTGAGCAATCTTGCCGAGTACTGGCAAGTACTGGTTCGACACCTCTAGCGGTGGCGCTACGATGAGAAAGAAGAAGTAAACAGGCTTCTCATCGATTGCCTTGAAGTCAACACCGGCCGGCTTGCGGCCGAACGCAACGCGCAGCTTGTTGACGACGAGTGAGCGGCAGTGCGGAATTGCGATTCCTCGTCCAATTCCGGTCGAGCCGAGGTTCTCTCGGCGTTTCAACATCTTGAAAAGCATCCCTTCGGACTTTTCGTCCAACTTCAGGAGCGAAATAAGCTCACGGAGGATGTCATCTTTGTTGTCGGCCTTGAGGTCGAGCGAAATCGCGTCTTCGGAGAAGAACTCGCGTAGTTCCATTTCGGTTGTTGCGGGCTGGGCGTATCGGGGTGAACCGTCCAAGGTAGTTTCAGGCCCGACAAGTGTCAAATAAACGCGTTGCCGGGTACGGCCGCGAACATTAGCTTGAAAAGGATGACCCGCCCATTCCCGTTCCCCCTGCGCGGCGATACGCCGCTATATCTGGCGCCCATGGCCGGGGTGTCGGAGTCGCCATTCCGTCGGATCTGCCGTCGGTTTGGGGCGGACGTTGTGGTAACGGAGTTTCTCTCCGCGGAAGCAATTCGGCGAGAGAATGAAGCTACACTCGCCAAGCTTCGCTTTGGGGCAGATGAGCGCCCGATCGGCGTACAGATTTTTGGAGCCGATGCTGCGGCGATGGGCGACGCCGCACGGCTCGTTTCGGATGTGTTCCAGCCGGAATTCATCGATATCAACTTCGGCTGTCCTGTAAAGAAGGTTGTGAAGCGCAATGGAGGATCCGGCTGTCTCAAGGATCTCAGCCTGGTGGAGTCTGTGATCCGGGCTGTCTCGGGTGCTACGACGCTTCCCGTTACGGTCAAGATCCGTAGCGGATGGAGCGAGGAGATGCGCAATCCGGTCGAGATTGCTCTGCGATGCCAGGACGCTGGCGCGACGGTGCTTACACTGCACCCGCGCACGCGAGCGCAGATGTACAGCGGTGCCGCCCGCTGGGACGAGATTGCCGCCGTCGTCAGCGCGCTCGACATTCCGGTGCTTGGAAACGGAGACATCAAGTCGCCGGAAGACGCCCTGCTCATGAAGCAGCAAACTGGCTGCGCTGGTGTAATGATCGCGCGCGGGTCCTTCGGCCAGCCGTGGATCTTCGACCAGACGCGTGACCTGCTCGAAGGTCGCGAGAAGCGGCCCGCTCCGCCTGTTCGCCAACGCTTCGCGATAGCGTTGGAGCACGCGCACATGGCCGATGACTTTGAGCTGGATCCACGTGGTGCGGCTGTCGAGTTCCGCAAACACCTAGGCTGGTACGTCAAGGGATTGCCCGGCTCCGCTGAGTTGCGCAAGAAGCTGTACGCCGTCCATTCGGTGACCGAGGTCGAAGCGATCTTCGACGACTACCTATCCCAACCGTACGGTGCACGAAATGGGGAACATGGAGTTGCCGACACGGCCGACGACACGGCCGACGACACGGCCGACGACACGGCCGACGACACGGCCGACGACACGGCCGAAGCCATGGCCGCCGACACAGCTGCCGACGCGATCGCCTCGGCAGCCTAGCACCGACCAGCGCGAACAGGTGCCGCACGCGCTGCCAATTACGGACGTTCTCGCCGATGTTCGCGAGCTGTTCGGCGGCGTGCAGGCGTCCGTTTGGGACGCGACGGACGCGGCGAGCAGACCGGTGCTGCTTGAGTTCGTCAGTGCTGACTCATCCGCGCCAGAACTCGACGAAAAGGGTGCGAGCCTCGTTGCTTGGGCAGCGCATCAGAATGTCGGTGAGATATGCACCGACGGGGAGCAGGTGGGATTCGCAGCTACGCCTCTTCCGTCGTCGAATGGCACCAGGCATGTGCTCGCTGTGGGCGCCAGGGAGCGCTCCTCGCTAAAGCTGCCTAGAGAGCAGCTGAGGACATGGCTTCCACGCCTCGCGCGCCGCGTGGCCACGTTGCGCGGCCTGCTGGACGCTCAGTCAGCGGGCTCCAGGTCCGAGCGCAACGCGGATTTGCTACTGCTGACTGCGACGCAACTTCAGGATCACCGGTCCATTCCGGATCTGGGGACATCGCTCTGCACGGCCGCATCGCACATGATGGGAACGAAGCGCGTTGCGCTCGTTAGATGGAATGCGACGAGTGTTGCCGGAGAGGTCGCCTATTCAATTCGCGGACATCTTCTTCCGGCCGGTTCGATTGTCACTGCGGAGAGCCAAGTTGGCGCAGCATGCGTGGGCGACTTTCCGGTGCTTATTGAAGATGCCACGGACCGCGACCACGGCTTCGTTGTGTTTGGCGGCGACGAGCCCGAGCACCGACTGGGCGCGCTCGCGATTGTTCCGTTGCGCGGAATGGAAGGTGTAATCGGTGCGTTGGTGATGGAGAGCGAGACACCGATCCCGATTTCGCTGACCGACGCCAAGAACCTTCGCCTTCTTGGTGTGATGGCGGCGCGCGCGCTCGAAACAGTCTGGGAGATCGAGGAGATCAATCGCCGGGCACGGACGGATGCGCTCACCGGTCTGGCGAACAGGCAGCAATTCGAGGAACGACTGTCCCGGATCGTGATGGAGACAAATCGCTTCGGCGGATCCTGCACGTTGGTCGTGGTGGATATTGATCGGTTCAAACATGTGAACGACACGTACGGGCATCAAGTTGGGGACGAGGTGCTCCGCCGTGTAGCGTCGGCGCTTCAGCAGGAAGTGCGCACCGTGGACCTCTGTGCTCGATACGGTGGCGAGGAGATGGCGCTGCTGCTGCCGCAAACCGATCTGAGCGGTGGCTGTCAGCTCGCCGAGCGGCTACGAGCCGCGGTTGGCGCGAATCCGTTCGTGATTGGCGGGCGTGATATCGCCGTGACGATCTCCCTCGGCCTTGCTACGTATCCGGAAGGAGCGCGTGATCGAGACGAGTTGTTCAGCGCGGCAGATCGGGCGCTGTACGCCGCCAAGCGTGGCGGGAGGAATCTGGTCGTAGCGGGCGGTTTGTAACGCGGGCGGGCACGGGCGCCCGCCCTTACGGGTACCCGGCTGTCAGGAGGTTGGGAACCGCCCCTTGAGGCATGGTGTATGTTTATAGATGGGGGCGACCGGCTTCGACGGGGTTGGTGAAGCTGTGGCCGCGTGCCGAGGTTCCTGGAACCTCGTAAAAAAATCTGGGAATTTTCACAACTGCCAACGACAACTTGGCCCTGGCTGCGTAACCTGCGTTAACCCGCAGTGATATGCACCTGCCTGAATCGGAGCGCTCCTGACGCGCCGACCAGGTATTGCAAAATCGGGATAGCGGGTAGGGGCGGTCTCCCTCTAATCGCGAAACTCTAGAGACCTTGTCCTGCCGTAGCCCCGTCTTCCGGGTCGCGGTTGGAGAGACAAAAACGGGAGACTACGCACGTAGATGCTGTGGTGAATCTTGCTTCGGACCGGGGTTCGAATCCCCGCGCCTCCACTGCTCCAAACAGAAGAGCTGACAACGGTCAAACCGTTGTCGGCTCTTTTGCTTTCCGCCGAAAGATGAACTCAGGTGCGAGCGCGACGCCGATGATCGTCGTCGGAATTATCTGCAGTGCCTGGATCAGCACGGCAACACCGACAGCATTCGCCTCCTGAACTCCGAACGGTGCTGCTGCGAGCGCGTAGGCGAACTGGAAGAAGCCGACGTTGCCGGGGGTCGCGCGAACGAGAAGTGAGATGTTGACTGCCAGCAATGCGGTAAGGCTTCCCTGAACGGGCAATTGAATATGCGCGGCGCTGGCGGCGTAAGCAAAAGTGGCAAGCTGCGTGACCCACGCGATGATAGTCAACAACAGTAGTGGTATCATACGTGGCCCAGTCGCGAGCTCGCGCATGCTGCCGCCAAACTCTCGGAGCCAGACACGGGTGCGCGCGCGCCAGCCGAGCACGACGGCTCTTCGCTCGGGTACGGCTTCCGGGTCCGCGTCCGGCGCGGTTCGCGCAACCCATACGAGACCGATCGCGATGGCGACAAGCACGACCAACGCGGGCCAGCGCAATCGTGCGAATTCCGGCGGAAGGTTGAACAGTGAGAGACCCGCTACCAGCATGATGACGAACCCGATTGGATCGAAGAGTCGATCCAGGGCCGCTGTGGCGAGTACTCTAGAGGCTGACACACCGCTGGACCGCGTAACAAATACAATTCGCGCCGCGTCGCCACCATTCGCCACGAGCACGTTGTTTAGACCGGCACCCGCGAATGTCGCGCGCATCGACAGCGCGAGCGATGGTGATCCCACTGCGCGCAGAAGGATCCACCACCGAATGCCGCGCGCGACCAGAGTGAGCAGGTTCGCCACCAGCGCCATCAGAAGCAGCGGCCGCGAAGCGGTAATCATTGCGTGCCACGCCTGTCCCCAATCAACCTTTCTGGCGAAGACGATCAGCAGAACGATGATAGCCGCTGAAAGCGCCAGCCGAATCCACTTGCCGATCTTGGCCTTGTTCATTTAGGGAGCGTCGCGAATGTGAAACCGCGGGCATGGAGCCCTTCAACGATCCCAGGCACCGCCCGCGCGGTCTGAAGCCGATCGCCGACGGGATCGTAGCCGTCTCCATCATGCAATAGCAAGATGTAGCCCGGCCGCGCGCCTTCGATCGTCCTCGCGACAATCGCATCAGCGCCGGGCCGGTCGGTGTCCCAGACGCCAAGCGACCATCCGACGGTTTGCTCCCCAATGGAGCTGGCTATTGCGGTGACCCATGGGCTGCGAAATCCGTGTGGCGCTCTAAAGAACCCGGGAGTTACGCCGCAGGTGGCTTCGATCGCGCGCTTGCCGCGCCCGAGGTCGTCGCGCACGTACGCGACGCTGCGAAAGTGGAGCTTCCGATGGAAATATCCATGGTTGCCGATCTGATGCCCTTCGGCCGCGGCGCGGCGGGCGATTTCGGGCCATCGCTCCACGTGGCGGCCAAGAAAGAAGAATGTTGCCCGCACGCCGGCGCGACCGAGTGCGTCGAGAATTAACGGAGTCGCGTAAGGATTGGGGCCGTCATCGAAGGTGAGCGATACCGCGTTGTTCGACGATGGAATCTCATGGAGGACGGTACCGAAGACGGGGCTATTTCTGTAAAACGCTCCATACGCGGCCGTCCCCGCCGCGACTGTCGCGGCGGCTACGGGTAGGATCATGCAGCCGCTGAACGCCGTGCCAGAACGCTATCGTATTGTTCAAGCACGCGTTGCGTTACACGGGGCCACGAGTACTGCTCGGCTTCCCTTCGGCCGGTCTTGCCGAGCCTCGTTCGTAACGTTTCGTCGTCGAGCAGCGTCACGATTGCGTCGGCTAGTGCGTCACGGTCGCCGCATGGCACCATCAACGCTTCGCGGCCGTCCTTCACCACGTCGCGGAATCCAAGGATGTCCGAGCATACCACCGGCGTTTCACACGCCATTGACTCGAGCAGTGTGATCCCAAACGACGCTTTGGTGGTGGGGCAGGCGTACATCGCAGCGTGAGCGTAGTAACTCGGGCGACCCTTCAGAACTGATCCGACAAACGTGATGTCAGGATCGCCACCGGCGGCGCGGAAGTAGTGTTTTCTGAGCGGACCGTCGCCAACAACAACCAGCTGAGCTTCGCGTCCCTTGCCGCGCACTCGCTGGAATGAGTCGATAAGGGTTGTCAGGCCGTTGCGGGGATCAAAACGACCCAGAAAGAGTATCGCCGGTACGTCACGTCGCAACCCGGGCGGCAGTGGGGCGTGCGGGTTGAAAAGATTTATGTCGATCCCATTGGGAATGATCGTCCAATCGGCCTCGAAGTATCGATCCAGTGCTATCGTGGTCGAGTGTGAAACCGCGATTGCGACTTCGAGCATGTCCAGACGACGCTGAAAATACTTACGCCCAAGCTGGTAGCCGACAGATTTGTCAAAATAGGTATGAAACGTACCGATGGTTGGACAATCGGCCTCTTCTATCGCGAGAATCGGAAGGACTGGGCTCAGCGGCGAGTGCACGTGCACGATGTCGTAGCGGCCCTCACCAAGGACCCGACGCATGTCCTTACGGAGTGACATCCCAATGGTGATACGGGCCTGCGAGCCATTGGCATAAATGGGCTGACTTTTGCCGATGCGGATCACGCCATTCTCCGGCACTGCGCCTGGGAGGTTGGAAGTTATGATATCCACGTGGTGGCCCAGCTTCCGCGCTTCCCGCGCAAAGAAATGCACGTGCTCGCAGATGCCACCGAGGTGCGGATAGTAGTACTCCGTTACCAGGGCGATCCTGAGCCGACGCGGTGGCGTCAGACTGAGGACAGGACCGGCAACATCCGCCGCCGAGTAGGCGCTAGTGCTTAGCGGATGACTCAAGAGCGGCATGGGCAGCGGCGAGGCGAGCAATGGGAACGCGATAAGGTGAGCATGAGACGTAGTCGAGGCCGATAGCGTGACAGAAAGCCACCGAACGCGGCTCGCCTCCGTGCTCGCCGCAGATACCCAATTTAATGCCCGGCCGGGCCTTTCGGCCATCCTCGGCAGCCATGCGGATCAGGCGGCCAACCCCAACGGTGTCCAGAGTCTGGAAAGGATCATCCGGAAAAATGCCTCTTTCTACGTAAGATGGAAGGAAACGTCCGGCATCGTCGCGGCTCAAGCCAAACGTCGTCTGGGTCAAGTCGTTGGTGCCAAAGCTGAAGAATTCGGCCCGTTTGGCAATCTCGCCAGCCGTTAGGGCGGCGCGGGGGAGCTCTATCATAGTCCCAATAAGGTATGGAACGGTTTCCCCCATGACGCCAAGCACCTGCGCCGCCGCGGTCTCGAGAATCGCCCTCTGATTGTCGAATTCGGCGACGTCGGAGACCAGTGGAATCATTATCTCGGGATGGACGTCGATTCCGCGGCGCTTTGCCTTGACCGCCGCCTCGAAGATGGCGCGCCCCTGCATCTCGGTGATCTCGGGGTACGTGATGCCGAGGCGACAGCCGCGGTGGCCAAGCATCGGATTGGTCTCGCGCAGGCCCTCCACGATCCTCTGGAGGTCATTGCGGGGAATGTCGAGTGTCCTAGCCAGGAGCTTGCTCTCTTCGCCCCCGTGCGGGAGAAACTCGTGAAGCGGAGGGTCGAGCAACCTGATTGTCACCGGCAGCCCGTCCATCGCTTCGAAGATCCCCTCAAAGTCGGCGCGCTGCATGGGCAGCAGCTTTGCGAGCGCACGCCGGCGGCCGGCCTCGTCGCGCGCGATGATCATCTCACGCATCGCGTGAATGCGCTCCCCTTCGAAGAACATGTGCTCGGTACGGCAGAGCCCGATTCCTTCAGCGCCGAAATTCCTTGCGATTCGTGCGTCGCGCGGTGTGTCTGCATTCGCGCGCACCTTGAGCGTGCGTACCTCGTCCGCCCAGCCGAGCAACTGCGCATAGGCCTGGTACAACGGCGCCACGCTCTCAGGAAGATTTCCGTTAGTTACCTGAACGACTTCACTCGGGATCGTCGGTAGGGCGCCGGCGAATACGCGCCCTGTAGCGCCGTCCAGCGTTATGTAGTCGCCTTCGTTGATCGTCTTGCCGTCAACGACGAACCGGCGGTGTTCCAGGTCCACGTGCATGTCGCGGCAACCGACCACCGCGCATTTCCCCATTCCACGAGCCACCACGGCAGCGTGGCTGGTCATTCCGCCGCGCGCGGTTAACACCGCACGGGCAGCCACAATTCCGTGAAAGTCCTCCGGCGTCGTCTCCTCGCGGACAAGAATTACTGCTGTGCCGTCCGCTGCACGCGCCTCTGCAATGTCGGGGTCGAAGACCGCGATCCCGCTGGACGCGCCGGGACTCGCCGGAAGGCCAACGCACAGTGTCTTGGCGCGAGCAGCGGGATCGATGATCGGATGAAGTAGTTGATCGAGCTGGCCGGCGGGCACTCGAAGAACAGCGTCGTGTTTGGTGATCAATCCCTCGCTCACCATGTCACGCGCAATGCGCACCGCGGCAGCCGCCGTACGCTTTCCGGTACGAGTTTGCAGCAGATAAAGCGTCCCGCGCTCGACGGTGAACTCGATGTCCTGCATGTCGCCAAAATGCCGTTCGAGCCGCCCCTGCGTATCCATGAGCTGCTCGAACGCAGCCGGCAGGCGCCCCGCCATCTGGTCAATTGCGATGGGTGTACGGATTCCAGCGACTACATCCTCACCCTGTGCATTGATCAGAAACTCACCGTAGAACTTGTGCTCGCCCGTGGAGGGATCGCGCGTGAATGCAACACCGGTTCCCGAGTCTTCACCGAGATTGCCAAACACCATTGCCACGATGTTGACGCCGGTGCCGAGCGATTCGGGGATGGCGTTGACGCGTCGATAGTCGCGCGCCTTCTTGAGTGTCCACGAGCGCCACACCGCCTCGATCGCGCCCCATAACTGCTCGGACGGATCTGTGGGGAAGTCAGTGCCGGTGCGATTGCGAACTATCGCCTTGAATTCCTCAGTGAGGTTGCGCAGGGCATCCTCGCTCAACTCTGCATCGGTCTC
Source organism: Gemmatimonadota bacterium (assembly GCA_041691775.1). GTDB lineage: Bacteria > Gemmatimonadota > Gemmatimonadetes > Gemmatimonadales > Gemmatimonadaceae > Fen-1247. The sequence continues at coordinate 52,356 of JBEPUB010000001.1, forward strand.
CACGCCGGCGGTCATTCGCTTGGATGTCAGCAAATGCTCGAAGTCGCTGGACGGGACGCCGAGGACGACGTCGGCGTACATCTGGATGAAGCGACGATACGAATCGTACGCGAAGCGCGCACTTCCACTCGCGCGCGCAAGGCTAACAACGGTGCGGTCGTTGAGGCCGAGGTTGAGGATTGTCTCCATCATACCTGGCATGGATACCGACGCGCCGGAGCGCACCGAAACCAGGAGCGGGTTCTTGGGATCCCCGAACTTCTTGCCCGAGATCTCTTCCAATCGTGCAACGTTTCTTTCAACCTCGGCCCGGAGATCGTCGGAGAAATTGCCGAGCCGCAGATAGGATATACACTCGCTGCACGCAATCGTGAAACCGGGCGGCACCGGAACGCCCAGGTTGGTCATCTCGGCGAGGTTCGCGCCCTTTCCGCCGAGCGCCAGCTTCATGTCGCGAGTGCCTTCGGCCTTGCCGCCGCCGAAGAAGAATACTTTCTGATCCACGCTCAACAGCCACACCCGAACCGGAGCTTGTCCGGATCAGTTGGCGGCGCAGTTGGGTAATCGCCAGAGAAGCACGCGTGGCAGAATCCCTCTGGGCCGTCGGGCACAGCATTCAGCATCCCATCCAGCGACAGGTATCCGAGCGAGTCCACTCCGATGTGCGTCGCTATCTCGTCTACCGAAAAGTTGGCCGCAATAAGATCTTCCCGATTGGGAGTGTCAATTCCATAGTAGCAGGGACCGGTCACGGGCGGCGAGCTCACGCGCATGTGGACTTCTATTGCTCCGGCCGCACGCACCATGGCGACAAGGCCCCGTGTAGTGGTGCCGCGAACTATTGAATCGTCGACCATGACTACGCGTTTTCCGGCGAGAACTTCGCGCACGGCATTGTACTTCACCTTGACCTTGGCATCGCGTCCCGCCTGTTCAGGCTGGATGAACGTACGGCCGACGTAGTGATTACGAATGAGTGCGAGCTCGTAGGGAATGTGAGATTCTTCCGCGAAGCCGAGCGCCGCGGAATTGGAGGAGTCGGGCACTGCGAATACGAGATCCGCGCTCGGTGCCGGAACCTCGCGCGCGAGCTGGCGCCCCAGCGCTCGTCGCGCGCGATCCACGGAGCCTCCGAAAACGCGGCTATCAGGTCGCGCAAAATACACGTACTCGAACACGCAGCGAGTGGATGCTTTCCGTTCAAACGGAAAGATCGAGCGGATCCCCGAAGCATCCACGGCGATTATCTCGCCGGGTGCAACTTCCCGGATCGCTGTGGCGTTGACGATATCGAGCGCGCAAGACTCCGACGCGAATACAATCGCACCGTTCACCTCGCCCATGACCAGCGGACGCCAACCGCGCGGATCGCGCGCTGCAAGCAGCGTGTTGCCGATGATCGCTACGAGCGAGTACGCGCCCTCGACCGGCGCAAGCGCAGCGGCCAGGCGAGCTTCGGGCGCACCGTCTGCCGCCTTGGCGATGCGATGGACCATGACTTCCGAGTCGATAGTAGACGAGAAGATGGATCCCTGATCCTCGAGCTCGCGGCGCAGCTCGGTGGCGTTCGTCAGGTTGCCGTTGTGTCCCAGTGCGATATGGCCATCACGTGAACGTGCGAGAATCGGTTGGGCGTTCTCGATTGTGGAGCTGCCTGCGGTACTGTAGCGAGTGTGACCGATGGCCAGCCGCGCATCCAGTGGTGCATTCCGAGTGCTGGCCTCGGAGATGAGTCCCATGGATCGCGTGGCACGGGCGAGACCCTCGGGACTTACGGATACCATTCCCCAGGATTCCTGTCCGCGATGCTGCAGCGAGTAAAGCCCGAGCTGCGTGAGTGACGCAGCCCTGTCATCGCCGAAAATCCCGAATACGCCACACATCTATGTTACCACCGTTTTGTATCGTCGATTGCGGCACCATTGGGTGCCGTTTCCATGATGCGCGCTATTGCATTGTGATACGCTTCCGCGAGCACTTCGGTTCCAATTTGCAGCGTCGTGCCGCGAGCGCGCATCGCCACGCCATCTGCGGGCGCGGAAACAGTTCCCAACTTGCGAGCAGGAACGCCGTTGGCGGCCGCGATCTGAAGCACTCGCTCTGCGTCGCCGGATGAGACTATGACGCGTCCCTGCGCCTCGCCAAAAAGCACCGCGCGAAGCGGCAGCGCGTCCCACGTGGTTAGGTCCACGTCAGCGCCGGCGATGCAGTCGGGATTCGCCATTACACATTCAGCAATCGCCACCGCGAGGCCACCGTCGCTGCAATCGTGCGCGGACGCGATCACGCCAGCACGAATTGACTCGAGGAGCGTGTTGATTACAGCACGCTCTCTCGCGAGATCGCACGCGGGCGGTGCGCCACCGGTAACTCCGTGGATAGTAGCGAGATACTCGCTGCCGCCAATCTCGTCCGTGCAATCACCGAGAAGAACTATCGTGTCGCCGATGTTACGAAAGGTCGAGCGAGTGATATGCTCTAGCGAGTCGATCACACCGAGCATCCCAATTACCGGCGTTGGATGGACGCTTCCGGTAGGACTCTCGTTATAGAACGAGACATTTCCGCCGGTGACCGGGGTATCGAGCGCGATGCACGCATCCCGAATTCCGGCAACGGCTTCGGTGAACTGGAAGAAAACTTCCGGCCGCGTTGGGTTGCCGAAGTTGAGGCAGTTGGTGATTGCGAGAGGTCGAGCGCCGGTGCAGGCGACGTTTCGCGCCGCTTCCGCAACGGCAATTCTACCGCCTACGCGCGGGTCGAGAGCGACATAGCGACCATTGCAATCGGTCTTGACTGCGATTGCGCGGTCAGTACCGCGAACTCTCAGTACCGCGGCATCGCCACCAGGACCTACAACCGTGTTGGTTCGTACAGTGGAATCGTATTGTTGATACGCCCATCGCTTGCTGGCGATAGTTGGAGTGGACAGAAGGCGGAGCAACGTCCACGTGGGATCACTCTCCTCGGCTAGCTCCGGAATCCCGTTCACGTTCATGCCGCGACGCGCAATGCTCTCCTGTCCTTCCTGCGCAGGAACGTTGTACCTCGGACACTGGGTTACAAGCTCGGAACCCGGGAACTCCGCGACAACGCGATCTCCCTCGGTAACGCGATACACCGGCTCCGCAATTACTTCACCGATAACTTCCGCGGTGAGATCCCACTTGAAGAGGATTTCACGCACGGCGTCTTCGTGCCCTTGGAGCGCAACTACCAGCATGCGCTCCTGCGACTCACTGAGCAATATTTCATACGGAGTCATGCCGGTCTCGCGCACCGGAACGCGGCTAGTGTCGATGGTCACCCCCACGTCGCCTCGCGCAGCCATCTCGGCGGACGACGAAGTGAGGCCGGCTGCGCCCATGTCCTGGATTGCGACGATATGGCCGCTCCGAATCAGCTCGAGGCTCGCCTCGAGCAACAACTTCTCAGTGAATGGATCCCCAACCTGAACGCGAGGGCGCTTTGCTTCGCTAGCTTCGGACAGATCTTCGGACGCGAACGAGGCACCGTGAATTCCGTCGCGGCCAGTTCGTGCGCCGACGCAGAGAATAGGATTTCCAACGCCTTCTGCTTTGGCGAGGATCAGCTCGTCTTCATGCAGCATTCCAACGCACATCGCGTTCACCAGCGGATTTCCATCATATGCGGCGTCGAAGACAATCTCACCGGCGACTGTGGGCACGCCGACGCAATTGCCATAATCGCCAACGCCCTTGACGACGCCCGCAAAGAGATAGCGATTCCGCGCACTGTCTAATGATCCGAAGCGAAGTGAGTTGAGCATCGCGATAGGGCGCGCGCCCATAGTGAACACGTCGCGCAGGATTCCACCCACACCAGTCGCTGCACCCTGATACGGTTCAATGGCGGACGGGTGGTTGTGCGATTCGATCTTGAATGCTATCGCGATTCCGTCGCCGATGCTAACCACGCCGGCATTTTCGCCCGGGCCCTGGATAACCGCGGTCCCTTCGGTTGGAAGGGTCCTGAGAGTGTTGCGCGAATGCTTGTACGAACAGTGCTCATTCCAGAGCGCGCTTACAATTCCAAGCTCGGTGAACGTCGGCGTGCGGCCGAGCATCGCGCAAACGCGGTCGAACTCGTCCGTCGTGAGTCCGTGTTCCTTGACAAGCGCCGGCGTGATCGCTGGATCGCCGGGGCGGGGGAGTACGACGCTCATGTCAGGCAACAACCCCGGCGAGCAAAGAGTGAAACACGCCCAGTCCGTCCGGCGTGGCGAGAATGGGATCGACGGCACGCTCTGGATGCGGCATCATTCCAAGCACATTGCCGGCCTCGTTCAGGATTCCAGCGATCCCATGTGCGGAGCCGTTGATATTGTCCGCGTTGTTCACACTGGAGTCCGCGGCACAATAGCGAAACGCCACGCGACCCCGGTCCTCCAGTCTTGCGAGCACGTCGGCGTCCGCTACGTAACGACCGTCACCATGTGCGACGGGGACCGCGAGTACCTGGCCAGCGACGTATTCGCGCGTGAACATGCTCTCCGTGTTCTCGACGCGAATACTGACCACGCGCGATACGAAGCGAAGTGATGCGTTACGCAGAAGTGCACCGGGCAACAACCCGGCCTCACACGCGACCTGGAAGCCGTTGCAGATGGCGAGAACTGGTGCGCCTCGTTTCGCGTGAGCCACTACCTCGGTCATGATGGGACTGAATCGGGCGATGGCGCCCGCGCGAAGGTAGTCGCCGTAGCTGAAGCCACCCGGCAACACCACGACGTCGCATCCTTGCAGGTCGTGATCCTTGTGCCACAGATAGACGGCTTCTTCGCCCAGCGCATCGGCGGCGGCGTGGAAGGCGTCGTAATCGCCGTTCGAGCCGGGAAACGTGACGATGCCGAACTTCACGTGCGCGCGTCCGGTTGCAGTGTTGGCTCTTCGAGCGCGAAATCTTCAATGACCGGATTTGCCAGTAGTTTTTCGCACATGCGGCGAACAGCAGCGGTGGCGGCCTCGGCATTGTCGGCGTTGACGTCAACCGTGACGAATCGCCCTACGCGGACATCGGCAACTGTATCGAAGCCGAGAGTTCTGAGCGCGCCCGCTACCGCTGCGCCTTGTGGGTCAAGAATGCCCGGACGCGGGACTATTTGCACGGGAACGCGGTATGACTTCACGGTTACCTCAAGCTTCTGGTGAGTGCGGCGGTTCATCGCCGTCGGGTCGATCGCGCCGCGGCCGTCGGCGGCGACGTCTCCTCCGCGCAACTGCCTGCGCGGTTGTTGCATCGGGCGATGCGTATGAGAGCGCTGGACCACCGGATCTGTCATCCATCTCCATGTCCACGTCGTCATCATCCATATCCAGTGCGCTTTCGCCGTCGCCGTCGTCTAGCGCCTTTCGACCCAGCAGTCCGAGGAACACCGTCTTTCCGAGACCGTAGAGCACGTACGCGAGACACGCGGGGAAGAAGAACTGCTTTGGAACGAAAAATACGCCAACGATCGTGCCGGTAACGACTATTGTTCCGAGTATTTCGCGCAACGATTTGAACCCGACCGTAGGCACCGCCGGATATGATGCGTCACTGACCATGAGCGCGCCGAGTCCAGCCATGACGAACCGCAGCATGACGTGCCATGGCAGATTCGCAATGTTTGTGTCGGCATACAGCGAGGTTTGGCTAAACCAGTAATAGGTGGCGAGCGTCAGGCCAGCTGCGGGGCTGGGAAGGCCGTGGAAGTAGCGCTTGGCCCGGCCGGCCTGTTCCACATTGAAACGAGCAAGTCTGAGAGCGGCGCATGCGATGAACGCAAATGAGAAAACCCAATCCCATCCGTCGTGGTTCAACACGGCGAAGTACATGATCATCGCGGGCGCGACGCCGAATGACACGATGTCAACCAGTGAGTCGAGCTCGGATCCGAGTGGCGTCCCAGTATTGGTAGCACGCGCTACTCGGCCATCCAGCACGTCAAAGATTCCGGCTAGCACGACATAAAGGCCGGCGCGTGTCGGATCTCCACGCGACGCAGCAACAATCGCGAATATTCCGAAGAAAAGATTCGCGATGGTGAGCCCACTCGGGAGCATGATCACGGCGCGCCGCATCGGACGCCGACGCGGATGAGATCCGGTCACGCGTGCCGTCATGCGCCGAACTCGGCGATTACGGTGCTGCCGGCGGCGGTCAGGTCTCCGAGTTGTACCCGTACAACCGACGTGGTAGGAATGAACACGTCCACGCGCGACCCAAACCTGATGATTCCAAAGCGCTCGCCCTGGCGCGCTTCGTCGCCCACCTTGCTGTACGTGACGATGCGTCGCGCGATGAGGCCGGCGATCTGCCGCGTGAGAATGCGGACTCCAGATTTGGTCGTAACGCCCACTGACATTTGCTCATTCTCAAGACTGGACTTCTCGGCGGCTGCATTGAAGAACTTTCCCTTGTTGTACCAGACAAAATCGACGCGGCCGTCAACCGGGTACCGATTGACGTGTACGTTGAAGACGTTCATGAAAATCGACACGCGTATCGCGCGACCCTGAATGAACCGCGGCTCTTCGATCTCGGTAATCATCAGGACTTTGCCGTCTGCCGGTGCCACGACGATGTTGGGTCCCCGCGGACCTGTCCGTTCGGGATCACGGAAGAAGTACGCACACCACAGCGCGAGACCAGTGACGAGCACCGCTAGGATCCAGACCGGCCATGAGCGAAAGTGAATTGCCGCGATGAAGCTCACAATAGCGGCGATCACGCCGATGGCGATGAACGGCCAACCTTCGCGCGCGAAGCTCAAGGGGTCGTACCCGTGCCGAGTGGCGAGCCGGTGATACGTCGGAAGGCTTCGAGGTACCGATTGCTCATGGCAGTCACGACGTCAGGCGGAATATGCGGACCCGGAGCCTCGCCATTCCATTCACCTTTGTCACGCAGATGTTGCAGGTAGTCCCGCAGCGGTTGCTTGTCAAAGCTCGGCGGAGTGGTGCCGGCGCAGTAGGAATCGCGGGCCCAGAAACGCGAGCTGTCAGGAGTCATCACTTCGTCTATCAATATAACCTCTCCGTCGCGCTCACCAAACTCGAACTTTGTATCGGCGAGAATTAACCCGGCCTTGGCGGCTACGGATGTGCCAAAGCGGAACAACTCCATGGAGAAAGCTTCCAAGCGATCGGCTACCGGGCCAAGCAATCTTCCGGTCTCCTCACGTGAGATATTCTCATCGTGGCCAGACTCGGCTTTGGTTGCAGGGGTGAAGCGCGGCTCCGGCAACGCATCGCTCTCGACCAGTCCCGACGGGAGCGCCTCGCCGGCGAGCGATCCTGTTGCCTTGTACTCCTTCCAACCACTGCCCGACAAGTACGCACGGACCACACACTCCACGGGAAAAACTGTGGCCCGCCATGCAAGCATTGCGCGTCCACGCATCGCGTCCCGGTAATTCTCCAACTTCGGCACAAGCGACGCGATTTTATCCGCGTCTGCAGTGATCATATGGTTCGGCACCAAAGTTATCTGACCAAGCCACCATGCAGTAAGCTGCGTGAGAACCGCGCCCTTGTGTGGTATCGGCTGGTCAAGGACCACATCAAATGCGCTGACGCGGTCGGTGGCGACGAGAAGAACGCGATCCGAATCAACCTCATATACATCGCGTACCTTGCCGTGTCGAATGAGCGGCATGGGGAAGGCGGTTTGACTGATTGCCTGAGTCATACCCGCAGCGCCTCGTCAGAAAGGGTGCCACGCGGCGCTTCCAGCATGGGATTGACGACCTCGAGAAGGAACTCCGTTACCTGTTCGCTAGAGCGTCCGATGAACCGTCGAGCGTCGAGCGTCGCGAGAAGGTCGTCCAGCGGCACCGGGAACTCTGGATCCGCGGCAAGCCGATCCAGCATGTCGTTGCGCGGCGCACCATCCTTGACGGCGGCGGCGGCGGCCACACTGTGCCGTCGGATCACCTCGTGAGCTGCCTGCCGATCTCCGCCAGCTTCAACGGAGCGTACGATCAGCTCCTCCGTTGCCATGAATGGGAGCTCGTCTGCTACGCGTCGCGCAATGCGCGCAGGGTGTACCTCGAGACCGGATGCGATGTTGCGCATGATCAGCATTATCGCGTCGGTTGCAAGAAACATCTCAGGGATTACAAGCCTGCGATTGGCGCTGTCGTCCAGCGTACGCTCGAAGTACTGAACCGAGTGAGTCTCGTTCGCGTTTGGCTCGAGTGAAAGGACAAATCGAGCCAGCGAGTTGATGCGCTCCGATCGCATAGGGTTGCGCTTGTACGCCATTGCGGACGAGCCAATCTGCTCCTTCTCGAACGGCTCCTCGATCTCGCCGAATGCCTGGAGCAACCGCATGTCACTCGCGAATTTCGCGGCGCTCGCCGCGACTCCGGCGACGACATCCAGAACGCCGGCATCGATCTTTCTGCTATATGTCTGACCGCTGACCGGAATTGACGAGGCAAATCCCATCTTGGCAGTGACACGCCGATCGAGCTCTCGTGCCTTCGCGTGGTCACCGTTGAACAGACGCAGAAACGACGCTTGCGTGCCGGTGGTGCCCTTGACGCCGCGCAATGGAAGAGAGCCGATGCGGTAGTCCAGATCGTGGACGTCGAGCACCAGATCCTGTATCCACAGCGTGGCCCGTTTACCAACTGTGGTAAGCTGCGCCGGTTGGATGTGCGTGTAACCCAACGTCGGCTCGTCCTTCCACCTGTCTGCGAATTGTGCCAGCGCGCGGATTACGTCCATCGTGCGCGTACGCAACATGACGAGCGCGCGATGCATGAGAATAAGATCGGCGTTGTCGGTAACGAACGCGCTCGTCGCGCCGAGATGTATAAAACGGCGTGCACTCGGCGCGGCATCGGCGAAGGTGTGCACGTGCGCCATGACGTCGTGCCTGAAGCGCTCTTCATATGCCGCCACCGCTACAAAATCGATGTTGTCCGCCGCGGCGCGCATCTCTGCGATCGCCGCGGGTGGAATTGCGATTCCCAGCTCCATCTCGGATTCCGCGAGCGCGATCCAGAGCTGGCGCCACAGGCGGTGCCGTTCGCGCGGCGACCAGAGCTCGAGCATGGCGCGCGATGCATACCGCGCGGAGAGTGGCGATGAATATGTATCGTGCATCTATTGTGTCACAAACTCGGTTGAGTAAAACTGGCCTTGTCGCTCGACGTACATCGCCACAACACCGCGGCCGCCGTTGAGGGCCCGCGCGGCATCCTCGGCGCTGGATATTCGCATACTGTTGACCTGCACAATCACATCGCCCTGCGCCAGGCCGATCTGCGCGGAGACCCGCGCGCTTACGTTCTGAACGTATGCTCCGGCCGCGCTGCGAATGTTGCGCTCTGACCGGATCGCAGGCGTGAGCGTTATCAGGTCAATCTCGTGCAGCACAGTTACGCGCGGCGCGTTGACTTCTGGAAGGTCTGCCACTCGGACATTGACCGTGACGTCAGAACCATTGCGACTTAGCGTTATTGGAACCGTCTCGCCAACTCGAAGCTCGAGCAGCTCGGCTTCCCAATCATATGCGTTGCGAATAGGGCGCGCCGCGGCACGCGTTATCACGTCGCCATTGCGAATGCCAGCCGACGCAGCGGGTGATCCAGCGGTTACGGCCGCGACCGTAACGCCGCGCAGAGGGCGCTCGCCGGGTGTCCGGTTCTGACTCACCGACGGCTTGACGCCGATCCACGGGCGACGAACAGATCCGTGGGTCAGAAGGTCGTCCGCGACACGCGCGGCGCGATTGATGGGAATCGCGAAGCCAAGGCCAATTGATCCACCACTGGGCGAGTAGATCGAGCTATTCACTCCAATCACTTCTCCCGCCGCATCGACGAGCGGGCCGCCGGAATTTCCAGGATTTATCGCGGCGTCAGTCTGAATCATATCGACGTAAGCACCGTTCCCAGCGTCCGACGGCGGGGCCACGAGATTGCGTCCGACTCCACTCACAACGCCGACCGTGACGCTGGGCTCGCTGTTCGCCAGCACGAAGCCGTACGGGTTGCCGATCGCGATTGCCCATTCTCCGACAATCAGTGATGATGAATTGCCGAGCGGCGCGACTGGCAGGTTGGACCCATCGATCTTCAGTACTGCCAGATCGTTCACTTCATCCAATCCGATCAGCTTGGCCGGATACGTAGTGCCATCGCGAAACGCAACCGAGATTCGCGTGGCACCGCGCACGACGTGCGCGTTCGTCAGAATTACGCCGTCTTTGCGAAGTATGAAGCCTGACCCGAGGCCGGCAACCGGGCGCTCGGCAGACTGACCGCCAAAGAACTGTTCCATCATGTCGGCCGGCACATGCTCGACCGCTTCAGTCTGGACCGTTACAACTGTAGGAGCGACGCGCGCGACTGCGGCTGTGATGGCGGTGCGTCGAGACGCATCTACCTGGGCGTTGGCGGCGGGTTGCGCGACCGCTACCTGTTGTGCATTCGAGGATCGGCCGTTGCACGCAGCCAGCAGCCCGACAACGAGAGCGCAGATCCATTTCATCTCTCAGAGACCCCTTGGCTTGTGACGCTTACTGAGCTCGTTCAGGTAGCGATCCACGCCACGGTCGGTAAGCGAGTGGATCATCAACGACGCGAAGAGTTCAGTTGTCACGAATGCTGTGTCCGCACCCGCGAGGAGGTAATTCGTAAATGCCATGGAATTCTGCGCCGGAGTTACCGCGACATCGCACTCGAAGCCGCACTTGTCGATTACTGCGCGGACCTGGGCAACCATGTCGGCACTCGGACGACCCTGGGCCTCAATCTCGCGCACGTCGATAGCCACCATCGAAGCACCAAGCTTCGCCGCGATGAATGCCTGCGCTCCGGAATGTATGTGCGTGACACAGACGCCGACTCCGTCGGCAACGAGCTTTCGCATCGGCGCAACAGCGTCTTCCAAAAAGGGAATCTGGACTACCGCGTGCTCCGATGCGCGTGCTATGTCTCGCGCCTCACGGTAGATGTCCGTGCCGTTTATCGCGCCAACCGGAACGCAGACTGGTACACCGAATCCAGCGGCGATCTCGGTGAGCCGGTGGAGAACCGAGGCAGATGGATCGTCGAGGGCGATATCTACTGGCGAGAGGACGACACCGTCGAGAAGGTCGGCGTCTGCCCATTCCCTGATCTGCGAAATCACTGCGCTCTGGACGAAGATCTTCATACTCCCTCAGGATAGAAGTGCGCCGGATAACTCACACGCTCTAGAAATAGCCCGTGTGCCGGAGCGGGAGGCGAGACGGACAGGTTGTCCTGCGCGCTAAGCAGCTCGGCAAACGCAGCGGGCCGCCGACGCCCCGCTGCGACATCGACCATGGTGCCAACGAGGAAGCGCACCATATGGTGCAAGAATCGGTTCGCCTCAATCGTGAAGTCGAGGCGCCCTGCCGTTCGTTTCCATTCTGCGTGTGTCACTGTGCAGTGGTGCTGGTCGGTTGCCGGAGCGGTACCGCGCACCGCAAAGCCGAAGAACTGATGCTGACCCAGTAGGGTGCCCGCGACGGCCGACAGCGCAGCCTCATCGGGAAGGCGCCACGGCACGCGCCATTCGTACCGGCGCCGGAACGGTGAGGCGGACTCGCCGTCCGTCCCCAATTGATAGGTGTAACGCCGAGAAGTGGCGCTGTAGCGCGCGTGGAATTGATCGGTAACGTTGTGCGCCTGTGCGATCCAGACGTCAGGTGGGAGCAGCGAGTTCAGCGCTCGGCGAAGCTTGGAGGCGTCCCACGTCTCCGGCACCCGCACGTGCGCAGCCTGTCCTCGCGCGTGGACCCCTGCGTCTGTTCGTCCTGCCCCGATCAGCGTCACAGGCCGCTCGAACAATCGTTCGAGTACGCTTTCTATCGCACCTTGGACTGTGACAGTCGCCGGCTGCCGTTGCCATCCGGCGAACCGCGACCCGTCATACTGCAGCACGAGTTGCACGGTCCTCTCCAGCATTGGGCGGAAGTTATCCGTTCCGGGAGTGAAGTCAAGCAATTGAACAGCGTCGAAATTCGATGAAGAAAGCGGCGCAAACGATTGACAAATCACGATTTAGGCCGCAAACTCGCAGCATCGGATGTCCGTGAAATCTCTTCCCGCGCTCGCGGCTGACCTCGCTCTGGCCCCGGACGCCTCCGCAGCGCTCCGAACGGTTCATGAAGAGCTTTCCGGCGATGACCGGCGCACCGGCCTCGTCCTGCTTACGGTGGACCCGCGACGCAACGCGCTTGTAAACAAGCAACTCGCCTCCTCCGACAACGGACTGGATACGGCGTTTCCGCCGTACGCGCTTCTCGCGCTGGACCATTTACCTCCTGCGGTGCAGTACGCCGTGCTCGCTGGCCAGCGCTTCGCCGATGTCGGTGATCAGGGCTCGCAGTATGCGCGGCTGCTTGGCGTTGATCCGGGACTCGGCGATTTCCGGCTTCTGCTCAAGGGAATCGTGTTCGAGGGTGCGCTCGCCGCTGCTCTCGCGCTTTACGATTCGGGCCGTCGTTCTGGCTCCAAGCTATTGGAACGTGCCAATCCGCTGGCGACTCTGTTCGAGCTCGCGTATGCGCGTTTCTACGAACGCGACGCACGCTTCGAGGCGGTCTCTGCGTTACACGATGTGACGGGTCGCCTGCGCTCTGAACATGCAAGCGCAGTTTCAGGTCTCGAACGCGAAGTGGAGCGACTGCGTGCCGCTCAGCGCGCTGGAACGAGCGATGTGGTTCACCGTTTACGTGACGCCGTTGGCGCAGCGGAAAAAAGGGCGATTGCCGCCGAGCGACGGCTTGTCGCCGTAGAGGGCCAGGTGGTGAGCGCAGTTGACCGTTTGGAGCGCACCCACGTTCAGCTTCACCAACAGGACTCGTCGCTCCGTTCGCAGGCTGAGGTGATTCGGCAGCTCGAAACCCGTGTTGCAGAAGCGGAAAAATTAGCGATTACCGCGCGCGCCTGATTGAGCATTTTTATGACCACTACTCCAACCGCCGCCCCACTCCAGGACGTGATAGCCGCGTTAGCTCACGATCGTCCGCTGACGCAGGACGGCATCACCGCCGCGTTCGATGTGGTTATGCGTGGCGACGCATCGCCCGTGCAGATTTCGGCGCTCCTTACGGGGCTCAGGGTCCGCGGTGAGACGCCGGAGGTCGTCGCCGGAGCCGCCAGTGCGCTTCGGCGCGCGATGGTGAGGTTCGAAATTCCGGACAGCGATCAGGTAGTCGATACCTGTGGTACCGGGGGCGGATCGGTAGCGACGTTCAACATCTCGACCGCAGCCGCGCTAGTCGCGGCCGGTGCGGGCGTGAAGGTGGCCAAGCACGGCAACCGATCATTCACGTCCAAGTCTGGAAGCGCAGACGTACTTGAGGCGCTCGGCGTCGACATAGATGTTGATGCCGCGGCAATGTATCGTGCGTACGAATCGGCCGGAATCGTCTTCATGTACGCGCCGCGAATGCATCCGGCAATGCGGCACGTCGGTCCGGTGCGTCGGGAACTCGGTGTGCCCACAGTTATGAACATCATCGGACCATTGGCTAATCCCGCCTCGGTGGGACGGCAAGTTATCGGTGTTGCCGACGCGGGGAGGGCCGCCGTCATCGCCGCTGCGCTTTCCGCCCTTGGAACCATTCACTCGCTCGTAGTGCATGGAGAGCCCGGGATGGACGAGATCTCGCCGCTCGGCACAACGCGAGTCCTGGAAGTTCGCGGTGCCGTTGTGAGTGAGTGGTCCACCGATCCGGAGTCGCTCGGCACGGGAGTAGCGCGAGCGCCGGAACTGATGGGCGGAACGCCGGCCAAGAACGCGGAGATCGTGCGCGCTTGCCTTGATGGAACTGCGTCGCCCGGCGCGATCGCCGCCGTCGTCGCCAACGCCGGCGCTGCCGTTTACGTCGCGGGAAAGGCTCGGACGCTCGCCGAGGGTGTTCGAATGGCAAAAGCCGCCATCGCCGACGGTTCGGCGACAGCGACACTCGAAAAGCTTCGCGCGGCGCTCCCGCGAAGCTGACTTCGATTTACCAGCCTAGCAGCGTCGCATTACTCCGACGACAATTCCCTGAATGGCGACATCGTTCTCGTGAACGTAAATGGGCTCCATCATCTCGTTGCGGGGTTGTAGCCGTATGCGACCGTCACGCTCCCGATAGAAGCGCTTCACCGTGGCCGATTGACCGTCGATCAGAGCGATGACTGTCTCGCCATTGTCGCACGAGGCACGCTCATTGACGACGACGAAGTCGCCATCGCAGATGTGATCGTCGATCATCGAATTACCACGAACGCGGAGGACGTAGTGGTTGCCGCCCCGGTGGACGAAGTCTTCCGGTACCGCGATTGTCTCGTGTGTCTGGATCGCCTCGATTGGCATACCGGCGGCAACCGTTCCCATGAGTGGAATCTGGACAGCCCGCGGGTATTGCTCGGAGGGGAGAATCTCGATGCCGCGGCTCTCGTTATAGCGCCGCTTGATGTAGGACTTGCGCTCCAGATTGCTCAGATGTTCGTGAACCGTTGCCAGAGAGCTATAATCGAATCGCGCCGCGATCTCTTCGAAACTGGGCGCGTATCCGTTGTCTTCGGTGTATTCCGCCAGATAACTGAGAATTTCCCGTTGGCGCTTGGTCAGCGACATCGCCAGATTCCTAGGGGATGGGTCTCCGTGAACGGCTGACCCCGAACAGCCGCCGAAAGAACTACGTTATCCGAAGAATGCCCGAAACGCAAGCTTTTTCCGCTCCGCGGAGTGTCTGGACCCCACCCACTGGCACCTTAGGCGAGCTGGTGGCTGCTGCCTACGCCCGGGCCGCGGCCCAAGCGGGTGAGGAGGATTCATGGCGCGCGCGCGCCGCGGAATGCAAGGCGGTAGCGTCATTCCGCGACGCTTTGCTCGGGCCGACGGTTGGCGTGATCGCGGAGATCAAGCGGAGATCACCGTCCAAAGGGTCGATCAATCCAGGCCTCGACGCTGTTGCACAGGCGCAGTTATACGCCGGCGCTGGTGCGGCGGCGATCTCAGTTCTCACGGAACCGGATCGATTTGGGGGGTGTGTATCTGACCTGTCGTGCGTCGCGCAGGCGGTTTCAGTTCCGGTGCTTAGAAAGGACTTCATAGTTGCCTCGGTCCAGCTCTGCGAGGCTCGAGCCCGAGGGGCATCCGCCGCGCTCCTGATAGTGCGCGCGCTGCCCCCGGACGCGCTGGTTGAGCTGCACGACGTAGGCACCCGCATTGGGCTTGACCTGTTGGTCGAGGTTCGCGATGAACGGGAGCTGGAGCTGGCGCTCGATATCGGTGCTAGGATAATCGGGGTCAACAATCGGGATCTAGAGTCACTGATCATCGATCCTGCCACGATCACTCGTATCCTGCCGAAGATCCCGCGCGGGGTGGTTGCGGTGGCAGAGAGCGGAATGTCGTCACGCGCCGACGTGGAGATTGCGGCCGACGCTGGTGCCGATGCGATTCTGATTGGCTCCGCCGTGTCCGCGGCCGCCGATCCCGACGCTGCCGTCCGATCACTCATTGGCATTCCTGTAGAGCGAAATGCACGTCCGCATTAAGTTCTGCGGCCTGACGCGCGAACAGGACGCCGCCGCCGCCGTCGCGCTCGGCGCAGCGTATGTGGGAGTCGTGTTCGCTGGCGGTCCGCGTCACAGAACGCTTGACGAGGCCGCTCAGATCCTGAGACGTGCCGGTGCGGCGCAGCGGGTGGGTGTGTTCGGATCCCCTCACGCAACTGAGCTAAGTCGGTACATTGCCTCGGTCCCACTGTCAGTGGTGCAGCTGCACGGCGACTCATCGCCGAAAGCCGTGATGGCCGCACGCGCGGTTGGAGCGCACGAGGTCTGGGCGGTTGTTCCCGTGATCGATGGCAAGCTGGCTGATCACGCGCAGGAGCTGTTTCAGTGCGCGGACGCAGTCGTCCTCGACACGAGAGCGGCGAACGGGCTTGGTGGCACTGGTCGGCCATTCGATTGGGTTGCCGTAGCGAGTGCATTAGATGGGGTAACCCGGACTGCCAGACTGGTGGTGGCGGGTGGGCTGACGCCAGGCAACGTTGCCGAGGCGATCCGGTGCCTCAAACCGGAAATTGTTGACGTCTCATCAGGTGTCGAGTCGGCGCCGGGCGTGAAAGATCCAGTACTGATGAGCCGCTTCCAGGAAGCGGCGTGGAGTGCATGACTGTTGACTACGATAATTCACGAATCGGTTGGAAGGTTCGGCGCCTTCGGCGGCCGCTACGTTCCCGAGACGCTGATTCCCGCGCTGGATGAGCTGGAGCGGGCTTTCGACGAGGCTATGGCGGACGTCGAGTTCGTGAAGGCATACGCAGCTCTGCTGCGCGACTACGTTGGACGTCCGTCGCCGCTGAGCGATGCGCCGCGGTTCAGCGAGCGGGTTGGCGTGCCAGTGTATCTGAAGCGCGAAGATCTCAACCACACGGGTGCGCACAAGATCAACAACGCGATCGGCCAGGCTCTACTAGCGATGCGCATGGGGAAGAAGCGCATCATTGCTGAGACCGGCGCCGGCCAGCACGGGGTTGCAACTGCGACTGCATGCGCACGATTTGGGCTCGATTGCGTGGTGTACATGGGCGAGATCGACATGGAGCGTCAGGAGCTCAATGTCTTTCGCATGCGCTTGCTGGGGGCAACTGTCGTCCCAGTTAGCGGCGGAACACGCACGCTCAAGGACGCGACCAGCGAAGCGATTCGGGATTGGGTAACGAATGTTGACACGACCCACTACATCATCGGTTCCGTCGTTGGTCCAGCGCCATACCCTCGCATGGTTCGGGATCTGCAGAGTGTCATTGGACGCGAAGCGCGCACACAGATTCTGGAGCGCACTGGCAAGCTGCCGTCCGCAGTAGTTGCATGCGTCGGTGGCGGATCCAATGCAATGGGTGTGTTCCATGCCTTCGTCGCTGACCCCAGCGTTCGCTTGGTGGGGGTGGAGGCCGCTGGGGAGGGGCTTGGCACTGAACACCACTCCGCGTCGTTGTCGCGAGGACGGCCCGGGGTGTTGCACGGTGCGTTCAGCTACCTGTTGCAGGACGAAAATGGCCAGGTGCATCCGGCGCACTCGATTTCTGCCGGCCTGGACTATCCCGGCGTCGGCCCCGAGCATTCGTTCCTGCATGACAGCGGGCGCGCCGAATACGTCGCAGTGACAGACACCGAAGCGCTGGATGCGTTCGGTGTGCTCAGTCGGCTGGAAGGCGTGATCCCGGCATTGGAGACGTCGCATGCCGTTGCATGGTTGCTCGGAACCGCAGGGAAGTGGTCCAGCGACGCGACCGTCCTGTTGTGCGTCAGCGGTCGCGGTGACAAGGACGTTGCGCAGGTGCGAGCGATGCAGGCACGAACGCACTGATGCCACTCTCTCCGACACCGCCCCTCGGTGTTGCGCGGGTGGGTGATCCGTTGGATCCTGTCATTTCGGAAACGCTCAAGGCGCTTGCGCGTGCCGTGCGGTCGTTTCAGTTATATCTCCCGAACAACCCGATGCACATCCGCGCGCTCGACACCGCGCGTGCGGCATTTGTGACTTTGTGGACGCAGGTCGACCACGTCGAGATGGGCGTTACCGAAACGGAGTTCCTGCACGAAGACGTTCCCGTGTTTTCCGAAACCGATCGCGGTGGCGAGAGCCTGCCGTGGCTGTTCTACAAGGACGGCATCCGTTCGTTCGAAGTTCGCAAGGGATTCGAAGCGACGGAACTTCCGCGATTTCTTGCTGCGCTCCAGGTGGTTCGCGCGCAGACCAGCGGCGATGACGATCTCGTTACGCTGTTCTGGGAGTGTGACTTCGAGTTGCTATCATACACTTATGAAGAGGCTGGCGGTGATGGATACGCAGCTCCGGGTGCGGAGCTATTGCGGGGTGGCGCTCCCGCTGGAGTGGTGGACGCACCTGCTGACGGCGAGGGCGACGTGGGTACGTACGGAGCTAGCAAATCTCAATTTGCGCGCATCGGGGATTTCGATTCGACTCTTTACTTTCTGGAAGAGCGGGAGATTGCGTATCTGCACCAGTCGGTTCGGGAGGATTTTTCCGGCGACCTTCGTGCATCCGTGGCGGCGGCGTTGCTCGACACGTTCGAATCACAGAATGATCCGACAGTACGCGAAGAGATCTGCGGAATTCTCGAGAACTTCATGCTGGTTCTACTGTCCGGCCTGCAGTTCCGAACCACCGCATTCCTCATTCGTGAGTGCGGCATGGCGACATCGCGGGCGGACGGCTTGCTGCCCTCGCACCGCGTGCGGTTGGGCGAGCTTGTCAACAGGATAAGTGATCCGGCAACACTCAACCAACTCCTGGACGTACTGGAAGACACGCCGCTCAAGCCGCCGCAGCAGGATCTCGTGTTGCTCTTCACGCAGTTGAAGCCAGCTGCGCTACAACCGCTGGTCGCGCACCTCGTCCGATCGCGCAACGGCGAGCTGCGCGCTCTGTTAGAGGATGCGGTTACGCGCCTGGCGAGCGCGAATACCGTTGACTTGATGGCACTTATCGGCGCCGATGACGAGGCAGTGTCGCTTGAAGCGATGCGTCGCGCCGGCGATCTCAAGTCACCGGTGGCAGTAGCCGCGTTGGCACGCGCGCTCGAGTCGACTTCCGATACCAGCCGTGCCGCTGCTGTGGGCGCGCTCGCGCAGATCGGTTCGCCGGGTGCAATGCAGGTACTCGAGCGCGGCCTCGAAGACGTGGATCGCGATATCCGCCTCACTGTGGTGAGGGCATGTGCCGAGCGCCAGTATCGACTGATACTTCCACGGCTGGAGCGCGCCATCAAGGAACGGCTACTCCACGACGGATCGTCAGCTGAAAAGACGACGTTCTTCGAGGCGTATGCCGTACTCGGTGGTGATTCTTCGGTGCCTTTGCTCGAGAGCATTCTGGTCCCGCGCGGGCTGCTGGCGCGAAAGGAAGATCCGATTACGCGCGCGAGCGCAGCGATGGCGCTTGGCAAACTGGGCACTGAACGCGCACTGGATATCGTCCGCAAGGCGGCTGCAGATAAGGAGATAGTGGTTCGGAGTGCGGCGACGCGTGCGTTGAGGGGCGGCGCGTGAGCACTATTGGCGCAGACGATGGAGAGCGCCAGGAGACGGCGAATACACGCCGTGCCGGGCGGGCGCTTATCGTCGCGATTCACGCGGCCACGCGTTCCATCAAGTTGTACCCGCCCGAACACCAGGCGGTGCAGAAGTCGCTTGCCGAACTCGCTTCCGCGGCCTCGGAAAGCCGAAGCGTTGACTCCGACCTGGAGTTGCGAGTGCACGGCGAGTTCATCTTCGTCAACGGCACCCGGTTACGCCTGGATCTCAGCAATTACGCAAGTTTCGGCCGCATTCTTGAGCTATTCCGTGCTGCGGGCGTCGGCTCGCTCAGAATGCTTCGCGAGGCGACGCCACGCGAATGGTTCTCGTTGCTCACGCTGCTCGCCACCGTTGGCGCCAAGGGCGACGGCGACGCAGAGGAGCTTGCTCAGCGTCTTCACGCGGCCGGAGTCGACGTGTTCGAGACAGCGGCCGACGTGGATGCGGAGGCTGACGTTGAAGAACGGGAACAGACGAAAGCTGCCGCTCGGCGCACCTACGCCCAGTCGGTTGCACTGACCAAAGACGTAATCAATTCAGTCAGGATGGGTCGCGTGCCGAGCGCACGCAAGATCAAGCGCGCGGTGCAGACTATAGTGGACGAGGTGCTCACCGAGGAGGCGTCGCTAATTGGCCTCACCACGCTGCGCGAGTACGATGAATACACGTACACCCACTCTGTGAATGTCTGCATCTTTGCCGTTGCGCTGGGAAAGCGCATCGGGATGACCAAGCTGCAGTTGTACGAGCTTGGCGTCGGTGCCCTCATGCACGACATCGGAAAGTCGCGCGTCCCAACGGACTTGCTTCAGAAGAGCACAGCTCTCGACGAGGATGACTGGCGGCGCATAACGGCTCACCCGTGGCTGGGGATGCTGACTCTGTTCCAGCTGCGCGGACAGCAGGAGCTGCCGTACAGAGCGATGATCGTTGCGCACGAGCATCACATGCGGGGCGACTTGAGCGGGTACCCGCGAGTGATCCGACCGCGCGCGCTGTCGATGACGAGCAGGATCGTGGCCGTCGCCGACGCATATGACGCCGCAACGAGTCGGCGATCGTATCAGACAAAGCCGTATCCGCCATCGGCGGTGTTGCAGGAGATGCGCGACAATCCGCGGCGTGGCCTCGATCCGGTGGTCGTCAAGGCGTTCATCACGTTGCTGGGCATCTACCCTTCCGGCACGCTTGTGGTGCTGGATACCTTTGAGCTTGCTGTGGTAATCTCGGCAAATTCCAATCCGGAAATGTTATCGCGTCCGCGGGTGGTCATCGTGAGCGACGGACGTGGCAATCTGCTGCAACCACCGCTCGAAACAGATCTTGCGGCGACCGTCGCAGATGGCCAATTCGCGCGCACAATCATCAAGACAGCGGACCCAGACAGGTATGGTATCAGAGTCAGTGACTACGTCGTCTAATAGAATTGACGGGCGTTTTGCGCGACTGCGTGCAAACGGGCGCAAGGCACTCGTTTGCTACGCGACGGCGGGGCATCCCGACCGCGTCAGGTCGATCGAGCTATTGCGCGGTCTGGAGGACGCAGGCGCCGATGTGATCGAAGTCGGGGTTCCATTCTCCGACCCGTTGGCGGATGGCCCTGTCATTCAGGCGAGCTCACAGACCGCGCTAGATGCCGGTATGACGTTCACAGGTGTACTGGATCTGGTTGCCGAAGCAGCTTTAGGGATTCCGGTGGTGCTGTTTGGCTACCTGAATCCCTTTCTTGCCGCCGGCCCGAGTGTTCTGGAACAGATCGAGAAATCCGGCTGCGACGGAGTCTTGATAACAGATCTGCCCGTGGGCGCCGATCCGCCGCTCGAGGCACGATTCGCCGCGAGCCCACTCGCGTTTATTCGCCTCGTCGCGCCAACCACACCAGTCGAGCGGATGAGTCTCATCGCGAGCAACGGAAGCGGCTTTGTGTACCTCATCAGCAGACTCGGCGTCACAGGTATGCAACACGAGGTCGCGCCGCAGCTTGGTGCTACGGTTGATCGTCTACGGTCGGTAACTTCACTCCCCATCTGCGTTGGATTCGGCGTTACGGATGCGCGCCAGGCGGCGGCGGTGGCTGCAATCTCCGATGGCGTGGTTGTGGGAAGCGCTATTGTGCAAGCAGCCGGTGAAAGCGTCGGCGCAGCCGTCGCGCTAGCGAGATCGCTCCGCGCAGGAATCGACGATGCGGGTTGAACATGGCTGACACTGTTTCGCTAAAGGGAATGCGCTTTCACACTCGCGTGGGTGTGCTCCCACATGAAACGCAGATACCGCAGCCGGTCGAAGTGGATCTCGCGATAACCGTTGAGGACAGCGTGCGTCCACCACACGTGGTTGACTACGTGGCGCTATACGCAGCGGTGGCCGGCGTCATGAGCGCACGTCACATTGCATATCTCGAAGAAGCAGCAGAGCGCGTAGCGGCGGCAGCGCTCCTCGTGTCGGGGGTAGTTACCGCGACGGTGTCGGTGCGCAAGCCGCATGTGCCGCTGCCCGGTCCGGTGGAATTCGCTGAAGTCTCGATAACGCGCGGGCGAAATGGATGACATCGCTTTCATTGCGCTGGGTTCCAACCTTGGAGACAGGCAGCAGCATCTGAGGGATGCGTTGCGGCGCATTGCAGATATCCCGGATGCGCATTTCATCGCTGAAACGAGCGTGGAAGAGACGCAACCCATTGGGCCAGTAGCGCAGGGCGCCTTCCTCAATCAGATGGTGGCGATCCGTACCTCGCTTACCCCTCCGGAACTTCTGGCCGTGCTTCACGCTGCTGAGGCGGAAGGCGGGCGAGTTCGCTCCACTCGATGGGGGCCACGTACTATAGATTTGGACATCGTCAAATACGCGCGCACGACCTGGAATTCCCCGGAGCTTCAGGTCCCGCACGGTGAGATCGACAACCGTGAGTTCTGGCAGCGCGAGCTCGCCGAGCTCGAAGAGGTAATGATTTGAGCAGCGCGCAGACGCCCCGTCCCGTAACAGTTCGCGATATCCGGGACCGTAAGGGAAAGGAGCCGATCGTTGTCGTCACAGCGTACGATGTCCTGTTCGCACGCCTCGTGGATCAGGCGGGCGTGGATATCGTGCTCGTTGGTGACTCGGCGGGCAACGTTGTCGCCGGCCTGAAGTCAACGTTGGCGGTGACGCTCGATAACATGATTTATCATGGGGCTGCGGTTTGTCGCGGCGTGGCGCGCGCACTCGTGACTGTGGACATGCCATTCCTCACGTATCAGATAGACGTAGGGCGCGCCCTGGAAAACGCTGGCCGACTAATGGTTGAGACTGGCGCGCAGGCAGTGAAGGTCGAGGGCGGAAGCGAGCGTATCGCCGCCACGGTGGCGCGCATGGTCGAGATTGGAATCCCCGTCATGGGACATCTGGGGTTCACGCCACAGTCGGTGAATGTGATCGGTGTTCGCGTGCAGGGCAGGGAAACCGCTGAAGCTGAGCGGCTTATTACAGAGGCCAAGCGGCTCGAAGACGCGGGAGCATTCGCGGTGGTACTCGAGCTCATGCCTGCAGCAGTCGCCGAGCGAATCACCAGTGGCGTCAACATCCCTACCATCGGTATCGGTGCGGGAGCAAAGTGCGATGGACAGGTGCTAGTGCTTCCGGATCTGCTCGGGCTTAACGAGAGCTTCGCACCTCGCTATCTCAAGCGCTACGCCAACCTGTCGGACACAGTTCGTGATGCAGTGCGCGCTTTCAGCGATGACGTGAAGCAACATCGCTATCCGTCGGCCGACCAGAGTTTCTAGGCCTTCGCGATGGTCACCGAAACTGGAATTACGGAGCTTCGTGCGCGCCTAGCTGATCTCAAGCCGCAGGGTGCGCGCATTGCGCTGATTCCAACTATGGGTGCACTTCACGATGGCCACCTCGCGCTGGTTGCGGCGGCGAGTAAGGTTGCGGACATCGTAGTGGTAAGCATTTTTGTGAATCCACTTCAATTCGGGCCAAGCGAGGACTACGCGCGGTATCCTCGCACATTGGAGAGCGATGCAGCCAAGCTCGCGGAAAACGGAGCATCCATACTCTTCGCACCGTCGCCTGGTGAGATGTATGCCGACGGATCACGGACGACGGTGACACCGCCCGCATTCGCGCAAGCATTCGAAGGCGCCGTCCGCCCGGGTCACTTCGGCGGCGTGCTTACCGTAGTGGCGAAGCTGTTCAATATCGTGCGGCCAGACGTGGCAATATTTGGGCGCAAGGACCTGCAGCAGTTGGCTCTGATTCGCGCGATGGTCGCTGATCTCAATTTTCCGATTGACATTCTACCTGTGGACACCGTTAGAGAGCGCGACGGGTTGGCGCTCTCGAGCCGGAACCGATATCTAGACGAGCAATCGCGCCGGCGTGCGACGCGGATACGCGCGGCGCTCGTCGCCGCCAAGGCCGCATTCGACGCCGGCGTGACTTTTCCGTCCCAAATCGAAGCGACGGGCCGCACAGTTCTCGCGCAAGACGGCGCTCTGGATGTTGATTACTTTGGCCTGGTTCGAGAATCCGACTTTGAAAGGCCGTCGGCCGCCAGTAGCGGCGATGCGATCGTAGCGGCGATACGGATCGGTGGCACTCGCTTGATAGACAACATCCTACTCTGATAATGCAAAGTCCTACGCTCGACCTTCCGGAATGGGCACGCGTGAGCAGCAAGCGCGCTGAACACATTCAGCGAGTTACGGCGCTCCTCAATGCCTGGGCTGCGGCAATGCGGCTGCCACCCGCCGAAGCGCGAGCATTCGTAGACGCAGGTGTGCTGCACGACGCTCTGCGCGACGCAAGCGAAGCGGAGCTACGTGAGATCACCGGTGACGCCGAAAGCCCGTTCGGGCTTCTGCACGGCCCGGCGGCTGCTCGAATGCTGGAGAAGAACGGCGAACGCCGCACAGAGCTACTGGATGCCGTCCGGTACCACACCGTTGGCAACGAGCGATGGGGCATTGTCGGTCGCGCGCTGTTCATGGCGGACTTTCTGGAACCCGGTCGCAAGTTCATGAAGCAGGACCGCTACTTTTTGTCGCTGCAGGTTCCGACGTCTTTCGATACAGTGTTTCGGCAAGTCGTGCGCATGCGGCTTGAATGGACCGTCCGCGAAGGGAATCACATCTTCCCGGAAACGGTCGCGCTCTGGAATAGTCTTCAGTAATGTCGCGGGGATCGCTCATCCTGGTCGTGGCGCACTGGATCGCGCTTCCCGCTTTGCTCGCCAGTTGCACCAAGCGCGACGGGAAGACAAGTGCGGGGACGGCATCGTCGGCAGTGGCAATAGACACGACTGTTGGTCACGCGCCGGCGGGCGTTCGAATCAAGGTCGAGGTACTCAACGCGAGTAAAAATCACGGCGCAGCACGGCGCGCCACGCTACTGCTGCGCGGCCGGGGCTATGATGTGGTAGCGATGGGTACGACTGGTCGAACGCAGACGCAGACTGTTGTCCTGGATCGCTCTCACCATCCTGAGTGGGCTCAGTTGATTGCTAAGGTGATCGGGGGTAAGTCGGTGGCGCGACCCGACACGTCACGCTACCTCGATGCCACTGTCGTGCTCGGCAGCGACTGGACGGCGCCGCCGATGACGTTCCACCCGTAACTGTCCGCACGCTGCGGCGATGTCCTTGCCGCGGCTCTTGCGAATCGCGACACTGATCCCCGCTCGGCGCAACGAGGCGGCGAATCGGCGAATCCCGTCGGCCGTGGTCGGCGTAAAGTCGCCGGCGCCACCGGGGTGAAGCGGGATCAGATTCACAAATGCCTTGCATTCCTGCGCCAGCCGGCCCAGCTCCCGTGAATCCTCGGGCCGGTCGTTGATTCCGCCCAGCATCACGTATTCGAAAGTGACCCGTCGGTCAAAGCTCTTCGCCGCTTCGATCACATCCGACAGCGGATACTTGGTGTTGATCGGCATGAGTCCACGACGCAACTCGTCGGTGGGCGCATGAACCGATATGGCGAGACGGAACTGCTCGGCGCGGCCGCCCAATGCGATGATTCCCGGAAGTATTCCCACCGTGGACACGGTTATGTGGCGCGCGCCGATCCCCAATCCGTTGGGATCGTTGAGAATCGTGAGCGCGGTATCTACAGCGCGCCAATTCATCAGCGGCTCACCCATGCCCATGAACACAATGTTCGTCGCCATCACAGCGGGGTCGAGCAACGCAAGCTCGCGAACCTGACACGCGATCTCGTGTGGCTCGAGATTGCGCGTGAAGCCCATTTTACCGGTCGCGCAGAACGCGCACTGCAGCGCGCAGCCGGCTTGGGATGAGATGCACAACGTCATCCGGTCAGCGTCGGGGATCGATACGGTTTCAATAGCCTCCCCGTCTGCGAGGCGGAACAGGAACTTCCGCGTTCCATCGGCAGATAGTTGCTGGGTCGCGATCTCTAGAGAGGGGAGCTCGAACGACTGTTCGAGAGCATCTCGGAGTGCGATTGGGAGCTCTGAGATCTCGGTGAACGATCTGACTGGAGCCTGCCATAACCTGCGCGAAACCTGGCCGGCGCGGTAGATGGGCTCGCCGCGATCGCGAAAGAAGGCCTCGAGCGTCGCGTGTGCGTGCTCCGGCGTGAGATTCAGGAGATTGGTTTTGTGCATGTTCGAAGCGACGACCGGCGGCCTGAGAGGCCTACCATAAACCATTGCCAGACATAAATTTAACCGATCTACATGCGACGACATTCTATGGATTCCCGCGTTCGCGGGAATGACGGCTTTCTGGTCGCGACGCGACCTTCCCCCGCCGCGTGAGCGCCCCGGAATTTCCCGCAACGACCGAGCGAACCACTCTTTGCGGCGCCCTTCGCGCCGAGGACGTGGGATCTTCAGTCAAGCTGGGCGGATGGATCGAGAGCTCGCGCAACCTCGGTGGGATGGCGTTTCTGAATCTTCGCGATCGTGCCGGGGCTGTGCAGGTGTCGTTCAACCCTGATTTCACTCCGCCGGCGGTGATCGAAGCTGCGTCTGCGGCCTCGTTGGAGAGTGTGGTTCGCGTTGAGGGGACAGTCGCGCTGCGGCCCGCCAACATGGCGAATCCCGACATGGCGACCGGCGCAATCGAAGTACGCGCAACTTCGATCACCGTGGTCGGGCCCGCGGAATCTGTCGCAATGCCGGTAGTGTCGAAGGGATCCAACCTTCCGGCAGAGGAGATTCGTCTGCGCTATCGCTACCTGGACCTGCGCCGAGCGCCGCTCCAAGCGAACCTGATTCTCCGGCATCGGTTGTTGCAGGCTACGCGCAAATACCTGGATGCACGCGGCTTCCTCGAGGTGGAGACGCCGATCCTCACCAAGCCGACGCCCGAAGGCGCACGAGATTACTTGGTGCCGAGCCGCGTGCATCCTTCGGAATTCTACGCGCTGCCGCAGTCCCCGCAGTTATACAAACAACTGCTCATGATCTCTGGAATGGACCGCTACTTCCAGATCGCGCGCTGCTTTCGAGATGAGGATCTTCGCGCGGATCGCCAACCCGAGTTCACGCAGATCGATATCGAGGCATCGTTTATCCAGCCGGAAGACATCTACGCACTGACGGAAGGGATGCTCCGGACCTTGTTCGCTGTCGCAGGTGTTACGGTTGCGACGCCATTTCCGCGCATGACCTACGCGGATGCGATGGAGCTTTATGGCTGTGATCGCCCGGACCTGCGCTACGGGCTGAAGATTCGGGATGTTACCAGCATATTCGCGAAGTCCGAGTTCGGTATCGCGCTCTCAGCCATCTCGGCGGGCGGTCGTGTGCGTGGGGTGGTGATTCCCGGCGGCGCCGTGCTGTCGCGCAAGCAGGTGGACGAGATTGAGCTGGTCGCCAAGAGCGCTGGCGCGGCTGGACTCATTCGCGTCAAATGCGTGAACGGAGTTGTTGACGGGGCCGCGACAAAGAGTCTCTCCGACGAAGGACGTGCTGCGCTGAAGTTGGCCGACGGTGACCTTATGCTTCTCGTTGCCGGACCCGATCACATCTCAAATGCGGCGCTGGATCGCACGCGCCAGGACGCCGCGCGTCGGCTGTCGCTGGTACCGGAGGGTGCGAACGAATTGCTGTGGGTTACAGATTTCCCCATGTTCGCGGTCGATCCAGAATCCGGCCGGCTGGATGCGATGCACCATCCTTTCACCGCGCCGAATCCGGACGATTTTAACCTGCTCGAGACCGATCCGGGCCGGGTGCGCGCTCTCGCGTACGACGTGGTCCTGAATGGCACCGAGCTTGGCGGAGGAAGCATTCGCATTGGCGATCCGGCTCTGCAACGTCGCGTTCTATCGCTGTTGGGTGTGGACACTGCAACCGCAGAGGCCCGCTTCGGCTTTCTGCTCGAGGCCCTCTCCGCTGGTGCGCCACCGCACGGTGGAATCGCGCTTGGCTTCGACAGAATCGCGATGCTCCTCGCCGGTGCCCCCAGCTTGCGTGATGTAATTGCGTTTCCGAAAACGACAGCGGCGCGGGCATTATTCGAAGGGGCACCGACGACGATCCCCGCCGACGAGCTCACCGCGCTTCATCTCAAACCCGTATCAGCTTGACCGTCTCAGACGACACCACAGTTCAGAGAATCTCGACCGAAGGCGCCGACATGCTGACGCTGGCGGGCGTGAACGACGAGAATATCACCGAGCTTATGCGCCAGACTGGAGCGCGTGTCGCGCTCCGCGGCGATACCATGACGATCTCGGGCTCGCGCGAAGAAGTGGAGCGCGCCCAGCCGGTCGCGCAGCGAATGATAGACACTGCCAAGCGCCAGTTGCCGCTGACCGCGGATGACGTCCTTCGCATGAGCTTGGACGGCGTTCGTCCTGACGGATCTCCGTCTGACGGACGAATCGTATTACCCGGCATGCGAAAGGTCATCCAGCCCAAGACGAGCGGGCAGGCAGAATACCTGAAACAAATTACCGAAAACGACGTCGTAATCGGAATTGGACCAGCGGGTACTGGCAAGACGTATCTCGCCGTTGCCGCGGCTGTCGATGCACTATCGCGCAAACGCGTGCGCCGCATCGTGCTGGCGCGTCCCGCTGTTGAAGCCGGAGAGAGCCTCGGCTTCCTTCCTGGAGACATGCAGGCAAAGGTAGATCCGTACCTGCGCCCGCTGTACGACGCTCTGGAAGACATGATGCCGCCGGAGCGAGTGCAGAAGGCACTAGAGACCCGTACGATCGAGATTGCTCCGCTGGCGTACATGCGTGGTCGCACATTGGCCGATGCATTCGTCATTCTGGACGAGGCGCAGAATGCGACGAGCGCCCAGATGAAGATGTTCCTCACTCGACTTGGCGTGAACTCGCGTGTAGTAATTACCGGAGACAAGACGCAGATCGATCTACCGCGGCGCGAAGACTCGGGTCTCGTGCAGGTGGAGCGCGTGCTCGCCGGTATCGAGGGAATTGCGTTCTTCTACTTCACAGATGCGGACGTCGTACGTCACCGACTGGTGCGGGATATCATCAAGGCATACGCCGACGACACCACCGGGTGACACGATGAATCTCTGGCGACGGCTGTCGGAACGCGATGCGGCTGAGGAAGCCGAGCCTCCGGACAGGGCCAAACGCGAAAGCGCGGAAGCAGAAAGAACTTCGTTCGTACCACGGCTCGATGTAGCGCTCGAGATCGCGGCGGTTATTGCGCGCATCATCCTGGATCCGCGGGTGACGTTTGCAATCGCGATTGCGGTTGCTGTTCTTGTGCCTGGTCGCACCGGCGAGCTAGCCAGCGCTTTTTTTGTCGCGGTCGGGTCGCTTCTGGTGTACCGCGCGGAGCGATGGCGCCGGATTCCGGATCACCTCCGCTGGCTTGGCTGGGCGGACCTGAACAAGCCCCTCCTCCGGCGACTGAGCCTTGAGGCACCTGGAACATATGCGCACACAATCGCGATGGCGAACCTGACCGAGGCCGCATGCAACGCCATTGGCGCAGACGGCCTGCTCGGGCGGGTTGGTTCTTACTACCACGACATAGGCAAGCTCCGCAAGCCTCAGCATTTCGTGGAAAACCAGCCGCGCGGTCGCAATCCACACGACAAGCTCAAGCCCTCGACGAGTGCATCGATCATTCGCTCGCACGTACGAGACGGAGTCGAGCTCGCCAAGGAGAACGGTGTTCCGCGTCCGATCCGCGCTTTTATAGCCGAGCATCACGGGACGCTCCCGATTGCATACTTTCTCGCCAAGGCGCGCGAGCGAGACGACTCGGTTAACGCGGCAGAGTACGCATATCCTGGCCCCATACCACAGAGTGCTGAGACCGCGATCTGCATGCTGGCGGATGCGGCCGAGGCGACCGTACGTTCGCTCGGGGACCCAACTCCACCAGCGATCCGCGCGGCGGTGGAGGTCACGATTGCAGCCCGCATCGGCGACGGGCAGCTTGCGGACGCGCCGATCACGCTCCGGCAGCTCACTGTGGTTCGTGAGCAGTTCGTGAGAATCCTCACGGGCATGTACCACGGCCGCATCGAGTATCCTTCGCCAACTCGCCCATTGACCATCGCGCCGAGCAGTGATTCGCGCGCGAGCGCGTGAGCGTCGCGGTTGATGTATCACGCGATGACATGCGCATTGCGTTGTCAGAGGACCGGGTGCGAGAAATTGTTCGTGTGGTATGCAGACGTGAACGAGTTGGCGATGCGCTGATCTCGGTTGCTTTCGTCCGCAATTCGCGAATGGCTCGACTGAACAGGGAATTCCTCGGCCATCGCGGGGCGACCGATGTCATAACATTTGAACTTGGTGGCGCACAACTTCAGTCGCAGCAGCGCGCGATAATTGGCGACATCTACATCGCGCCTGGAGTGGCGCGCGACAACGCGCGCGAGCAGGGGATTGGTGTGCGTACCGAACTGGTGCGCCTCATTGTTCACGGAACGTTGCATGTGCTCGGTTATACCCACGAGGAGGGGGCGGGCAGAATGGACGGCGATATGTGGCGCCGACAGGAGGCGATAGTTGCCGCAATCGCTTGACGCGTTGATCCTGGATTTCGAAGCTGGCAAAACTGCTGCGCTGGCGCGAGCTGTGAGCATCGTTGAGAATCATCGCGCCGGATACGACCAACTCATGACGCGGTTGCATCCCAACATCGGACGTGCGCGCCGACTGGGCATTACCGGTCCGCCCGGCGCTGGAAAGAGCACCGTCACCAACCTGATTGTCCAATCGCTGCGACGCGATGGCTGTCGCGTGGGCGTGATTGCAGTGGATCCTACGTCGCCGTTCACCGGTGGCGCGTTGCTCGGTGATCGAGTACGGATGGAATCGGTGGCGCTCGATCCCGGCGTTTACATCCGCTCGATGGCGACACGCGGATCTCTTGGCGGCCTTTCAGCACGCACTGCGGAAGTCGCGGACGTGCTCGATGCATTTGGATTCGATCGGATCATTATCGAGACCGTAGGTGTGGGACAGACTGAGCTCGACGTTGCGCGAACGGCTGATACCACGGTTGTGGTGTTGGTTCCGGAGTCAGGCGATTCGATCCAGACTCTCAAGGCGGGGGTGATGGAGATCGCGGATATCTTCGTCGTCAACAAGGGTGATCGTCCGGGCGCCGACCGGCTGCGCAATGACATCGAGCTGATGCTTGGGCTGAGACGCGGCGCCACGTCAGCCAACATTCCAGCGCACCACGGCGTGTCGCTCAAAACGTTCAACCCAATCCGGATCGCGCGCGAGGCCGCCAGGACCGACGATCCGGAGCAGTGGACTCCGCCGGTGCTGGGAACTATCGCATCCAAGGGTGCGGGAATAGACATTCTCTTGTCGGCCGTGGACCGCCACTTTCGTTATCTTGAAGCATCGGGTGGCCTTCAGGGCAGGCGGCGACGCCGGCTCAGAAACCAGGTGACCGAAGTGGTTTCCGAGCGTGTTTCCGCTCGCCTGTGGGGCAATCGGGAAACGGTCGCCTGGTTGGAAGCACAGCTTGACCGGCTGGAATCAGGGGAGGCCACGCCATTCAGCGTCGCCGATGAGTTGCTGAAGCGGAGCGGTCCATTGTTGACTGGAGTCGAAGCATGACAACGGCGGAGATGTTGGAGCTCGATCGGTTGCGCGAGGAAGTCGCGCAGTGGCGCGCCCGTTTCGACGCGGCCAAAAAACGCAATGCGTTGTTCGCGAACTCGGGCGATGTGGTTGAGCCGGTATATACCGCTCTCGACGTTGCAGACGACGGCTCCGCGATAGAGCTACCGGGCGATTTCCCCTTCACGCGCGGTATTCATCCGAGCGGCTATCGGGGCAAGCTGTGGACAATGCGCCAGTTTGCCGGATTCGGAACCGCCCCCGAGACCAACGCCCGCTACAAGTACCTGCTGTCGCACGGTCAGACCGGTCTCTCGGTCGCTTTCGATTTTCCGACATTGATGGGCTACGATTCGGA
Source organism: Gemmatimonadota bacterium (assembly GCA_041691775.1). Taxonomy (GTDB): domain Bacteria; phylum Gemmatimonadota; class Gemmatimonadetes; order Gemmatimonadales; family Gemmatimonadaceae; genus Fen-1247. Next base: position 83,836 of record JBEPUB010000001.1, read on the forward strand.
TCATCCGCGCTCCGAAGGTGAGGTTGGCAAGTGCGGCGTCGCCATCTCGAGCCTGGCGGACATGGAGACGCTCTTCGAGGGAATTCCACTCGACAAGGTCTCGACGTCGATGACGATCAACGGGCCGGCCGTGATTCTGTTCGCGTTCTATGTCGCGGCGGCGGAGAAGCAGGGCGTGGACGTCAAGCAGCTTCGAGGGACGATTCAGAACGACATTCTGAAGGAGTACATGGCGCAGCACGCGTGGGTGTATCCCATCGAGCCCGCGCTGCGCTTGATCGTTGACAACTTCGAGTGGTCCGCAGAGCACATTCCTTTGTGGAATACGATTTCGATATCGGGTTACCACATTCGCGAGGCCGGTGCAACTGCTGCTCAGGAGCTTGCGTTCACATTGGCCGACGGTTTCACCTACGTGGAGCGCGGCCTCGCTCGCGGGCTGGACGTGGATGAATTCGCACCGCGTCTTTCGTTCTTCTGGGACATCCACAACGATTTCTTCGAGGAGATTGCAAAGTTGCGGGCGGCACGGCGCATTTGGGCGCGACATCTGAAGGTCCGGTTCGGTGCGAAGGACCCGCGCTCATGGATCATGAGATTCCATTCCCAGACCGCCGGAGTGACGCTCACCGCGCAGCAGCCGATGAACAACGTTGTGCGCGTTGCCTATCAGGCGATGGCCGCGGTACTCGGCGGGACCCAGTCGCTCCACACCAATTCAATGGACGAGACCTTGGCGTTGCCGACCGAGCAGGCCGTTCAGGTTGCGCTTCGCACACAGCAAGTTCTCGCGTTTGAGACCGGCGTTCCGAACGTCGCCGATCCGTTAGGCGGCTCTTACTATGTAGAGGCGTTGACTGACAAGTTGGAGGCGGAGGCGGAAGCGCTCTTCGAGAAGATCGCTGAGGTCGGCGGTGTGGTGCGCGGGTTGGAGACTGGTTGGCTGCAACGCCAGATCTCGGAATCGTCGTCGCGGCAACAGTGGGAGATCGAGCAGCATCGCCGGACGATCGTTGGGGTGAACGAGTTTGTCACAGAGGAGGGTGAGCTCACCATTCCGCTACTCAAGGTCAGCGCTGAGGCCGAGCGCGATCAACGTGCGCGCATGGCCACGATGCGTGCATCGCGCGATGACGCGCTGGTGCAGTCGCGTCTCACTGCGCTTCGCCAGGCTTCACGTACCGACGCGAACCTGATGCCGTTCATCCTGGATTGCGCCCGAGCGTATTGCACGTTGTATGAGATCCGCGCCGCCATGGAAGAAGTGTTCGGCGCGTATCGCGAGCCAGTGTTCTTCTAACCTTTGCAATCAAGCTAGATGCGCCCTATCCGAGTGCTAGTCGCCAAACCGGGGCTGGATGGCCATGACCGCGGTGCGAAAGTGGTTGCTGCCGCGCTGCGTGACGCAGGGATGGAGGTCATCTATACGGGCCTTCATCAGACTCCAGAGATGATCGCGACAGCTGCGATCCAGGAAGACGTGGACGTTGTCGGACTGTCCATTCTGAGCGGGGCGCACATGACGCTCATTCCGCGCGTGCTGGATCTGCTGCGTGACGACGGACGTGAGGACATTCTCGTAACTGGCGGCGGAATAATCCCAAGAGAAGACATGGATGCGCTGGAGGCTCGCGGTACCGGCCGCCTATTCGGCCCCGGAACGCCGACGAGCGAGCTTGTGGAATACATCCACAACTGGTTCGAGGCACGCGAAGCTCAGACCGCGTGACGTCACGACTTCATGCGCTCGACGCCGAGCTGCGCGAGCTCGAGCAGAAACTCGAGCAGGGCGGCGGTGCCAGGAAGATTGATAAGCTTCACTCGCAGGGCAAACTGTCAGCTCGCGAGCGCGTCGCGTTGTTGTGCGATCCAGGAAGCCGCTTTGTCGAGATCGGCTTACTCATGGCGTACGACGAGTATGATGGACAGGCACCTTCGGCCGGCGTGGTCACGGGACTAGCTGTAGTCGATGGGCGCGAAGTCGTGGTTGTCGCGAACGATCCGACGGTCAAAGCCGGATCGTGGTGGCCCGAGACGATCAAGAAGATTCTTCGCGCGCAGGAAATAGCGATGCGCTGCGCGATTCCAATTGTGTACCTCGTCGATTCCGCCGGCGTAAACCTGCCATATCAGGGTGGTGTGTTCCCGGGTCAGTTTGGAGCGAGTCGCATCTTCTACTACAACTCGGTGATGCGCCGATATCTGCGCATTCCGCAGTTCGCCGCGGTCATGGGCCAGTGCATCGCTGGGGGCGCCTACCTTCCAGCGCTTTCAGATGTAATCCTTATGGTCAAGGGAACCTCGTTTATGGGATTGGGCGGCCCCAATCTTGTTAAGGGCGCGACGGGTCAGGTAATCGATAGCGAGACACTGGGCGGTGCTGACACCCACACGCGCATCAGCGGTGTCGCACATTACGCGGTTGACGACGACGAGTCCTGCATCGCGAAACTCCGCGAGCTCATATCGCGTCTGCCGCGTCCGCTGGTCGCTGCGCCGAAGAAGCTACCCAGCACCGACGCGGCGATCTACAATCTGCTGCCGGCGGATCATCGCATGTCGTATGACATGCACGCGTTGCTGAAGTTGATTGTTGACGATGGCGCGCTGGATGAATTCCAGGGCGGCCTGGCGGCGGAGATCATCTGCGGTGACGCACGGATCGGCGGGATCCCAGTCGCGGTCATCGCCAATCAACGGGGCCTCGTCAAAGGCCGCGCGGGTGAGAAGCCACGCTTTGGTGGTATCATCTACGCAGAGTCCGCCGAGAAGATGGCGTACTTCATAGACCGGTGCGACCGGCAGCGGATTCCGATTCTTTTCATCCAGGACGTTTCAGGTTTCATGGTTGGGCCTGAAGCGGAGCACGAGGGAATCATCCGTGCTGGCGCGCGACTTGTTGAGGCGATGGCAACGACCCGCGTGCCGAAGATCGTGTTGACGTTGAACCACGCATCTGGCGCAGGATATTATTCGATGGCCGCCCAGGGCTTCGATCCCGATTTCGTGTTCACATGGCCAACAGGTCGCATGGGCGTCATGGAAGGAGAAGCAGCAATCCAGGCAGTCCACGGGCCCGCCATCGACGCCGCAAAGAAGGCTGGTGCTGACGTAAAAAAAGAAGTATCAGCCGCGGTAGACGAGATGCGCGCCGACTACGAACATCAGCTTGACGCTCGTTATGCGGCTGCGCGTGGGTACGTCGATGCGATAGTTCATCCCGAAGACACACGTGCGGTGCTGATCTCGGCGCTCACCGCTTCGCTCAACAATTCTGGTCCGCACCTTGGGCCCTTCGTTCTTCCTCCGCTATCAGCCTGATCATTCAATGACCGAACGTGTAGTCCGCGTCGCAAGCGGACAGGGATTCTGGGGCGACTCGCTCGACGCGCCTCGCCAACAAGTCGAGAATGGACCTGTCGACTATCTGATGCTCGACTATCTGGCCGAGGTCACGATGTCGATTCTGCAGAAGCAGAAGGAGCGCGATCCCGCAATGGGGTACGCTCGCGACTTTGTCGGTGCGATGGATTCGGTACTGGATGCAGTGACCGATCGTGGTGTGCGCGTGATTGCCAATGCTGGCGGCGTGAATCCGCCCGCGTGCGCCACGGCGATTCAGGGCGTCGCGAAGAAACGTGGCAAGTCGCTTCGCATTGGCGTAGTAACGGGCGACGATCTGTTACCGCGACTGAGCGAGTTGGTTGACGCCGGCCACGTGCTCGCGCACATGGAAACGGGAGAGCCACTTGAAACAGTTCGCGATCGGGTGCTTTCCGCCAATGCGTACATCGGATCCAAGCCGATAGTCGAGGCGTTGACGCGCGGTGCACAGGTCGTGATCACCGGCCGCTCTACGGATACCGCGCTGACCATGGCGCCGATCCGGTTCGAGTATGGATGGTCTGACACTGACTATGACCGGCTGGCGGCTGGAATCGTCGCGGGTCACATCATTGAGTGCGGGGCGCAGTGTTCCGGTGGAAACTGTCTTTACGATTGGCGCAATATCCCCGATCTTGGCAACGTTGGATATCCGATTGCGGACGCCTACGAGGATGGCAGCTTTGTAATAACGAAGCATCCAGGTACCGGTGGTCGCGTTTCGGTGCACACGGTGTCGGAGCAGCTTGTGTACGAGATGGGCGATCCGCACGCGTACATCACCCCGGACGTGATAGCCGACTTTACTAGCATTCGTATTGAGGATGCGGGACCGGATCGCGTGCGCGTGTACGGGATCAAGGGAGCAGCGCCGACCGACAAGCTCAAGGTGTCAATCGCGTATCGTGCCGGCTTCAAGGCGGTCGGTACGCTGGTTTACTCGTGGCCCGATGCGCTTGAGAAGGCGCAATTGGCTGATAGGATCCTGCGCGAGCGTCTTGATCGCTTGGGGCTGAGCTTCGACGAGATCCTCACCGAGTTCGTGGGAGTGTCGGCGACGCACGGTAAGCTCGCGGGTGATTCAGGCGCCAATGCGCCCGAAGTTCAGCTGCGAGTTGGTGTTCGGTCAGACGATCGCGCCGCCGTCGAGCGCTTCACGCGCGAGATTGCGCCACTCGTGTTGAACGGGCCGCCAAGCGTCACTGGTTTTGCCGGCGGTCGCCCGAAGGTCGAGGAAATAGTAGCTTACTGGCCAGCGTTGATCGACAAGACAGTTGTGCAGACTCACGTGGAGATGGTCTGATGAAAGTTCGCTTGCTCGATATTGCGCACGCGCGCTCCGGTGACAAGGGCGACACCGCAAATGTTGGAGTGATCGCCATACGCCCTGAATGGTTTCCGCTCATCAATCGGGAGCTGACCAAGGCTCGGGTTACGCAACACTTCGCGGGAATGATCAACGGTGACGTCGATCGTTTCGAGCTTCCGAATCTCAACGCGCTCAACTTCCTTCTCCACGGTGCGCTCGGTGGTGGCGGCACGCTGTCGCTCAAGACCGACGCCCAGGGGAAGGTGTACTCCACCGCGTTGCTCCGAATGGTCCTGGACGTGCCTGACGACGAAGCGAAGAGACTGGGACTTCCACCCGCATGAACCGCATTCGCGTCGAGTCTGACGGCCCTCTGGCGCGCATTACGCTGGCGCGCCCGGAGAAGCGTAACGCGCTGGATCACGACACGACGCACGAGCTGCTGCAGGCCTTTACGTCGTGCGCGCAGCACACTGGTACGCGAGTAGTGTTGCTTGTCGCCGACGGCGCGGATTTCTGCGCCGGCGCCGATCTTACTGCGCTCGCCGGCATGCTCGACGCAAAGCCTGAAGAACACTACGCCGACGCGGAAGCGCTTGGTCGCGTATTCATTGCGATGCGCGAGATGCCAAAGCCGGTCATCGCCGCTGTGCGCGGCAGAGCACTCGCTGGCGGTGCCGGACTCGCAACTGCCGCGGACATCGTACTCGCACATGAGGCCTCGCAATTCGGATACCCCGAGGTGCTCGTCGGATTCGTTCCCGCCATGGTCATGACAATGCTTCGGCGTTCGGTCGGAGAAAAGCGGGCCTACGATCTCGTCGCCACCGGGCGGCGCATCTCGGCCGACGAGGCGCTAGAAATCGGCCTCGTGAGCAGGGTTTTGCGCGGTGACGACTTCATGTCGCAGGTCGAAAAGATCGCGCTCGAAGTGGCCGAGTCATCGGCCAGTGCGCAGGCACTCACAAAGACTCTTTTCTACCAGTTGGACGGCCTGGACTTTCGGGAAGGGGTCTTGGCCGGCGCTCGCACAAACGTGGCGGCGCGCACGACTGAAGATTTTCGCAATGGCGTGCTCCGTTTCACCAATCCGAAATGAGACGCATCGACGCATTCAAGGTTGGACTGGCGCTCTGCGCTGTTGCTCTGTTTGGCTGGTCCATACGTACCGACGTGCAGGAGTACAGATGGGCGGCGCTGGCCTGTCTCCTGGCTGCGTTCCTCATCCGTTTCATCCGCCCGAGAGCATAATTAGATTCCGAGGGTGAGCCGCACCCGAAACATCCCCGAACTCCTCTCGCCCGCTGGCTCCCTGGACGCTGTCCGGGCGGCAGTCGCGAACGGTGCCGACGCCGTGTATCTGGGCGCGGAGAAGTTCAATGCTCGTGACGAAGGGGCTCAGCTCTCCCTCGACGAGCTGGAGACGGCCTGCGCGCTCGCACATTCGCGTGGGGTCCGGATCTATCTCACGCTGAACACGCTGGTGAAGCCGGGCGAGTTACAGGAGGCGCTCGAGTTTCTGGGCCAAGCGATAGATCGGGGCATCGACGCGGCGATCGTACAGGACCTTGGGCTCGTCACGCTGATCAATCGTGTATATCCCGGGTTCGAGATACACGGCTCTACCCAGATGACGGTGCACGACGAGTCTGGCGCCCGGCTGATGCGCGAGCTGGGTATCGACCGTGTCGTTCTGGCAAGAGAGAACAGCCTCGAAGACATTCGTGCGATCCACGCTGCGGTACCGGACCTTGGGCTGGAATCGTTCGTACACGGTGCGCTGTGCATCGCGTATAGCGGCCAGTGCTACATGTCTGGGATGATCTCCGAGCGCAGCGCGAATCGCGGCTCCTGCGCCCAGTCGTGCCGCAAGGATTACACGCTTAACGACGCCGCCACCGGCGAGACGCTGGACTCGGGTTTCCTTATCTCTGCGAAAGACCTCGGCGCTTACGACTCGCTGGCAGACATTGCCGACGCAGGTGTTGGCTGCCTCAAGATCGAGGGTCGCAAGAAGCGGCCCGAATACGTAGCCACTGTAACGCGGGGCTATCGCGACTTCCTCACCCGCGTTGGTGAAGGTGACCGCACGCCGCCCGCGACCGAAGAAGTGCAGGATCTGGTCCAGATTTTCAGCCGCGGATTCACACCCGGCATGTACCACGGGCGAGCGGGAAGGGATTACGTAACTCGCGAACATCCAGACAATCGGGGAGTTGTACTCGGTACTGTAGCGGAAGTCACTGGACGCGAAGTAATCGTCGATGTGTCGGCACGAATCCAAATTGGCGATGGCGTTGCATTTGAGGGAACGCGCGACATCGAGACGACCGGCGCAAGCGTGACAGCTGTGCGCACGCTGCGCGAAGTCAATGGAGAGTTCCGGCAGGCTCTCACGTTGCGAGCGCGTGCGCACGTTGGCGCTATCGTTGTTCGTAGCTCCGACGCTACGCTTCTCGCGCGCGCCCGTGAGAGTTTTGCCAGAGTCGAGCTAGCGCCTGCTCGTAAACAGCCCGTCGATGTTTCAGCGTTTGGAAGCGCCGGATCGCCCCTCAAACTCCTGTTCAAGTCTGCGTTTGGAGAAGTAGTCGTTAGAAGCGAAGTGGCGCTCGCACCAGCGTCCAAGCGGGCACTCGATGTGGCTCAGCTTCGAGATCAGCTCGGTCGGCTCGGCGAGACTGAATTCGTGCTTCGTGACGTTGACGCCAATGGACTCGCGACCGGGCAGTTTCTTCCGCTGAGCGTTCTCAATCACATGCGACAGAGCGCGATCGCAGATCTGGAGCAGCGCGCCCAGTGGGAGCATGCATCGCGAATTGGTGAGCGTGCCGATCAGATTTCCCTTGCGATCGCGGCTGTTGTTGTACCGACCGTTACACCGGCCGTTGCCTCTTCATCTCAGCCGACGCTGACGGCTCAGGTCTATGATATCGCGGATGCGCGTGCCGCAGCCGCAGCCGGCGCGACTGAAGTCGTTCTCGATCCATTCCTCCGCCATCCAACGCCGCCTGTTGCGCGTGTCCGCGCGCTAGCGACCGATCTTGAAGCGATGGGCGTGACCTTTCGGATTCGCACGCCCAGCGTTGTGCGCCCGGAAGATCGCAAGGTGGTGGACAAGTGGCTTGCACTCGACTTCCCGATCGTGTCGGGCCACATTGGACTTGCGATCGAGCTCGCGCAAGCCGGCAGGGACGTGGTGGCCGATTACGCCGTCAACTGTTTCAATCAGCATACGGCGGCTCACCTGTTCAGTCACGCCGTGCGCCGCATAGTTCCTTCGATCGAGCTGACGACCGACGAGCTTGGGGCTATGGTAGCGCCATGGGATGGGCGGGGATTTGATGTCCTGATTTACGGGCGTCCTGAAGGGATGACGATCGAGCACTGCGTGCTGTCGGCTGCCTTCGACCGCGAGCCAACGACGTGCCGCGATCTCTGTGTGCAGAAACACCCGAACGTGTCGCTTACGGATCCGGCCGGCTACACCTTTGCCGTCGCGACTGATAGCGCCTGCCGCAACAGGCTGCTTCACTCGCGTCCAATAGAGGGCTCCGAGTATGTGCCGCGGTTGTGGGGGATGGGGATTCGTTCGTTCAACGTAGTGTTCAACGTCCCTGGTGACGCTGTCGCCGAGATCGTTCGCGGGTATCGGACGATGATCGACTCGCTTGCTGGCGGTGAGGATGCGCGATATGGGCCCGTCAGGGCACTCGTTGGGCCGGCGTTCACCCGCGGACACTTCACGCGGGCAGTCTGATCGACGGACGACCTACGCGCACGATCGATTGCATACGTGTAGCATCGATGTGTTCGCCCTGACTTCGCCGTTGAATCATTCGAGTATGACAACCCCAACTCTCGAGGATGCCCGCGCGACGCTGAGTGCGGCGTTCGGCTATCCCGCCTTTCGTGCTGGCCAGGAGATCGCCGTTGAATCCGTGCTCCAGGGACGCGACACGCTGGTGATCCTTCCGACCGGAGGTGGCAAGTCGTTGTGCTATCAGGTGCCGGCGCTGCTGCTGCCAGGACTCACCGTTGTCGTATCGCCCCTGATCTCTCTTATGAAGGATCAGGTGGATGCGCTCGAGGCCAAGGGGATAGCCGCGGCGTTCATCAACAGTACGCTGACAAACGGACAGGTATCCGATCGCATGGCCCGGGCCGCGCGCGGCGACATCAAGATGCTGTACATGGCGCCGGAGCGCTTTGACGCGGGGAGCACGGCGGAGCAGCTTCGCCGCGCCGGAGTATCATTGCTCGCAATTGACGAGGCTCACTGCATAAGCCAGTGGGGCCACGATTTCCGCCCAAGCTACTTGCGGATGCGGGCGGTGCGCGAAGCGCTGGGTGATCCACCGACAATCGCACTGACTGCGACCGCGACTCCGACAGTCAGGCGCGACATCGCGCGCCAGCTCGCGCTGCGCGATCCAAAAGTCGTGATCACGGGCTTCGATCGCACCAACCTGAGCTATTCCGTTGTACCGGCTCGTAACGATGCTGGCAAGGACGAGCTGCTCGTACAGGTGCTGAGCGACCGTCCCGGACTCACCGTCGTTTATGCCGCGACGCGTCGCTCCGTTGAGCGCATCGCAGCAATGCTTCAGCGCGAAGGAATATCTGCCGCCGCGTATCACGCCGGACTGGACGACGAGAATCGTCACGAAGTGCAGGAGGCGTTCATGACCGAACGCGTGCGGGTGATCGTAGCGACGAACGCGTTCGGAATGGGAATCGACAAGGCGAATGTCCGCGCTGTTGTTCATCACTCGATGCCCGGCACGCTCGAGGCGTACTATCAAGAAGCAGGGCGAGCCGGCCGCGATGGGCTGCCATCCGACGCGATCCTTTTGCACGCGTTTCAGGACCGTTTCACACACGAGTATTTCATCAAGGGTTCGTATCCTGAGCGAGAGCTCGTCACGCGTGTTTATGCAACACTGCAAAAACGTGCGGATCGCGCAGCGACCGTGGCAGAGTCCCCCGAAGAGCTCGCAGGTGCGGTACCGGGAAAGGCAAGCGCACGCGATATCGAGAGTGCTGTTCGGGTACTCGAACAAGCGGGTGCAGTTGTCAAGGCGCAGGAATCCGCGTCGCTCGTGCGCGTTCGCTTGCTGGCAACATCGGAACGAATCAAGCGCGAGCTTTCCAACGACGATGATGCCATAGCGCTCGGCGTTCTCCGGGCTTTATGGCGAGCGGCCGGCGCTGGCTTGAGCGACGGCGCGATTATCGATGTCGCATCGCTTCCATCCGGGCTTGGCGCACCGGCGGAGATCCAGGACACGCTTCAGGCGCTGGAAGGGCGACAGTTCATCACTGCTCAACGGCTTGGCGGCGGAATCACATTGGCTTCGCCCACCCGCGACCTCGAGAGCTTCCAGGTCGATTGGACGTCGCTGGATCGCCGGCGCGAAGCCGAGCTTGAGAAGCTCGAAGCAGTTCAAAGGTACGCGTATGCAAGGAGTTGCAGGCGCGCATTCGTTCTGAAATATTTCGGAGATCCTGCAGCTGGAAATAGCTGTTCTGGCTGCGACAACTGTCAGGGCACTGCGGCACCGCGCCCCGCTAAGGCGGAGCCAGCTAAACGGACTCGGAAGCCAGCTCGCTCCAGTGCCAGCCCGGCGCCGAAACCATTCTCGACGACGGCGGATGCCGCACGCGACGCCGCCGATGACTTACCGGCGGCCGCACGCGAGCTTTTCGACCGTCTGCGCGTTTTGAGGCGAGAAATTGCGCGAGAGCACGAGGTACCACCCTATATTGTGTTCGACGACAAGACGCTCAGGCAGATAGCCGTTCACCGTCCGCGAACCCTCGCCGCGTTCGGCGACCTTCGCGGCATCGGCCCGGTCAAGACCGAGCGGTTCGGGCCGCGGTTCATAGCTGCGCTCGCAGAAGATCAAGCGTAACCACAACTACATATGGACGATTCGTTTTACTTCTCCGAACAGAATCTCGCGGTGCGCGACACCGTACGCGGATTCGCTCGCGATCATGTTGCGCCAGTCGCGCCTAAACTCGACGCGGATAGCAAGTTCCTCTGGAACAATGTCAAGCGAATGGGCGAGCTGGGTCTGCTCGGCGTCCCCTGGGCTGAAGAGCTCGGCGGCGCGGGCCTCGATCTTACATCGTATATCATCGCGATTCACGAGATGGCCAAGGTCGATGCGTCGCACGCTATAACCATCTCGGCCCATACCACGCTCGGCACGTCGCCGATAGTCAAGTTCGGCAACGACGCTCAACGCAAACGCTACGTTCCGATTCTCGCCGCCGGCAAGGTCCTCGGCGGCTTTGGTCTGACTGAGCCGAGTGCGGGTAGCGATGCCGGCGGAACGCGCACGCGCGCGGAGAAGCGAGGTGATCGCTACATACTCAATGGGTCCAAGATTTTCATCACGCACGGCGGCGTTGGCGAGATCTTTGTTGTTACCGCGGTGACCAATCCGGGCCGTGGCACCAAGGGCATCAGCTCCTTCATCCTCACAAAGCCCACCACCGATCTCGAGACCGCTGCAGAGCTGGGAATCGGTCACGACGACTCGCTTCCTGCGATGAAGGGATTCCGGTCTGGCAAGAAGGAGGACAAGCTCGGCTGGAGATCATCCGATACGCGTGAACTCGTTTTTGAGGATGTCGAAGTGCCAGAGGAAAACCTCCTCGGCAATGAGGGAGAGGGTTTCACCAACTTCATGCAGACGCTCGACTCGGGACGCATCGGGATTGGCGCGCTGTCGCTCGGAATTGCTGAAGGTGCGTACCAGGAGGCACTCAAGTATGCGTCGGTCAGAAAGCAGTTCGGGAAGGCGATAGCAGAATTTCAGGGCATACAGTTCCAGCTTTCTGATATGGCTACCGAGATCGAGGCTGGACGGCACCTCGTGTTTCACGCAACGTGGTTGGCGCAAAACGGCAAGCCGTTCGGGAAGGAAGCCGCGATGGCGAAGTTATTCTGCTCCGAGCTCGCTATGCGGGCGACGACCAAGGCCGTGCAAATCCATGGCGGGTATGGCTACACCAAGGACTATCCGGTGGAGCGCATGATGCGGGACGCCAAGATCTGTGAGATCGGAGAAGGAACGTCGGAAATCCAGCGTCTCGTCATTGGTCGACACATCCTTCGGGAACTCGGCGCGTGACGTTGTCGGAAACCGCCAAGACCGTCCGCATTCCGCTCGGATTTGTGCTTGGAATCGCCTATGTGATCTTCGCGCGCCCATCAAGACTGTCGCTGGTACTCGGAGGCGCGATCGCGTTGGTGGGCGTCCTGGTCCGTGCGTGGGCATCCGGACATATCAGCAAGAACGAGAAGCTGGCGACCAGCGGTCCCTATGCGCACACGCGAAATCCGCTGTACTTCGGCAGCTTTCTCATAGCCGCTGGATTTGCCGTTGCTGCGCATTGGAGCCTTCTGGTTGCGGTGGTCGCGTTCTTCATGCTCATCTACTATCCGACCATGCAGCGCGAGATCTCGAACATCACGGAGCGCTTTCCGGACGCCTATGCCCGGTATGCGACAAATGTCCCGCTTTTCTTCCCGCGCCCGGCACCGTGGCGCGGAGATCCAGAGTCTACCAACCGGTTCAACCCAGCCCTTTATATGAAGCATGGGGAATGGAAAGCTGGCCTAACTTATGTTCTGGCAATGATTTGGCTGGCATTCCGGACTCTTCGAACGTAGCTTTATAGATGTTGGCGCCGTGTATTTCGGCGCCCCAGTCTATTTCTCTTTTGGACTGCGCAGAGGTTGGGACCCTGTAACACGATCCCGGACCCGCGCGGGCTACAATGAAACGTGAAATCCTCATAAACGCGGCTGCGCGCGAAACGCGCATCGCGATTCTGGAGGACGACCGGCTCGTAGAGCTTTTGGTCGACCGTCCAGACACACGCCGAATGATCGGTGACATCTATGTTGGGAAGGTAGAAGCAGTCCTTCCCGGCATCCAGGCAGCCTTCGTTAACATCGGTACCGAGAAGAGCGCCTTCCTCCACGCGTCCGACGTCCTTGCTGATGACTCGGATGACGACTCCGATCCCGACGATCACGAAGACGATGACGTCGAGCCGCCTGCTAGCAATGCTAGCAATGGCGGGAATGGCGGGAATGGCGGCCATGGCCGGCGCGGAAAGGTCCCGCCCATACAGGATACGTTGAAGCGTGGCCAGGACATTCTGGTGCAGGTGACCAAGGAGCCGATCTCGACCAAGGGTCCGCGGGTCACTGCGCAGATTTCGCTGGCGGGCAGGTTCCTGGTTTACATCCCGGATGGTGGCACCAAGGTGGGTGTCAGCCGGAAGATCGGTCAGGGCGCCGAGCGTCAGCGGTTGAAGGAGATGGTCCGCGGGTTCCTTCCGGAGAAGTCGGGCGGAGTTATCGTCCGCACTGTGAGCGAAGACGTGACGCCCGACATGTTGAAGCGCGAGCTCGAATCGCTCATCGCTCAGTGGCGCCGGATCAAGAAGAAGACGCGCTTCGTGCGTGCGCCCGCCGTTATCCATCGTGAAACGGGGCTCACGCGCGGACTGGTGCGCGACCTGTTCAGCGCCAAGGTGGATTCGCTCACCGTCGATTCCAAGCAGGTCTTCAACGAGATAGTTGATTACCTGGAGGACATCGCACCGGACCTGATTCCGCGAGTGAAATTGCATGCGGAGGAGCCGCCGCTCTTCGACAAGTTCGAGATCGAGTCGGAGATCCGCGACATCTTCAAGCGTCGCTGCGATCTGCCGTCTGGTGGTTATCTCATAATCGAGCCCACGGAAGCTCTGGTTTCCATCGACGTCAATTCTGGCCGATACACGGGGAAGAAGGATCCCGAGCAGACGGTCTTGCGTACCAACATGGAAGCGGCTGCGGAGGTTGCGCGGCAGTTGCGGCTGCGTGACGTGGGCGGGATCATCGTCACGGACTTCATCGACATGGAGACCAAGTCCAACCGCGACAAGGTGCTGCAGGAGATCCGGAACCATCTCTCACGTGATCGTGCGCGCACCAAAGCATTCGCTGTGAGCGACCTTGGCCTGGTCGAAATGACGCGCCAGCGGGTTCGACAGAGCCACTACCAGAGCATGACTGAAGCATGTCCGACATGCCACGGAAGTGGGCGAGTCTTCACGCCGGAGACCATAGTTCGGCGGATGGAGCGCTCCGTTCGTCGGATGGTGCTCGAGGGGCGTCGCGACAACCTGCTGGTGAAGCTACATCCAGAGGTCGCGATGTATGTGCTGGAGCAGGAGCGGGATTTGGTTCAGAAGCTCCAGAAGTCGGCTACATTTTCGCTGGAAGTGCGTGATGATCCTTTACTTAGACCAGACGAGTTCAAGTTGGTTGTGAAGTCTCAGGGACGCGACGTGACGCAGCAGTACGCCGTAGTATAAACGTGGTCAAGTCCCCCACTACCGCCGCACCAGCCCCGTCGCTATAATTCGAGGCTGCACCAAAACCAATCGATTTTTCATGCCATACGCAATTATCCGAACCGGCGGCAAGCAGTTCCGCGTCGAGCCCGGTCAGACATATCGAATCCCAACGCTCGTCGGCGATGCCGGAGCTTCGGTCACGTTCTCTGACGTGCTCCTGGGCAGCGATGGGAACAAGACCCACGTCGGCGTGCCGGCCCTCAAGGGTGCATCTGTCGCCGCTGAGATCGTCAAGCATGGCCGCGGTGAGAAAATCATCGTGTTCAAGCAGAAGCGCCGCAAGAACTACGCTCGCAAGCAGGGACATCGTCAGGGCTTCACAGAGATCAAGATCGGCGACATTACACTCGCCTGAGGCTTAAGAAAACATGGCACATAAAAAGGGCGTCGGCTCCACTCGTAATGGTCGCGACAGCAATGCGCAGTTCCGCGGTGTCAAGAAGTTCGGCGGCGAGCGCGTTGTCGCGGGTAACATCATTGTCCGCCAGTGCGGCACCAAGTGGCACCCAGGCCGTAACGTCGGCCTCGGTTCCGATTACACGATTTACGCCTTGATCGACGGCTTCGTGAAGTTCGAGCACAAGAGCAAGACGCGCTTCAAGATCAGCGTGTACCCAGCTCCACCAGCCGAAGCCGCCACGGCTTGATTGCACTGTTCGTGACAAGAAAAGGCCCCCTGATCGGGGGCCTTTTCTGTTTCACATACCGATGCGGTGCGTTCAGTGCCAGCCGACCGTACCGAGCCGGCCAAAGATCTCGGCGTATAGCTCGATTCCGTCCCACAGGTTCTGGATTCGCAGATTCTCGTTCGCGGCGTGCTGGTTGTCGTCGTAGTTCGCGATTGGCACAATGATTACCGGCACGTGAAGTGTCTGCGTGAACACGTAACTTGGGGCACTCGCACCCATCGTCGGCAACACAATCGGTGCGCGACCGGCGCTGTCACTAGCTACGCGTATCACGGCGCGACCGGCCGATGACGTCATAGCGACACGATCTGCTGGATAGCCGCCGCTATCCCATTGCACCCGCGCGACACGCGCATGCGCGAGCCGTATCGCCAACGTCACGCTATCGCCCGTGACGAAGTAGCCCTGGCGACGTATGTGTGCGTTCACGAGGTCGCGGACGCGCGCCGGAGTCTCGTTAGGTACGAGGCGAAAATCGAATGACGCATGAGCCTCCGTCGATATCACGTTTGCTGCGTGCTCGCCGACGCTACCGAAGCTCAATCCGCGAAGGTTGAGCGCAGGCGCCATCAAGCGCTCTGCCAGGGGCGCATTGTCAGCCTCGGTTCGCGCCAGGCCAAATGAGTGACGCAGCATTGAGTCTATGGGCGGCACGGCCCTGATTGCCGCACGCTCGGCGGCCGCGATCGGGGCAACGTCCCTATAGAAGCCCGCGATTTTGATGTGGCCGTCGTCATCGCGCATGCTTGCGATGAGGTTGGAAAGCATCACCCCGGCGTTGGGCGCCCAGTTTCCGTAATGGCCGCTATGCAGCGCGCTCGTCGGTCCAAAAAGAGTCAGCTCCATGCTCGTCGTGCCGCGCACACCGAAGAGCAGCTGTTGCTTACCACTCTGATGCTCCGGCCCATCGCAGAGCAACAACAGGTCTGCCGATAGAAGGCTCTTGTACTTCTCGAGGATTTTGAGCAGATGAGTAGATCCGGCCTCCTCTTCTCCTTCGAACAGAAACTTGACGTTGATAGACGGCGTCTTTCCGCCGGCATGAATCGCATCGAGCGCTGCAAGCATCGCGATTATGCTCGCCTTGTCGTCTCCCGCGGAGCGCGCGTACAGGCGCGCGTCAGCGCCAAGCGCTGTGGTTCCGTTTGTGGGCAACGGGATTGGCTTGCCACCATTGGCCAGCGACGCACTGCGCAGTGTTGGCGACCACGGCGGCGTCGCCCACTGAGACTCCGTCACGGGTTGACCGTCGTAATGTGCGTAAAGGATCACGGTGCGTTTCGCACCAGCGGTGTTCAGCTCTCCGAAAACCGCGGGAGACGCATCAGGAAACTCCAGCAGCCGCGCAGTGACTCCGCGCTTCTTCAGCATGGTCAAGAGCAGATCCGCATTGCGGCGGATGTCGGCTCGGTCCGAGGCTACGTTCGGAATGGAGAGAAGATCGGAAAACTGTTGCAGGATTGCCGTCTCATTCGCAGCCGCGTAGCGTCGCGCCTCCGTGCGAAGCGACGCGGCGTCATCCGCGACCCGGACGCTCTGCGCCGAGCAGGGAACAGCCAAGCAAGACGCGGCGATTAGTAAATATTTCTGAGCCAACATTCGTACTCCTGTGTGTGAAGAAGCCGCCCTCTGAACGAAGGCGGCTTCCAGACATTTAATCTCGCCGGCGCGTCGCTACGGGTGCGACTCGTAGCGCGGCGGGAGCGTCTTGTATCGCTGAGTCAGCAAGTCCTGACGACTGGGTGACATCACTTCCTGCCCGTGTATGTAGACATGCTCGACCCGAGTCGAAAACTCGAACGGATCGCCGCTCCACACAACGACATTCGCGTCGCGGCCTGCCTGGAGCGAGCCAACACGGTCTGCCACACCAAACAGTTCGGCAGGTGTCAATGTGACTGCGCGCAGCGCGGCTTCGTGTGTCATGCCGTACGACACCGCATTGCCCGCTTCGTACTTGACGTTACGGACGTTGAACAACTCCTCGTCGCCGTCACCATTGTTTCCAATGATAGCGACAGCCACACCAGCCTTGCTGAGGATTCCAACATTCTCCTGGCGCTGGTTGAGCGTCTCGAAGCTGGTCGGAATGTTGTTCATCGCTCCGGCTATCACAGGAACATGCGCTGCGGCAAGGTCGTTCGCGGCGAGCCATGCCTCGGCACCACCCACAATGATGATCTTGAGGTTGAACTCCTTCGCGAGCCTTAGAGCTCCCTGAATGTCATCAACGCGATCGGCGTCGATTGCGAGCGGAAGCTTGCCCTCGACAACTGGTATCATTGCCTCCAGATCGGCGCGCGTTGCGGTCAGGCTGCGAGCGGCCGACCGGTCGTAATCGGCGCGGTGCGTCTGGTAGAACTTCACATCTTCGAGCAGCGTGCGAAGCTTCCCAATCAGCTCGCCGCGCGCGCCGGTCTGCGCGCCACGCGGGTTGTTGACCTGTGCGACCATCGCGACCGGCGCGCGGCGGATCATCTGCGCACCAGTTCCATTGATGAGATCCACGATCGCGGCCTGCCCCGCAACGAGGCCGCCCGCTGGCGCGACAACGACTGTTGTGACGCCTTCATTGCGCGCCGGAGCCCACAGGACCGACTCGGAGTTGAGGCCGTCCCATGAACGAAACGACGCTGCCACTCCGTCGGTACCGCGTGCGTTCGCATCGCGCGTGGAGGGTTCACCACCGATCTCTACGAGCCCAAGCTGTGTCGACGCGTCGATCAAGCCCGGCGTTACGATCTTGCCGGTTGCATCAACGCGTTGTGCGTTAGCCGGAACCGCTACGTCGGCACCAACCGCGATGATCTTGCCGTCGCGTATGAGAACTGTACCATTCTGAATCGGTGCACCACTCACGGGATACACCGTGCCGCCCGTGATTGCAATGGTCTGTGCATGCGCTGCCGCAGCCGTAAGCAAAGCTGCGCATAGAACGCTAAGAGTTAGTCGCTTCATTAGCGCGCCCCCCCATTCACAAATCCGAGGTCGAAATCCGTGCGCCAATTCTGCGCCGGATCGTCGCGATTGAACAGCATTGAGCCGTCGATCCAGACCTTCTCCGCCTTCGAATACACACTGAACGGATCACCGCTCCAGAGAACCACATCGGCGTTCTTGCCAGTTTCGAGCGAGCCGATCTTGCTATCGAGATCAAGTGCCCACGCTGGATTTATCGTCATCCATTTGATGGCCATGTCTTCGGTCACATTGATGCCGGCAGCGCGGCCGGCGTACATCGCCTTAGCCACTTCCTGATTGAGACGCTGGGACCCGGACGGATCGTCAGAATGGATCATCGCCCTCACGCCAGCAGCGTCGACGAGTGCGATGTTGGCTCGAATGCCGTCCATCGCTTCTTCCTTGAATCCACCCCAATCGGCCCACATCGCGGCTCCAGTGCCATTCTCGCGAAGCAAGTCGGCAATCTTGTAGGCTTCGACTGCATGGTGGAATGCGCGAATCTTGAAGCCGAACTCCTTCGCAACGTCCAGCATCTGCGCCATCTCATCAGCGCGATAGCAGTGCATCTGCGGGAGAATGTCACCGCGCAGAACTTCTGCGAGTGTCTCCTGGCCCAGGTCGCGCGTGGGGGGCGGCCCCTTGTGATTCGCATTCCATTCGTCCCACTTGCGACGATACTCGGCAGCCTGAATGTACGCGGTGCGATAACCGGCGACGTTCCCCATTCGGGTTGACGGTCCACGCGACGAGTAAACGCGCTTGGGATTTTCACCGCAAGCCATCTTCAAGCCGTACTTGGCGCCGGGAAACTTCATCCCTTGCACCGTGCGCGTGGGAACGACCTTGAGGATCGCACTACGTCCGCCGAAAAGATTCGCGGAGCCCGGAAGGATCTGCACCGTTGTGACGCCACCTGCGAGAATGCGCGGGAATTGTGGATCCTGCGGCCATACCGAATGCTCGGCCCACACGTACGAAGTGTTCGGATTGGTCGCCTCATTCCCGTCGTTCAGACCGCCTCCGCCGGGCGCCGCGTAAACGCCCAGGTGCGAATGCACGTCAATAATGCCAGGCGTTACGTACTTGCCAGTTCCGTCGATTACAACCGCATCAGACGGTGCAGTCACTGACGTGCCCACTGCGACGATCTTGCCATCACGTAGGAGGATCGACGCGTTCTGCAGCGTCGGTCCTGCTGCCGTCATGATGGTCGCGTTGCGGATGAACGTCGTGCGCGACGGGAATGGCGCGTAGGTGCTCGGGAACGGATTCGCGTTGGGCAGTGACAGCGCTCCCGCGCCGGGTCGGCCGACGCTGTCGCGCGACGGTGACGCAGCAGACGCCGTGGCCACGTTGGACGACGGCGACGGTGCGGTTGTCGGAGCCGGCGTTTGGGCGCAGGCCGCACCGGCCAGGCAGAGGAGTAAGAGACTAGTGGTTCGCATCCAGAGAAGGGCCTCGATGGTGAGAGCTTGGAACCGACGCCAACGTCGGGCTTATTGGTAGATCAGTGCAGATGCCAGCAACGCCGAGGTCAGAGAACACGCGCCAATCTGAAGGTGTGTTGGCCGTCCACGCGATGACCCGTCCACCAGCCGCCGAAACTTGCTCGACGAGAGTGCGATCCACGAACTCATGCCACTGCCAGAGATCCGTCGCCTCGGCCGCCCTCAGTGCATTTACGCTATCGATGAGCCGGCCGGTCTGAAGAATCCCGGTGCGAAGTTGCGGCAGGATGCGCCTCATGCGCAAGATCACCCGGTGATCGAAGGAGTGAACAGCTGCCTCGGCGCGGCTCTTCCGGAGCACCTCGGAAACCTCCGGCTCCACGTCATTGTTCTTGAGCTCTACGTAGGCGTAAGCCTTTCCTGCCACGAGGTCGAGCACCGCATCCAATCGCGGGAGCAACGGGGCTGCGGATTGAAGTGTGTTGTAGAACGTACCTCGTATCGATAGCGCAACCTTGGGTGTTATCACGGATTCGTCGTGGTGAACCACGCAAATGCCGTCTGCGGTCACATGAACGTCCAGTTCAACTGCGTGGAAGCCAAGATCCAACGCGCGCTGGAAAGCGTCGAGCGTGTTCTCGGTGAAGACGTCGTGTACTCCGCGGTGGGCTATGAATTCCGTCACGGCGCGGGCGCCGCCTTGGCTCCGCCTGTGAATCCGTGCACGAACAGGTCGTATATCAACCTGGATGCGATTCCCACGTTCAACTCGGTATCGGTCACTCCCCACTGGCGGGGACCGCTCATCATCGCGAACAGCATGTCGCCGGCGAACTGCGTCGATACCGGCGCGGGATACTCCGCGCGGACGCGGTCGAGGATGTCGCGCAGGACCTTGACGTACTCGTGTCGCTTGAGCCCCACGGCTTCGCGGCGCTCGTCCGAACCATCTGGCGCCGTCTCGTGCGACAATACCCGGACGAACGCCGGGTGATCGTTGGAATACGATACGTGGTTCTCGACGAATTGGAGTAGCTGTTCGGTTGGCGCGGTGACGCGTGAGAGCGCCTGTGCCGCGGAAGCGATCAGCGCATCGATAGTCCGCGATTGAATCTCGTAGAGAAGCGACGACTTGCCGCGGGTGTAGTAGTAGATGCCGGAGAGACTGATCCCAGAATCATGCGCGATATCGCGCATGCTGGTTCCGCTGTAGCCTCGCGTCGCGAAGGTGGTCGCGGCTGCGGTGAGTAAGGTCTCGAGTTTCGGTGGTCGCGCTGCGGCTGCGACAGGGGCGGTGGTGGGGATTGCGGCGGCGCTGGTGGGGTTGGTTTCGTCGGGCATTTTCAGTACCTCTAGAGACAGGCTAGGTCCAAACCGTCGAACGCTTGTTCTAAAAAGCTATCCACGGGACGTAAATCCGTCAACCACTGCCACTTAACATCTGCGGGTCAATAACGTCTATTTAGCGTGTGGAAGTCACTACCCAGCCGGTCACCGACGAGCCATCTGATGTGGAGCTCATCCGCCGATGGCGCAGCGGGGAAGGGACCGCCGCTACGAGGCTGGTTGGACGGCATGCACCGGGCCTGGCGCGATTCGTGGCCGGGGAGGGTGAGCGAGATAGTGTAGACGAGGTGGTGCAGGATACGTTCGTCAGGGCATTTGGGGCGATTGACAGCTTTCGCGGTGACAGTGCCTTCAGGACGTGGCTTTTCACCATTGCTCGACGGCTGATCCTGGATCGGCGAAGATCGGAGCGACGCAGCAGGGTTGTGGCGACGGTTGAGGAAGGCGATGCGGTAACGACCTTCGATGCGCTCGACACAATGGTAGCGGATGAATCGATGGTGCGGGTACGACAGGCGGTGGATGCATTGTCGCAGAAGCAGAGAGAGGTATTCACGCTCCGTTTGGAACAGGGGCTTTCGTATAAAGAGATCGCGGAGTTGGTTGGCAGCACAGAGGGCGCAGCCCGCGTCCACTACCACAACGCGATGCGCGCTGTAAAGGAGTTTCTCGATGATGAATGATTGTCAGAATATAGAGATTCGCGAATCGCTGCCGGAGATGCTGTGCGGCGGGCTTTCGGAGATCGAGAGCGCACGCGTTCAGGAGCATCTGGACACGTGCGACGATTGCGCAGCGGAGCTGGGGATCATTCGCGCGGTTCGCGGGAGCGCGACTGCCCCCGCCGTGGACGTCGCGCGCATTGTCGCCGCAATTCCGTCATATCGTCGTCAGGGCTTCAGGGTCAAGCGGGCCTATCTGGAGCTTGCGGCTGCATGTCTCATTGGTGCAATCGGGATTTCTACTGTCGCAGTGCACAATCTCAATAACGGAGCGCACGGCGCAGCAGTTGGCGGCGCCAGCATTGCGAGCTCGGGCCTTGCGCTCGTAAACACGAGTGATCTGAGCGATGCTGGCCTGGCACAACTCACCCAGGATCTGGACAAGCTGCAGGCGATTCCGACGACCGATCCAGAGTCGGTAACGCCGGCCGCGCTCGAGAGTGCGGCAGAGCCCGGTACCGTGGGAGACTCCGCATGAAAATCGTCACGTTGACTGCGGCGCTGCTGTTGTGCGCATCAAGTGCGAGCGCACAGAAAGGGGCGCGGGGACGGGCGCGGCCAATGCGCCCGCCGCCACGGATTAACGTTCCGCCTCGTAGGCAGGCGCTCGAAAAGGAGTTTCGCCAGCGCAGCGAGCAGGTCGTGCGGGAGAAGCTCAATCTCAGCGACGATCAGGTCTCGCGACTTCGTTCGGTCAACGCCAACGTCGGAGCACAACGCAACGCGCTGTTCGCACAGGAACGTTTGGTTCGCCTGGACCTCCGGGACGAGATGGCCAAGGGAGCCGCTGCGGACCAGAGCAAGGTCTCACAGTTGATGACTCAGGCGCGCGATCTTCAGGGGCGGCGCTTCGCACTGCAGCAGGATGAGCAGCAACAGCTCTCCGGCTTCATGACTCCCGTACAGGTTGCGCAGTACGTTGGGCTCCAAGCTCAGATCCGCCAGCGTATGCGTGAGATGCAGCAGGGCCAGAACGGCGAGCCGGTGGTGCCCAACCCGTAAGGGGGGTGCCGAACCCGTAAGTAGGACGTACTTCGGCGGCGCCCTGCCGCCGCCGCGGGCGGCTGCTTGCTGCCGTGGGGGCGCGGCGGGTATGTTTGTGGACGAATTCTCCGGTATCAACCGGAAGAACATCCCAGACTGCAAAGCCGCATGCGATGACGTCGATTAACGAGTGGTATCAGTTCCTGCGTGTCTGGTATCGGACGTGACATCTG
This sequence comes from Gemmatimonadota bacterium, assembly GCA_041691775.1. Taxonomy (GTDB): domain Bacteria; phylum Gemmatimonadota; class Gemmatimonadetes; order Gemmatimonadales; family Gemmatimonadaceae; genus Fen-1247. Next base: position 106,342 of record JBEPUB010000001.1, read on the forward strand.
ACTTGCGCGAGTCACTACAGGGCGCGCTTGGTGTCGCGTACACACTTGGCGACGAGCTCGGTGGTGGCGGCATGTCGCGCGTGTTCATGGCGCAGGATACGGAACTGGAGCGGCCGGTAGTGGTGAAGGCGCTTTTGCCGGAGCTGGCATCTGGAGTGTCGGTGCAGCGCTTTGCGCGCGAAGTGCACGCCGCTGCTACCCTGCAGAGCCCCCACATCGTTCCGGTATTGCGCGCGGGCCACACGCACGATGAGATCCCGTACTACATAATGCCGTTCGTGAGGGGAGAGACTCTCCGCGCCAGACTTGCACGAGGGCGCATTCCGTATGCCGAGGCAGTCCAACTACTCGGCGACGTCGCCAAGGCTCTCGCTGCGGCGCACGAGGCGGACATGGTCCATCGCGACATCAAGCCGGACAACATACTCTTGAGCGGAGACTCTGCGTCCGTCATGGATTTCGGCATCGCTCACGCCATTCATGCCGCACGCGTTGAAAGCGGAGATCCGATGCTCACGCGCCTGGGCACATCACTCGGCACGCCCGGTTACATGGCGCCAGAGCAGGCGTGCGGCGACGCGATCGATGCACGCACCGATGTGTACTCGTGGGGCATCGTCGCATATGAGACGATCGCAGGTCATCATCCATTTCCGACAGCGCACACCGCGCAGCGATTGATCGCCGCGCAGATATCGGAGCGGCCGGTTTCGCTCTCGACGCATGAGACCAGCACACCCGGGTGGTTCTGCACGCTGGTGATGAGCTGTCTGGCAAAGGAGCCCGGGCTCCGGCCCGCAGATGGCGGAGTCCTCGTGCATGCCGTCGAGTATGGCGAGGCTGGGCAGTCACAGGGCATTGGCTGGGCGACGACTGTGCGAAAGATGTTCGGGCTGACCGAGACGCATTAGTCGGGCGCGCAGGTTGCGCCGTTCATCCCGAGAACGACCGAGATATCGTCGCGTTCGTTCCCAATCATCCAAATACAGTGCTACCGAAGGCCTCTCACTGGTCGAAACGGTCTGCGTAGTGGCTCTGTTTCAGTAAGTCCTCCGTATTACCGAGCGCGATCAAGTCGCGAATCGCGTCCTGCTTGTTCGACGCACGCTCATAGTACGCCTTACTGATCTGGTATCCCACGAAGTAGCCCAGGTCCGCGGGCCAATTCGCGCGTGCGGTCGTGCCGTTGTTTCCGATCCAGCTACCTACATCGTCATGCCCCATTTCGCGAGAGAAGCGCGCCCAGATCTCGCGCTCATGCGCGGCCCCCCAGGTGAGGAAGTACGGTGCGGGCCGTCCCGGCACTGTAAGATCGGCGATGAAGGTCGCGCCGCCTTCGATCATTGCTACATCCAGCAGGGTATGCTTGCCCGCCAGGTGCTGCTGAAAATGCACCAGCTCGTGAGCGATGGTGTGCGGCAGGTCGGCACGACGAAAGACGATGCGCTGGAGCGGCTCCGAGAGCTCGCTCAGGGGAGTGCAGGGAGTGCCCACATTCTGCTCGGCGCCGAACAGCAGTCCATAATCAGTCGCTGTTCCGGCAGACGTCACGCGACCAACCACGAAGTATATGTCGGGATAGATCGTCGCCGGATATAGCTCTTTCATTCGACGAAATACCGCACGCACGGTTGGTTCAAGGCCTGACAGATCAAGAGTCGGCGTGCGCACTGCGGCGTAGAAGCGCGGATACTGCTGGACGGTCTCAGCAAGACGCCGAGTGCTGCGAATCTTCAGTACGTAAAAGTCGTAGAGCCCGGGCGAACCCGGCTCGATGTATTCACGCAGATAAATATTTGCCTTCGCGTCGATTGATGACTCGCGAGCGGCAAGATCGACGGCCTTCCAGAATCGCGGAATGTCGGACGTAGTGACTCGCGCGCGATCAGGATCTGAATGTTCTTTTCGATACCGGTGCTCGTTAGCGGTCACGCGGGCGCTGACAGCCCGGCCACGGACTGTTGCAAGAATTCTCGCAAGAGCGGTGTCGCTGACGATGCCGGAGCTGTCGTGATATCCATGCGTCGCTGCGGAATCGAGGGCCGCTGTTGCTGCATCGAACTTGGTCGCCCCGGCGTACGCGTCAGCGGCGTCGTAGAACGATTGACCAGGCCCTCGAGAATCCGGATCTACTGCCGCTGCTCGCAGGTACACTGCTGCCGCTTCGGCCGGCAGCGGGGTTTTGAGCAGCTTGTCAGCAGAGTCGCGCAATGAGTCCGCCCTGACGAACATCGCGAACGATTCAGGACGAGGAGCCGTGTTCCCAACTCGGGCGGAGGTGCACGAGACAGCAGAGGCGGATACCAGAACCAAAACCGTCAGGCAGATGCTATTCACTCAGGAAGTACCGGGGAATTAGTCGTTGAAGCGTATGGTCGTCGCCTAATAGACCCGCGTCGCCCGCTTTAAGTTGCCGGATTGATGCTGGGCCGCGATTTCCGTTGCAGCGGTAGCAGATCACAGTACCAGAACGCAGCGTCAGTGGGACTCGCCTGCGTCTTGGGACGTAAGCGGGCCCCGCAGAACCCAGATACGGAATCCCCGGCATCGCTGTCCGCCGCGGCATCTTGTGACGCCTGGTAGCGTCGGTGGATCACCTCGCCCAGTACCACGGGCACCGGCTGGCGAAAGATCGGGCCGTCGTATGTGAATGTGTGAAATTCACCGTTCTCGCCACACGGATCCACGGCAGCCGGGAGGTCTCGCAGAAAGGCGGAATCAAACTCGCGTCCAACGAAGCTGCGGTCCAGATGTCGGTCGTTCACGCACGTCGTAATAGCGCGAAATCCGAGATCTATGACGTCCTGAGCGAGTTCGCCGGTGGGAGTACCCCAGAGTGGGAAGGCGGCCTGCAGGTCCAGCTCTGCCAGCCGCTGCTCTCTGTACGCGCGCAGGTCTTCGAGAAAGATGTCTCCGAAGATGCTCACAGTTGCGCCATCCGAGCGAAGCGCATCGAGCGCATCGTGCATCGCTCGCTCATACGCATCCATCGTCGGCGCGTCCGGCAGGATAACTTGCACGAGCGGAATGCCGATCGCCTCGGCCTGAGCCTTGAGCAACTCGGTACGTACTCCGTGCATTGACACGCGGTCGTGTCGGGCGTTGACGGTGGTGAGCAACCATCGGACATCATGCTCACCAGCCCGTAGCACCTTGTGTAACGCGAGTGCGGAGTCCTTGCCCGTGCTCCAGTTAAAAATCGCTTTGCCGTGCATGTTGGTTGTTGAGGTTGCGATCATCCCTAGATATGTAGCCGTGTTTCGTCCGCGCGCAAACCGCGCTACCACGGCGGCTGGGCCCCGTACTCTTGGACGATTGGGCTATTGGAGCAACAAAACGGGCGTGCTGGCGGTTACGGGCTGATTGCGGGCTTCGGCGTAGCAAGCCTTGATCTGCGCTGGCTTCAGTTTGCTTCAATGATCCCGTCTCGATTACTCTACGTGTCGCAGTTGGTGCCGGCGCGTGCCATAGCGGCAGCCGTGGGGGCGGGGCGCAATTCACATCCGGTAGCGCATCATGACACGCATCAACTTGATCTTCTGGGCACTCTGCGTCGGACTCACCGTGCTATGGCTCGAGGCGGATCCAATCCGTTTGGGCCTCGGCCCGTTCTCGCAGACTCGCCTGTCGCTCATCTTCTACACCGGCATCATCGCCATGGGGGTGATGAGCGTGTCGATGATGCTTGCCGTGCGATCCGGGACATTGGAGTCCTATGTTGGTGGCCTCGACAAGAGTTACCGGCTCCACAAGTGGCTCGGCGTCGCTGCACTGGTGATGGCCGTCGGCCACTGGGGTTGGATCACAGGTCAGGGATGGTTCATTGCGCTACGCTGGATGACCCAACCCGGCGCGCGGCCGGCGGCCGGCGCGGCACCGCGCGGCCTCGTCGCGCAACTGAGCAGCCTGCAGAATCCCGCGCGGTCCGTTGGCCAATGGTGTTTCTACGCGACCGTCGTGCTGGTCGTGCTCGCACTGCTCAGATGGTTCCCGTATCGCTGGTTTCTCAGAACGCACCGGCTACTTGCGGTTGTCTATCTGCTTCTTGTGTTCCATTCCGTGGTCCTAATGAAGACCGCGTACTGGACGCACTCCATCTCGTATGCGATGGTCCTACTCATGGCCGGCGGTACAGCAGCCGCGCTCATCACGCTATTCAGAAGAGTGGGGCGCACGCACAAGGCAGTCGGCGAGGTCGATGCGGTGACGACCCACGCGGGTGTCGGGATTCTCGGCGTGACTGTATCCCTCAAGGACCGGTGGAGCGGGCACGAGCCAGGCCAGTTCGCGTTCGTGAACTTCGATGACGCTGAGGAACCACACCCATTCACGATCTCATCGCCGTGGAAGGACGACGGCCACCTACAGTTTCTCATTAAGGGCCTTGGCGACTACACGAGAGCGCTTCCGACGAAATTGAAGAAAGGTGCGCTGGTCACGGTCGAAGGCCCGTACGGACGCTTCACCTTCGGCGGTTCTCATCAGCGACAGATTTGGGTGAGCGCCGGCATCGGCATCACACCGTTCGTATCCCGGATGCAGGAGCTGGCCAAGCAGCCGGATGGGAAGACCATCGATCTGTTCCACGCCACCGCATCGCGCGACACGGAGCCCGTGGAACAGCTGCGCAAGCTGGCCGAGTCCGCGCACGTTCTGTTGCGCGTCTGGGTCGCCGCCGAGGACGGGAGAATGACTGGGAATGACATTCGCCAAGTAGTCCCGCAATGGAAGGACGCGGACATCTGGTTCTGCGGTCCGGCGGAATTCGGGAAGGATCTACGCAAGGACTTCCTCGCTGAAGGACTTCCAGCTAAAGCGTTCCATCAGGAGCTCTTTAACCTGCGATAAGGGCCGGCGCGGTATCTCGGCGTTTGCGATTCCTAATTCGCGCGGCGCAGCGCCGGCGATAGCTCCAGCTGGGACTAGCGGGGCATGCGTGGCGATTGTTAACACCAGCGATCTTTCCGACGCGGGGCCCGCCGTGACAGTTCGAAGCTATTCACGCATCCAAAGGGGAGGCCAGCCAAACTCACGGCTCAGCGCGCGACCCAGCTCGTGTATGACCGTGAGGCCGTTGTCGGAATTGCTCATGATGACAACGCCGCGCCCCGCGCCCGCAAAGGCAACCGCGTAGCATGTGAACCCGGCGTTGCCGCCATTGTGCCGGTAACGAAACGCGTCCCCCGCTCCGGAGAGGCCAAACCCCAGCCCGCTGCCGCGCGGAATAGGTGTCAGCATCTCGCGCGCGGAGGCTTGTTTGAGGATGCCATCCTTCTCGCCACGATACGAACGACCGATCGCAAGCATGAAACGCGCAAGATCGGAGGGGGTGGTCCACAGTCCTGCCGCTGACTGTTCGGGATAGACATGATACTTCCCGGGGATGGCGGTTCGTGCGGCGTCGTACCCAGTAGCCGCACGCGACGCAAGCCGAGCAGGCAACGGTTGCACGAACGTGCTCTGTCGCATGCCGACCGGCGCCAGCACCAGTTCGTTCGCGAGGACATCAAACGGCTTGCCCGTAATGTCCTGCATCAAGAGCTGGAGAATCGTCACTCCACCACCGGAGTAGCGCTCGTGCGCCCCGGGAATGTCGGTGACACGTACCGGCGCCGAGTTCGCGGGTGGCGAGCCGTCGAGAATTTGCGGGAGCGTTGGCAGGGGGTCTCCCGCGGAATATCCATCAAACCCCGCCACTGTCGTGCCGGCCATGTGGCTCACCAACCGACGCGGCGTCACCTTCTCTACGGTGGTGAACTGGTTGGCCGGCACCTTCCACGACGTGAGTTGGTCGTTCACGTCTTCGTCGAGCGAGAGGCGCCCTTGCTCAATGAGACGAAACATCACCGTTGCCGACACCGGCTTCGAGATGGACGCGGCCTGAAAGAGCGTCCCCGTATCAACGGGCGATCCGTCGGCGACGTCGCGCATGCCGTACCCTTGAGCCCAGACGATGCGCCCACCTTCAACGACGGCGATGCTCAGGCCTGGCACCTTCATCGCGGCCATTCGTTGCTTCAGCGTTCGTGGCGCCCCACTGTCCGCGCCCGATGCAGCAATGGCAATGATGTTCCGTTCCACGCGCGCCATACGCGCGGCGATGCTCGTGTCGCGCGCCTGCGCGGATGCGGGGCGCGGAGCGACGACGATGCACAGCGCGAGCGCGCTGGCCAGGACGACTCGGAGCATCAGCGAGCGCGTTTGTTTCATATGCTGAAAATACAGCACATAGCGGCTCAACTCAAGTCATGGCTCCGACGCCGCGTTTCTATATCCTTTGATGCCAACCGCTCAAACGGGCGTCGGTATTCGACGTGGACGCGTCGAACTGCGTAAAGCGTCGGGTGGGATAGGGGTGGGTTCCCGTACCCGGCCTGGTCCAATCATCACCGATCATGACGTTTTACCAATGTGTGCTGTTTGGTTGTACGTACAGAGGGGAAAAGTTAAATTTGGTCCGTTGGCCCGGATGGCGGAATCGGTAGACGCAGGGGACTCAAAATCCTCTGCTGGTTCTGTCGAAAGTGTATTTTCCCCTGGAGAAACGACCTTACCCATTTTACTAAACCCATTCAGGTCGGTTAAGGGTTGGTTCCCGGACACAATTACGCCTGACCATGACGGATCATCGGTCTATCGAGCCGGGCAAGCTTGTCTGTCTAAGCGCCTTCCGAAAGGCTGCCTTCCGCCCTTTCTACCCCGCCTTCAATCTCCGAGCCCGTGCGAAGGTTGCGATATGTTCGGTACATGTATGTCCACTGAACCAGCGGGACGAGCCAATTGCCGGCGGGGCCGATACTGCGCGGTCGCTCTCCGGCGCGTTGCGGCTGGTGTGAGTTTGTTACTCGCGGTTGCTGGATGTCACTCGGCGGCCGACGGCAAGCCGTCCGCCGCCGTAGACATCAGCACTCAGGATCTCCACCATTTTGTTCAGGCGTACAAGACGCTCGACCCCGACGATTCGACTTGCCGTGGGCTGTCAACTTATTTCGCTACCGCGACGACCGGACTCAAGCGGTACGCGAAGAAGTTCGACATGGGACCGACCGATCTCTGCCAGGCCATTCGGATATCGCCGCGCCGCTACGCCTCTCTCGAATCGAGAGTGGGAAGCTTCGATTCGGCCCAAACATCGATCGACTCGGCGTTTGCGACGCTGAGAGCGGTGTATCCTGAGGCTGTGTTTCCATCAGTCTACATCGTAGTCGGCGATGGAATCTCGGGAGGCTACTCACTACCGACGAATCCTCCGACGGTACTTGTTGGCGCCGAACTGACAGATTCAGTCTCGAGACTCCCGGTTATGATCGCTCACGAGCTGGCGCACGCTCAGCAACAGTACCCATCGTGGAAATTGATCGGCGCGGGACCATCGTTTATTCGCGGGACGCTCTTGGCGCAGTGCATCAAGGAAGGATCCGCCGACTTCATTGCGCAACTGATCACGGGACGCCAGCCTGCGCCGCGGCGAAATATCTGGGCGCTTGCCCACGAACGTGAGTTGTGGACTCAATTCCGGCACGATATGCACGGTACCGATTACCGCGCGTGGCTGTACAACGGCGCCAGCGGCGTCCGTCCGTCTAACGTCGGTTACTGGATGGGGTATCGCATTACGCAGTCGTACTATGACAAGGCGTCCGACAAGACAAACGCTGTGAATACGATCTTTCACATACGGGACTTTGACCGTTTTCTGGCGGAGAGCGGATACAATCCGGGCGCATGACTCTTGGCTTTCGATTCGCGATCAAGTGCACCGTACGCCAGACGTGTGGGACTGCAAGGCTGGTGAGATGCACAGGTGACTAGTCACGCCGTCGAATTTTTTCGCCGCGCGCGCTTGGCCTTTGCGGGGCGACCACGCGTGTCGCGCGATTCGAGGTAGTTCAAAAGCGCCGTCCGGCTGATCAACCAATCGCGGCCGCGCTTTTTGGCCTGTAGCCTACCGTTAGATATTTGAGCGCGGAGCGTTTGCGCCGCGAGTCCGCTTTCATTTACAGCTTCCGCTACGGTCAAATCGACATCGCCAGTTGGGAGTTTCATATACTTCTTGAGCTCTGCCGGAGTTACTCGAGTACTCACATTGAGGATCTCCACGCCGATTGGCATTTCGCCGACATAGTCGATCGAGACACCGGGCTCGACTCGACGTGTAGTGACGCCTCTTGGCGCGATGTCCCAGATGCGAATGTACATCGCGTCCGCGACAGGATCATAGGTTGTTTTTTTCATCTGCTCTCCGCTCTGGTACTTTCGTCGTTTGTCCTAAGCTCACTCTGTTCACTCTATCCACTGCGCTGTGACCACAAGCAACTCCGTCGCACCTTCGATGTATATGACCGACATTTCGCGTTTGCCGATCACGCCACGGGATTCCCATCGCTGCGCGCCTGCCATCGTTAGAGTCTTTGACCGCGTTCCGGTAGCAACGACGCGTCGTACGTTCTGGCGTGTGATTTCCCGTCCCCTCAGCCGTCCCGCCGCATGGTCGGAGTAAATGATACGCTTCGGGGTCATTCTTGACATTATAAGCGTACGCGCTTATAATGTCAAGAGCCTCTGACCGCTCGGTCACCGGTCAAGATGCGTTTGGTCTGCGCCCCGATTCGGCGAAATAGTTGGAGCGACCGCAATCGCCACGAGATCCTGGCTGCGAAGCACTTGGCAACGGTGGGATGGCACCAGTTACGATGTCATGGCCGTCTGTGTTGGTTCTCCAATGACTGCGGCCCCCGTTAGGACGGTAGCACGGCTGGTGGGTCCACGGGCCGTGGGTGCCAATGCATTATCACAGGAAGTCGGTGTGTCGCAGGGCTCCCTCTCGCGGTGGCTGCGAGATGAGTATAGTGTTGGAGGTACACCGGCCGTCTTCCGAGACGCGTAGTCGTGCGCTGCGCCTCTGTTCCGCGAGATGGCTAAACGTGCGCGCGTCCTAGTCTAACGACATACTTAGTTAACGGACGATAAGCTCCGGAGTATTGCAGCATGGAAATCTTTATTAAGGACCTTCGTCACGCGCTTCGCGGAATGATGCGCGCGCCTTGGTTCACGTTTGTTGTCTGTGGAACGCTCGCTGTGTCGATCGCAGCGAATACCGTCATGTTCAGTATCGTGAAGGGTGTGTTGTTTGCTCCGCTCGCACTCGGCGCTCCGGCGAAATTGGTGGCGCTGGTGAATTCTGGTAGCCGTCCTGGCGACTACATATCTCCGCTCGACCTGCTTGACATACGGCAACAAGTGCGCGGCCTGGAGTCGCTGGGTGGTTACGCAGCGCGGTCTGTGAATATGACGAGCGGGGGCGAGCCGGTACGGCTCGCGTCAGCGGACGTAACCACAAACTGGTTCACGCTTCTAGGCGCTCCGCTGGAAGTCGGTCGCGGGTTCGCCGCGGGCGAGGAGCGACCCGAAGGCGTGAGGACAGTGGTACTGAGCTACACGGTCTGGCGGAGTCGGTTCAATGGGGACCGCGGCGCGGTCGGACGCACGATCAGGCTCGATGACGTACCGTACCTGATCGTCGGCGTCGCCTCTCGACGACTCACCTTTCCGGGGGCGCCTGACATCTGGCGACCTTTCTTGTTCACGCCGAACGTTCTGGCACCTCGGGCTCGCGGTTCGCGCCTTCTTCAAGCGGTCGGACGGGTTCGAGTGGGAACCACCTTGACTCAGGCGAGGGCAGAGTTGAGGGCGGTAGCCGATCGATTGCACCAACGGTATCCGGATGCCGAGACGGGCTTGGCATTTGACCTGAAGCCTCTGCGCGACTATCTCCTGGGTGACGCACGAAGCGCGCTGCTTATTTTGTTTGGCGCTGTTGGTTGCGTGCTCCTCATCGCATGCGCCAACGTTGCTAACCTGCAGCTCCTGCGCGCGAACAGTCGCTCAGCCGAAATTGGCATTCGTCTGGCGCTGGGCTCAGGGCGTGCGCGAATCGCTCGGCAGATGCTCATTGAAAGCCTTTTGCTTGCGATCGTCGGCGGTATCTGCGGAGTTGCGCTCTCCTGGTTGGCGTTGCACGCCCTGATTGGGGCGGGCCTCGGGAACATGCCCCGCATCAACGAGGTTTCGATTGACGGCGCCGTACTCGCGTTTTCGCTCGCGCTGACCGTTGGAACGGGCCTGCTGTTCGGTGTCATGCCAGCGGTGCAGGGCGCGAATTCGGACGTCGTGCAGGCGATCAAGTCCGGGACGCGCGGCTCGAGTGCCACGAAGCGCAGCGCAGGGGTCCGCAGTGCCCTAGTCGTCGGAGAGATAACGCTCGTTGTTCCTCTCCTAGTAGGAGCCGCACTTTTTGGCCAGAGTTTCCGGCGTCTTCGCGCTGTCGACCCCGGGTTCCGGCCGGAACACGTTATCCGCTTTGACCTGACGCTTCCCGAAGCACGCTATGACTCTATCAGGATACGTAGCTTTACGACTGCTCTCGACGAGCGCCTGAACGCGCTTCCTGGGGTAAGCGGAGCCGCGATCGGATTCGGCGTGCCCTTCACCGATTGGGCGAAAAACATGTCTGGGTTTCACATCGTGGGGCATCCTCCGGCCGCGCTCGACCAACCTGATCTCGCCGAACTCAAATGGGCGTCACCACGGTATTTCTCTGTGCTTGGCATTCCAGTGTTGCGCGGGCGAGTGTTCAAAAAGTACGACGGTGTCGGCCCAAAAGTCGTCGTTGTAAACAAGGCGTTTGTCAAAGCGTTCCTACCCAATGAGAACCCCTTGGGAAAGACCATGGAATATGGCGAGATAGTGGGCGTCGTCGGCGATACCAAGACAGAGTCACTCTCCGCAACGTCAATGCCGGCCATGTATCAGCCGCTGCGCCAATCGCCTATTCCCTACATGACCGTGCTCGTGCGCGCTCCGGAGGAGCCGAGCACGGTGATCTCAGCGGCACGGTCATCGGTCGCTGAACTGGACCCAACGCTTCCGCTGTTCAATGTCATGCGCCTCGAAGACGCAGTGGGAGCTTCCGCATCACGTCCGCGGTTGGATGCATGGGTCGTCGGTGGATTCGCGGTGGTGGCGCTCCTCCTTGCTGTGATTGGGATTTACAGCGTCATGTCGTACCTGGTTTGGGAGCGCAGGCGTGAGCTCGCGATCCGTGTCGCGCTCGGTTGTCGGAGTGAGCAAATTGTTCGGCTCGTGCTCGGCCGCGGACTACGGCTGGTCGGGCTCGGGCTTGGCTTGGGATTGGTAGTAGCGCTAGCGGGTAACCGCGTATTGCATGGGCTGCTCTACGGCATCGCGCCGACGGATCCGATGACTTATGCTCTGGTGTGCGTCACGTTGGTGGCCATCACACTTGTGGCATGCTTCGGACCCGCGCAGCGAGCGGCGATGGTCGACCCGGCGGCTGCCATGCGGTCGGAGTAGCCGTGGTTGAGCCTCGTTGGTGCGTGTACACGCGGCAGGCGTTCATTCCAGCGGGTACTGAGTGTCCGACGCCGGAGTGGACTCATGGATGAGGAGATCCGCAGCCGTTCCAGGAAGCTAAGTGAAAGGTATCTCGACATGCTTGTTGACTCCGTTCATGCAATCTGCGGCCGCTTTCATCAGCAGCCTTGCTTCAACCCGCCGCGTGACGAACGTGAAGGAGATTTCTGAATGGCTACTTAGCTGGAGCTCGTCACCAGCCGCTGTCGCGGCCAGTGACTCATCGATTCGGAGGCAGATTTCGGTCCCCATGCCAAGCTTTGGTCACGCTGGGTGTTGCCGAGGTCGGGTGGGATAGAGGTGGGTTCTTCTACCGACACTTGACCAATCATCACGGATCATGACGATTTGCCGATGTATACTGTTTGCTTGTACGTGAAGGTTGCAAAAGTTAAATTTGGTCCGTTGGCCCGGATGGCGGAATCGGTAGACGCAGGGGACTCAAAATCCCCCGATGGCAACATCGTGCGAGTTCGAGTCTCGCTCTGGGCATAAGTACGGCAGTTTCCATCCCTCCATGCGGGTAGCGTGAGTCCAGCTCGATGACAGCTCCGCTACGACACATCTTCGTCACCCAGAACTTCCCGCCCGAGAGCGGTGGAATGGCCCGGCGCCACGCGGAGCTGGTGAGCCGTTACGGCGAGCCGATGGACGTTTCAACCGTTGCCCGTGATGATGCCGGTCCCCTCGATGCCGCGGCGCGATACCAGATCGAGCGTCAGGACTTTCCGGCGTCGAGCGCCAAGCTTTTCGCGAACGAGATTCGCTGGGGTCGCTGGCTTGCGCAGCGCTGTGCAACCGACGTCGACGTAATTCACTGCGGGGAGATTCGTCCTGTTGGTTACGCGGTATGGTGGGCGCACAAGCGCACTCGCGTCCCGTACATGATCTACGTGAACGGTGGTGACCTGCTGCGCGAGCGTCGCAAGACTGCGCGACATTGGACCAAGCGTGTGAGCGCGTACCGACTCTTCGGAGATGCCGCCGGAATAGTCGCCAACTCGGAATGGTCGGCTGCCCTCACACGTGACATCATGAGTGAGATTGGAATAGCCGCGCCCGCGCCCGTCGCCGCCATCGACCTCGGCACCGACCCGGATCAGTTTCATCTGTCGCGCGCCACCGGTCGCTTGCGCTCGCGGTTGAACATAGGTGATGCTCCGGTCATGATCACGGTTGCCCGGCTCGTCCCACACAAAGGCCAGGATACCGCGATAAATGCACTCGCCGCGCTTGGTGACGAGTTCCCGAGGCTTCAGTACGTGATTGTCGGTAAGGGCGACGATGATTCGCGACTGCGCGCACTCGCGTCTGCGCTAAACGTCGCCGATCGCGTGCATTTTGTTGGACAGTTGAATGACTCCGAGCTCGCGGAGGCTTATGCAACATCGAATGTGTATGTCGGCCTGTCCAGGCTTGACAACGAGATCAATGTCGAGGGCTTCGGTATCTCCTTCGTCGAGGCGGCGGCGAGTGGGCTCCCGGCGGTTGCCGGCGACTCCGGCGGCGTACGCTCTGCGGTTCGCGAAAACGAAACCGGTTTGGTAGTCGCGGCCACTGACGCAGATGCGGCCGCTGCTGCCATCGCTCGGATATTGGGCGACGGAGTCACCTGCAATCGGATGGCCGTCGCGGGTCGTGCGGCTGTGGAATCGCACTATAACTGGCAGCGAGTGGCCGTCGAGACCCGCGACTTTGTGCACGATTGCATCGCTCGCGCTTCGCGCGCGGGGCGCAATAGCGATTGACAAGCAATTCCCGCACGCGTTCATTACATGAGGCATCAGGTGCGCGCCAACCTTTCCCGAGAGCAGACATGTCGTCGATGAACCGTACGATCGAAGGCGAGGTTCTCGTCCATCACCTGTCTCAAGATGAGCTCATGATAGATCGTGGGCTACTTGCGCAGCGAGGAAGAACGGCGCGCACCATAGTCAAGGAGGGCCCGCTTCGGCTGGTGCTCATGGCGCTCCCGGCGAATGGTGACTTGCCGGCGCACAGGACGGATGAGCCGGTGACAATCCATGTTACCGATGGGGAAGTCGTGTTCCGGGCGATCGACCGGGAATACCACCTCGTCAAGGGCGACGTGCTGGTGTTCGCCGCTGGCGTGGAGCACGCTGCGACGTCAGTCAATGGCTGCGTGTTTCTACTAACGGTCGTGCGCACGGGCTCCGACTCCGGATCGCAGGCAGAGCCTCACCCGTGACCGATCACGGGAGCGATCACGGGAGCGATGACCTTGCGTGACATTCGTGACGACGACCTGCACGATACGCTCACATCGTTCTACGCAATCATCGCCGTGGATCCGCTACTGATCCGTTACTTCGAGAAGGTGGACATGACGGCGCACATGCCGCGCATAGTCGCATTTTGGTCTACATTGCTCTTTCACACACGCTGTTATTCCGGCAACGCGTTTCAGCCGCATCTGGAGATGCCGGGCCTGAGCGGTGAGCATTTTGCATTCTGGGTCGGATCGCTCGAAGGCGTTATCGATGCGCGCTTCGAGGGACCGGCGGCATCACTCATGAAAGAAATGGCTCATCGCATTGCGTACAGCATGCAACTCCGACTGGGCATCTCACCGTTCGAGCCCTTTCGCTCGACTGCCTGACGCTCGGCCGTGGTCGCTCGACCCCGGCCCCGGTTGTGTCCGGGTTTACTGCTGGATGGGTCGGCAGAGGTCCGTGTAGATCGCGCCAAAAAAACTGTTCGGATGAATCGCTGCCGGCTTGTCGCGCGGCTCCGGGACCTCCAAAACGAGTTCATTGCCGAGCAGGTAGCGCACGGTGGTAACTACGCGTGTGGACTTGGCACAGTCGAATACGTTCAATCCCAGCACGGTGTCGAACGTCAGCGTGTCGTGACCCGCGACGAATGTCTTCGGGGTAGTGTCGAGCGACTTGATCCACACTTCGCGCACGGAGCCTGCGCGCACAATCGTCGTGGTATCCATGAACATCACGGTTCCACGTATCGCGCCAATCCCGGTCCATTGGCCTTGCGCCAGCGCGCCGGCCGGGACCAAGCCGACGAGAAGTAGCGGCAACGCCAATCTTCTCGCCCGTAACGGCGTTCGGACTACGTCTGATGCCATCCGATCAAGCTAGAGAGCAGCCCGGTCTGGCGCCACGCACAATACGCAATGGCCCGACTCGGCAGCGCGACACTGGCCAGGGCCTTCCGAGCAGCCGCCCACCGGGAAGGCTAGAGTAGTTCGCGGCGCGGCTGGCCCGTGGGATGCCTCAGGCGTAACTTTCTGAAGCTTACGCCCTCTCAGAACAACCAAATCCCAGAATGGCCACGTACAAGCACGCAACCGTGCCGTCCAACGGCGAGCGAATCGGCTACGCGAGTGACGCCCTGCAGGTTCCCATCAATCCGATAATCCCATTCATCGAAGGCGATGGGACTGGTCCTGACATCTGGGCCGCTTCCGTGCGGGTCTTCGACGCGGCTGTCGAAAAGGCGTATGGCAGCGAGCGTCGCATCGCATGGATGGAAGTTTTCGCAGGTGAGAAGGCGTTCAAGAATTTCGGGAGCTGGCTGCCCGAGGAGACGGTTGATGCGTTCGCGGAGTTCAGGGTCTCGATCAAGGGACCGCTGACGACGCCGGTTGGCGGCGGGATTCGCTCGCTCAACGTCACGCTGCGCCAGGTACTCGATCTTTACGCATGCATCCGGCCCGTTCGCTACTTCGAAGGGGTGGGCGCGCCGGTCAAGAATCCGGAAAAGGTCAACGTGGTGATCTTCCGTGAGAACACCGAAGACGTGTACGCTGGAATCGAATACAAGGCCGATTCACCCGAGGCGAACGCGCTGCGGGATTACCTGCACACGTCGTTCGGCGCAAACATACGCGAACATTCCGCGATCGGCATCAAGCCGATGAGCAAGTTCGGCTCTCAGCGGTTAGTCGAGATGGCACTCGCTTATGCGGTGTCCAAGAAGAAGCCCTCGGTGACCCTGGTGCACAAGGGCAACATCATGAAGTTCACCGAAGGTGCGTTCCGTGATTGGGGATACGAAGTCGCGCGGGACAAGTTCGGTTCGCAGACTGTGACCGAGAATGATCTCAAGGGCGGGGACGCGGGCGGACGCGTCGTGGTCGGAGACCGCATCGCCGATTCTATGTTCCAGCAACTGCTTCTGCGTCCGGCAGAGTACTCGGTTATCGCGACACCAAATCTGAATGGTGATTATCTCTCCGATGCCGCCGCGGCGCAGGTCGGTGGGCTCGGAATCGCACCGGGCGGCAACGTGGGCGACGGGGTTGCGGTGTTCGAAGCGACCCACGGCACCGCACCCAAGTACGCCGGGCTCAACAAGATCAATCCTGGCAGCGTCATCCTTTCCGGCGTCATGATGCTGGAGCACATGGGCTGGGGCGAAGCAGGAGCTTTGATCGTGCGTGGCGTGGAGCACGCTATCAAGTCACGCACAGTCACGTACGATCTTGCGAGGCAGATGCCGGGTGCAACTGAAGTATCAACATCCGGGTTTGGCGACGCGATCATCGGCGGAATGCGCGCATAACGACAACCAATACAAATAAAAGTGACCAGCCCCTTCGTCGTCGCGCTCTCCAGCGCTGATGCCGCATCTCTTCAAGTTCCTGTTCTCTTCGTTGCGCTTTCGTCGGCAAGCTCACTGCCAGCTGCGCTCGCGAGTCTGGATGCAGCTGCAAGCGGCAGCATTGGCGTAGCGATCAGCGAGCGCGACTTCCGCGGCGCGCGCGACGAGATTCTCCTTCTGAGCGGTGTGTCGTCAGGCCCGCGACGAATCGCGTTGATCGGCACCGGTTCCTCACCCGTCACAGTGCACGCCTTGCGGCGGGCTGCTGCACTCGCCGCGCGCACCGCCGCCAAGTTGGGAACTGGATCACTCGCAATCGGCGGCGAGGCGTTCACCCCTTCGCAGATAGAAGCGATAACTGCGGGATTGCACGCCGGTGCGTGGCAGTACCTTGATACAAAGACGCCGGCGCCTGAGGCTGAGCGGAAGGCCGCGGTCGCGTCGGCGACGATTCTGGCTCCGGTGACACCAGACACTCAAGCCGCACTTGCCGCTGGCAACGCGATGGGTGCAGGCGTTTCTCTCACGAGAACGCTGGGAATGACGCCGGGTAATATCTGTACGCCGGACCTGCTCGCATCCACCGCGCGCGACGTCGCCGCGCGACACGGAATGAAATTCACCGAGCTTGACCGAGCCGGTCTCGAAGCGGAAAAGATGGGCTCGTTTCTCGCCGTTGCCCAGGGGACACCACAGGAGCCGCGTCTCGTTACAATCGAACATCGCGGCGGCAAGGTTGGCGCTGCGCCAGTCGTTCTGGTCGGTAAGGGAATCTGCTTCGACTCGGGCGGCATTTCGATCAAGCCAGCCGCGAGCATGGAGTGGATGAAGTTCGACATGAGTGGCGCAGGTGGCGTGATCGGAGCTATGGAGGTAGTGGGAAGGATGAAGCTTCCCATCAACGTCATCGGCGTATTCGGCGCGACCACGAACATGCCGTCCGGCACAGCGATGAATCCGGGCGACGTTGTGCGCAGTCAGTCCGGCAAGTTCATAGAGATCGTCAACACCGACGCCGAAGGCCGCCTTGTGCTTGCCGATCTCCTCTCGTACGTGCGTCGGTTCAACCCGGCTGCCGTGATCGATGCAGCAACTTTGACCGGCGCGTGCGTCATCGCGCTGGGTCACACCGCGATGGGTGTTCTTGGCGTGGATCAGCGACTTGTCGATGAAGTGCTCGTGGCCGCGGGGCGCTCCGGTGATCGCGGTTGGCAGTTGCCCCTGTGGGACGAATATACGGAACTGATCAAATCCGATGTTGCGGATATCAAGAATTCCGGTGGACGAGCGGGCGGCACCATCACCGCCGCTGCATTCCTCAAGGAGTTTGCCGAAGACTATCCGTGGGTACACTTGGATGTTGCGGGCACCGCGTACTCCGAGACCGACCTGGGTTTCATTCCAAAGGGACCGACAGGAGTTCCAGTTGGTACGTTTGTGGAGTTCCTGCGCGCGCGCTGCGAAGGCTGATGCTCACACGAATCGCGCGTGTCGCGCTTGGCATCACGGCGCGCGCCACAGCGATTGGAGTGTTGGTTGCTGGCGTCGCACGCGCACAGACCGTCCCGCGCGATACGATTCAGAAATCTGCAGAAGACGCCGCACCTAAGTCCCAACGTGCGGATAGCATTCAGGCGCGAGTTGGTCGCGACGGTGTAACACCGTCGCTCGAGATCGGGCAATCCCTCACGTACGACCGCGATGAGCTGTTTGCGACAGGCGCCGTAACCTTGGGCGACCTGCTGGATCGCATTCCGGCGTTTACGACATTTCGGACTGGTTGGCTCGCGGCGCCGCAAGCAACAGCCATCGGCGGCGACTTCAGCCGCGTGCGCGTCTTCATCGACGGAATTGAGCGCGACGATCTGGAGCCGCGCAACGGAGTCGCGCCGGATCTCGGTACAGTTCCGATCTGGACGCTCGAGAAACTGTCACTCGCTCGCAGTGCGAACGAGCTCCGTGTCGATCTGCGAACGTGGGAATACGACGGGACTGCACCGTACACCAGGATCGACGCGCTCACGGGCGATCTCAATACCAATCTGTACCGCGTATTCTACGGCAAGCGCTACTACAACGGCGCGGCGCTTCAGGTCGCGTTGCAGCAGTTTGGCGTAACCGATGTCCGAAACGGCGGCGGTGGCCAGCAGTTCGGCGGAATGGTGCGTTACGGCATTGGACGTCCGTCGTGGAGCCTGGACGCGACTGCAATCCGGACGAACGACACGCGCACCACAACCACACGCTTCAATTACGGTCCCGATCTGCCCGGATACCGCGCCGCGAATACACTCGGCTATCTTCGCGCGGCGATCGGGCATGAAGGAGCCGGCCCGTTCCTGCAACTGATTGCCTCCACGCAAATCCTCAAGGAGAACAGTCCGCACTACGATTCGTTGACGGCGCGACAGTACGGCTTCGCGCCGGACACCGTAGACTCTCTTGCGTCGGTGACGCAATACGTAGCGACGGCGGGCATGGATGCGGCAGGCGGACGACTGCGGCTGGTGGAGCGATATCGGAGACGCCTTGGCAAGGGGTACAATTCTCCCAGCGCGACTTTCGATCTGACCCACGCGTTCTTTTCCGCCAGCGCGCTCGCCGAGCGGGACGAATACTCCGGGTTGACGCGGCTCGAGGGTGGCGCGCGAATCACTCCACTGCCGTTCATCTCATTACTCGGCTACCTGGGCCAGCGCACCTCGTTTGGGACACCGGCGCTCGGATTTCTTACGCAACCAAGCTCGCGAACAGCGCGCTTCGAGGCGGGGCTGCGTGTGCTCCCAGCTGGCCTGTGGCTCACGGGTGGGGTCGTGACTCGGGATACCGCGCTCCTCGTCCCGTCATCTCTCTGGGACACCGCCTTCGTGGCAAGACCGGTGGGGCGGCAAACCGGGACCACGGTGGGCCTTCACGGACCACTTACGGGTGCTCTGAGCCTCAACGTTACGGGGACACACTGGCAGCAATTAGCCCCTTACACGCCCCAGACTGAAGCTCACGCCGATCTTCGGTTCTACACGGAGTGGCTGTCTCGATTCCCGACCCGGAACTTCTCATTTCTGTTCCAGCCTGGCTTGGACTACCGGAGCGCCGCCCCATTTCCGCAGACCAGTGGCACCGATCGGTTCGCCTATTCCAGTCGAGTCGTCTCGCTCCTGGTCGAGCTCAGAATTCTCAGGGGAGTCCTTTCTTTCCAGCGGAGAAACGTCCTGGGCGGAATCTACGATCAGGTCCCCGGTTATCTGATGCCACGGCCAATAAACGTGTACGGTGTGCGGTGGTACTTCTTCAACTGACGAGTTGGTTCGTTGAAATTTGACAAAGTCGTTGCAGGACAATAACTTAGTGGGCTGCACATGATCACGAGCATGACCGGATTTGGCACCGCGGAAGGGACGGTTGGCGCTCAGCGCCTGGCCGTTGAGATCCGCGCGGTCAACCATCGCTTTTTCAATCCGGCTATCAAGCTCCCGGGTCGCATGGCGCAATGGGAAGGCGAAGTGCGCGAGGCGTTGCGGAAGCGGGTCAGCCGGGGTCATGTGTCGCTCACGGTGCGTTTCGAGAAGGAAATTGACCGGACTCTCGCGATCAACGAGCAGAAAGTTGCGGCTTACGTTCAGCAACTGCGCGCGCTCAAGGATCGATGGGGTCTGGCAGGTGACGTTGACATCGCGACGATCATGCGGTTGCCGGATGTGATCTCCGCGAATGACGAGGAAACGGCCGACGCTGACGCAGGTACAGTCGATCAGTTGCTGGCGATAGTGCACGACGCGGCGAACGGACTCGATCTAATGCGCGACGCCGAAGGGGCTCGCATCGCCGAGTTCCTGTGCGAGCACCTAGCGATTATTGAAACTGCGCTGGTACGGATCCGCGAGCGTGCGCCGACGCGATTGGTGGAGCAGCATAAGCGGTTGCAGGCAGCGGTCGCGGAGTTGGCGGGCGGAGTTGCGGTGGATGCGCAGAGGCTTGCGCAGGAGATCGCGATACTCGCGGATCGAATGGACGTGTCGGAGGAGCTCAACCGTTTTGGGGCGCACATCGCTGCGTTCCGGGCGGCGCTGGCTGAGAGTTCCAGCGCTGGCGTAGGCAAGCGGCTGGGGTTTCTGATTCAAGAAATGTTGCGTGAAGCGAACACCACTGGGAGCAAGGCGAACGACGCCGCAATCCTTACGGACGTCGTGACGATCAAGGAAGAGCTTGAGCGGCTGCGCGAGCAGAGCGAGAACGTCGAGTGAATCCGTTTCCGATCATTCTTTCGGCGCCGTCAGGGGCCGGCAAGACGACGATCGCAAGACGACTACTGGAAGTCAGAAAGGATGTTGGATACTCGGTCTCGGCGACCACGCGGAAGCCACGGCCGGGCGAGGTGGATGGGACGGCGTATCACTTTTTGAGTATGGCGCAATTTACGGCAGCTGTGCAGAACGGAGAGTTCGCCGAGTACGCGCAGGTGCACGGAAACATGTACGGCACGCTGCGGGGGGAAGTGCAGCGGGTGCTTGCCGACCGACGTCATGTGGTGATGGACATAGATGTGCAGGGCGCCACGCAGTTCGCCGCGGCGTTTCCCGGGGCTGTGAGGATTTTCATTCTTCCGCCATCGGGTGAGACGCTCGTGAAGCGGCTGGCCGGGCGTGGAACGGAGGACAGGGAAACGATAGCAACGCGCTTGCGCGACGCTATCGGCGAGATCGGAGTGCTGGACGAATTCGAGTATGTAGTGATCAACGATGAGCTCGACTGTGCGGTTGCGCAGGTGTCGTGCATAATCGACGCGGAGTGCCTCAAGCGAACCAATTCGCCGGAAAGCGCACGCGTCGCGGCTAAGACAGTAACCGCCTTGCGGGCGGAGTTGCTTCACTTCTAGGAGAAGAACCATGCGAGTTTACACCCCGGACGACGTTGCGGCACACGCGACCAACAAGTATCTCGGCGTCCTCGTCGCGGCCAAGTTCGCGCGAGTCCTGAACGAGTTCCCGCGCGATCGTTCGGCGCCGGGCGAGAAGAAGCTCACGACGCGCGCGCTGGACGAGCTCGCCGCCGGCGAGATCGACTACCATGTAGTTCCCCGCCGCCGGCAGGAGTAGCGCTGCGCGACATCCGGGGGCGGCGCGTCGTACTCGGCGTCACCGGAGGGATCGCCAGCTACAAGTCGGTGACGCTGGCGCGCCTTCTGGCGCAGGATGGTGCTGAAGTTGACGTTGTAATGACCCGCGGCGCTCAGCAGTTTGTGGGCGCCGTGACGTTCGAGGGGGTGACGGGTCGCCGCATTCACACCGACCTTTTTGAACCCGGTGAAGCGCTTGCGCACATCCGGCTCGCGCGTGAGGCGCATGCGATTGTCGTTGCACCAGCGACCGCTGATTTCCTCGCGCGCGCTGCGCACGGTCGCGCCGACGATCTCCTGAGCGCGATGCTCCTCGCTGCGCGCTGCCCGGTGCTACTGGTGCCCGCGATGAACGATCGGATGTGGTCCCATCGTCAGACGGTTATGAATACGGGACACCTTCGTGAAATCGGGTACGACGTCATGGAGCCCGCGGTAGGACCACTTGCGTACGATGAGGGCGAGGGGCCAGGCAGAATGCCGGAGCCAGAGCTTATCGCCGCACATGTCGAGCGAATCCTGCGCACGGGGTCCGCACTCTCCGGAAAACGAGTGCTCGTCACCGCCGGCGCTACGCGTGAAGCAATCGATCCGGTGCGTTTCATCTCAAACTTCAGCACTGGAAAGATGGGCGTCGCCATCGCGCGCGCAGCCTGGGCCCGCGGAGCCGATGTCACGCTTGTGGTTGGTGCTCTTGAAGTGCCGGTTCCGGCCGGTGTTCATGCGGTGCACGTGACAAGCGCCGCCGAGATGGCTCAGGCGGTTGGCGGAGTGATCCGGGATGCTGACGTACTGATCATGGCAGCCGCACCGGCAGATTTTCGCCCATCGGCAATCGCGGCTTCCAAAATCAAGAAGGCAACCGCACCTGATTCGATCCCGCTGACCGCAACATCGGACATTCTCGCGTCAACAATCGCGCGGCGACGCCCTGGGATGATCTCCGTCGGTTTCGCGCTCGAGACGGACTCGCTCCTGGACAACGCGCGCGCAAAGCTCGACGCCAAACGGCTCGACGTCATAGTTGCGAATCATGCGGGGGTGGAAGGCGAGGGATTCGGCGCGGACACCAATCGAGTCACGCTGGTCACAGCTGTCGGGGAAGAGCCGCTTCCTCTGCTGCCGAAAGACGACGTCGCCGAGCTGCTGCTGGACAGGATCGAGGTGTTGCTGAATGGACGCTAGAGAGCGCCTGCGCGCATATCTCGAACAGCGCCGAGAACTGGGTGAGTCGGAATTCGTGCTGGATGGGATGAGTGTGGAAGCGGCACTCGGCGCGATCGACAAGCTGCGCGCGGCACAGCCACCGCGGCCGATGGCGACGGTGTCGCCGACGCGGTCGGCGACACCGTCGGCTAAGCAGAGCGCCAGCGCGCCGCCGCCAACTCCGAGAGCGGTGCTGCCAAACCCACGGTCCGCTGCCACTGCTCGCGTCGAGGAAACAATGCCGCAAGTGCGTGCGCACTCGCAAGCGGAGCCTGTCCGCGCAGCCGATCCGTTCGAAAGCGGCGCGGGCGAAGTCGCACCGACCGATGCTGCTCCGGGGCTCACCGTGGGTAACGCGAACGGCACCTTGTTCGAGCAGAATCCGTTCCACGGTGTCAAGACGCTGGAGGCGCTGGCCACGCTCATCGAAGACTGCACCCGCTGCAAGTTGTACGAGACGGCCAAGCACGCCGTTCCTGGCGAGGGCGATCCCGACGCGGATTTCATGTGCGTCGGTGAAGCACCGGGTGCGAACGAGGATGAGACCGGACGACCGTTCGTGGGACAGGCTGGCGCCTTGCTCACAAAAATTCTTGCAGCGATAAATCTCACGCGGGATCAGGTGTTCATAACCAACGTTTTAAAGCACCGTCCCCCGGCAAATCGCAATCCTCTGCCGGACGAAGTGACAGCCTGCAGTCCTTACCTTGTGCGCCAGATTCAGATGGTCAAGCCAAAAGTGATTCTGGCGCTCGGGACTTTCGCGGCGCAAACTCTACTGGAGACCAAGACGCCGATTGGAAAGCTTCGTGGTGCCATTCACCGGTACTACGGAATTCCGCTCATCGTCACGTACCATCCTGCGGCACTGCTCAGAAACCCTGCATGGAAGCGACCAACGTGGGAAGATGTCAAGCTCGCTAGACACATACTCGACTCATCGAAATCCTGAGGTGACCGCGCCCCGCGATCCATATCGCGACCGGACGCCGCCGTACTCCGAAGCGGCGGAACAGGCCGTGTTATCCGCGATGCTGCTCGACGCAGATGCGCTGTTGCGCGCGACCGAGTACGTCGATGAGTCGATGTTCTATCGCGAGTCTCACCGGCGCGTCTTCCGTGCGATGATAGCTCTGTCCGAGCGTGGCGAGGTAGTTGATCCGCTAACGCTGACCGAAGAGCTGTCGCGCAAGAACGAGCTGGACGCTGCTGGCGGTCGCGAGTACATCGCCTACCTGGTGGATGTCGTACCAACCGCGGCGAACGTGGAGTATCACGCCAAGATCGTGCGCGAGAAGGCACTACGCAGGCGCCTGATCGAAGTGTCCACGTCGATTGTGAGCGAAGCATTCGACTCGGCGCTTCCGGCCGCGGAGCTACTCGACGCCGCCGAGCAGAGCATCTTTGAGGTAAACCAGAGTCGCGGCACTGAAGGTTTTACACGCGTCAAGGAATTGATGTATGAAGCGATGGAGCGGATCGAACAGCTCCATCTCGCAGGCGAATCGGTTACTGGCGTGCCAAGTGGCTTTCGAGATCTTGATGAGATTACGGCGGGTTTTCAGCCTTCGGAGTTGATTATTATCGCGGCGCGTCCGTCAATGGGAAAAACCGCCTTCGTTCTCAACATCGCTCAGAACGCCGCACTCGATGCAAAGACGCCCGTTGCGTTCTTCTCGCTGGAGATGAGCAAGCAGTCGTTACTACAGCGCATGCTCACGAGTGAAGCACGCGTTGATGCGCAACGACTCCGCAAAGGCAAATTGCGCGACGACGAGTTCGTGCAGCTTGGCCGTGCGGCGGGCCTATTGAGTCAGGCGCCGGTCTGGATCGACGATACGCCTGCGATCTCGCTCCTTGAGATGCGATCCAAGGCACGCCGGCTCAAGGCGGAGAACAACATCGGCATGATCGTGGTTGACTACTTGCAGCTGATGGTTGGACCGCCGTCGGCAGAAAATCGACAGCAGGAGATCAGCACAATCTCGCGCTCGCTCAAGGCTCTAGCGCGCGAGCTGCGCGTCCCAGTCGTCGCACTGTCGCAGTTGAGTCGCGCGCCGGAGCAACGCGCTGGTGACAACAAGCGGCCGCAGTTGTCCGACCTGCGCGAATCTGGCGCCATTGAGCAGGATGCGGACGTGGTGATGTTTCTTTACCGGCAAGAGTACTACGACGTCCTCGAAGGCAAGGATCCGACCATACCCGACAAGGACGGCAAAACCTCAGCGGGCATGGCCGAGGTGAT
This sequence comes from Gemmatimonadota bacterium, assembly GCA_041691775.1. GTDB lineage: Bacteria > Gemmatimonadota > Gemmatimonadetes > Gemmatimonadales > Gemmatimonadaceae > Fen-1247. Next base: position 130,923 of record JBEPUB010000001.1, read on the forward strand.
TATTGGAAAGCAGCGCAACGGACCTACCGGCAACGTGACGCTGTTTTTCAACCGTCAGTACACGCGCTTCGAGAATTATTCCGGCCGCCAGAGTGGAGGCGGGCAGGGGAGCTAGTGAGCGCCAAGGCGAGAACGATTTACCGATGCACCAACTGCGGGGCCGATCATCCCAAGTGGGCTGGACGCTGCGACGTTTGCGGTGACTGGAACACGCTTGTCGAAGAAATGGCGACCGCGCCAGCCACCGCCACGGGCGCAACCGCGCGCCGCAGGGGTGGCACGGCCGCACTCTCCGCTGGCGGGACCGTGGTCGCCGCGCCGCGCCTGCGCGACGTTCATGGCTCCGAGGCCCGGCGCTGGAAGACGGGAATAGGCGAATTCGATTTCGTACTCGGCGGTGGCATCGTACCCGGATCGGTCGTGCTGATTGGTGGCGAGCCGGGAATCGGAAAGTCGACGCTGCTATTGCAAGTCGCCGCCACACTTCAGGGGCGCGAGCACGAGGTGCTGTACGTCTCGGGAGAGGAGTCGCCCCTCCAGGTAAAGCTCCGCGCTGACAGGCTAGGCGATTCCGCTCAAAATGTTGCGCTCCTGAGCGAGACCAACCTCGAGACCATTCTCGCGACCGCGTCTGCGCAGTCGCCGGCCGTGATGATAGTGGACTCAATTCAGACCGTATTCACATCCGATCTGGAAGGTGCGCCTGGGAATGTCGGACAGGTACGCGAGTCGGCGGCGCGACTCATGCACTTTGCAAAGGCGTCCGGGACGAGCGTGTTCCTCGTTGGACATGTGACCAAGGGCGGCGGAATCGCGGGACCCAAGACACTCGAGCACATTGTAGATACAGTGTTGTACTTCGAGGGAGAAGGCGCGCTGGACCACCGGATTCTGCGTGCCACCAAGAATCGATTCGGTAGCGTCGATGAGATCGGCGTCTTCCGCATGCATGAGAATGGACTCGAGCCAGTCGCGAACCCATCAGAGCTTTTTCTGAGTGACCGACACGACATAGCCTCAGGCAGTGCGGTGACAACTCTACTCGAAGGTTCCCGCCCGATTCTCATTGAGGTCCAGGCGCTGGCTGCGAAGGCTGGCTACGGCACGCCGCAGCGCGTCAGCACCGGTTACGACGGTCGCAAGCTGGCGCTCCTTCTCGCCGTACTCGACAAGCGCGCAGGCCTAGCATTCTCATCGCTCGACGTCTTCATCAACGTCGTGGGCGGAGTGCAGCTGCGCGAACCGGCGGGCGACCTCGCGGTCGCTGCGGCACTCGCGTCGAGCGTGTACGACCGCGCATTACCGAGCGATGCGGTATTCATCGGCGAAGTAGGGCTTGGTGGTGAGGTCCGCCCGGTTGCCCAGACCGAGCGCCGGCTTGCTGAGGCTGCGAAGATGGGGATGCGCAATGCTTTCGTTGCGCAACGATCGGCGGCAGGAAGAATTCCGAAAGGGGTGCACGCAACCGGAGTCTCTACAGTGACTGAAATGTTCAAGCGCCTGTTCTCGTGAGCACCACGTTGCAGGACGTTGGTGTTGTCATTGTCGCGGCTGGTTCGGGCTCCCGGACAGGATCGGACGAGCTGAAACAATTTCGCTGGGTTGCCGGGCGACCCATGTTGCTGCACAGCATTCAACTCTTCCAGCAGCGCGCAGATGTGTGCATGGTGGTAGCGGTTCTCCCCAAGAGTTACGCCGGTGATCCGCCGCCGTGGATCTTTCAATGCGACATCAGCCGACTACTCATCGGCGTCGGCGGCACGCATCGAGGCAGCTCCGTTCGGAACGGCCTCGACGATCTTCCTCCGGAGGCGCGCATCGTCGTGGTTCACGATGCGGCGCGCCCGCTCGTCCTTGACGAGACGGTGGATGCTGTAATCGCGGCCGCTCGCGAAGGGGTCGGCGCGGTAGCGGCGTTGCCTGAAGTCGATACACTCAAGCGCGTTGGTGCAGATGGAAAGATTGTCGAGACCGTCGAGCGCACTGGGCTCTGGCGCGCGCAGACACCGCAGGCGTTTCCGCGCGACATGATAGACCAGGTAACGCGCCGCGCGAATCGCGAAGGCATAACAGCGACTGACGACGCAGCGCTGTGCGAGCGATTCGGTTTCCCGGTGGTGATAGTTCCCGGCAGCGAGAGAGCGATGAAGATCACCACGGAACCGGATTTCGCGCGCGCCGAGGCGTTGAGCATGCTCACGTCATGAAGACAGCCCAGCGCGCCGTTCCGTTCTGGTCGGCAGAAGAAGTCGAAGCCTCCTTCCGGGATACAATTACGCATCTGAACCAGCGGAGTGTCCTCGCATATCCCACGGAGACGGTGTATGGCTTTGGAGGTGGAGTCGATCACGAGTCAGTGCGCAACCTTGTCGCACTCAAGTCGCGACCACTTGGCAAGCCGTTTCTCATGTTGGTTGCAGGGGTGGACATGCTGTCGCGCCTGGACCTGCGCCTCACTCATGCTGCGTCATCGCTTGCTGCGCGATTCTGGCCCGGCCCGCTAACGCTTGTTCTGCCGGGTGGGGAGAAACGCGTCCCACCTGAGCTGCGCGGCCCGGAGGGTGGAGTGGCGGTGCGGTGGACGTCACACCCCGCGCTCGGACGTTTGATTCGCGCCTACGGCGACCCAATTACGTCAACAAGCGCGAACCGCCCGGGGACACCACCCGCGGATTCAGCTGCAATCATTGTGCATGACTGGTGGGACGAGGTTGCGCGGGGCCACCTCCGCGTGTTGGACGGAGGCACCCTGAAGCCGTCGGAGCCGTCCACAGTGGTAGATTGCATGGGCGCGCGCCCGCGGGTAATTCGGCCGGGTGCCATCTCCCTGGGAGATCTGCGACGGGCTGCGCCCACCCTCGTACCAACGGCATGACCACGTGAACGTCGTATTTGTATGCACGGGAAACACCTGCAGGAGCCCGTTAGCTGAGGCCATCGCTCGTCGATCCGCGCAACAACGCGGAATCAACGCCACGTTCGCAAGTGCGGGCACCGGCGCCGCACTCGGCTCACCTGCAAACGACGCTGCCATTCTAGTTGGACTCGAGCGCGACGTGGACCTCTCTCGGCACAGAAGCCGGCCACTGCTTCCCGCGGCCGTAACCAGGGACACTGTGGTTCTGGCGATGGCGTCGGGGCACGTCCCAGGAATTCGCGCACTTGTACCGGACGCACGGGTGTATTTGCTCGATGAATATGGATCCCACGGCGCGTCCATGCGCTCGATAGCCGATCCATACGGCGGTGATCTTGCCGACTATCGCATTGCGGCTGACACGATAGAAACGATGCTCGACGCTGCGTTTGCCCGACTAGTCTCGGAACAGACTACGGGTACAGCGTGAGTCGCCCATCTCGCCTCGTTCTTCTGGGGCATCCAGTGTCGCACTCGCTCTCTCCCCGAATTCAGAACGCAGCACTTCGCGCCGCCGGCATTCCGCTCGAGTACGAGGCCATCGACGTCGCGCCGGCACAGCTTCGCTCAACCTTACGCGGCCTGCGCGCTGATGCTGCGGCCGGAAACATTACGATTCCCTTCAAGCAATCGGTGTTCGATATCTGCGATCACGTGACCAACATCGCCGAGCGTGCGGGGGCGGTCAACACGTTCTGGGTGCAGGACGGCGAGCTGATTGGCGACAATACCGATGTCCCGGGATTCGAATTTGCTGCGAAAGATCTGCTCGAGAGTGCGCACGCGGAGCAGCCCAAGCGAGTCGCGTTGCTGGGCGCAGGCGGCGCAGCCGCAGCGGTCGCCGCTGCCGTGCGCGACTGGGACAACACGGAGCTGATCATCTGGAGCCGTAATCCGGCTCAGGCGGAAGCGCTGGCGCATCGTTTTGCTCTTGCACACGCTGAACCAGACCTGTTGCTTGCGGTCAAGGGTGCAGACTTTGTAATCAATGCGACGCCAATGGGAATGGCTGACGACGTTCTGCCGGTGCCGATCTCGGCTCTGTCGCGGAAATGTCCGGTGCTGGATCTGGTATATCGGAAGGGCGAGACGGCCTGGGTCCGCGCGGCGCGCGACGCGGGGCACCCGGCGTCGGACGGGCTCCCGATGCTGGTTGAGCAAGCAGCGCGGTCGTTCCGTCGCTGGCTTGGCGTTGAGCCCAATCGCGAAGTAATGTGGGGCGCGCTGGACTAGCGGGGATACTGGCCCCATCGGAACTGGCACCGAGCCTTAAGGCTTGGTCGACAGCCGCACTCGGAGCGACTCTCGACTTTTTACTCCCGCGCACCTGCGTGTGCTGCGACTCGGCGTTGAGCGCTGGTGATCACAGGGTCCTGTGTGCGGTCTGCATCGGACGTCTGGCACGGCTGCCCGCGCCCCAGTGCGCACGTTGCGGGCATCCGCGCTCGCCGGGCTCTTGCCAGTGGTGTGACCTGCTCCCGCCCTTTGTCCGCGCTGCCCGATCGGTCTGTTGGGTGCCGGGCGGTACCGGCGGCGAGATTGTTCACAAGCTCAAGTACGCCGGCTGGACTGCCCTCGCCGTCCCAATGGCAGAACAGATGGCACGGCTTAATTTTCCACAGGATGTCACTCGGGAGCGCGACTTGCTGGTTCCCATACCTCTCGCGCCAGCACGGACGCGGGAGCGTGGCTACAACCAGAGCGAGCTATTGGCGAAATTGCTCGGTGTGAGCTGGGGCATCCCGGTGCAGGAAGCGGTGGTTCGACGGCGGGCGACGGAAACGCAGACGCGCTTGACTCCGAGTGACCGCCTGCGCAATGTTGCCGGCGCATTTGCTACTGTTCTTACAAGAGAAGAGTTGACGGGACGGCATGTGGTACTGGTGGACGATGTGGTAACAACCGCAGCGACGCTCAACGCTTGTGCGAAGGCGCTCCACGAGGGAGGCGCCCGCATTATTTCTTACGTCACATTTGGGCGAGCCCGCGCCGCGGGCGACATGCCTTAGCGAGGATAGACACATGGCAATTCGTGTTGGCATCAACGGCTTCGGAAGAATCGGTCGCCAGGTCCTGCGTGCCGCGAAAGAGCAGGGCGTCGCCGATATCGACTTCGTGGCCGTGAACGACCTCACCGACACGAAGACCCTGGCGCATCTGTTCAAGTACGATTCGGTCCACGGAGAATTCGAGGGCGACTCTTCTCACGGAGATGGGACCATCACCGTGGATGGCGACGAAATCAAGGTTCTCTCGGAGCGTGACCCCAGCGCGTTGCCGTGGCGGCAACTCGGTGTTGATATCGTCCTCGAAGCGACCGGTCGCTTCACCAATGCGGCAGACGCACACAAGCACATCGACGCTGGCGCGCGCAAGGTGATCATCTCGGCGCCGGGAAAGGGTGAAGATATTACTCTCGTCATGGGCGTGAACTCGGACAAGTATGACGCAAACAATCATCATGTGATATCCAACGCGTCCTGCACGACAAACTGTCTCGCGCCAATGGTAAAGGTGATCCGCGACGCGTTCGGCTTCCGGCACGCTTCAATGGTGACGATCCATAGCTACACCAACGATCAGAGCATTCTCGATCTTCCACACAAGGATCTCCGCCGCGCGCGCGCTGCCGCGGTATCGATGATTCCGACGACAACGGGCGCTGCAAAGGCTACAGCGCTCGTCATCCCGGAAGTGAAGGGCAAGATCGACGGCATTGCAATTCGCGTCCCAACCCCCGATGTGTCGCTCACGGAGCTGACCGTCGAAGTCGAGCGCGCGACGAGTATCGAAGCTGTGAACACTGCGTTCCGCGAAGCCGCGGCCGCTGGTTCATTGGAAGGCTTCCTCAAGTACACGGATGTGCCGCTGGTTTCCTGCGACTATATCGGCAATCCCTATTCGTGCATTTTCGACTCGCTCAACACGAATGTCATCGACGGAACGATGGTGAAGGTGTCCGGCTGGTACGACAACGAGTGGGGTTACGCATCGCGCTGCGTCGATCTCATCCGGTACGTCGGCGCACGCCTCAGCTGACCGGCGCCATCCGTGAAGAAAAAGACGCTTCGCGAGCTCCCGGATTCGCTGCTTTGCTCCAAGCGCGTCCTGGTTCGCCTTGACCTGAACGTACCCACCGATGAATCGGGCAACGTCACAGATGACACCCGTATTCGCGCATCACTTCCGACGCTGGAATACGTGCTGGCCCGCGGCGGCCGACCGGTTGTCCTGTCGCATTTTGGACGCCCCAAAGGCAAGCCGGACCCGAAATACTCTCTGCAGCCGGTCGCCGATGTTCTGGAGCGGTTGAGCGGGCATCACGTCATCTTCTGCGAGTCTACCGACACGGACGAGGCGATCAAGGCGTCGCACGAGCTTGGCGACGGTCACATTCTACTGCTTGAGAACACGCGCTTCCTTGCCGGCGAAGAACGCAATGACGACCGCCTCGCGCGCACTTTCGCAGAATTGGGCGACGTATTCGTCAACGATGCATTTGGCGCGGCACACCGAGCGCACGCGTCAACAGCAGGCGTCGCGAAGTATGTTCATCCGGCAGTTGCTGGTTTGTTGATGGAGCGCGAACTCGACTATCTCGGCGCCGCGCTCGCCAACCCGGCGCATCCGTTCGTCGCGATACTTGGCGGATCCAAGATCTCAGGAAAGATCGACGTGATTCGTGAGCTGCTACCCAAAGTCGACGCGCTGCTCATCGGCGGCGCAATGGCGTGCACGTTCTACAAGGCGATGGGATACGAGGTAGGCAATTCACTCGTGGAATTGGACAAGGTCGAACTCGCCGCGGAACTGATAGCGACTTCCGGGACGCGGTTGATCTTGCCGCACGATGCGATGGTCGGCTCCGGAATTGATGCCGGTGCGAAGGCGCACACCGTCAAGCGCGACGCGATACCGTCGGATGAAGCGATGTACGACATCGGCCCGGCAACCGCTGAGTCGTACGGACGCGCGATAGCGGCAGCCAAGACTGTCCTCTGGAACGGACCGATGGGCGTGTTCGAGAAGCCACCGTTCGACGCTGGAACCGTTGCCGTTGCGCGTGCGATGGCAGCCGCAACAGATCGGGGCGCAGTCACTATCGTGGGCGGCGGTGATTCGGCCGCGGCCGTGGTCGATGCCGGGCTTCAAACCAGAATGAGCCATGTGTCAACTGGCGGAGGCGCATCGCTCGAGTTCCTCGAGGGCAAGGAGCTTCCCGGCGTTGCCGCGCTCGACGACGCATGAGAAAGAAGATCTTCGCGGCAAATTGGAAGATGAACCACGGACCAACCGCGGCCGCTGGTTTCATCAATCAATTCCGCAGTCGCTGGGTTAGGGGTGACGCCGAGGTCGTCTTCTTTCCGTCGGCGCTCTCATTCGCGGCAGTGCGCGCCGCCGCTGGCGATCCGTCCCCGTTCAAGCTCGGTGTTCAGAACGTGTACTGCGCCGATCGTGGCGCGTTCACTGGAGAGAACTCTGCACCTATGGCCAAGGATGCGGGCGCGGATTACGTGCTTGTCGGTCACTCGGAGCGTCGTCACGTATTTGGCGAGACCGATGCCGACACCGCGGCGAAATGCGCAATTGTCGAACGATCGGGTCTCACGCCGTTACTCTGCGTCGGCGAGACGCTGGACGAGCACGAGCGCGGTGAGACTTCAAGCGTTGTGACTCGGCAGCTTATCAACGGTCTCGCCAAGCTCGATCAGATCGAGCTTACGACGTCCGTAATCGCTTACGAACCCGTCTGGGCGATTGGCACAGGCAGAAACGCCACGCCCGCCGACGCCGCCGAAACTCATGGAGTGCTCCGACGCGCGCTGAGCGAGCTGATCGGGGACCGGGCCGCCGCGGTGAGTATCCTATATGGTGGCAGCGTAACGCCCGCCAACGCTGCCCAGATCCTCGCCGCCAGCGACGTTGACGGGGTCCTGGTGGGCGGTGCCAGTCTTGAAGTTGAGAGCTGGTTGTCCATCTGCTCTGCCTAGCCTAGATTTAAGGGCTACATGTACACTTTCCTTCTAGTACTCCTTGTCCTGGTCAGCGTTGTCCTGATCGGCGCCATCCTGCTGCAAAGCGGGACCGGCCAGGGCCTCTCCGCCAGCTTCGGCGGCGCGAGCTCGTCGCCTGATGCGTTCATCGGAATGCGCCAGGCCGGAAATCTTCTGACCAAGATCTCATGGTGGGGCGGTGGACTGTTTCTCGCCCTGGCGTTCATCCTTCAGTTGATGTCCACGCAGCAGCGCGCGCCCAGGTCGGTCCTCGAAGGCAAGCTCGGCGCACCGGCTCCGTTAACGCAGCCCGCACCCAGCTCGGCCGCGCCGGCAATTCCGCTGACACCAGCGCCGGCGGTGCCTGCGCCAACCACTCCGCCCAAGAAGTAGGGATTCAGTGGCAGCTGTCGCGACTGATCCAGGGTTCCTTCTTCTCGAAGACGGAACCCTTTTTAGCGGCCGTCTCCATGGCGAGCCGCCAGCCGAGGGCGCGGAGATCGTATTCACGACCAACATGACCGGATACCAGGAAGTCTTTTCTGATCCATCATACCGCGGCCAGATCGTGGTGATGACCGCGCCGCAGATCGGCAATTATGGCATCAACCTGGAAGATCCAGAGTCATCGCGCGCCCAAGTGGCTGGCGTGGTAGTCCGCGAGCTGTCGCCGACTTACTCTAACTGGCGCGCTGACGGTGATCTTCGCTCGTGGCTTCTGGACGCGAGCGTACCTGTTCTCGACGAGGTTGACACCCGCCGCCTCACAAAGCACTTGAGATCGTCCGGAGTGATGCGCGGGATCATAGGCCGCGGAGAAACGCCGTCGATGCAAGTCGTCGCGCAGCTGGAATCCTGCCCCTCAATGGAAGGGCTGGATCTCGCAAGTGTCGTCAGCACCGGTGTGCAATACGAGTGGGGAGACGCTGCCGCGAAGTGCCACATTGTCGCGTACGACTTCGGGATCAAGCGCAACATCCTGCGCCTGTTCGAATCAACCGGATGCAGAGTGACGATCGTGCCGGCCACGACGACCGCAGCGGAAGTGCTCTCGATGCATCCCGATGGTGTGTTTCTCTCCAACGGGCCAGGCGACCCTGATGCTGTGGAGTACGCGCCCGCGATGGTTCGCGAAATTGCCAATTCGGGCACGCCGATGTTCGGCATCTGCCTCGGCCATCAATTGATCGGTCTGGCGTTTGGCGGCGCGACAACCAAGATGCCGTACGGACACCGCGGCGGCAATCATCCGGTGCTGGATGTCGCGACTGGACGCGTACTGATAACGTCACAGAACCATGGCTTCGCGGTCAAAGGCGATGAAGCTGGGGTTGCCGGCGCGCCGGATCTCGAGGTTACGCACGTGAACCTGAACGACAAGTCGGTCGAAGGGCTCAAGCATCGCACCCTGCCAGTGTTCGCGGTACAGTATCACCCCGAAGCGGCGCCCGGCCCGCATGACGCGCAGCCACTGTTTCGCCAATTTCTCAAGAGCGTCCAGGACACAGCGCGCCGCGGGTAGCCGGCGCGACGGAAGATCGCCGATTGATAACGAGTCCACCGATTGCAACTGGCACGTGAGGTACCGCCCGTACGCTCCACTCTCGTGGCGTACTGAGGCCACCGCAATCAGGTTGGATGCTGGAACGATGTCCAGGGCGCTAAGTCAGTGCTTGCGCGCGACTTAGTAAATCCATACATTCCAACGACTTAGCCAATTCCATTGGGGTGTTGGGATGACAAAGGCGGACCTCGTCGAGCTGGTAACAGCGCAGATTGCGCAGACTGCCGGTCCCACGATCTCGAAGAAAGACTGCGCTCGCGTCGTCGACACTTTTCTCGACGCGATCAAAGACGCCCTTCGTGAACAACAGAATATCGAAGTGCGCGGGTTTGGGACCTTCAAGATCCGCCAGCGGAAGACGCGCATGGCCCGGAACCCACGCACCGGCTCGCCGGTCGAGGTCGCCGCGCGTCCGGTGCCCGTATTCAAGCCGTCCAAGGAGCTACGGGCGCTGATCGCGGACATCGATATTTCCGAGCTCACCGAGGCGTGAGGACCGAGGCGTACCGATGAATGTCACGGTACGCGTGTTCGCATCCTACGCGGACGCCATTGGATCCGATCGGACCGTCGTTTCGGTGCCCGATCCCGCGACGGTAGGTGGTGTCAGAGCCGCCGTCGCCGCGCTCTCGTCGTCCATGCCGCCGCGCCCGATCATCGCGGTGAACCATGAATACGCGACCGACGACGTGGCCATCGCCGCAGGCGACGAGGTGGCTGTCATCCCACCGGTAGCCGGTGGATGAGCAGGTCCGCAATCGTGACCGTTTCGATCGACGTGAATGCGATCGTAGACGAGGTGCGCGGTTCGGGAAATGGCGCGGTCGCGACATTCCTCGGAACGGTTCGCAACACCTCAGCCGGTCGGCCTGTCACGGGGCTCGAGTATTCGGCGTACAACGCGATGGCGACGCGAGAGATGGATGCGATTGTGCGTGAAGCCGCGGCGATGGCGAATGGCGCCGCCATAGTCGCGGTTCACCGAGTCGGCAATCTTGCCGTCGGCGACGTGTGCGTCATGATCGCCGCGGCGCACCCGCATCGCGCACCGGCATTCGACGCGTGCCGATACACGATCGAGGAAATCAAGAAACGCGTTCCAATCTGGAAGCGCGAGCGCTACGCCGACGGCTCCTCCGAGTGGGTCAACGCATGCGCACCCGATGCGCATGTGACGAGTGGCTCCAAGTGAAAGACGGTTTCGGGCGCAGTATCGAGTACCTCCGAATCTCCGTAACGGACCGATGCAATTTCCGATGTGTGTACTGCATGCCGGAGCGCGGCCTCGACTGGATTCCTCGCGACGACATACTTACCGCCGCGGAGATTCATGACGTCGTATCGCAGCTCGCGCCGCTCGGCTTGAGCCGCATACGCATAACAGGCGGAGAGCCTACGCTGCGCCGCGACGTGTGTGATGTCATCTCGCGGATACACGGTGTCGAGGGCGTCGAGGATATCGCATTATCGACCAACGGCGTGCGCCTCGAAGCGATGGCGTCCGAGCTACGATCGGCCGGCGTGTCGCGTGTGAACATCAGCGTTGACTCGCTTCGGCCGGATCGTATAGCTGCGATTGCCCGACGCGACCTCAAGCTCGATCCGATTCGGTTGGTTCGATCGGCGATCGACAACGGATTTTCGCCGGTCAAGATTAACACCGTTGTCGTTCGCGGAGTGAACGATGACGAAGTGGCGGATCTTGCGCGGCTGACGCTCGAACTGCCTGTCCACGTTCGCTTTATCGAGCTGATGCCGGTCGGCGACATGAGCGAGTCCGGTTTTGACCACGTAGTGCCGTCGGACGAAGTGCTCGCCGCGGCACGCTTGGCGGTGGGCTCGTTGGTCGCTGATGTCGGACCGGCGCTGGGCAACGGGCCCGCCCGGTACTATCGCGCACCGGGAGCTCCAGGAACGATCGGCGTTATCACACCCATGACGCATACCTACTGTGCATCCTGCAACCGAGTGCGTCTCACTGCCGACGGTCGCCTACGGACATGTCTGTTCGGGGATCACGAGGTGGATCTCCGCACGCCGCTTCGTGCGGGCGTCCCGCTCGCGCCGTTCGTCGCGCGTGCATTGGAAGACAAGCCTCGGGAGCACGCACTCCTGCAACTGCAAACCGGCGGCCTTCGCGCCCTCTCGCAAACGGGGGGGTAGCCGCCTAAGTTAGAAGGATAGCGTACCGCGGCAAATTGTCGGACTCCACTCAAGACTCGAACACTTAAATGGTCAATAAAATCACGGTCGTCGGGGCTGGAAACGTTGGCGCAACTACCGCCCAACGCCTCGCCGAAAAAGAGTTGGCGCGCACTGTAGTCATGGTGGATGTCGCTGAAGGCATCCCTCAGGGCAAGGGCCTGGATCAGTGGGAGTCTGCCCCGATCGAAGGCTTCGACTCGCGCATCATTGGCACCAACAGCTACGAGGAAACGGCCGGATCGGATATAGTGGTGATCACAGCTGGAATCGCGCGCAAGCCGGGTATGTCCCGCGACGATCTGCTCAACACCAACGCCGGCATCGTAAAGCAGGTCTCGGAACAGGTCAAGAAGACCTCACCCAACTCGATCCTGATTATCGTTTCCAACCCACTCGACGTGATGTCCTACGTCGCGATGCAGGTCACCGGCTTCCCGCGCGAGCGTGTGCTCGGCATGGCCGGTGTTCTCGATACGGCGCGGTACCGCAGCTTCCTCGCTGAAGCGGCCGACGTATCAGTTCGCGACATTCAGGCGATGGTGCTGGGCGGCCATGGCGATACGATGGTACCGCTCATTTCGTATACGAGTGTCAGCGGAATTCCTATCACTCAGCTCATCTCCAAGGAAAAGCTCGACGCGATCGTCGCGCGCACCCGCACGGGCGGTGGCGAGATCGTCAAGCACCTCAAGACGGGATCCGCGTACTACGCTCCATCGTCGGCCGCTGTGCAGATGTGTGAAGCGATCGCCAGGGATCAGAAGCGCATTCTCCCATGCGCGGCGTGGCTACAGGGTGAGTATGGCCTTCGCGATCTCTTCCTCGGCGTTCCGTGCAAGCTCGGACGCGCCGGACTCGAGAAGATCTATGAGGTGGAGCTCACTGCGGACGAACGCAAGGCGTTGGAAGCAAGTGCTGAGGCCGTTCGCGAGCCGATGCGCGCTGTAAAACTTTAGCCAGGAATGAACCCGGTACACAGGTTCTGGCGGTCCACGATCGGCAGAAAGATCGTGATGGCCGTCACTGGCATCATTGGAATCGGCTTCGTCCTCGCTCACATCACTGGCAACATGCTGGTGTTCAAGGGACCGGACGCGATCAATTCGTACAGCCATTTCCTTCACGGGCCCGGCGCCGAGCTGCTCTGGGTCGCGCGTGTCGTCCTCATCCTGGCCGTGATACTGCACGTTGCGGCCGCGTACTCTTTGACTCGGCAAAGCCACACTGCGCGTCCGGACGGCTACGCCATGCGCGTGCCGCAGGCGTCCACGCTCGCATCGCGATTCATGCGATGGGGCGGAGTGTTGCTCCTCATCTTTATCGTATTCCACATACTGCACTTCACCACCGGAACTTTCAGTCCTGGCGGCCCGTTCGTGGAAGGTGACGTTTATCACAATGTGGTGCAGGCATTCCACGTTTGGTGGGTTGCGCTGTTTTACATGGTGTCGATGGTCTTCCTTGGATTACACCTGTACCACGGAGCATGGAGCTCGTTTCGAACGCTATCGATTGCTGGCGATTCGTCCCATCCGCTGCACCACCGCGTCTCCGCTGTAATCGCAGTTGTGGTGTGGCTCGGATTCACTCTCGTGCCACTCGGCGTTTTGCTTGGCTGGGTTGGATAGGTAATGGAACTGAACCCAAAGGTCCCGCCCGGGTCGCTGACGGAGAAGTGGGAGCAGCACAAGTTCGACGTCAAGCTGGTGAACCCGGCCAACAAGCGTAAGTACACCGTACTTGTAGTCGGCTCTGGCCTCGCGGGCGCCTCGGCGGCGGCCACGCTCAGCGAGCTCGGTTACAAAGTAAAATGCTTCTGCTTTCAGGATTCCCCGCGCCGCGCTCACAGCATCGCTGCACAGGGCGGAATCAACGCTGCCAAGAACTATCAGAACGACGGCGACAGCGTCTACCGCCTTTTTTACGACACGCTCAAAGGCGGTGATTTCCGTTCGCGCGAGGCCAATAGCTACCGGCTGGCACAACTCTCGGTCAACATCATCGACCAGTGTGTCGCGCAGGGCGTTCCCTTCGCACGGGAATACGGTGGAACGCTGGCAAACCGCTCGTTCGGCGGCGCGCAGGTATCGCGCACGTTCTATGCGCGCGGCCAGACGGGCCAGCAGCTTTTGCTTGGCGCATACCAGGCCTTGGAAAAGCAGATCGCGAAAGGACTCGTGACCATGTACCCGCGCACCGAGATGCTCGATCTCGTCACGATAGACGGAAGGGCGCGCGGGATAGTCGTGCGCAACCTGCTTACCGGCAAGATCGAGTCGCACGCGGCGGATGCCGTTGTATTGGCCACTGGTGGCTATAGCAACGTGTTCTATCTATCGACTAACGCCCGCGGATCCAACGCAACAGCGATCTGGCGTGCGTACAAGCGCGGTGCGGCGTTCGCGAACCCGTGCTTCACACAGATTCACCCGACGTGCATCCCGGTCAGCGGCGACTATCAATCAAAGCTGACGCTCATGAGCGAGTCATTGCGGAACGACGGCCGCGTTTGGGTTCCGAAAGCCAAGGGGGACAAACGCTCGCCTCGGGACATCCCGGACAACGAGCGCGATTACTATCTGGAGCGGAAGTATCCGGCGTTCGGCAATTTGTCGCCACGCGATATTGCATCACGCGCGGCCAAGGAAGTCTGTGACGAAGGGCGCGGTGTTGGCGAAACGGGCCTCGGTGTCTATCTCGATTTTGCTGACGCCATCAAGCGGCTCGGCGTCCAGACTATCAGCGAGCGTTACGGCAATCTCTTTGAGATGTACGAGCGCATTACCGCCGAGAACCCCTACGAAGTGCCAATGCGCATCTATCCTGCGCCGCACTACACAATGGGCGGACTGTGGGTGGACTACAATCTCATGACCACAGTACCGGGGTTGTATGCACTGGGCGAGGCGAATTTTTCCGATCACGGCGCAAACCGTCTCGGCGCGAGCGCGTTGATGCAGGGCCTTGCTGATGGCTACTTCGTGATTCCATATACGCTGGGCGATTATCTGGCGCGTGGCGGAATCAACTCTGTCAACACCGACATGCCGGAGTTCAAGAGCGTCGAACGCGAGATCAGCGACCGAACAGCCAAGCTGCTTTCCATCAACGGCAAGCGAACCGTTGACTCGCTTCACCGCGAGCTCGGTCACATCATGTGGAACTACTGCGGCATGGCGCGCAACGACGCCGGTCTGCGCAAGGCGCTCGAGTTGATCCCACAGCTTCGCGCCGAGTTCTGGAGCGATGTCAACGTGCCGGGATCGGACGTCGAGCTGAATCAGGCATTGGAGAAGGCCGGTCGCGTATCCGACTTCCTGGAGCTCGGTGAACTCATGGTCCGCGACGCGCTCAATCGAACCGAGTCGTGCGGTGCGCACTTTCGTGAAGAGAGCCAGACTGCGGATGGTGAAGCGTTGCGCGACGATGAGCACTTTTCATACGTCGCGGGCTGGGAGTATGCGGGCCCCAACGCCGCGCCGATCCTCAACAAGGAGCCGCTTGAGTTCGAGTCCGTGCACCTCTCGCAGCGGAGTTACAAGTAATGAACCTCACACTTCACGTGTGGCGCCAGGTGTCCGCCAAGGACACCGGCCGATTGGAGACCTACGAAGCCCGCGACGTTTCACCTGAGATGTCGTTTCTCGAAATGCTCGATGTGGTGAACGAGCGACTCACTCTTGAAGGGAAACGCCCGATCGCATTCGATCACGATTGCAGAGAGGGAATCTGCGGTTCCTGCGGGATGATGATCAACGGGATCGCGCACGGACCCCAGAGGGGCACCGCGACGTGCCAGTTGCACATGCGCATGTTCAAGGACGGCGACGATATAGTAATCGAGCCGTGGCGCGCGCGCGCTTTCCCGATAGTCAAAGACCTCGTAGTCGATCGTAGCGCATTCGATCGCATAATCCAGAGTGGCGGCTTCATTGGCGTCAACACGGGCGGCACGCCCGACGGCAATGACATTCTCATTGGTAAGTCAGCGGTTGACGACGCCATGGATGCTGCCGCGTGCATCGGGTGTGGTGCATGCGTCGCCGCATGCCCAAACGCATCGTCGTCGCTCTTCACCGGCGCCAAGATCACGCACCTCGGGCTGCTTCCGCAGGGACAGCCCGAGCGCGATCGGCGGGTGGTCCAGATGGTCGAGCAGATGGATCTCGAAGGGTTCGGAAATTGCTCGTTGTTTGGTGAGTGCCAGGAAGCCTGTCCCAAGGAGATCAGCCTGGATGCCATCATGCAGATGAACCACGACTACATCGCCGCTGTCGCGCGCGGCGCTTCCGACGCGAAAATGCCGGTGGGAGCCGCATAGTGCCCGAATCCACGAACGATCATCCAGATCCAAAATTCGTGGACCCGGAAACCGCGCTCGGCGGCGCCGATGCGGTGGAGAAGACAACGTACGTAGTGGGAAATGGAACCGACCCAAACGCCCTGTCGCCGGTCGGTCGGCCGGCCGAGGTGGGCAAGCGCCGAATGAGTCCCATTACCTGGGGGGTGATCGGATTGGTGCTCCTCATCGTGGTCGTCTACGGATTCGACATTTTTCGGCACTGAGTCCGAACGAAACAGCAAGAAGAAGAAGAAGAAGAAGAAGAAGAAAAGGCGGGCCCGCGATAGGCCCGCCTTTCGTTCCTATTTTTGAGCACCGAGCTACAGCCGCGGTAGCGTCACCCCGGACTGCCCCTGGTACTTGCCCTTCTTGTCCTTGTAAGAGGTGAGCGGCGGCTCTTCGCCCTTGAAGAACATCACCTGCGCGATGCCTTCATGGGCGTAGATCTTCGCCGGCAGCGGCGTGGTGTTCGAGATCTCAAGCGTGACATAGCCTTCCCATTCCGGTTCGAACGGTGTCACATTTGTGATAATCCCGCACCTGGCGTACGTTGACTTGCCCACGCAGAGCGTCACCACATCCCTAGGAATGCGGAAGTACTCGACCGAGCATGCCAGCGCAAAGGAATTGGCCGGGACGATGCAGACATCACCCTCGAACTCGACGAAGGACTTGGGGTCGAACTGCTTGGGATCGATCAGCGAATTCAGAACATTCGTGAAGATCTTGAACTGGTTCGACACGCGCATGTCATAACCGTAGGAGCTGACTCCGTACGAGATGACACCCGAGCGAACCTGGCTGTTTTCGAATGGCTCGATCATCCCTTTGGCGGCCTGCTCGATGATCCAGCGGTCAGACTGAATGGACATTCAATTCCGAGTAAAACGTTTCCGTTGAAAAGCCCGTTAACATAAGCTAAAATCCGGCGAGACGCATTAGTGAAATTTTTCACATGCGGGTTGGCCTAGAGCGGCTACCCGCCTTCAATTCGGCATGGCGCGAGAATACTTCCCAGTCCTGCTGTTGCTCGGCTTCGTGGCAATGAATGCCGTGCTGATCATCGGGGTTTCGGCGCTTACGATTCGCAAGCGCCCGACCCCCGTGAAGCGGGCGGCATACGAGTCCGGAATTCCGGCCATCGGCAATGCGCGCGAGCGCTTCTCAGTCGCGTTCTACATGATCGCGATGTTGTTCATCATATTCGACATCGAAACTGTCTTCATGATACCGTGGGCGGCAACGTTCCGGCAGTTGTCATGCAGCGCAGAGCTGGTCGGCGATCTGTGCCCCGCCGGCTCGACGTCGTTCTTCGGCCTCGGCGAGATGCTCATCTTCATGGCAATTCTCGTCGTGGGCTTTGTGTACGTTTGGAAGAAAGGAGCACTTAAATGGGATTGATCGCTCGCCCAGATTCGGCATTAAGCCGAGTGGAGTATGATCCCCAGTCCCAGGACGGTTGGGTCACAACACGGCTCGATTTCCTCGTGAACTGGGGGCGCGCCAACTCGCTTTGGCCAATGCCGTTTGGCACAGCGTGCTGCGCGATCGAGTTCATGGCGACAGCGGCCGCCGATTTCGATCTGGCGCGCTTCGGCATGGAGCGCATGTCGTTCTCACCGCGCCAATCCGACGTGCTCATCTGCGCCGGCCGCGTTCCATTCAAGCTCGCACCGATCATCCGCCGCATCTGGCAACAGATGGCGCAACCCAAGTGGTCCATCGCGATGGGTGCCTGCGCATCCACCGGCAACATGTTCGACAACTACGCGGTAGTGCAGGGAATCGACACGATCATCCCCGTTGACGTGTACGTGCCGGGTTGCCCGCCGCGCCCTGAAGGCCTGCTGTACGGAATTCAGATGCTCCAAAAGAAGGTCATGCACGAGCGCATGTCCGATAGCGCGCTGCGCGACGAGATGGAGCCCGATCCCACGACTCAGTTGTACATCCCGCCGCCGGCAATCGATGAGATATCGGAACCGTTCGGCAATTCGATCAATCAGACGCGCTCCACGCCGTGACCGGACCAATAGAATCGTTTGAGGTAATGTCCGTGGGCCGCGCGCTCACTGACGCACCGCCGCCCGCCACACCGAAGAACGTTCCGCATCGCGGCGGCGATGCGAATCCATCCGCTGCGGCGCTCAAGCAACAGTTCGGCGATGCCATTCTTCGCTCCTCGGTTGGTTGGGGCGAGACAACGGTGTTCGTCGCGCGCGCACGCGCTGGCGAGATCATTCGCTGGCTTCACGACGACAAGTCACAGCAGTACGACTATCTCGCGGACGTCACCGCGATCGAATACCGCGAGACCGAGCTACCAATTGAAGTCGTCTGGCATCTGCGCTCGTTGCCGTATCGCCGTTTCCTGCGCGTCAAGGCCGAGCTTCCGAAAGGCTCGCCGCTCGAAGTTGACAGTGTCTGGAGTATCTACCGCGGCGCCGACTGGCTCGAGCGCGAGTGCTATGACATGTTCGGCATCAAGTTCCTCGGACATCCCGATCTTCGCCGCCTGCTAATGTGGGAGCAGTACAAGGAAGGCTATCCGCTACGCAAGGATTTTCCGCTACGCGGACGCTTCAGCCGATCCGAGCAACTTCGACAGGCGCTCGCAGCCAATCCCGAGTCCCGCTACTCCAAGGAAGAACTCACCGTCGCCGAGGCGTATCACGAGCTTCCGGATGACATGCGCCGCCGCCTCGCGTTGGGTGAAAGGACGGGAGAGTAGACATGGCGACCAAGACCAGAACAATCGAAGTCGAACTCTCGACCAGCGGACTCGACCGAAACGGCAAGCCGCAACGAGTCCCACTCGTAACGAACGACGGTGGAACCGCCATCGCATTCGAGGAGCCGCTCGCACTGGAGCCGGCGCTCGACGGTGAGCACATGCTCATCAACCTTGGACCGCAACATCCGGCCACGCACGGTGTGCTCCGGTTGGTGTTGGAGCTCGACGGTGAAACGGTCGTGCGCTGCATTCCGCACATCGGCTATCTGCATTGCGGCTTCGAGAAAACCGGCGAGTACCGCCAGTACAACCAGATCATCCCGTGGACCGATCGGGAAGACTACCTGAACGCGCCCGGTAACAACGTCGCGTTCGCGCTCGGCGCAGAACGTCTTTTCGGCATAGAGATCACCGAGCGGTGCAAGGTGCTGCGCGTAATCGCGTGTGAGCTGTCACGCGTCATGTCGCATCTTGTCTGGCTTGGAACAACCTCCATCGATATCGGAGCGTACACTCCGTTCCTGTGGTCATTCCATCAGCGCGAGCGGATATACCAGCTGCTCGAAGCGTGGACGGGGGCGCGTCTCACCACGTCGCTGACGCGTGTCGGTGGGCTGATGGCCGATATTCCCGACGGTTGGGAGGCCAAGCTACAGGACTTCCTCGATGGATTCCTCAAAGTTCTCGACGACGTTGACGTCCTCCTGACGCGTAACGCGATCTGGGTTGGCCGCACAGTCGGTCTGGGCGTGATGAGTCCAGATGAGGCGGTCAATTGGGGCCTTTCCGGTTCCATGGTCCGCGCATCCGGCGTGTCATACGACGTGCGCAAGGATTTCCCGTATCTCGATTACGAGACATACGACTTTGAAGTGCCAGTTGGCGTAAATGGCGACGTGTACGATCGCTATCTCGTTCGGATGGAAGAGATGCGCCAGTCAACGCGGATCCTCAACCAGGCGCTCAAGCGCCTTCCTGACGGTCCGATCAATGTTGACGACGCGCGCGTCATCCTCCCGTCAAAGTCCAACGCAACGAGCGGCATGGAATCAATGATCCATCATTTCAAGCAGGTGATGGAAGGCCCGCGCCCGCCTGTGGGCGAGGCATACGTTCCAGTCGAGAGCCCGCGCGGCGAGAAGGGTTACTACATGGTATCGGACGGATCAGCGAAGCCGGTGCGCTGGCGTATCCGTCCTCCGTCGTTCGTAAATCTTTCGGCGATTCCGAAGATGGTCGAAGGACACCTGCTGTCCGACGTTATCGCAATCAACGCAAGCATAGACGTAGTGCTCGGAGAGATCGACCGATGACCGCCGTAACGCATGAGCACGACGCTCCGTACCAACCGGTGTTCGTCGGCGAACGCCGCAAGGAACTGGACGCATTGTTCCCGCTTTACCCCACCAAGATGGCCTGCATCCTTCCAGCTCTCTGGATGGTGCAGGAAGATCGCGGTTGGGTGAGCGACGACGCGATGGCGGAGGTGGCACAGGTTCTGGAGCTGACCCCCGCGTACGTGAAGGGCGTGGTGACGTTCTACACCATGTACAATACGCATCCGGTAGGGAAGTATCTGGTGCAGGTCTGCACGACAACTCCATGCAACATCTGCGGCGCGGAAGACGTCGTACGCGCTCTTCTCGATCACACCAACTGCAGCGACCTCGGCGTTACTTCCGCTGATGGCTTGTTCACGGTGATCGAAGTCGAGTGTCTCGGTGCATGCGGATTCGCGACGCCCGTGATGATCAACGAAGAAGTGATCGAATCGGTCACCGCCGCTCGTGTTCCCGAGTTAGTGGCAGGGCTCAAGTAATGGGATATCCGTTTCCGTCTCACGCGGGTGAGACCCCGGTACTTTCCAAGTACTTCGGCGACAAGGACGCTATCTCGCTCGCCGGTTTCCGGAAGCGCGGTGGCTACGACGGCTTGCAGAAGGCGCTGTCAATGACACCGGCCGAGATTGTGGACGTGGTCAAGGCGTCGGGTTTGCGCGGCCGAGGCGGCGCCGGCTTTCCAACCGGGATCAAGTGGTCCTTTATGAAGCCCGGCGACGGCAAGCCGCACTACCTGTGCTGCAACGCCGACGAATCCGAGCCGGGCACGTTCAAGGATCGCGAGATCATGCGCTGGACCCCACACGCGCTAGTTGAAGGTTGCGCGATCGGCGCATACGCGATCGGCGCCGAGACGGCGTATATCTATATTCGTGGCGAGTTCACCGAGCCACTGGTTCGCATGCGCGACGCGGTGCGTGAAGCTTACGACGCCGGGATACTTGGCAAGAACGCAATGGGGACTGGCAAGCGCATCGACATTGTGATTCACAAGGGCGCCGGCGCGTACATCTGCGGTGAAGAAACCGCGATGATGAACTCGATCGAGGGCCGTCGCGGCAATCCGCGAATCAAGCCTCCGTTTCCGGCGGTGTCTGGCGTCTTCGCGCAGCCGACGACGATCAACAACGTTGAAACGTTGGCCGCGGTGCCGCACATCATCGTGCGTGGCGCCGAGTGGTACAAAGGACTCTGTCTATCGAGTCCCAAGAGCACCGGATCCAAGCTGTTCTCCGTCTGTGGCAACATCGCGAAGCCTGGTAACTACGAAGTGACGCTTGGCTTTTCGTTCAAGGACTTTCTGTACGATCTCTGCGGTGGTCCGCTTCCGGGACGCACCTTCAAGGCAGTGATTCCTGGCGGAATATCAGTTCCGATTCAGACTATGGAAGAAGCGGAAGCGACCAAGATGGATTACGAAGGCTTCGTGGAGCAGGGCTCGATGCTCGGCTCGGGTGGAGTGATCGTGTTCGACGACCAGCAGAACATGGTAAAGCAGATCGCGCGCGCCGCGAGATTCTTTGCACACGAGAGTTGCGCGCAGTGCACTCAGTGTCGCGAAGGAACGGCATGGACCACTAAGATCATGGAACGCATTCGGGACGGCGAAGGAACACACGAGGATCTCGACACGCTTTTCAGCATAGCCGACAACATGACGGGCAAGACGATTTGCGTGCTCAGCGATTCGTGCGCGGTCCCGGTCGTGTCAGGCATCAACAAGTTCCGTTCGGAGTTTGAAGCCTTGATCAAGAAGCCCACCTTCCACCCCGTTACGGCGGCGGTAGCGTAGATGGCGACCACTGCTGAGCCGACCACGGCCCTCGCGCAGCCGAAAATGGTGAACCTCACCATCGAAGGCCGACCCGTTTCGGTTCCTGAAGGAATGTCGATCCTTGAGGCCGGCAAGCGCGCCGGCATCCTGATCCCGCATTACTGCTACCATCCAGGCCTCTCGATTGCTGGCAACTGCCGCATGTGCCTTGTGGAAGTCGAGAAGGCGCCGAAGCTTGCGCCTTCGTGCGCAACCGCGGTCGCCGAAGGGCAGGTCGTGCACATCTATACGGAGAAGGCGCTCGAAGCACGTAAGGGCGTCCTTGAGATGCTGTTGATCAACCACCCGCTTGATTGTCCGATCTGTGACAAATCTGGCGAGTGCGAGCTGCAGGACTTTACGTATCAGGAAGGCCCAGCGGAGTCACGCCTTCGCGATCCCAAGCGCTTCAATCCCGTTGAGGACTTCGGTGGCGACGTGCTCTACACCACCAGCCGCTGCATTCTGTGCACGCGCTGCGTGCGCTTCATGGACGAGTTGGCTCAGGACACGGTCCTCAACGTAAGCGAGCGCGGTGACCGCGCCCTGATCGGCAAGTTCGAGGGCAAGGAGCTGACCCATGCATGGGCCGGTAACGTCATCGATCTCTGCCCGGTCGGTGCTCTCTTGTCAAAAGATTCGCTGAACAAAGCGCGCTCGTGGGAACTGGATCACGCCCCGTCCATCTGCCCAGGATGCAGTCAGGGCTGCAACATCTCCATCGATACGCGCGACAACACCGTTGTACGGCTGCGGCCGCGGCCAAATGAAAACGTCAACAAGTATTTCATGTGCGACGTTGGCCGCCTGGACTACCGGTGGATCAATCGACAGGACAGAGTCGAAGTTCCACTCATGCGCCGCGGTGAGGCGCACGTCGCAGCAGACTGGGATATCGCGATCCCCGCAACCGCTGCATTGCTCGACGGCAAGCGCGTTTTTGTCGCCGCGTCGCCCAATCTGTCCAACGAGGCTCTCTATCTGCTGTCGCGGCTTATCCGCGCAAACGGTGGCGCGGGCGCGTTTACCGTCGCCGTTGGCCCGGAAGCACCCCTGCCGGGAGTTGACGATCTGGCGCTACGTGCTGAGCGCGCAGCCAACGGGAATGGTGCAGACCTGCTCGGCTTCAGACGCGCGGCATCGCCAGTAGAGGGCATGGCTGCGGGTGACGTGCTGATCGTGGCCGAAGCAGACGCATCCCAGATCTCACCTGAGCAGCTTGCTTTGGCGAGTGCGATAATCGTCATCGGTACGACGCTACCAGAAACATTGCGCATGGCTTCCATAGTGCTTCCAATCGCGAACTACGCTGAAGAAGAAGGCACATTCACGAATCTTCGTGGTCGCGTCCAACGCTTTTTCCAGGCGAAGGCTGCACCTGGTATGGCGCGTCCCAGCTGGTGGGTGGCGGGCGATATACTCGCCGCACTCGGCAAGGGTGATGCTTACTACCTGGCGAGTGAAGTATTCTCGGCGATGGCTGCCGATGTACCTGCATTCGCCGGAATGAGCTATGACGCGCTCGGAATGCGCGGACTGGTGGTTTCCGGAGGCGCGCAGTGATTCCCATTCACGCACTTCTTCAGGTTGTGGATCCGCAGGCGCCGATCACGGGCTACACGACCTACATCGTCTTCTCGCTCATCAAGCTCGTTATCATATTCAGCGTTTACATGGTGGCGGCGGCGTTACTGACGCTCGCAGAGCGCAAGATATCGGCGTGGATCCAGGGCCGGCACGGACCGAACCGAGTGGGCGGACGTGGCGGCTGGCTTCAGCCTGCTGCGGACGGCGTGAAGAACTTCATGAAGGAAGAGACTGAGCCCGGCAACGCGTCGCAGCCTTTGTTCAGCATGGCGCCGGCATTGTCGTTCATTCCGGCCATGATGGTTTGGTGCGTCATTCCATGGGGCTCACCACTTCCCACTCGTTGGGGACGAGTCGACCTCGTGGTTGCCGATTTGCCCATTGGATTCCTGTTCATACTCGCCATCGCATCGCTCGGCGTTTACGGGATAGTGCTCGCCGGCTGGGCTTCCAACAACAAATACTCGTTCCTCGGTGGCCTGCGCTCGAGCGCCCAGATGGTTTCCTACGAAGTGGCGCTCGGTATGTCCACTATCCCGGTGATCCTTCTGGCCGGTAATGTGACCATGAGCCAGATAGTCCGGCAGCAGGCGCATAGCATGTGGAACGTGTTCAATCTCACAGTCGCGTTCATCATCTTCATCATCGCCGCCCTGGCGGAGACGAATCGGGTTCCGTTCGATTTACCAGAAGCTGAATCCGAGCTGATCGCCGGTTACCACACAGAGTACAGCGCGATGAAGTTCTCATTGTTCTTCATCTCCGAGTACGCGAACATGGTGACGTCGAGCGCGTTGATGGCGACATTGTTCCTCGGCGGCTGGGACATTCCGTTCACGGGATGGGACAACGCCGCACCCTTCACCGTGCTCAAGACTCTTCTCACGCTCGGGTGCTTCCTCACGAAGACTGGCTTCTTTATCTTCGTCTTTATCTGGATCCGCTGGACTGTGCCTCGGTTCCGCTATGATCAGCTGATGTCGCTGGGATGGCGCGTAATGCTCCCGGCTGCACTCGGCTACATCGTGTTGATCGCCACGACATTGCTGATTCTGCAGGCCGTCGGCATCAACCCGGGCCCAATGCATAGCTTCGTTCTCTTGATGGAGAACATCTGCCTTCTATTGCTGTTCTTCGTGATGATTGACGAAGGACGGTTAATCAGTCCGGCTTACGGCCGCGCGCAACAGGCGCGCATCGTCAAGCTTCGTGCGCGCAGCACTCTGCCGCCCGTCACCGAAGGAGCAAGTAAATAATGGCGATCACCGTCAAACGCGTCAGCCGGCCGGTTGCGGAGACGAGTTACGTGAAGGCGACGCTTCAGGGGATGGCGTTGACGCTGAAGCACATGTTCGAGCCCAAGATAACGATCGAGTATCCGGAACAGAGGTGGGAGCTATCGCCGCGCTGGCGCGGAACCCACCGCATGTTGACAAAGGAAGACGGCAAGGCGCGTTGCGTTGCGTGCGGACTTTGCCCGAGCGT
Organism: Gemmatimonadota bacterium; assembly: GCA_041691775.1. Taxonomy (GTDB): domain Bacteria; phylum Gemmatimonadota; class Gemmatimonadetes; order Gemmatimonadales; family Gemmatimonadaceae; genus Fen-1247. The sequence goes on from JBEPUB010000001.1 coordinate 155,904, forward strand.
CTGCCCGTCCAACTGCATCAAGTTGGTGCCAGGCGAAGACGAGGACGGGAATCGCTATCCATTGGTGTTCGAGATTGACGAGTTCCGCTGCATCTTCTGCGGCTATTGCCAGGAAGTATGCCCGGAAGACGCGATCCACGTGGGCCAGCATTACGAGAATTCGGAATACAGCCGCGAGGGGCACGTGTACGACCTCGAGCGCCTGATGGCGCAGACTCATCCGGTTTCCGAGCTCTGGGATGCCACCGACCCCAAGGGTGAGTGAGCATGGATAACTACGGCCTGTTCTACCAGTTCCACTTCTACCTGTTCGGGATAATCGCGATAGTATCCGCCGTTACGTTCGTCACACGCAGGAGCCCTGTTGCCGCGGCGATGTGGCTTGTCGTAACCATGTTCTGCTTGGCCGCGCTGTACGTGATGCTGGACGCGCAGTTCATTGCGGCGATGCAAGTGCTGCTGTACGCCGGCGCGATCATGGTGATCTTCCTGTTTGTGATAATGCTGCTCAACCTCGGTGAAGCGTCCGACGTTACCGACATTCGCGGGATCTGGGGCAAGCTGCTCGCCGGATTCGTGGGACTCGTGCTGCTCGCCGAGGTCGGTGTGCTCTCCCGTACCGGCATTCCGTCGGGGCAGTACGTGGTTGGACGTGACTATCTAAGCCATCAGTTGGCGACGTACGGCGCCGTGGGGGCGATTGCACGGCCTCTGTATCAGGACTATTCGCTCGCGTTCGAGCTTACAAGCGTGCTTTTGCTAGTTGCGATCGCGGGTGCCGTCATTCTCGGACGCAAGGAGCCCAACGATGCTCGCTGAATCGCTTGGACTCTCCGCGATCCTGTTCGTCATCGGCGTCATTGGAGTGCTCACACGCCGTAATGCGATAATCATCTTCCTGTGCGTCGAGCTGATGCTCAACGCAGTGAACCTTACGTTCGTCGCCCTGTCACGGTATTACGGAATGGGTGGACAGGTATTCGTGTTATTCGTAATGACCGTCGCAGCCGCAGAGGCAGCGGTTGGATTGGCGATCATCATCTCGATCTTCCGTCACAAGCAGACGGTTGACCTTCGTAACATCAACGTGATGAAAGGGTGATACAAGCTCAAAGTTTGGCTCTCTCGGGCAATCACCCGCTGGCCGGAACAATCGCGGCGTGGATGTGGTTGCTGCCGGTTTTCCCGTTGCTGGGGTTCTTTGTCAACGGTGCACTTAGCCTCTGCTCCAGAGCCCACATCGGTCCAGCAGACCCCGGCGTGAGCCACGACGCGCATACCGACGGGGCCGACGCGGATGCCCCGGCCGGCCATGCTCACGGTGCCGATTCGCACGGGATCGCGCGCCCTAGGTTCGCTTCAGTGGTTAGCATTGTCGGGCCCGGCGTGATACTGCTTTCGTTTCTCCTGGCCACCGCGATATTCGCGGCCATGCGGGGCGTTACCGTGTCAACGCCATATATCCAGCATTACTGGAACTGGATACCGGTGGGCGATCTCCACCTCGATTTCGCATTCCAGTTGGATCAGCTCTCCATGGTAATGGTGCTCATAGTCACCGGCGTGAGTACCCTGATACACGTGTTCAGTATCGGCTACATGGGAGATGACCCGGGATACGCGCGCTTCTTCTCGTATCTCAATCTCTTTGTCTTCTTCATGTTGCTGCTGGTGCTCGCCAACAACTACGCATTGCTGTACGTCGGCTGGGAAGGCGTTTCACTTTGCTCGTATCTGCTGGTCGGCTTCTGGTTCCTCGACAAGGTGAATGCGGACGCCGGAAAGAAAGCATTTCTTGTGAACCGCATCGGCGATGTCGGATTGCTCTTGGCCATGTTCATGATATTCGCGAACTTGGGGACTCTCGACTTTACCGCGGTCGCTGCCAGTGTCGGTTCTATGGCGTTCGGTGGCCCGCTCGTAACGACAATATGCCTGTTCCTGTTCTTCGGTTGCACGGGTAAGAGCGCACAGCTCCCTCTATATGTGTGGCTGCCGGACGCCATGGCTGGCCCAACGCCGGTTTCCGCGTTGATCCATGCGGCGACGATGGTTACTGCCGGCGTGTATCTCATCGTACGCAGCTCATTTCTGTTCTCGATGTCTCCGATCGCTTCGATCACCGTAGCGGTCGTCGGAGCGGTGACCGCGCTCTTCGCCGCGACGGTAGCGATAAAACAGTGGGACATCAAGAAAGTCTTGGCATATTCGACCGTCTCCCAGCTCGGTTACATGTTCATCGGCGTCGGTGTCGGCGCTTACACAGCTGGCATTTTTCATCTCGCTACGCACGCTTTCTTCAAGGGCCTGCTATTCCTCGGCGCTGGCTCAGTGATATACACGATGCACGCGGCGTATCACCACAGCGGAAATCATGCCGACCCGCAGGACATGCGCAACATGGGTGGGATGAGGAAGGCCATGCCGGTAACGTGGGCGATGATGTGGATCGCCACGTTCGCGATCTCGGGGATTCCACCGTTTGCCGGGTTCTTCTCCAAGGATTCCATCCTGAACGCCGCCTACGAACACGCGGGTAATTCTGTCCTGGGGGGAGCGACGTGGCTTGGCATGTCTGGCCATGCCGTACTACTCGGCGTTTACGCGCTCGGACTTGCCGCCGCACTACTCACAGCCGTGTACATGACCCGCCTAATGTTGTACACGTTCCACGGGCCGAGTCGTGCGAGCGCGGAGGAGCAGAGCGCCATGCACGAAGCGCCGTGGACGATGACTGGGCCAGTCGTCGTGTTAGGCGTCCTCAGCCTGATCGGCGGTTGGTTGAATCTCCCCGCAATCGCGTCCTTCCTGGGCACGCGCGGCAGCCTCGATCACTGGCTCGATCCGGTGGTCGGAACGGTGACCCGCGCGATGACGAACGGAGTTGCGATTGAGACTTCGCACGGCACCGAATTAGCGCTAATTGGAACCGCCGTCGCAATAGCCGTCGCCGGAATCGCTATTGCGATAGTCATGTTGAAACCGGGCTCTTTAGTGATCAAGGCGGAGTCCCCGGACGAGCACGGACTCGAGAAGGTGCTGGCCGAGAAGTACTACGTTGATGAGATATATGAGGCCGCGATCGTACACCCAATCTTCGCGACAGCCAAGAACGTGCTCTGGCGCGGCCTCGATGTGGGAATAATCGACAATCTCTTTGTCAATGGATCAGCAGCTGTCGCCCGAGGCATTGGCTGGGTCGGTGCGCGAATACAAAACGGCAGTACCGGCGTGTACGCATGGGGCATTGCGCTCGGCGCCATCGTGATTCTCAGTGTCTTCTCCTTCAGATAAGTCGAGCGAATGACAGATTTCCTCAACGGCATCCATTACAACTCATGGATCCTTCCGGCTCTGCTTATCGTTCCGCTCGTCGGAGCCCTCCTGGTCTGGATGCACGGCGCGTCGCGCACCAGTCTTGCGGACGCTGATGCCAACGCCGGCCCCGCGCGACAGATAACGCTCTGGACTCTCATTATTGAGTTTGTCGTTTCGTGCGGGCTGTGGTGGTCGTTCGTGCCCGGCGTGGCTGGATGGCAGGCTGGTGTCGATTACTCGTGGATTCCATCGTGGGGCGTACGCTTTTCGCTGGGTGTTGACGGCATCTCGTTGATGCTGGTGCTGCTAACCACACTCACCATGCCGCTCGCTGTGCTCGGCGGATGGACGTCGATCAAGAGCAAAATCCACGCGTACCTCGCTGTTCTTCTCATACTCACGAGTGGAATGCTTGGGGTTTTCCTCGCGCGCGACCTGTTCCTCTTCTACGTCACGTGGGAGGTCATGCTCATACCGATGTATCTCATAATCGGTATATGGGGCGGTCAGCGACGGATTTACGCGAGCCTCAAGTTTTTCATCTATACGATGCTCGGATCGCTCCTCATGCTCGTAGCGATCATCTATCTCGGCGTCCACAACCGCGACGTGCTGACTGGCACACCGAACTTCAGCTACGACGCAATGCTCGCATCTGGCGCGCTAACGCCCAAGGCGTCGCTCTGGCTATTCGGCGCGTTCTTCATGGCGTTCGCGGTGAAGGTACCAATATTCCCGTTTCACACATGGCTGCCGGATGCTCACACCGAGGCTCCAACCGCCGGATCGGTAATTCTGGCAGGCATCATGCTGAAGATGGGTACGTTCGGCTTTCTGCGGTTCGCGCTCCCGCTATTTCCGGGCTCCGCGATGAATCCGACCGTCCGCGCCATCGTGCTGACGCTCGCTGTAATCGGCATCGTCTACGGTGCACTGGTAGCGCTGGTGCAGCCCGACTTCAAGAAGATCGTTGCTTACTCGTCGGTAAGCCATTTGGGCTTCGTGATGTTGGGCATCTTCGCGCTCACGGTACAGAGCGTTCAGGGCGCGTTGCTCGTGATGATCAACCACGGAATCTCTACCGGAGCATTGTTTCTTCTGGTCGGGATGCTGTACGAACGGCGGCATACACGTATGCTCGCCGATTACGGCGGTATCGCGAGAGTGGTCCCAATGTTCGCCGCTGCCCTGACTCTTGTCTCCTTCAGCAGTATCGGATTGCCCGGATTGAACGGATTCGTCGGGGAGTTTCTTGTCCTGATAGGCTCGTTCCGCACCTATCCCGTATTTGCGATAATCGCTACGACCGGAATCATCTTCGCCGCATGGTATCTGTTGCGCGCCATTCAGCGCGTGATGTTCAACAAGCTCGACAACCCCGATAACGAACACATTCCGGACCTGAACTGGAGAGAGATCGGGCTGCTCACACCGTTGCTCATCTGCATCGTATGGATCGGTGTTTATCCGGCCCCGGTGCTTCGGCGCATGGAAGCCTCCGCGGAGCAGGTTGTTCGCACGGTACAGACAAATGCGGCCGCCGCGGCGTCGCAGACAGCAGCCCTTCCGGGCGGAGAATAGCAAGTGGCGTTCGATCTTTCGCATCCGATGCAGCTGATCGCAGCGCTCACTCCGGACATCGTGATGATGGTCGGTGGCATGGTCCTGATGCTGATGTCGGCGTGGGGAACCGAGTCCGCCGAGCGTCAGCGCAGTGTTGGAATCGCCGGAATAGGCGTATGCGTGGTTTCGGCTCTCGTGGTGATGTATTTCATGGCGGTTGGCACCACATCGAGCATTGGTGTCATTGCAGTTGACAACTTCCGCTGGATCGTCGATCTGGTCCTGTTGGCGGCGACCGCCGGTACGATCGGGCTAATGCTCGACTACAACACACGAGAGAGTATCCTCCCTGCCGAGGCGCACGTGCTCGTGCTGTTCGCCACGTCGGGAATGATGATACTCGCGGCGGCGCGCGACCTGACCATCGTCTTCCTGGGCATCGAGCTGATGTCCATCGCCGTTTACATCCTTACCGGGATGAACCGGCGCAGCGAGAAGTCGGCCGAGGCCGCAATCAAGTATTTCCTGCTGGGCGCATTCTCAACCGGATTCCTGCTGTACGGAATCGCGCTCGTGTATGGCGCGACTGGCACGACGAGCCTTACGCTCATTGGTGAGCGCGTGGCAGACGGTCATGTGATGTCATCCACGATGCTCCTGGTTGGGATCGGCCTGATGCTCATTGGTTTCGGCTTCAAGGTCGCGCTCGCGCCGTTCCACATGTGGGCACCGGACGTTTACGAGGGCGCCCCGACTCCCATCACCGCGTACATGGCGGCCGCGGTGAAGGCTGCCGCGTTCGCGACGTTCCTCCGAATATTCCTCGAAGCGTTCTCGGGCAACATCGTGGTGTGGCACATCGCCGTCTGGTGGCTGGCGGCTATCACGATGGTCGTGGGTAATCTGATCGCGCTGGCCTCCAAGGACATCAAGCGCATGCTGGCGTACTCCAGCATCGCGCATGCCGGTTACATCCTCGTACTACTTACCACGGGCCAGGCGCTCGGCAGCGCAGCGTTCCTGTTCTACATAGTCGCGTACACACTAGCGACGTTTGGCGCCTTTGGCGTTGTTGTCGCGCTTGGCCAGGCTGGCGAGCCACATCTCAATATCGACGACTACGCCGGGCTCTGGACCGTTCGACCGTGGTTGTCCGTTGCGATGGCGGTATGTATGCTCTCGCTGCTCGGCTTCCCGATCTTCGGCGGCGCCGGGTTCTTCGCCAAGTGGTACGTAATTCTTGCCGCCCTCCAGGCGCCACAGCCTCAGGTCAGACTCGCGGTTGTGCTCGTTCTCACGAGCGTGATATCATGTGGCTACTACATGTATGTGGTGGTCGTGATGTTTATGAAACCGCGCCCCGAAGGGCTAACACTAAGTAATCCCCGCAGCGTTGGCTCCGCCACGCGTTGGGTAATTGGTGTTTCGACAGTCCTTCTTCTCGTGCTCGGCGTATATCCGAGCGCTCTCGTGGCACTTACTCAGCGGCCGGGATCGTACGTGCTTCCCCCTGCGCCGCAACTCTCCCAGGCAGTTCCGCGGTGAATCTCGTTCGCGACATCTTTCGCGAGTACGACATTCGTGGAATCACCGGGACAGAGTTAACGCCTGAAGTCGCTCACCTGGTTGGGCGCGCATTTGCTGAATTCCTGGCAGAGCGAAGCATTAATGGCTCGGTTGCAGTAGGTCGAGATAATCGACCCAGCGGCGACGGACTACACGACGGTCTCGTCGCCGGGTTGCTCAAGAGCGGCGTTGATGTCGTCGATATCGGCGTGGTGCCAACGCCGGTGGCTTATTGGGCCCAGCACAACGTTGACGTAGTCGCGGGCATTCAGATCACCGGCTCGCACAATCCGGCCGAGTATAACGGATTCAAGCTAGGGGTCGAGAAGGCATCTATCTACGGCGAAGACATTCAGTGCATTTACAACCTTGCCGTTAAGGGAAATTTCCAGAATGGAACCGGAAGGATCCGTAGCGAGCCAGTCATCGATAGATATATCGACGACGTCGTGAACCGGATTGGCCGGATTTCCCGTCCGCTACGCATCGCGGCAGACGCCGGAAACGGAGCAGGCGCGCTGGTTGCTCCCAAGCTGTTCAAGATGCTCGGAGTTGACGTGACGTGCATGTTCTGTGAGAGCGACGGCACATTCCCAAATCATCACGCCGACCCAACAGTCCCTGAGAATCTCCAGGATCTGGTCCAGGAGTTGCAAAAAGGCAGCTATGATTTCGGCGTTGCCTTCGATGGCGACGCGGATCGCATTGGCCTGGTGGAACAGGATGGCGAAATAGTTTGGGGCGATTACCTGCTGCTGTTATACGCGCGAGACGTACTCACTCGTGCGCCGGGCGCGCCGATCATCTTCGACGTCAAGTGCTCGCAGGCGCTCCCGGAAGCGATCGAGAAGGCGGGCGGGGTGCCGGTGATGTGGAAGACCGGACACTCGCTGATCGAGGAGAAAATGCACGAGATGCATTCACCCCTCGCCGGCGAGATGTCGGGTCACATGTACTTCGATGAAGGCTGGTACGGCTTCGACGATGCGTTGTATGGCGCGGCGCGGCTGCTGAGGATAGTCGCGGACTCCGGCAAGTCGGTGCACGACCTGCTTGCCGATGTGCCGCGCTTCATATCGACGCCAGAGATACGCGTCGCATGCCCTGACGACAAGAAGTTTGGGATCGTCAGCGAGGCGGTGAAGTATTTTGGCTCGAAGTACAAGACCATTGATGTCGATGGCGTGCGCATCCAGTACCCGGATGGCTGGGGACTGATTCGCGCATCGAACACGCAGCCGGTGATCGTGTTGCGATTCGAGGCGCGCACGCGCCAACAGCTCGACGCGATTCGCGCGGAGATCGAGCGATGGCTCACGCAACACGGCGTGCAGATTTAACGTGACACGCGGCCAGCGGCTGACCGCCGGCATTGCCGTGGCCGCGGCGATATTGCTTATAGGCCGCGCCGCTGCCGTCGTCTACTCCGATCAGGAGTGGTACGCCAACCTTGGCGCGATTTCCGTCTGGAACTCGCGCGTATCAAGCACCGCATGGCTGTTCGGTGTCGCCATTACAATCGGGATCGCCTTTGCGTGGATCAACGTATCTGCTGTCCGGCGATCGGTGGCTTCGCTCATCGTACCGAAGCGGCTCGCGAACGTTGAGTTTGGCGAGGAGGTTCCGTCGGCAAGACTACGAGCGCTCACGGCTGCTGTGAGCCTCGGTATCGCCGTAGCGAGTCTCACAGCGTTGCCGTCATGGACGACTCTCGCCCTGTGGCGCTCGGACGTGGCCTTCGCGGAAGCGGATCCATACTTTACACTCGATCTGAGCCACTTCGTTAGCTGGCTGCCGCTGGAGATCGGTGCGTACCAGTGGTCGATGGCGCTCTTCGCCATAACGGCGATACTTGTGATCGCGTTGTACTCACTGACACCGAGTCTTAGCTGGGATCCCAAGGGATTGCACGTCACGCCATATGCGCGGCGACACATCAGCGTCCTCGGCGCGATCTTGCTGCTATTTGCCGCGTGGGGCTTCCGACTTGACGCCTTCCGTGAGCTCGTACACGGGAGCGGAGTTGACGGAGTGCTGACGCGAATCGATCACGTGTGGCTGATCCCGGCGGATCTGGCGTTGTCGTTGGTCAGCATCGGAGCCGCCGTTGTGCTCCTCGTCGCTGGATGGATGGGGCAGGTCACGACCGCATTCGCAAGCGTATCCGTGATCATCATCGGCACCCTTGGCTCGCAAATCATTGCGCCGTGGATCGCCGGACGGGTCGCGAGGAATCCCGCAAGTGCAAACGCGGAGCGTCCGTATATCGAAACGCGATCCGACTTCAACGGACGCGCCTTTCCGCTCGAGCCAGTAGCGCCGTCAGTGCGATTCCTGGCCGACTCCGCACTGCTCGCGAATGCGGGACAGATCCAGATACGCGGCGCGCTCGCCGATATTGTTTTCCCCAACGCAATTGGCGCCGCGATTCTGCCCGACGTTCCGCGCATCATAGCCGCACCACGGTTGGGCAACGGACTTGCACGTGTGATGCACGCATGGTCCGAGCAGAACCCGCGGTTGCTTGCCAGCGACGTCAGCTCGAGCGACGCTTTCGTCCGCGAGCGCGATATCAGAGCCCGCGTGTCGGCGTTGGCACCTGTGTTCGCGACATCCACCGCGATCGGCGCGATTCCCACGTCGCGCGGCATCCTCTGGGTCATTGATCTATACAGTGCAAGCGAGACTTATCCGCTGAGCGCACCACACCAGCTGTACAACTCGCGCATCACTTACAGGCATCATGCTGGCACCGCGTACGTGAGCGGCGGTACGGCGGCGACTGTTATCGTGCCGGACTCCGTGCTCGACCCGGTGGCGCGTGCATGGTTCAATAGCCATCCCGGCCGCTATCTTGTTCCGCGCGTGCCACAGTATCTCATGTCGCCGCCGCCGGTGGCGCCGGTGCAACCAGCCACGTCGTCCGTGCAGGATCAGCTGTTCCACCAGAATGTGGGACGCATCTACGACCGAATGCGGGCGGCACTTGATTCCGGTAATCTGCGCGCATTCGGCGCCGCGTTCGACACGCTTGGCATGGTAATCCGGGGGCGGCGATGACCCTATCCACGCGCGGCACCGCTGTCATCGCTCTTGGCGGCAACGCGTTGTCACCAGCCGGCGAGCGCTCGACAATCTTCGATCAGTTCCGGCACACACGCGAGAGTTTGCACGCGATAGTTGCGCTCGCGCGAGACGGCTGGAACGTCTGCATCGTACACGGCAACGGGCCGCAGGTGGGAGACGAGATAGTGCGCAACGAAGAAGCGCGCACAAGCGTCGAGCCGCTACCGCTCGGCGTGCTCGTTGCGGCGACGGCGGGATGGATAGGCTACATGATCCAGCAGTCGTTGGAGAACGCGCTCAGAGCCGCCGGCAGTGACAGGCGTGTTGCTACAGTCCTCACGCAAGTAGTTGTCGACAGGAATGATCCGGCGCTGGCGCATCCCTCGAAGTTCGTTGGACACGAATTGTCCGGCGAACGCGCGAGCGAGCTTGCGGCGCGTGGCATTGCCACCGGGAAGGACGGTAACGGTCGCGTGCGTAGAGTGGTCGGCAGTCCCATGCCACTCGAAATCCACGAGGAACCCGTAGTGCAGGCATTGTTGCACGATGGCGTAATCGTCGTCGCCTGCGGTGGTGGCGGAATTCCCGTCTATCGCGATGCCAACGGCGCCCTCGAGGGGATCGACTGTGTCGTTGACAAGGATCTGGCTGCCGCGGTGCTCGCCGCGAGCCTCGGCGCCGACCTGTTCATGATAGTCACCGACGTCGAAGCGGTTTACGCTGATTGGGGCAAGCCGAACCAACGGCCGCTTCCGCGTCTTACCGTTGACGAAGTTGCCAGTCTCGACCGGCAAGCCGCCTTTGGAGAGGGCAGTATGGCTCCCAAAGTGCGTGCAGCGGCAAAGTACGTGCGCCAGACGGGCGGCCGTGCCATTATTACAGAGCTTTCGCGCGGCAGTGACGCCGTAGCGGGACACGCGGGGACGGAGATCGTTCCCGCCTAGATGCGCCAATTACCGGAGCCAAATTGAATATCCACGAATATCAGGCGAAAGAGATTTTTCGCTCGCACGGGGTTCCGATTCCCCCGGGTGATGTAGCTACGACGCCAGATGAGGCCGAAGAGATCGCGCGCCGCTTCGGCACCACGGTCGTCGTCAAAGCGCAGGTGCACGCCGGCGGCCGCGGTAAGGCCGGCGGTGTAAAGCTTGCCAAGACGCCCGCCGAGGCGAAGGAAATCGCCGCAAAGATCCTCGGCATGAAGATCAAGGGGATCACCGTCGAGAAGGTGCTCGTAACGCCTGCGGCTGACATCGCGTCGGAGGCATACGCGGGGATAATCCTCGACCGCGTTTCCAAGAAGCCCGTGTTCATGGTTAGCCCCGCCGGAGGCATCGACATCGAGGAAGTAGCCGCGACCACGCCTGAGAAGATCATGCGGTTGCCGATCGACTCGCGCTATGGACTGCGTGGATACCAGGCGATGGAGCTTGGCTTCTTTCTTTATAGCGACGTGAAGCAAGTGCGCGCCGCCGCCAAGATCATGCAGGATCTGTATCACGCGTTCATGGATAGCGGCGCATCGCTCGCCGAGATCAACCCGTTGGTGACCACGCCAGCCGGCGAAGTGCTCGCGCTGGATGCAAAGATGGTGATCGACGACAACGAATTGGATCGTCGCCCCAGCATCGCCACATTGCGCGATGAATCATCGGAAGATCCGAGCGAAGTTGCCGCGCGCGAGGCAAACCTCACCTTTATCAAGCTCGACGGTAACGTCGGTTGCGTCGTGAACGGTGCAGGACTCGCGATGGCCACGATGGATCTCGTGAAGTACTACGGCGGAGATCCGGCCAACTTCCTCGACATTGGCGGCTCCAGCAATCCGGAGAAAGTTGTCAACGCGCTCCGCATCATTACCAGCGATACCAACGTCAAGGCGATCCTGTTCAACATCTTCGGCGGCATTACGCGCACGGATGACGTCGCGAACGGAATTGTCACGGCAACAAGGGCAAACCCACTCAAGGTGCCGATCGTCATTCGCCTCACAGGAACCAACGAAGAGATAGCGGTGAAGATTCTTACGGAGAACGGATTCAGCGCGATGACTGACATGGACGAAGCGGTGAAGAAAGCGGTCGCGCTCGCGACAGGGAAGGCAGCATGAGCATCTTCATCGATGACAAGACGCGTCTGGTGGTGCAGGGAATCACTGGCCGCGACGGATCGTTCCACTCCAAGCAGATGATGGAGTACGGCACGCACGTCGTGTCGGGCGTAACTCCGGGCAAGGGCGGACAGAAGTTCGAGAACACCGTTCCGATATTCAACACTGTTTACGATGCAGTGCGCGAGACGGGCGCCAACACCAGCGTCATTTATGTTCCACCTTCGGGCGCAGCCGACGCGATGATGGAAGCGGCGGACGCAGGTATTGAATTAGTTGTCTGCATCACTGAAGGCGTGCCGGTATTGGACATGACCTTCGTCTATCCTTTTATGAAAGAGAAGGGAGTGCGCCTGCTCGGCCCCAACTGTCCCGGGCTCATCTCGCCAGGGAAGTCCAAGGTCGGAATCATTCCAGGCCGTATCTGCACACCGGGACCGGTGGGGCTCGTCAGTCGCTCCGGCACCCTGACGTACGAGCTCGTCTATCAGATGACGCGTGCTGGCCTTGGCCAGACTACGTGCGTCGGGATAGGCGGCGATCCGATCAATGGCACTAACTTCATCGACTGTCTCGCCGCGTTCGAGCGGGATCCCGACACGACCGCTGTTGTCATGATCGGCGAGATCGGCGGGACAGACGAGCAGGAAGCTGCGAAGTTCGTGAAGGAGAAGATGACCAAGCCCGTCGTCGGCTTCATCGCCGGCCAGACCGCACCACCAGGCCGCCGCATGGGCCACGCTGGCGCGATCATCTCCGGCTCAGCTGGAACGGCCGCTGAAAAAATGCAGGCGTTCGAGGAAAACGGACTTGGCGTCGCCAAGCGACCGATCGACGTTGTTGGACTTCTAAAGGAGCGCATGAAGTAAATGGCTGGCGACTACACACTCACGATCATCAAGCCCGACGCATTCAACTCGGCGAAGGCAGGCAAAATTGTTGCTCACCTCGAACAACAGGGCTTCAAGGTTCGCGCAGCGCGAGTCATGCATCTCACAAGTGCGGAAGCCGGCGAGTTCTACGCGGTGCACAAGGAGCGGCCGTTCTATGCGTCGCTCTGCAGCTTCATGACGTCCGGACCGTGCATGCCGATGTTGCTGGAGAAGGCGGACGCAGTTGGCGCGCTGCGCGTTGCGATCGGCGCGACCGATCCTGCGGAAGCTGATGCTGGAACGGTTCGCAAGCTGTTCGCCGAGTCCAAGGAGCGTAACGCGATTCACGCATCGGATTCTGATGAGAATGCAGCGCGAGAGGCACGGTTCTTTTTCTCTGAAAGCGACGTCATTCGGGCACGGTAGCAAAGGCATCTAGCTCAGAAAACGGCGCGACTCGAAGCACCAGGAGTCGTGCCGTTTTTTCGTTTCCTCTTCCGCGGACGTTGGGAATCAGCACCCCTTGCACCGCGACACCTCAGATTGCAGCTTACCGTCTTGCTCCTGAACCTGGAGAATTCCTGCATAGAACCCGATGGGCAGTTTCGCGCTTCGCGCTTGGTTGTTGTTTGTGTGGTGGTTGCAGGGAATCGTCGCTCCGCGGCGCCGGCTATAACTCCGAGTCGAAGAAATCTGTACGGCCCGTGTCATCAGGGATTCGCGACTACACAATCACGGCCCGCGACTACGCCTTCACCGACCTTCCGCTTCACGCGCCTGCGGGTTGGCTCACGCTTCGGCTCGTGAACGCCGGCACCGAACTGCACATGCTTGGCGTGCTTCGTGTTCCGGTTGGAGTATCTGCTATCAGCGTGATCGATTCCGTCACATGAATGCACATTCCCGCCAACGTAAAGGGATGGGCCGGCGTGAACGATCTGAGTCCTCAGGACACCGCAACCATCTCGGCCTACTTCCCACCCGGCGAGTACGTCGCTGCGTGCTTCATTCGCTCCGCAGACGGTGGTTTCCACGTGATGAAGGGAATGGCTGGAACGTTCGATGTCGTCGTATCCGCGGACACTGGATCGACGGACACGGCAGATGCAGTCCTTGCGGTCTCGGACAACAGGCTCGGACTATCACCTGCCTCGTTGAAGAGGGGCTTGCGAAATGTCAGAGTTATTAGCGACAGAGCCGGGGGCGAGGACATCGCCGTTCTCAGGTTGTTGCCAGGACGGTCGCCTCAGGATGGTATCAAATGGCTCGCCAACCCGGCTACCATCGCACCCTCCGCAACCGCGGTTGGCGGCGCAGCTGGGAGCGCACTGGGGCAGAAAATGACCATGACGCTTGACTTAACCCCCGGACGATACGTGCTCGTGCTGCAGCCGTATGACGCGAAACTTGGCGCCGTGCCAGTCTACCGTACAGTCACGGTGCCGTAGACCATACGCTGAGGTCGGAGTGGTGCGGTTTGCACCACAGGCACTCTCTCCCTGTTGTTGCGTGGTGCGCAACACGCTATATTGATTTCATGATTCAGTCTTTCCGGCACAAAGGGCTAAACAAGTTCTTTGAATCCGGATCGACGAAAAGCATCCAGCCTAACCATGCGAAACGGCTTTGCCTTGTCCTCGCAGCGCTTGATACAGCTCAATCCATCGACGACATGAACATCCCGGGATTCCAGTTGCATCAGTTGAAAGGGCAGCGACGCACCCTCTGGTCCATTTGGGTCAACGCAAACTGGCGCGTAACATTCGAATTCCGGGACGGTCAAGCCTACATCCTGGACTACGAGGACTATCACTGATGACAATGCACAACCCTCCTCATCCCGGTGAATTCATCACCGAGGTATATCTCGTCCCTAACGCGCTGAGCGGCCGCGAGCTCGCACAAAAGCTGGGGGTTGCCGCGTCGACGCTCAACCGCGTTCTGACTGGATCGAGCGGCGTAAGCCCCGAAATGGCACTTCGGCTGTCCAAGGCCCTTGGCCGTTCTCCCGAGAGCTGGCTGGCCATGCAGTACAATCGAGATCTGTGGCAGGCCAGGCAGCGCGTTGACCTGACTGGCGTCCGCAGGGTCAAGCTCACGGCTGCCTAGTCGCGGGGCAACTCGGGGGGGCCTCCCGGCGACTATGTACCGGTTGCTGTCCGCCCCCTCTCTGGCTATCTTACGTGGCTATGCTGTCCTTCGACATCCGCACCCTGGAGTCGGTAGCCGCGCAGGTCGTTGGTGACCTTTCGGCCGACGATCCCATCTGGACTGCGGCCGATACGCGTCCGCTCGACGCGGTTCATGTCGAGGGGCGGTTTTCCAGTGCCGGTAATGGCCGCTTCTACTTTAGCGGACGCTTTTCCGGTGCGGTGAAGCTGGACTGTCGGAAGTGCCTTACCGAGGTCGCCCGGGACGTGAACGAGGATGCACATTTCCTCTTCGCCCCCGCTGACGATCCAACTACCGAAGACGATCCGGACGTATTTGCGTACGATCCCGGCGCACATCAGCTCGACGTACGACCAGCTGTACGCGAAGGATGGCTCCTCTCGGTGCCAACTCTCGTGGATTGCAGGGAGGATTGCAAGGGACTGTGTCTCAAATGCGGTGCCGACCTGAATGACGGAGCTTGCGACTGCGAGTCCGCGACAACCGATGCCCGCTGGGATGCGTTGCGCCAGAGTTCCTCCGGCGCAACGATTTCCAAGCCTGAAAACCTGACCTAGAAGCCGTCCCATGGCCGTCCCTAAACGTCGTGTATCCAAGCAGCGCAAACGCCTCCGCAACACCGCGAAGGGCGCGCCAGTGACTGCACTCCAGAAGTGCCCGCAGTGCCAGGCCATCAAACGCCCACACCATGTGTGTGCGGAATGTGGTTACTACGGCGGCAAACAGAGAGTAGCCGCTAAGGGCGCCTAGTTGGCCCGCATCGCGTTAGACGCGATGGGGGGCGACTTTGCCCCCGCCGCACCAGTAGCGGGAGCGCTTCTCGCTCTGGCCGAGCTGGACCTGGCGCACAGCATTCAACTCGTCGGGCGGGCGGATCTCATCCAGAGCACGCTCGACTCGATGCTCAGGGGTGAGCATTCAGCGTTGGCGCCGCATCGCCACCGGCTCTCTATCGTCGATGCCCCCGAGGCAATCGACATGTCCGAGAAGCCGCTGGCCGCGTTGCGTGCTAAGCCTCGTAACTCCATGACGATAGGCCTCACACTTCAAGTGAAGGGTGAGGCTGATGCTTTCGTGTCTGCCGGCAGCACGGGCGCACAGATGGCTGCGTCAATGCTGCTGCTGAAGCTCATGCCTGGCCTGCATCGGCCCGCAATCGCAACGCTGTTTCCGACTGCTCAACGCCCCGTCGTGGTCCTGGACTCCGGCGCCAACGTCGATTGCTCCGCGCGCGAGCTCCTCCAGTTCGCATGGCTAGGAGGCGTTTACGCCGAGTGCATCCTGGGGCGCGAGAATCCGGCTATCGGCCTGCTCAGCATTGGCGAGGAGCCGGAGAAGGGAAACGCGGTCGTCAAGGAAGCAAACGCGCTGTTCGCCGCGGCTGACTTCAACTTCCTTGGGAACGTCGAAGGACGCGACCTTCCAGCCGGCGGAACCGACGCTGGTTCGCTCGACGTGGTGGTGTGCGACGGATTCGTTGGCAACGTGGTGCTCAAGTTCTACGAGGCTGTCACCCCGATGATCGTCGGACTGATCAAGAAGTCCGCCAGCATCGAGCCCGAGATCCTCGCGCGCGCACTCAGTCAGTTGGACTACTCAGAGCACGGCGGCGCGCCATTGCTCGGTGTGCGCGGCGTCAGCATCATTTCGCACGGCAAGTCCTCGCCGCGCGCGATCAAGAATGCAATCAAGGTCGCGGTGCGCGCAGTGGAGAGCGGGATGAACGACCTCATGGGCGAACGTCTCGCGGCGTCTGACAGGAAACATTCCGCGGCGATCGCATGATCCCGACTATAGCTCGCATCACCGGCACTGGCCGCGGACTTCCCGCCAGAATATTCACGAACGACGACTTCGCTTCGATCGGCATCGAAACTTCCGATGAATGGATCATGGAGCGGACCGGAATTCATGAGCGCCGAATTGGGTCCGCGACGGAGACTACTTGCTGGATGGCTGCCGAGGCGTCGCGCAGCGCGATGTCCAAGGCCGGTATCGCTGCAGGCGAGATCGACGCGATAATCCTGAGCACGGCGACGCCTGACAGATTGCTTCCCGCCACTGCCGTGGATCTGCAAGCCGAGCTGGGTGCGACGCGCGCGGCGGCATTCGATGTGTCAGCAGCCTGTTCCGGTTGGTTGTACGGTATTACAATCGCTGAAGGCATGATCGCATCGGGCGCGATCGACACCGCGCTCGTCGTTGGCGCTGAAAAGATGAGCGCGATAGTTGACTGGAAGGATCGTTCGACGTGCGTGTTGTTCGGCGACGGTGCGGGTGCGATCGTGCTGCAACGCAACAAGAAGGGAGAGAAGGCCGGCATTCTCTCCACGTTCATGCGCAGCGACGGCAAGCTCGCCAATCTGCTCTACCGTCCTGACGGCGGCGCTGCGCATCCAATGACCGCTGAGATCCTCGAGAACCGAACGCATCTCGTCAGCATGGCGGGACGTGAAGTGTTCAAGCATGCCGTGCGCGAGATGAGCGAGGCCGCCGATCGCGCGCTTGATTCTGCCAAGCTCAGCAGCTCGGACATAGATCTGCTGATTCCGCATCAGGCCAACGTGCGCATCATCGAGGCGACCGCGAAGCACGCGGGCATATCAATGGAAAAGGTGTACGTGAACGTGGAGCGCTTCGGCAACACCTCGTCAGCATCGATTCCGATCGCGCTGGACGAGGTGATAGAGAAACGGATCGTGGGCCCCGGGTCCACGATCATGATGGTCGCGTTTGGCGCCGGCTTCACGTGGGCGTCCGCCATCGTCCGCCTCTAACTCAAGCCCTGCACTTCGCGCGGTCATGAACGTCATCCTGCTTTTCCCCGGACAGGGATCACAGAAGCCAGGAATGGGAAGGGATCTGGCCGCGGCGTTTCTTGCCGCGCGAGAGACCTTCCGACAGATCGACGACGCGTTGGGTCTTGCGCTGAGCACGCTCTGCTTCGACGGTCCCGCCGAAGAGCTGACACTGACAAAGAACGCGCAGCCCGCGCTGTTTGCCCACGGCGCTGCCGTGTGGGCTGTGGTGCGCGACATCCTGGCCAACAGAATCGTCGCGGCCGCCGGCCACTCGCTGGGAGAGCTCACCGCGCACCATGCGGCGGGGGCGATTGCCCTTGATTCGGGCGCCTTGCTCGTGCGCAAGCGCGGCGAGATCATGTTCGACACGGGCGCAGAGCGACCGGGAACAATGGCGGCGGTGCTCGGGAAATTGACAATGCCGATCGAAACGATCTGCGAGCAAGCGTCGCGCGAAGCCGGATTGGTGGTGCCCGCTAACTACAACACCGACGAGCAGGTAGTCGTGTCCGGTGAGATCGCGGGCGTCGAGCGCGCCATGGAACTCGCCAAAGAGGCCGGCGCCAAGCGCGCGCTGCGTCTCCCGGTGAGTGGCGCCTTTCATTCGCCGTTGATGGAGCCGGTCGAGATAGCCTTCAGCGGCGCTATCAGAACTACGGAGTTCTCCGACCCCGAGTTCCCCGTGTACTCGAACGTCACGGCCGAGCCGTGCGTGTCGGCGGCGGACGCGCGTACTCTCTTGCTGCGGCAGCTCACATCGCCGGTAAAATGGTCTGCGGAGGTGCGCGCAATCGCCGCCGCGCATCCCGACTCGTTGTACGTGGAGCTGGGACCGGGAAACGTCTTGTCCGGATTGGTGTCGCGCATCGTTCCCGGCGCCCGTACCATCGCGGTCGGTGCGCCCGCCGACGTTGACAAACTCGCGGAGGCGCTTGGATGACTCTTCAGATCGATCTTACCGGTCGTAATGCGCTCGTCACCGGGAGCACGCGTGGAATCGGGCGCGCGATAGCAGGCACTCTGGCCGATTGTGGAGCCCGGGTAGCGATAGTCGGGCGTGACCTCGAACGCAGCCAGGCGGTCGCGGCGGAGGTCGGTCGCGGTGCGCAGGGTTTCGCCGCCGACGTCGGCGATGTTGCGTCGGTCATCAAGCTCGTGGCCGACGTGGAAGCTGCGTTTGGTGGCGTGGATATCCTCGTCAACAACGCCGGACTCACACGCGACAACCTCATGCTGCGCATCAAGGACGACGATTGGGATGCCGTCATCGACGCCAATTTGCGAGGCGCCTTCGTGGCCATCCGTGCGGCGACGAGGGGGATGATGAAACGGCGTTGGGGACGCGTGATCAATATCACCAGCATCGTCGGAATCACCGGCAATAAGGGGCAGGCGAACTATGCCGCCAGCAAGGCGGGTCTCATTGGGCTCACTAAGTCGGTCGCCAAGGAGCTTGGCTCGCGGAACATCCTGGCAAACGCTATCGCGCCGGGATTCATCGACACCGACATGACGGCGGCGATGACTCCAGAAGCTCGGTCGGCAATGGCGGCACAAATCCCGCTTAACCGCCTAGGAACCCCGTCCGATGTAGCTGGTGCGGTCGCTTTCCTGGCGTCGGATCTCGGCGCCTATGTCACCGGTCAGGTCCTGGTCGTAGATGGCGGCATGACCTGACCCGTTCTGGCTACCTGGCCTACCGGGCTAGGGTTAAATTGTAACGTTACACCCAACCTGTACGAGGATCCGCATGGCCGACAATTCGGAGAAGGTTAAGGACATCATCGCCAACGAGCTTGGCGTCGAACGCGAGAAGCTCACCGACGGCGCTTCATTCATCGACGATCTCGGTGCCGACAGCCTCGACATCGTTGAGCTCGTCATGGAATTCGAGAAGGAATTCAACATAGAAATCCCCGACGAAGACGCAGAGAAGCTTCGTACAGTTGGTGACGCACTGGCGTATCTGAACGGAAAGGTCGCTGCGTAATGGGGCGTAGGGTCGTCGTCACCGGCATGGGCGTAGTCACGCCCGTCGGAAATTCCGTGGCGGCGACTTGGGATGCACTCAAGGCTGGCACGTCGGGAGTTGCGCCGATCACGAAATTCGACGCGACCAATTTCCCCGTGCGGTTCGCCGCCGAGGTAAAGGGGTTCAATCCCGGCGAATACATGGAGCGCAAGGAAGTGAAGCGCTCTGACGTGTACACCCAGTATGCCGTGGCCGCGGCGAAAATGGCGATGGCAGACGCCGGTCTCAGCGATCCAGGCGCCGCAGGCATCGATCCAGACCGCCTGGGAGTTATAGTCGGCTCCGGCATCGGCGGGCTCAAGAGCTTCGAAGAGCAGCACGACGTCTATCGCGAGCGGGGACCGAGCAAGATCAGCCCATTCTTCATTCCGATGTTCATCGCTGATATCGCGGCTGGAATCGTGTCGATGCAGTTCAATGCCAAGGGCCCGAACTACGCGACTGTATCCGCGTGTGCCACGTCAGCGCACGCTATCGGTGACGCGTTCCGCACGATCCAGTACGGTGACGCGGACATCATGATTACTGGCGGCGCCGAGGCCACGGTAACGCCAATGGCGATTGGCGGATTCGCCAACATGAAGGCACTATCGGAACGCAACGATTCGCCATCAACCGCATCCCGACCATTCGACGCCACGCGCGACGGCTTCGTCATGGGCGAGGGGGCTGGCATCGTGGTGCTCGAGGAGCTGGAGCACGCCCTGGCTCGCGGCGCGACGATCTACGGTGAAATCGTTGGATACGGCGCCACCGGCGACGCATACCATCTCACGGCACCTGCACCAGACGGCGAAGGTGCCCAGCGCGCCATGAAGCGCGCCATGCGCGACGGTGGGCTTCTACCAGCCGATGTGCAGTACATCAATGCGCACGGGACCTCGACTCCGGCAAACGATCTCAACGAATCGCGCGCCATCAAGGCTGTTTTCGGCGACTATGCGAAGAGTGTGAACGTAAGCTCGACAAAGTCCGCTACCGGTCACATGCTCGGAGCTGCCGGCGCGGTCGAGTTCGTTGTCAGCACGCTGGTTGTCCGCGAGGGCGTCATTCCGCCTACAATCAACTACGAGCATCCGGACCCAGAGCTCGACCTCAACTTCACGCCCAACGTTGCTGTCAAGCGTCACGTGACCGCCGCGATCAGCAACAGCTTCGGCTTTGGCGGACACAACGCCTGCCTGGCTGTGCGGCGCTTCGAAGGATAGCGGCGAGCGCTTCGGCGTGACAACTCGCGTCGGCATCGGATACGACTCGCACCGCTTCACGCCTGGCGGTCCAATCATACTTGGCGGCGTCACAATTGCCGCCGACGTCTCGCTGGTCGGCCACTCGGACGCAGATGCCGTTGCGCATGCAGTCACCGATGCGCTACTCGGCGCTGCCGCAGCCGGTGACATCGGTGCGTTGTTTCCAGACAGCGACGACGCGAACAAGGGACGCGACTCGATCGAGATGCTGCGCGGCGCTGTGGGAGCGGTGCGCGCGCTTGGCTATGCAGTCTCCAACGTGGACGTCACCGTTATCGCGGAGTTTCCACGGATTGGCCCGCATGCAACAGCGATGCGCGCGCGGCTTGCGGATGCGCTCGGGGTCGCGGCCTCAGCCGTAAGCGTGAAAGGCAAGACCAACGAGGGAATGGGATGGATCGGCCGCGGTGAAGGAATTGCCTGCATCGCTGTCGCTACGCTCGCCAGTGAGCGTTGAACCGGCGCGAGAGACCCTCGCGCGCGCATTCTGGCTCGGCCAATTTGCGGACTATCTCACGCTCGAGGACGGCGCCTCGCCGCGCACCGTCGAAGCGTACGGGCGCGACCTTACTCGCTTTGCTGACTATTCGCTAACCAAAGGCGCACATGCGCCGGCGGAGGTCGGTTCCACCACGCTTCGTTCATACATCTATCACCTCAAGGACCTCGGCCTCGCGTCGTCGTCCATCCGGCGCAACATCTCGGCGCTGCGCACTTACTACAAATTCCTTCTCAACGAAGGGCACGTGGTACGGGACCCGAGCGAGCGCCTGGAAACACCCAAGAAATGGCGCGAGCTTCCGGATGTGTTGACCGCCGCGGAGGTGGCCAAGCTCATCGAGACGCCAACGCTGGATGAACCGCTGGCGTTTCGCGATCGTGCAATGCTGGAACTAGCGTACGGCGCGGGACTGCGCGTGGGCGAGTGGATCACGCTCGGCGTTCGTGATCTCATGCTGGATGAGTCACTGGTGCGCGTATTCGGAAAGGGAGCTAAGGAACGACTCGTTCCTATCGGCCGCAAGGCGGTCGGCGCTGTCGCCATCTATCTTCGCGAATTGCGGCCGCGATTGGAAAAAGGCAACGGTGAAGGAATTCTCTTTCTGAACGCGCGGGGCGAGCCGATGACCCGGATGGGCGCGTGGAAGATCCTTCGAAAGCACGTCGACGCGAGCGGAATCACAAAGCACGTCACTCCGCACACGCTTCGGCACTCGTTCGCAACGCATTTGCTCGAGGGTGGCGCCGATCTGCGCGCAGTCCAGGAGATGCTTGGGCACGTTGACATTTCGACCACGCAGATCTACACGCACGTGGATCGCGAATACCTGCGCTCGGTACACAAACAATTTCATCCGCGCGAGCGCCTCTCGGATGTCACCAAGCCATGATCCTAGTAATCGATAACTACGACTCGTTCACCTACAATCTCGTCCAGTATCTTGGCGAGTTGGGCGCTGAAGTCGCGGTTCGCCGCAACGATGAAATTCCGGCGTCGGCGATCGCGGCAATGGACCCCCGAGCGATAGTACTGTCGCCCGGCCCCAAAACACCCGTTGAAGCAGGCATTACCCTGGACGTGATTCGAGTCTATGGACCGTCCGTCCCCATTCTCGGTGTCTGCCTCGGCCAGCAGGCAATTGGCGCCGCCTACGGGGGACGCGTCGTTCGGGCCAACAGGCTCATGCACGGCAAGACCTCCGATATAAGTCATACAGGCACCGGACTGTTCGCCGGACTGCCTGACCCCCTGCGCGTGATGCGGTATCATTCGCTCACGGTGGATCGAGACACACTACCCGATGATCTCGAGATTACCGCCTGGAGCGAAGAGGACACGACCGAAGTGCATGCGCTGCAGCATCGTACACATCCGGTTTACGGCGTCCAGTTCCATCCGGAGTCGGTTCTGACAGATGGCGGCAAGCAACTGCTACGCAACTTTCTCGACCTCACACAATGACCCGACTCGGGCTGGCTCGCTTCGCAACGGTTCTCGCGGCATTCATACTAAGTGCGCCAGTTGCACGCGCGCAGGTGTCGGTGGACTTTCCGGTAACTATCGGAATCCTTCCGTCTTACGATCGCGTGAACGGAGTGTCGCTGCCGTTCGGTCCTACTGTAACGGTGGGCGACAACGACAGGCTCGTGATCAACCCGACGCTCACGTACCGTTCGAATCTCGGAAAGATTGATCCGTCGCTCGCCGTGGTCGGACAGATCACCGCGGATTCAACGCTGGGCTTCGTGCTCTCGGGTGCGCGCGGGACGTTCACCAACGACCGGTGGATCAGATCCGATCTTCTCAACTCGCTCGTGTCGGGTGGCCTGGGCCATGACGCGCGCAACTATTTTCGCGGAGATCGCGGCGAGGCGCGACTCACGTCCGCGCTCCGGCTCCCGCTCGAAGTTGCGACAGTGTTCGTTGGCGCGCGCGCGGAGCGCGACTGGTCAACAGGCTGGCAAACCGGTACTCCACGCGGCCCGTATAGCATATTCGGCCGCAGCGACACCACCGACGGGATCCAGCGCCGCAATCCTGCCATCAACGCGGGACACATCGCCTCCGCCATCGCTGGGGCACACGCCGAGTATACCGGGCTTCCGGGTTCGGCGATGGTGGATGTGCTGTTCGAAGCGGCCGGCAAGAGCCCCACGGGAGGAAGCTTTCAACAGCTGACGCTTACCGAAGCGGCTGATATCGCAACTTTCAGGGATCAACACATCGAGGTAGGCGGGCATCTCGTCACGACCGCGACAAGCTCTACCACTCCGCTCCAACGCTTTGCTTACGTTGGTGGATCTGGTTCACTCGCTACGGTGAATCTGCTAGGGCTTGGCGGTGACCACCTGTATTTCTTGGATGCGCTGTACGTAATCCCGATATCGAAAATAGAAATCCCGATCCTTGGCAGTCCATACATCGCTCCCCATTTCGCGACCGGCGCGGCCTCTGTCGGGGGCTTCGGACCCCCGGTTCAAAATATCGGTGGGCGAATCGGAGTGTCGGTATTCACGGTCGATTACCTCGAAAACCCGCGGACCCACCAGCATGACTTCGGCGTGGGGATATCGCTGAGGCAGTAGGCCCATCCTGCGCCGTCGTCATTCCCGCGGCGCCGTCGTGATTCCCGCGAAAGCGGGAATGGCGACTCTTTAGCGGGAATGACAAATTGCGCGGGCAGTCGCCAAATGGTAGATTTTGTGGCGTGAAAGTTGCATCCCAGCCCCCATTTTTTATGCCGCAATGAAGACAGCGGTCGTAATCCCGGCCCGCCTCGGGGCCACTAGGCTTCCTCGGAAGCCGCTTCGCGACCTCGCCGGCGAGCCGCTGGTGGTTCGCGTCTGGCGACGCGTGGAGAGAATGGGGGTCGCCGAGCGGGTTGTAGTGGCCACTGACCACGACGACGTGGCTGGCGTGGCACGCGCGGCCGGCGCCGATGTGGTGATGACGAGTAGTGACTGCGCATCCGGCACCGCTCGCGTCGCCGAGGTCGCCGCGTCGCCCGGCTTCGCCGATTTCGACGCATTTGTCAACGTACAGGGTGACGAACCATTCATCTCCGTCGGCTTCATTCGCGCCGCCGCGGACGTCGTTCGCAGCGGCCGCTTCACCCTGGGCACCGTTGCAGCGACAGCGGCAGATGACATCTTCGACACTCCATCAATTGTCAAGGTCGTCGCGGCTCTGGATGGGCGGGCGCTGTACTTCTCGCGTGCCCCGATACCGTTTCTGCGCGACGCGGCTGACGCGCCACTGCGCCGCCCACTTACCTTGCAACACATCGGAGTTTACTCGTACACGCGAGAGGCTCTGGCACAATGGATGGCGCTTCCGCCGCACCCACTTGAGGACATCGAACGCCTGGAGCAGTTGCGGCCGCTTGCGCATGGAATGAACATCGGTGTGGCCGTGATCGACGAACCCGCCGAGTGTGGAATAGATACGGAAGAGGACTTACGGATCGCGAACGAGCGCTGGCGCTCGTTCGCGGCAGGAGAAAGATAATGGCAATGAGAATGGAGTCCTCGCAGCAGACGCGCTACATCTTCGTAACCGGCGGAGTGGTTTCGTCGCTGGGGAAAGGGATCGCCGCAGCATCTATTGGGCGGTTGCTCGTGGAACGCGGAATGCGCGTCACGATAATGAAGTTCGATCCGTACCTGAACGTCGATCCGGGAACGATGTCGCCGTTTCAGCATGGCGAAGTATTTGTAACTGACGACGGCGCGGAGACAGATCTGGATCTCGGTCACTATGAGAGATTCATCGACAGGTCGCTGACCCAGGCGAACAATGTTACCACCGGCAGGATCTACCTCAATGTGATCACGAAGGAGCGTCGCGGCGAATACCTGGGGTCAACGGTCCAGGTGATTCCGCACATCACCGACGAGATCAAGGCCGCGATGAAGCGGCTGGCTCCTGATAACGATGTCGTGATCGTGGAGATCGGTGGCACGGTAGGTGACATCGAGTCACAGCCGTTCCTTGAAGCCGTCCGTCAGTTCCGCCAGGAAATCGGGCGAGAGAATGGGATCTTCATCCATCTCACGCTCGTTCCTTTCATCGCGGCCGCGGGAGAAGTCAAGACCAAGCCCACTCAACACTCCGTGCGCGAGCTGATGCAGCTCGGAATACAGCCGGACATTCTCATCTGTCGCACCGAGCGCGCGCTGTCGGACGACGTGAAGCGCAAGATCTCGCTGTTCTGCAACGTTGAGTTCGGCGCGGTAGTCGAGAGCCGTGATGTTCCCACCATCTATGAGATCCCGCTCGTATTTCATGAGCAGGGCGCGGACGAGCGCGTGATGCATCGCCTGGGCCTGCTTGGGAAACGTTCTCCCGATCTCACTGCCTGGCGCAAGCTGGTGCAGCGGATCAAAGCACCGCCGCGCCGCGTGAAGATAGCCGTGGTGGGCAAGTACACCGAGTTCATCGATAGCTACAAGAGCGTTCAGGAAGCACTGATACACGGCGGAATCGCGAACAACGTTGGCGTTGATATGTCGTGGATCTCGAGCGACACGTTCACTTCGCGCGAGCGCACGCGGGAGATCCTGGGTCAGTACGACGGTCTTCTCGTCCCGGGCGGCTTCGGTGTGCGCGGCGTAGAAGGAATGGTTGAAGCGATTCGTTATGCGCGCGAGGCTGGACTTCCGTTCTTTGGTATCTGTCTCGGAATGCAGGTGGCCATAGTCGAGTTCGCTCGAAACGTGATGGGGCTCGATGATAGCAATTCCAGCGAGTTCGCTCCCGACTGTGGCAATGCAGTGATCTCACTCATGGAATCGCAGCAACACGTCACCGACATGGGTGGCACCATGCGCCTGGGCCAGTACCCGTGCAGGCTGGGCGACGGAACGCGAGCGGCCGCAATGTACGGGACTCAACAGGTGAGCGAGCGACATCGGCACCGGTACGAAGTATCCAATGCGTTCCGCGACGGTTTCATCGAGCACGGACTCACACTCTCCGGGCTCTCACCCGACGGATCGCTTGTGGAGATAGTCGAGCTGCAGACGCATCCCTGGTACCTGGGCTGCCAGTTCCACCCGGAGCTCAAATCCAGGCCGACGCGACCGCATCCGCTGTTCGCCGGATTTGTTGGCGCGGCGGCAGAGCACTCACTCGGCGAGCACGCGCAGAATTCGGAGTCACGTACCGGAATCGAAGCCAGATCGTGAGCTCACTCTTCCCACGCGACCGGTTCTTTCTCATCGCTGGACCATGCGTCCTCCAGGATGACGCGTTGAACCTGGAGGTGGCGGAGGCACTTCTCAGAATCGAGGAGCGGGTGCCCGGCGGAGTGATCTACAAGGCGAGCTTCGACAAGGCGAACCGCTCGAACGCGGGCGCCTCGCGCGGACCGGGAATGGATGAGGGTATCGCCGCCCTCGGTCGCGTTCGTGCGTCAACCGGCTTGCCCGTCCTTACCGATGTGCATCTGCCGGAACAATGCGCGGCGGTCGCGCGACAGGTGGATGTGTTGCAGATCCCCGCATTTCTCTGTCGCCAGACTGACCTGCTGCACGCAGCCGGTAGAACGGGCAGGCCGGTGAATGTGAAGAAGGGTCAGTGGATGCATCCGGAAGGGATGGCCGGTGCCCTCGCCAAGGTGCGCGAGGCTGGTGGTGACGAGGTTGCGGTTACCGAGCGCGGTACGTTCTTCGGTTACGGTGATCTGGTGGTGGACATGCGCGCATTTCCGCGCCTGAAGTCGGCCTGCGACGCACCGGTAATCTTTGACGCCACGCACAGCGTCCAGCGCCCAGGACTGGGTGACGGCGGCGCAAGTGGTGGCGCGCGCGAATTCATTCCAACACTCGCTCTTGCAGCGGTTGCGGCGGGTGCCGACGGCGTGTTCATCGAGACTCACCCTTCGCCGGACACTGCACCGAGTGATGGGGCAAACATGTTGCCGCTCAAGGATCTGCCGGATCTGGTAGATCGCATGGTGGATCTGTGGGCACGAGTACGTCGTTGAAATCGGACGTTTTAGCTCGCGGCCGTCACGTTCTCGAGCTGGAGCGCGATGCGATCGGCGAGGCCGCGTCGCGACTCGGCGAACCGTTTGTCGCGGCAGTCGATATGATCGCCGCGTCGTCCGGACGTGTGATCGTGTGTGGGGTTGGCAAGTCCGGCTTGATCGGGCGCAAGATCGCCGCGACGCTCACGTCAACTGGCACGCCGGCGGTATTCCTCCACGCGGCGGACAGTGTCCATGGCGATTTGGGAATTGTCGGAGCATCGGATGTCGCGATTCTCATCTCCAAAAGCGGTGAGTCGGACGAATTGCTCCCCTTGCTCGAGCATCTCAAGCGACTGGGCGTGCAGACGATCGCAATTGCGGGCGACGGAGAGTCAACACTCGCAGCGCATTCTGACGTCACCCTCGATGCGTCAGTGCGCGAGGAAGCGTGCCCGCACGGCCTCGCGCCGACCACGAGCACAACCGTGGCACTCGCGCTCGGCGACGCTCTCGCGGTTGCGCTTCTCGAGGAGAAGGGATTTGGCGCCGAGGATTTCGCGCGGATCCATCCTGGGGGTGCCCTTGGGCGCAAGCTGTTGACACGCGTAAGCGACGTAATGATCACCGAGCCGCTGCCGACGTTGTTTGCAACCGCGACCATGAAACAGGCGATAGTGGAGCTCGCCGAACGGCGCGGCATCGTGATGATCGTCGATGCTGGCAACAGAATCTCAGGTATAATGACCGCCGGCGATCTGACGCGTCTTCTGGAACATGAGACAGGCGTCCTGACGCTGGTCGTTGGCGATGTAATGAACCGTGCACCCAAACTCGCTGGGCCGGACGAGCTCGGCAGCGCGGCGGTACACCGGATGGAAGAGCACGGCATAATGGCGATGCCCGTTGTATCGCCCGATGGCTTGCTCATTGGAGTCGTACATCTCCACGACCTCATGCGTGCGGGGGTTGCTTGATGGCTCGGGTCGGCGTGATGGTCTCAGCTGCCGCATTGACGGTCGTGTTTTTCGCGGACGGTTGTAAGACCAGCACTAAGACACCACCGGTCTCCGGCCAGTCGGCATTGGCTGACTCGGCGAACCAGGTGATGTACGGCGCCAAGTTCAACCTCACCGACCAGGGCGTGATGCACGCACAACTGGTTGCCGATACAGCATACTTCTTTGACGACAACACGCGCGTCGAGCTAATTCGCGTGAATTCAACGTTCTTCACCAGCACCGGAGTGAAGAGCGCGGTCCTGACATCGCGTCGCGGCACGTACCACACCACAACCGGAATGATGCTGGCGCGCGGCGATGTGGTCGTGAATTCGGAAGACGGCCGGCATTTGCGGTCCGAGGAGTTGAAATACGACCAGAGCCGCAACGAGATTGCGAGCGACAGCGCGTTCGTATTGACCGAACCAGATCGCCGTCTCGAAGGGATCGGATTTCGCTCGGATCCGAATCTCCAGAACGTCCACGTTCTCAAGACGCTTTCGGGAACCGCTGGCGCCGTTACGATTCCGAACCAATGACACACCTCGGACTTGTTGTTGCCACCAGCGTGGCGATGGGATGCGGGCTCGCCGGCGTCGTTCGCGATGCGTCGGCGCAAGCGCGATCCGTGGGGCCGCAGCCTGGAAGCAAATGCGTAATCGAGTATCAAGGCACGGCCGGCGGTGTAACTCCCTCGAACTTCGTCAAGCTCCCAAGCGGGAAGTACAACGCGTACATTGGCGGCGGTTTTATTGGTGATTGTCAGGGACAGAACGTCACGCTGAAATCTGACAGTGCCGAATACTACGGCGACCAGAGCCTCATGTATCTCATCGGCAACGTGCATTACGTAGATCCGCGCGCCAAGGTGGATGCCGACCACATGACCTACTGGATGGATGAAGAACACATCCGGGCCGAAGGAAAGGTGTACGCCGTGCTCGCAAGTGGAACTACAATGCGCGGTCCGGTCGCCGATTACTATCGCGCCG
Source organism: Gemmatimonadota bacterium (assembly GCA_041691775.1). Classification (GTDB taxonomy): domain Bacteria; phylum Gemmatimonadota; class Gemmatimonadetes; order Gemmatimonadales; family Gemmatimonadaceae; genus Fen-1247. Next base: position 185,117 of record JBEPUB010000001.1, read on the forward strand.
TGCGTCCAATTCGCACCGAGGCGATACTCGTATCCACCGGACGCCCAAAACTGAAGGTCGTCCAGAGGGATACGCTTACAGGTAAGCCAAGCGATACGGTTGATGTAGTAGCCGATCGAATTACCAGCGTCGCCGACAGTCTCGTTTACGCCGGTGGGGATGTTCGCATCACACGCCCGGAGCTATTCGCGACCGGCGACTCGGCGTTCATGGATCAGGGCAGCGGCATTGCGAGACTAATGCGCAAGCCAACCGTCGAGGCGCGCCGGAGCCGACCGTTCACGTTGACCGGCGGGGTGATCGACGTGTTCTCCAAGAACCGATTGGTGAATCGTGTAGTTGCAACGCCAAATGGGCACGCAACCAGCCAGGACCTGGAGCTGTACGCTGACTCCGTCGATCTGCGAGTTCACAACAACGAATTGGAACGAGCGATGGCGTGGGGCAAGACACGGGCGCACGCTACATCCCCGGATCGTGACATACTGGCCGATTCCATCGACGCGCTGCTTCCCAATCAACGCATCCACCAGATCAGAGCAGTGGGCAAGGCGTACGCAACCAGCATCGCCGATACCGCAACGGTGAAAACCAAGGACCGCGACTGGATGCGCGGCGACACCCTCATTGCGACTTTCGACAGCGTGGCACGTGGCGACACATCTCGCACTCCTCCGGTCAAGACCATCATAGCTCGACAGCACGCACGTGCGTACTACCACGTGAAGAATGCAACCGCGAAAGATCGCCCCGGCGTCAACTATGTCACGGGTAGGGACATCGATATCAGCTTCGTGAACGGCGGCGTGGACACGGTGAAGGTTCGTGACAAGGCAAGCGGCGTTTACGTCGAAGCTGTTGACACGACGGTGAAGGCAAAGCCGGCAACCACCAAGCGGGCACCGCCGCCGCGCCGGGGCGTCATCCGATGACCGCCCCGATCTATTCCGACGTAATCGCATCGTTGCTGGCGCACGCAGCCGGCGATGAGCGATCGTCAGTGCTCGCGCTCGAAGCGCTGGTGCGTTGCGCGGACGACACCGGCTCGGCGACACTTAACGATATCGCGATCGGCTATCGCGACGAGTACCTGCGCACGTTGCGCGAAGAAGGCAAGGACGCGCCACGAGAAGCTGGGCGCTTGAGCCTGGACGAAGTGCGCGCCTACCTTACCACGTGGGTCTTGCCGCGGCTCGCGACTGACAAGGTGGTCGTACTCCCGCCCGGCGATGTGGGCGACTACACAAAGGTCCGGCTTTCCGACAGTCTCTGGAGTGATATTGCGCCGCTCAGGGCTCAGGTCGCGGACATGCTGCGTCAAACGGGAGAGTTCCCGCGATCCGCAACCGGCGTAATTGGACCAGAGGCGCAGACGCCGGGCAGGAGCACGCTTGACGCGGAAGGCCTCGTGAAGGTCTACAAACGTCGAAAGGTCGTCAACGACGTCGCAATACACCTGCGCCAGGGCGAGATCGTTGGGCTTCTCGGGCCAAATGGCGCGGGTAAAACGACTACTTTTTACATGATAGTCGGCCTGATCCAGCCGCTCACCGGAACCATCAAGTTGGACGGCGAGGATATCACCGAGATGCCGATGTACAAGCGCGCGCGGCACGGGATCGGCTATCTGTCGCAGGAACCGTCTATCTTTCGTAAGCTGTCGGTCGAGGACAATATCCTCGCCATTCTCGAAACGCTTCCGCTGTCGCAGGCCGAGCGTGAGGAACGACTTGAACGCTTGCTGGACGAGTTGAGCATCAAGCGGCTTCGCAAGAGCAAGGCGTATGCTCTATCCGGCGGCGAGCGTCGCCGGCTCGAAATCACACGCGCGCTCGTCACTGACCCAAAGTTCATGATGCTTGACGAACCATTCGCTGGTGTCGATCCCATTGCGGTTCATGATATCCAGACCATCGTGTCCGGACTCCGGCAGCGCAACATCGGCGTACTCATAAGCGATCACAACGTAGAACAGACCCTCGATATCGTTGACCGCGCCTACATCATGTTCGATGGCCAGGTGAAGGTATCCGGCACCGTTCGTGACCTTGTCTTCGACGACACCGTCGCGAAGATCTATTTGGGCCCCACGCTCACAACCCGTCTCCGCGAGCGGTTCGCCGGCGGCAATGGAGCACACGCATGAGATCAAGCCTTAGCCAGTCCACTCAGATGCGGCAGGACCTGAAGATCAACCCGCGCTTGTACCAGGCGATGGATCTTCTGTACATGCCGTTACTCGACCTGCAGCAACACCTCAAACAGGAACTCCTCAACAACCCGTTCCTGGATCTCGTTGAAGACGATGAAGACGAGGATGGAGAAGAGGCCGAAGAGGAAATTGAGGCTGTATCCGAAGAGCCACAGAAGCAGGAGAAGGACGAGATTGACTGGGAAGAGATTCTGCTCGACGGTTTCGACACCGGGGGTCATCGCGAAGAACGCGAAGAAAGGGAGCACTTCGAGCCTGTAACTGTTGAGACGCGCGACCTCGGTGATCACCTGCGTGACCAGCTTGCGCTTTTGGAGCTCACGCCGCGCCAATCGCTCATCGGCGACGAGTTCATCGGCAACGTTAACGACGACGGATACCTCGCTGCAGCAGTTCATGAGATAGTCGTTGGCCTCAACGACATGGCACGCCAGGCCGGTGAGCACTCGGGGCGCGACGTGACCGAGGACATGCTGTACACCGAGACGGAAGGCGAGGACACGCTCGCCATCATTCAAACCCTCGATCCGCCGGGAGTCGCAGCGCGCGATCTCAAGGAATGTCTGCTGCTCCAGCTTCGCGAAGCCGGCCTGCAGCAGTCAGTTCCTTACCGGCTCGTGCGCGACTGCTTCGAGGAGCTGATCAATCACCGTTGGAGCGAGATCTCCAAGCGATTTGGAATCAGCGCGACCGACGTGCAGGCTGCAGCAGACGAGATAGCGAAACTCGACCCAAAGCCAGGGTTGCGTTACAGCGCGCGGTCCGACAACTACATCATTCCAGATCTTGTAGTCGACAAGATCGATGACAAGTATCACGTATTTCTCAATGACGCGAACCTGCCACGCCTCAAGCTCAGCAAGGCGTACCAGGATATCGCCCGTGACAAGAAGAAGTTCGACGGCGAGAACAAGGAGTTCATCTCCAGCAAGCTGAACTCGGCGAATTGGATGATCCAGGCCATCGAGCAGCGACGCCAGACCATGCTCAAGGTGATGAACTATATCGTCGAGCGGCAGCGCGAGTTCTTCGAGAAGGGTGTGCAATACCTCAAGCCGCTTACGCTCCGTGAAGTCGCCGAAGTGATCAGCATGCACGAATCGACGGTGAGCCGCGTGACAAACGAGAAGTACGTGCAGACTCCGCGCGGCGTACTTCCGTTGAAGTTCTTCTTCTCGTCCGGTCTCGCAACGGCCGACGGCGAAGATGTCTCGGCGCGCGGAATCAAAGCACAGCTCCAGAAGCTGGTTGAGGATGAAGATCCCAAGCATCCGCTCACGGATCAGGCCATCGTGAATATTCTGCGCGAGAGCGGCGTCCAGATCGCGCGTCGTACGGTCGCCAAATATCGCGACCAACTCGGCGTGCTTCCGGCGCGGATGCGCAAGCGAGTATGACGCTGCCCGCGGAGGTAAGGCTTCCGCGGGTGAGCGTACTAGTCCCCGCCAAGGACGAGGCCGAGAACCTGCCCGAGTTCATGCGCCAGGCAGCCATTACGTTTGCGTCGGAGCCAGGTAAGTACGAAGTCGTAGTCATAGATGACGGGTCCAGTGACGCAACTCCACAAGTTCTGGCGCAGCTAGAATCCGAGTATCCGTTTCTGCATTCCGTTCGGCATCGCAACCGTCGCGGAATTGCCGACGCATTGCGAACGGGCTACGTGCATTCGCGGGGCGAAGTGCTCGTATTTTATCCGGCTGACCTGCAGTTCAAGCCGGAGGACATCCCCAAACTGGTCAACCCGATCCTCGCGGGCGAAGTGGACATGATGACCGGTCGGAAGGAGGGTGAGTACGACAAGGCCTTCGTTTCGGGTATCTATAACGGTCTAAGCCGTCGCCTCTTTGACGTACCAGTGCGGGACCTGAACTCCGTCAAGGCGTATCGGCGCGAGATCATGGCTGCGCTTCCGGTTCGTCCGGATTGGCATCGGTATATGATTGTCGTGGCAGCACATCGCGGCTTCACGGTGGGCGAGACTCCGATCCCGCTATATCCCCGCATGGCTGGTAAGTCCAAATTCGGCATCAGTAGAATTCCGGTTGGCGTACTTGACATGCTCGCAGTCTGGTTCGAGCTCCGTTTCGCGCGCAAGCCACTGCTACTCTTCGGAATGCTCGGCGCGTTTCTTTTCACGGTCGGTGTGCTAACCGGTGTTGCGGCGGTGCTGTACCGTATAATCGCTGGCGTAGGCTTCCGACCGTTGCTGACACTCGTGGAAGTCTGTCTGCTGCTCGGCAGCGTGTTCTTCGCGACTGGGCTTCTCGCCGAGTTGATGGCCGCCCAACGCGCGGAAATCGCAGAGTTGAGACGGCGCGTGGAAGAAGTGCTTGTGCGCGAGACAGACTCGCCGCGCTGAGGCGTGAAAGTACTTTTTGTAACGCACTCATTCCCACGGTTTGACGGCGACTCCGCGGGCTCTTTCATTCTCCGGCTCGCTGTGGGACTCGCCGAGCGCGGTGTGGAAGTTCGCGTTGCGGCACCTTCGGCAGCCGGACTTCCCGCCTCGGACGTGATCCAGGGAGTTGCGGTTCATCGGTTTCGATATGCACCGAGGTCGCACGAGACGCTCGCGTACCGCGGCACGATGGCCGAAGACGTTTCCCGGTCGTTCGCCGCGAAAGTTGCGCTCGTGTCTTTTGTGATAGCAGAGACAGCGGCAGTTCGGTCTCATATTTCGGAGTGGAGACCGGATGTGGTTCACGCACACTGGTGGTTTCCGAATGGGATCTCCGCGGCAACTGCATGCCGGCTTTCAGGTGTGCCACTCGTTATTACGTCGCACGGAAGCGATCTCCGACTGCTCCAGGGCCGCCCTCGTGCGCGGCCACTCGCGCGATATGTATTCCGTCGCGCTGCACGAGTTACCTGTGTGTCCACATGGCTGGCGCGCCAGGCCGTGCCGTTGAGCCGCACGACGCCAGTCGTCGCGCCAATGCCAGTCGCGGTTGCATTGTTTGAACCGACGGAGGCCAGAGACATCAACCGGATCGTGTTCGTCGGCCGGCTTTCAGCGCAAAAGGGAATTGAGGCTGCGATGCGCGCTCTTGCCCTCATGCGACGCAGCATCGTATTGGATGTTGTAGGCGATGGACCTGATCGCGCGGCGTTAATTGAACTTGCCAGGCAGCTCGGCCTGTCCGATCGCATACTGTGGCGCGGTCAGGTTCGACACACGGAGATCCCAGCGCTGCTCGCTCGGGCTTCCGTGCTAGTTGCGCCGTTCGTGGATGAAGGACTCGGCCTCGTCGCGGTCGAGGCGCAGTTGTGCGAGACACCACCAGTTGGCTTTGCCTCTGGCGGGATTACGGACGTTATCGAGGACGATGTGACCGGGGCCCTCGTGCCAACCGGAGACATCGCCGCGCTTGCCGCTGCAGTCGAGAAGATCGTCGCGGACCCCGATCGACGCGAGAGGCTTGGCCGCGCAGGCCGGATTGCGGCGCTTGCAACGTTTTCGCCTGCGGCGGTCTCTGCGCGTTATGCGCAGATATACACAGAAGCCGCGGAGACACATGCGAGGTAAATGGGTGCGCGTCGCGCAATGGACGTTCGCCGTTCTCGTGGTTGTCTTCGCGAGCATCGCGATATCCAAGCGCTGGGACATGATTGGCGGCCGCGTAGCGACGCTTCACGTCGATTGGACACCGCTCCTTGAGGCGTCACTGCTCGTCTTTGTCGCGTACGCAGTGCTGATCGAAACGTGGCGCCGGGTGCTCGCTGCCTGGGACACGCAACTACCGTGGTGGACCGCCGCCAGAATCTGGTTCGCGGCAAGCCTTGGCAAGTACATCCCCGGGAACCTCTGGTCGCTGGCCGCTCTTGGCATCATGGCCAGAGAGACTGGAGCCTCGCCGGTCGCGGCCGCCGGATCGTCGATAATAGTGAATGTCTTCAATCTGGTATCGGGGCTTGTGCTGGTGCTCATCTTCGCCGCTCGCCTGGTTCCGCACGCCGCCGTGTTCGCCGCGGTTGCAGTCGTTTCAATCGGGGGCGTTCTGGCCGCCCCACTCTGGCTCCCAGCAATCGTCCGCCTGGCCTGCAGGATCACCAAGCGCGACATTCCGCTCCCTGTAATCCCCGCAAGCACAGTTTGGTTGTCTCTGGCGGGGACTGCCTTTGCGTGGTGCGCATACGGTGTCGCGTTTCGACTATTCGCTATCGCTATCCTCGGTGCCAACGCCGTCCATGGAGGGGTCGTACTCTACATAGCCGCCTACACTGCGGCGTATATTGTTGGCTTCATCACCCTCATCGCCCCCGCCGGGATCGGCGTGCGCGAAGCTGGTATCTGGGAAGGGCTACCGCTCCTCGGGCTCACCACTTACGGCGATGCCGTTATCGTCGCGGTGATAAGCCGGCTGTGGCTCACCGTGCTGGAAGTGATTCCTGGCCTCGTCGCCCTGGTGGCGGGCCATTTCAAGCCTTCAACCCGTTCCGAATGACCGTAGCGCCGTCTGCAAAGCAAGTCGTCACCTCCGATCCCGTGATCGGCTCTTACGAGCCTCGCTTCGCATCTTTGTGGGCAATTCTCACCTACGCGCTCGGCACGCTCGCATTCGGGATGCCGGCGCTCGCCGGCAAGTTTCTGGTCGGCCCGCATAGCGATCAGTACATCGCCGGCTACGCATTCCGGGAATTCGCAGCCAGCACGCTCAAGGCGACCGGATCATTCCCGCTCTGGAATCCATACCAATTCGGCGGTATGCCATTCGTGGCTGCAATGCACGGTGACATTTTCTATCCAACCTTCCTCCTGAGATTGGTTCTCCCCACGGACGTCGCTATGACGTGGGGTTTCATGATTCACATATTCCTCGCCGGCGCATTTGCGTACCTGTTCATGCGCCGCGCCGGCTTCGGCTTTGCCGGCGCATTGGTCGGGGGTCTCGCGTACATGATGAGCGGTCACATCGCCACGTATGTGAGCCCCGGACACGATGGAAAGCTGTTCGTCGCCGCCCTATTTCCGCTGCTACTATGGACGGTTCTCGCGTGGGTGCGGGACGGGCGCTTGTGGGCGCTGGGCGCGATAGCCGCGGTCGTTGGTCTAGACATCCTCACGCCGCACCCGCAACTGCTCGAGTACTCGCTCCTGACGGCAGGTGCATACGCAATTGTTCTGGCGGTTGGACTCGTGCGAGATGGAAAGGCTGACGGCCGCGTCGCGATTCAACGACTCGCAGGTGCGCTCGTCGCCGTTGCTGTCGGTCTCGCGATCGGCGCGGTTCAATTCCTTCCCGTGCGCGAGTACGTAGGATGGTCGCCCCGGGCCGCCGGTATCGGTACGTACGAACGCGCAACGTCATACGGCAAGAATCCACAGGAGATATTCAATGCTTATCTCCCGGAATTCACCGGAATTCTCAAGCACTATTGGGGCCCCAACGGCATTCACTTCCAGGGTGACTATGCCGGTGTCGTGGTGCTCATGCTCGCTGGTCTCGGCCTCGGCGGGATGCGCCGCGACAGGAACTCTCGACAGCTCTGGTTCTGGGCCATCACGATCGTTGTTGCGCTCCTTTGGGCCCTCGGCGCGCACACACCGTTCTACAACATTCCGTTCTACCTCGTGCCCGGCACCAAATACTTCCGTGCACCGGACTCTGTCTTCTTCGTCGGCACGCTCGGCATTGCGATATTCGCCGCGCGCGGCATGGAGCGAGCGCTCCGATCGGAGACGACCAGGAAGTACGTCATTGGCTGGGCAATCCTGGGCGCCGCCATCGCCCTTCTCGCCGCCACAGGCGTATTGACAGCGGTGGCGCGAAGCGTCGCCCCCGAGGGGAGTCTGGAGCTCGTTGACGCCAACAATGGCGACCTTGTCGTCGGTGCGCTGCGCTCGTTGGTGTTTGTGGTGATCGCTGGCTTGTTGATGCTCAACGCCGCCGAGCTACGCAGAAGGGTAGGGCGCTTCGCCCCCGTTGCGGCGCTCGCGCTTCTCGCGGCGCTCGATCTTTTCGTCGTCAATCGGCAGTACTGGGTCTTCTCACCGCCCGCCAGCCAACTGTATGCGTCCGACGCTGCGCTGGACTATTTACACAATTTGCCGCAGCCTGCGCGCGTGCTCCCAATCGAGATTCAGGACGGAGGTGACGTCGCGTTGTACAACGGCGCCGAGCTTATGACTCACCGGGCGCTGGACGTGATCGGATATCACGGCAATGAGCTTGCGCGGTACAATGACCTGGTTGCGATCGAGCAGGGCGCCGGACCGGGCCCTCAGACCACGCGCCAGATATTGATGAACTCGAATATTCGGCGGATCACGGCTACGCAGTACGTACTCAGCAACGGGCACGAACTCGCCGGTGTCCTACCTGGAGTTACACAAGTTGCAGGTCCGTCCATCGAGGACCCCAGCGGCCGCACCAATTACGTCTATCGCCTCGCTGGAACCGCACCGTTCGCGTGGGTGGCGCCCGTCATCGTAAAGGCTGCAGATGATGCAGTCCTCGCCACGATCATGAATTCTCGCTTCGACATCCAGGCCGCCGCGCTGTTCGATCCCGCGGCCCCAGTCACCGCCGGTCCTGCGGTTACCACGTTGCCACAACCCACTGGAATAGTGGCGCACGTAGATTCCTACGCGCCAGGGAAGATGTCCCTCACGCTGGATCGGGCCGCGCCCGCCGGTTCGGCCCTTATCGTATCGGAGAACTACTACCCTGGCTGGCACGCGACCGTTGATGGGAAGGCGGCCGCGATTGGCCGAGCCCAGTACAGCATGATCGGAGTCGAGCTACCAGTTGGCGCCCGCAAGATAGAACTGGCGTTCACGAGCGCGCCGTACCAAACTGGCAAGGCAATCACTTGGGCAGCGATAGCGATCGCCCTGTTAGCGCTTGCGGGTGGTACAATCATGGAGCGGCGCCGCATTGCCTGACGAACGGCCGACCATTCAACACGTGCTCGTGATTGTCCCGACCTACAACGAGCGCGATAATGTCTCCCGGATAGTCCCCATGATCCTGGACCAGGATCCCAGGATCGACGTCCTCGTCGTTGACGACGGCTCCCCAGATGGCACAGGGAAGGTCGTACAGGAGCTGGCGGCCGCGACGCCGCGAGTCCACCTCGTGGAAAGAGCCTCGAAAATGGGGCTTGGAACCGCCTATCTCGCCGGCTTCACATGGGCACTCGAGCGGCATTATGACGTCGCGTTCGAAATGGACGCGGACTTCTCGCACGATCCCAAGCACATCCCGCAGTTCCTGAGAGCGATCCAGGACGCCGACATCGTGCTCGGCTCGCGCTACCAGGACGGCCGAGTGACCGTGGTGAATTGGCCCATCGGGCGTCTCGTCATGAGCTACATGGCCAACATCTACGCGCGCGCAGTAACTAGACTTCCTGTGTTCGACGCAACTGGCGGATTCAAGGCTTTCAGGCGGAAAGTACTTGAGGCGATCGATCTAAATGCTGTTCATTCAAACGGTTACGCGTTTCAGATCGAGATGAGCTACAGGGCTTGGAAGAAAGGATTCAAGATCAAGGAGATACCGATCGTCTTCCACGACCGCACGCTCGGCGAGAGCAAGATGTCCAAGCAGATTGTGCGGGAGGCGATATGGATGGTGTGGCGGCTCAGATGGCAGGCGATGACCGGAAGGATTTAGCGAGGATCTAGCAATGATTTCAAAGCGACGCTTCTGGAAGATGACGGGCTCGGGCAACGATTTCGTCTTCATAGACGGCCGCGCCGAGTCGGCGGGCGAGTTCGAGAACGCCGAGGTCATCAAGCGCATTTGTGCCCGCGGCACGGGCGTAGGAGCGGACGGGTTGGTAATTCTGACGGCCCCAGCAAGGCGTGAGGCGGACGTCGCGCTCAGGTATTTCAACGCCGACGGCTCTCTCGCGTCACTGTGTGGGAACGCGACCCTCTGCACAGCTAGCCTGGCGGCGGGACTGTATGCGGTTGACCCGGCGGGTTTTGCGCTTGAGACCGGGTCAGGGGTTCTGAACGCGCGAATCCGGGCAGGGCTCCCGGAGTTCGATCTTCCTCCCATAGCGGGGCCCCGGGCCGCGTTTACGGCTGTCCAGATGGCGCAGGGAGAGCAACGACTGGGTTTTGCCACCGTTGGGATTCCTCACGTGGTGATCCGGGTGCCGGACGTCGCGACCGCCGACGTGACCGGGCGTGGGCGGCCTGTGAGGCATCACACGGCGCTTCCAGAGGGCGCCAACGTGAATTTTGTGAGCCAGGATGGTACGGGTCGCTGGAAGATTCGTACGTACGAGCGTGGCGTGGAGGCAGAGACTCTGGCTTGCGGGACAGGCAGCGTGGCTACTGCGATCCTGTTGCGGCTGTGGGGCGAATGTGGTGACGATGTGGAGCTCGAAACGGCTTCAGGGCGACCGGTTGGGATCCGCTCCAGCGTCGCATCTGACGGAATTTGGCACGCCTCGTTGAGGGGGGAGGGTCGCTTGGTCTTCGAGGGCGAGCTACGGGATCTGTAGGGTTTCCCACACTTTCCACATTAGTTAGTTTACATAATCCATATTATACGCACCTCATTTCAGAATATTGTCGCCCCACTGGCGCTATCGTGATAGACATCGAACGCTCGTTTGGCTGAACAGAGGCAATTCCGAACGCCCACCCAGCCTCGCTGTCCCAGTCGCACCTAGGCCCGCGGTAACGTCAGCTGGAACGTGCTCCCGACCCCGGGAACGCTTACGGCCTTCAGATCGCCCTTCATGCCACGAGCGAGATCGCGGCTGATCGCGAGACCAAGACCCACGCCTTCGTTTGGACGCGTGCGAAGTTGGTTTATCTGGACAAATGGCTCGAAGATGGTCGCGAGCTTGTCGGGCTCCACGCCGATACCAGTGTCCGATACAGCGACAGCGACCAAACCGTCCTGTTCCGAACAAGCGATCGCAATGCGCCCTCCGGTTGGCGTGAACTTGATGGCGTTGGTGAGGAGGTTGAGCAGAACCTGTCGAAGTTTCTCCGGGTCTGCCAAAACGGCCAGTCCGTCGCCGCAGTCGCTGAGTTCGTAACTAAGCCCTTTCGCCCGGACCTGAGGAGCGATCAGTGCTTCGGCCGAAGCCAGCGCCGGAGCCAACAGCACCTCCTCCACGTAATACTGCACGACGCCGGTCTGAATCCGGATGTGATTTAGGACCTCATTGATCAACCCGAGTAGGTGCTGCTGGCTCTGTTGGATCCGCTTGAGTGCAGTCCGCTGATCCTCAGTGACCGGACCGTGGATCCCCATGTCCAACAGTTCCGTGTATCCACCAATGGCGTTCAGTGGCGTGCGAAGCTCGTGCGACATCACCGCCAAGAAATCTCCCTTGGCCCGACTCGCTGCCTCAGCCTCCTGCCGCGCCGCCTCCGCATCGGACCGCGCGCGTTCGCTCTCAGCGAGTAGGCGCTCGCGCTCGGCGAGCAGCTCCACCCGTCGCGTCGTCTCCTGCACCACAACCAGCACGCCGGCGACCTTCCCGTCATCATCACGCACAGGGCTGTAGCTGTACGTCCACCAAACATTCTCGATCCGGCCGTTACGCTCGATTGGGATTAGCTGATCTTCATGCCACGTGGCCTCTCCACTGCTCATGACGCCGTCAACTTCCGGTCCGATTACGTTCCAGATGTCTGCCCAAAAATCGCGTCCGCGCGCTCCAAGGGCGCGTGCATGCCGATCTCCCATACCGAGACTGGGCCGATACCCGTCATTATAGATCTGGACCAGCTCCGGGCCCCACCAGAGAAAGATCGGGTGATGGCTGGCGAGTAGCGTCGAGACGATCGTACGCAGGCTCTGCGACCAAGTTTTGGTTGGGCCCAGCGGAGTCGACGACCAGTCGAATGCGCGGCATAAGGCCCGCATCTCACCGCGCCCGGCGAATAGAGTGTCCTCTGTGCCACCGTCTTGCACAACCGTAGCGTGCCGTTTGCTGGGATTCATTGGAGTCGCCTGGCCGCGGAGATCGTTCGCCTACTCACGCTGTGCGCAACAGAAATATGGAGTCTGCCTGGCATGTCCGCACTAGGACGCTTGCCCCAGCAGAGTACCCTATCGCAATGAGCGCCTACCGAAAAAAAGGCCACCCGAGTTGCGGGTGGCCCTTCACGTCGCAGCCGAAGGCGAATCAGCTCTTGATTGCCGCGGCCTGAAGTTCACCTAGCCGGATCTTGGCTTCAGTCGCGAATGTGGCGTTGGGATCGGTCATCAGATCGGTCCAGATTTTTGTTGCGGCAGCCTTGTTGCCGCCCGCCTGATACGCACGTGCAGCCATCGCACGAGCACTCGACTTGTCCGCGTCGAACCGCGCGATCGACGCTGCGTCGTCGTATTCCTTCGCGGCCTGGGGCCACTGTGTCAGGCTCTCATAACCGGCTGCCGTCAACAGTCTGGCTTCGTATTGGAGATCGCCCTTATCGGCCGCAGAAGCGCGTAGCGCCGTAATGCCATCCTGGAACTTGTTCTGTTGGTAGTAGATCTTGGCAAGCGCCATCGCGCTTTCTGTGCCTCCGTTCGTGCCCGCATACCGCGTCGCGGCCTTGCTCAGATCAGACTGCGCGAGTGGGAGGTTCCCGGACGATACGCTCTGAAGCGCCGCTGCGTACGCCGCGTCGGCTCGCTGTGACTTGATGGACTCAGAACGAAGATAGAACCAGCCGCCAACACCGATCAGAATGATCACTACGCCGATCCAGCCGAGGTGTTGCTTGTAGCGGTCGAAGAGGTCCGCGTAACGCGCTTCCGCGATGTCTCCGCCAAATGGATCTAGCGACTCAGTTTTTGTCATATTCAAGAAGTTTACAGATTATTTGATCAATCTCCCGCCGCGGTTCGCCTAGAAAGCGCGACGCCGAGGTCCCCGGGCAAGCAGCTCGCTTCCGGGCCTGGTCGGAGCAGGTCAAATATAGCCTTCCGCGCTCCGGGCCGAACAGGCGCACGGGCGTGCACCCAGGTTCTACGCTGACCAGGCTCGGCGACTGACTCGCGTCAGATCCTCGTGCTGCTCAATCGACATTGAGCAGTTTTTCCAGCGCAGCAGCAGCGTTGCGGATATCCGCGGACTTCGATGCGTACACGAGCGCCTCCCTTCCCCGCTTGGGCGCTGCGCGAGGTCGTCGAGCACCAATGGCGCAGCGGCGCACCAACGGCCCACCGGCCGCGCACATCGCTCTCCGCCGGGTACCGGCCAAGTAGTCGAATCGCGGCAAGGTTCCTGCTTCTCAGGTCGCTATCCAACTTCACTCAAACGGTTACCCCCACCATGGCAAAGAATTCTGCAACCGAGCCGGCACAGGACGCACCTGTAACAAAAGAGCAATTGATTCAGGGGCTCCAGCAAGATATAGCACGTGAGTACAAGGCGATCATTCAGTACGTGATCTTCAGCCAGAAACTGGACGGTGCGCAGTACATGAACATCGCCGATCAGTTGGAAGTGCACGCGCATCAGGAACTTGATCATGCGCTCGCGATCGCGCGGCAGTTGGACTATTTCGGCGCGTACCCGACGCACCAGCCCATGCCGATCGAGGTGTCAGAAGACAATGAGGGAATGCTCCGCGCGGATCTTCACGCCGAGGATGACACCATCAAGCACTACCGCACGCGCATCCGTCAGGCCGACGCTCTTGGTGAGTACGCGCTCGGAGAAGTCCTACGCGGAATTGTCGAGCAGGAACAGGATCACCAGATGGACCTTGCGACCGCACTCGGTGTGGTGCCGGATGAGAGCCAGAGGAAGAGCGCAGCGGGGCGGAGCAAAGCGAAGTCCAAGTAGCGAGCGGGAGCCCGCACGGTGTTATTCGCGATTTGGAGATAGCGTGTGGGTCGGCTGCTTGCCAACCGGCACGCACGTTACTCCGACAGCGTTAATATCATTCCTCTCGCTGCCAAGCCACTCCGACTCTTTCCGCAGACCCACCCATGTTGCTTCTCGACCCATACAAGCTCGGTCCGCTCACCCTCTCAAATCGGATGGTCATGTGCCCGTTGACGCGCAATCGCGCACCCGGTGGAACGCCCAACGAGCTGATGGCAGAGTACTACACGCAGCGTGCGACGGCTGGACTGATCGTAACTGAAGGAACCCAAGTCGCTCCACTTGGCCAGGGCTACCAGGACACCCCTGGGATCTATAGCGATGCACAGCGTGATGGATGGCGGCTCGTCACAGATTCGGTGCACCACGCGGGCGGCCGCATCTTCGCTCAGTTGTGGCACGTCGGACGGGTCTCGCATTCCTACTATCACGGCGGACAGCCCGTGGCACCGTCGGCGATCGCGCCGAGTGGCAACGCCTACACGCCGGACGGAATGAAGCCGTACGAGACACCGAGATCACTTACCGCCGACGAGATCGCACGCGTCGTCGCCGAGTTCCGGCGCGGCGCGCAGGTCGCGCGCGAGGCCGGCTTTGACGGAGTGGAGCTTCATGGCGCGAACGGCTATCTCATCGACCAGTTTCTTCAGACCGGCGCAAACCAGCGCGCCGACGAATACGGCGGCAGTCGCGAGAATCGGACGCGTTTTCTGCTACAAGTCCTTGACGCCGTTACATCGGTGTGGCCAAGTGAGAGTGTTGGTGTGCGCGTGTCACCGGCCGGCGGACCGAATGGCATACACGATGCCGATCCTGTGGAAACATTCACTCACGTTGCGCAACAACTCGATGGCCGCAACCTGGCCTACCTGCACGTGATTGAAGCGCCTGTCGGAACGAATGGACCCGACGACCGCCAAACCTGCTCGACCGAGCTTGTGCGTGACTCCTATCACGGGACCGTGATCACTGCCGGCGGATACACTCCGGACACGGCCGAGCGCGCACTCAAGAATCATTGCGCGGACCTTGTCGCGTTCGGGCGCCTCTTCATCGCAAATCCCGACCTTGTCGAGCGTGTCCGCGAAGGTGAACCGCTCAACCAAGCCGACAAGACGACATTCTACTCCGCCGGACCGCATGGATACGTGGACTATCCGACAGTGGGCGCTGGCGGCTCCGAGCTGCCACCCATTTAGCTAGGGCGCATCGCCTCTTCCTATCATTCGGAGTGGCAATCGATACATTCGGCCCCATATCACTGGCTATTCGGTGCCGGTCAAGTATTCTCCGAGTCGGGCACTCCGAAGCGATCGATTCTCTTATAGGGACGCACGATGCTCAAGATACACGGGCTCCTACTGGTTTTTCTTCCCCTGACTGCGACGCGCGCTCAATCGCTGGCGTCGGTGACTGAAACAAGACTGATCCAGGAGGCAGGAGGCGGTAAGCCCGATACACTCATCATGAAGACCACCACCTCCGCGGGCCGAACACGAATAGATGTCTCCGGCTCCGGCACCCACGCTGCACCCTGGGCAAGCCTGGGCACGAGCCAGATCATGATCCACAGCGACAGCGACTACACGATCACGTACCTGGACTCAGTGAAGAAGACCTACTGGACGGTTAACATGCGCTCGATGTTCGCAAACATCCAAAAGACAATCGGCCTCGACATGGCACCGGCCGCCGCTGGCGATACACTTGCAATCGATAGTCTTGGGGTTGGCGAATCGGTGATGGGGCACCCCACTGTCCATTTCCGTGCGCATTCCGTCAGTGTCATGCACCTTAACATGTTGGGCGACCCAACGACTTTGACGACCGTGCAGACGACGGATTACTACGTTGCTCCCGGCGTCCATCTCGATTCACTTGAAAAAACTCAGCGAGCCAGCACGCCACATCCGCCAACACCTTTGATCGGGTCGGCGTCGAGCGGGATGAAGGCACTTGCCGCGCAACATGCAGCTGCGGCAAAGCGGATGAGCAAGATCGGCAGCGTCCTCAAGTCAGTCACACAGTCTGCCACGACAGTGCCGGGCGGCACACGCACTCAGCGCAGCACAACGGAAGTCTTGAGCTATCGAGCAGACTCGGTACCTGATTCGCTTTTCTCGATACCAACAGGCTACGCAAGGACCATCCCGGGGTTCGCGCCGACTCCTTGAGCGCGCGTAAGCCGCGTGATGCTAGCGTCGGCCGCAGGTGCGACATCTGCTCCTTCACCTCTTCCACCGTAGCCGAGTCAAAGCAGTTGTTCACGCGGCAAGTCTCCAAAGTGAAGCCGTCGCTAGCACCCAACGCACCTAAATGCCCCCGGCGTGACTCGAACACGCGGCCAACAGTTTAGGAAACTGCTGCTCTATCCACCTGAGCTACGGGGGCCAACGGTCTGGCGACAGAATAATAATGCGCCGCGACGCGTATCAGCCTGGCCAAATCCCGCCCCGCACCGCCTACCGATGCAAAAAACCCGTGCAATCGCGCACGGGCCTTTTACTGCCTTTGCTTCTCTCTATGCTTGCCTGCCTATTGCCTTCCCGGCTCCGCGAGCAATGCTGCCAGCACAGCGACCAAGGCCGCCTCGGGTCCCATCTGCTTGCTCCCGGTCACTTCAAGCTCGCCAGCCCGCACGCGTCGCGAGACCTGAGCCAATAGAGCCGCAACATGGTCCTGGACCGATCCACTCGACCGTTCCCATTCGGTTGAGGACCACTCCTCGGCTGCACGCCGCTCTTCTGCAGGTGGAACCGCAAGATTTGCCGCCGCGTGCCAATCGAACGCGTCTCGCTCCGCGGCCACCCATAGCTCCGGAGCATTTTGAGAAGGGGCGGGCGTCGCATTTGAAGCCGGCGCAGCCGACGAAGCGCTTGCCGCCGACACATTGGCTTCACCCCGACCCCGAGCAGCCGACGCAGCCCATGCTTCGGCGCCACCGGCGGTCTCGTTGACTATCGCGTCTGCCGCGCCCAAGGGCGAATGATGCGCATCCAGGAGAAGGTCCGGCTGCACCGTCGCGCTCGCTGGCGCAACGGGAGCGGGCGAGCCGCTAATCTCGTGTTGTGCTTCGTACGAGCCCCACGGGCTACGTGAGGTGCGGTTTACGAATTCCTCGTCTCCATGAGCCACATCCACCGAATCGTCGCGAACGAATTCGCGAATGGACGGCAGTGTAGCCACGGCGGCCTCCTTCGATCCGCCAGCCGGTTCGAAAGAACTGCCGAACGAGTGTTCGGTACGATCGACCACGAATTCCGTGATCAGAGGAAGTGTCTCGCTCGCAACCCGCACAGAAGGCGGTACGAATGGTGGTAACATTCCGGCCAAATTAACTCTCCCAGCTCTCTTTGCCCAGCAGAGGAACGAACCGAACAGCGCCCGCCTCCACCTGCTCCAGCGTGTCACCACGCCGAGTTATCACGGTGAGGATCTGTTCCTCCCGCTCGCCTAGTGGTATCAAGAGACGCCCGCCATCAGCCAGCTGCTCGGTGTATGCCGGCGGCACAGTAGGCGCCGCGGCACATACCAGAATCGCATCGTATGGCCCGTACTGGCGCCAACCAAGCGTGCCGTCTCCGAGTAGGAAGGATACGTTGCGGACGCCGATCTCGCCAAGAACGTCACGGGCCCGGTCCAGAAGCGCCCCAATTCGCTCCACCGAAAACACCTGTGCGGCCATTCTGGCCAGGAGCGCGGTCTGATAGCCGGATCCCGTACCGATCTCTAACACCTTTTCCTGCCCGGTAAGGTGCAACAGCTCCAGATAGCGCGCGTGGATCATCGGCTGCGAGATGGTCTGGCCACTGCCTATGGGCAGCGGCGAATCCTCATACGCGCGATGTCTCACCCCCGTGGGAACGAAGCGGTGCCTGGGCACTTCGTCTATCGCGTGCAATACCGCGAGGTCCCGTATGCCCTGCTCCTGAAGCAGTTCGACGAGGTGTCTGCGCGCGCCCCGGAACTCGTTATCTACGGCTGGCGCCACCAGCTCTCCGCTGAATCGAACATCGCACCATTTGTCAGGTCCAGATGAAGTGGGGTAACCGAGATATAGCCATCAGCAACCGCTTGGTAATCGGAGTCAACGCCGCCGGTCCAGGACATCGAGCCGGCACCGATCCAATAAAGCGGCTTTCCCCACGGATCGCTCATGGGACGAATGGAGTTTGTATACTGTCGTCGTCCGAGCCGCGTCAGCTTGACTCCCTTAATATCGGCACCGAATACGGCAGGAAGATTCACGTTGAACAACGTGGTCCGCGGAACACCGAGCGAAGTCAGATGACCGAGCAGATCGACAACCGCACCGAGATGCTGTTCCAGTTTGTCGGACTCGGAGCGCATCTCACCGCCAGCGAACGACAGCGCGATAGAGGGGACGCCGAGAACAAGCCCTTCCATCGCTGCGGCGACCGTGCCGGAATACAGCACATCCTCGCCCATGTTCATGCCGTGATTGATTCCACTCAACACCCAGTCGGGACGATCGGGCATGAGTCCTTCAATCGCAAGCATTACGCAGTCAGTAGGCGTGCCATCAACCTGGTGCCGATGCTCGGCGAGCTTCACGGGGCGCAAGGGGCGGTGCATGGTGAGCGAGTGACTGGTCGCGCTCTGCTCGCGATCCGGCGCAACAACAGTAACCTCTCCGAGCTGCGAGGCAGCGCGCACGAGCACGTCCAGACCGGCGGCAAAGACACCGTCGTCGTTACTGCAAAGGATTCTCATCGCAGGAGCCCTGTCACGAACGAAACGCAGCCGCGCGATGACTCCAGAGAACTCGCATCACGCGCCAACTGTCCGTCAACTCGCGAAAATGGCTTGCCGGTCCGTAGATCGTAGGCACGGCGACTTCGGCAATACGATAGCCACGCTGTGATGCGCGAACTATGAAGTCCGTCTCGTACTCATACCGGTCGCCCTGCGCGTCAATCGCGACAACTACTTCGCCACGAAAGGCTCGAAAGCCGGACTGGCTGTCTGTCAGCCGCAGTCGCGTAACCGCGCGTGTAGCGGCGGTTGATACCATGTTCGCGAGTCGACGATGCGGCGGGACGGAAGCGCCTCCAATCGCGCGCGTGCCGATTACGATGTCGGCGAACTCGAGTGCCTCGAGCAGCCGCGGTGCGAATGCCGGATCGTGCTGGCCGTCAGCGTCCAGCGTGACGACCGGACTGCACGGAAATCGCTCGGCGGCGTATGCAAACGCAGCCCGCAGCGCCGCACCTTTGCCACGGTTGACATCGAAGCATATGACGTGATCGCACCAGCGAGTCAGCACGCGACGAGTGGCATCGGTGGAGCCATCGTCCACGCCCAGCACGAAGGCACCTACCAGATGGCGCCGCACCGAAGCCGCGACTGTCGCAACGGTTGACGCGGCATTGAAAGCGGGAAGCACGCATACCGGAACGCCAGTAACCGACGCGATGTCGGTACCAGCTATCACTCGGCGGCTCCATCGCCGACGGCTACATCGTCGGCGGGCTCATCTTCCGCCGCGGGCTCTTCGACATCGACACCGTCCAGCGCAGCGACGATGCGCTCGAGATCGCGCTCCAGTGACTCCACAGTGCCGCCTTCGAGGGCACCGCGCGCAGCGATCTTGAGCTCACCGTTCTTGCGGTAGTCATCTACGCGTGCGCGCGCACCTTCTATGGTGTACTTGTCTACGTACAACAGTTCCTTCACGAGCATTATGAGTTCCACTTCGCGCCGCTGATAAACGCGGTTGCCCGAGCGATTCTTCGCGGGATGCAGAAAGCGAAACTGGCTTTCCCAGTAACGAAGGACGTGCGGCTTGAGATCAGTGAGATCACACACGTCGCCGATCGAGAAGAACTCACGGACTGGTATGGTGGACACGATGTCTCCCCTCATGCGTCGCGCTCTGGACGCGGATCCCGGTTCATCAGCTCGACTATCGCATCACGTGGCGTTTGCCCCTCGAACAGGACGGCAAACGCTGCGTCTACAATTGGCATCGTTACACCCACACGCTCCGACAGTGCCTTCGCGGAACGCGTGGTAATAACCCCTTCGGCTACAGTCTCGCGCCCTGTCAGCGCCTGATCCAGCGTTTTCCCGCGGCCGATCTCCACTCCCAGAGCGCGATTACGACTGAGCTGGCCAGTGCATGTCAGCACCAGATCACCCACTCCGGCGAGTCCCGCAAATGTAGCAGGATCGGCGCCAAGCGCGATTCCGAGGCGCGTCATCTCGGCGAGTCCCCGGGTGATCAGGGCGGCGCGTGCGTTGAACCCCAGGTCCAGGCCCTCCGCGATCCCTGTTGCAAGTGCCATCACGTTCTTCACGGCACCACCAAGCTCCACGCCAATTACATCGTGCTGGGTGTAAACTCGGAACGACGGTCCATGGAAAATCTGCTGGACCAGTTCCGCCGGTTCACGTTCCGTGCTCGCGGCAACGATCGCCGTCGGTTGCCCGCGCGCAACTTCCGCCGCGAATGTAGGTCCCGACAGAGCCACGGCTCCTGAGCGTCCGAAAACATCGTTGGCGACTTGCGTCATGCGCGAAAGTGAGTGTTGCTCGATTCCCTTGGAAGCAACCACTATCGTTGCGTGGCGAGAAACATTCGGCTGCGCAGCTTCGGCAACGGCGCGCGTAACGTGCGACGGCGCCACCAGTATCACGAAATCCGCACCCGAGACGACGTGCTTCATGTCCGTCGATGCGACTATCGACGAAGCCAGAGTCACGTCTGCGAGAAAGCGGTTGCTGTGCGCAAGGTTGATCGAGTCGGCTACGTCAGGCTCGTAGGCCCATATGCGAACGTCGTGGGCGTTGCGTGCGAGTCGGTCGGCGAGCGCCGCTCCCCAGGCACCGGCGCCAAGCACCGCGCATTTCATTGGCGAGACGCTCTCACGCTACACGCGGCGGTTGCGACTCGGACGCGCCGGCTCGTCCTTTCGTAAATCGATGTTCCTCTCCGCGCCGTAGTCTTCCAATATTGGCCCGATGTGTGAAGAACACGAACGCGGCAACAACTATCGACGCAATGAAGAACGGGTCCGAGATCGACCTGCCGGTAACGAGGAAGGCGAGCGGAAGCGCGAACGCCGCACTGAGCGATGCGACGCTCACGTAACGAGATGTTGCGAATACAAGTATCCAGACTGCGAACGCAATCACAGCAGGCAGCCATGCGACTCCCAGAAATACCCCCCCAGCCGTCGCCACTCCCTTGCCGCCCTTCTGTCCCAGCAAGAAGATAGGTCGAACGTGGCCGAGTATTGCAGCCGCGCCTACCGTGAGACTCACGATCTCGGGGTGGGCGGTGCCCGTCAGCGCCGGCAGAAAGAAAACAGGAAGAAACCCCTTGATCGTATCGACGATAAAGACCAGCGCGCCTATCCTGATCCCGAGCACTCGAACCACGTTGGTTGCGCCGAGGTTGCCGGAGCCGTGCTGTCTGATATCAACACCATGCCATCTTCCAGCCAGGTACGCAGACGAAATCGATCCGGCCACATACGCGATCACCACCGCTACGGCTATCGAAAGATGGATCGAGCCCATCTACGCCGATTTGCGCCGCAGCACGATGTTGAGTGGGTTCCCCGTGAATCCGTACGCCGCACGGAAGCCATTGTGCAGGAAGCGAATGTAGTGTTCCTGCACGAGGTCCGGGTGATTGCCGAATACAACGATCGTCGGTGGCGACGTCTCAACTTGTGTCGCGTAATTCAGCTTGATCTCGCGCCCCGCCGCCTGCGGCGGCTGGCGCCGCGCCAGCAGGCTCTGCAGAGTCTCGTTGATGTCAGACGTCGAGATTCTCTTGGCGCGCTCGGCTTCAACCTGCAGAATGAGGTCGAACAATTTGGTGACACGTTGACCGGTCAGCGCGGATGTGAACACGAATGGAACGAAGCCAAGATAGGGCACCTTCTCGACGATCTCCTTTTCGAATTTCGCAGCCGTGTTGTTGTCCTTCTCCTTGAGGTCCCACTTGTTGACAACGACGATGAGAGCACGTCCCGACTCCCACGCCATCGTGGCGATCTTGAGATCCTGGTTATGCAGGCCGTCCACCGCGTCGATTACGAGAATGCAAACATCGGCGCGCTCTATTGCGCGACGCGTGCGCAGCGAGGAGTAGAACTCGATGCCGTCATCGATCTTCGCCTGCCTGCGGAGTCCGGCGGTATCGACGAATATGAAATCTCGCCCGTGGTACTTGAACGGAGTGTCGATCGCGTCGCGCGTCGTTCCCGGAATCTCCGAGACAACAAGGCGCTGCTCGCCGAGCATGCGGTTGACGAGTGACGACTTGCCCACATTCGGACGGCCAACGACGGCCACACGAATTGAGTCGTCTTCTTCCAGCTCGCCTTCCGGGAGCAGTGCGGCCATCGCGTCGAGCATGTCGCCCGATCCCTTTCCGTTAGTGGCCGACACAGGCACGGGCTCGCCAGCACCGAGTCTGTAGAACTCGTAAAAGTCTGTGCTGGCCGGATCGTCAACCTTGTTCGCGATTACCATCCATGGCTTGTCGGAGGCCCGAAGCAGATCCAGGACTTTCGCGTCGTTCGGGTGCATCCCCTGCTGTGCATCCACGACGAACGCCAGGAGATCAGCTTCCGATATCGCTTCGAGTACCTGCTTGCGAATCTCGCCGTCTATGAGCTCGCGCGTGTTGTCCGGCAGTCCGCCGGTATCAACGATCCAGAAGGACCTGCCGTTCCACTCTGCGCGGCCGAAATGTCGATCGCGCGTAGTCCCGGCCTCCTCGCTGACGATGGCGGAGTGACCACCAACGATTCGGTTGAAGAGGGCCGATTTGCCAACATTGGGGCGCCCCACCAGAGCGACGACTGGCGTCGTACTCATGCCGCAACCCCGCTCGGCTCGGACGCGAGAACGTCGATGAAGTCGTACGAAGGAAATACAGGCATGGGTAGTGACTCGCGAACTGCGATGAATGAGGCGTCGTCCAGGAAATTTCCGTCTTCGTTTATTGTTTCAGCTGGTATGAGCGCCAGGTCCAGATCGTGCCTGTCCGCAAGTACGCGACGCACGTCAGCGCCAACCAGCAAACCGGCAGCCGTGGTAGTGGGGCCGAACAACGAGTTCTCGGCGACTATGAGCTCGAAGCGCGCACCGGTTACTCGCGTGAGCTCGTCAAGCATCGGCGGCATCAGCGGCCCCATCGAGACACCAGTGACAATTCCAATCTTACGTCCCGGCATCAAGGGAAGCGTCGAGACACCGTCACGAACCCGAACACGCAGCAATGCGACCGAGCCTATGCCATTCTCGATCTGCGCGAAGTCGCCGTAGTGTTCCTCGCCGGGCAAATCGCGCTCGGCGAGCAGATACAGCTCATCCGATCCAAGTACCCACGATGCACCACGCTCGCGCATCCCACGCTCGCTCCATCGCTCCACATGCAGTAGCAACGAGCGAGCTGTGTCGCGATCCATCGACTTGCCCGTATAAAGGTGCGAGAACTGCGTGAGGCCCACCGGAATTACGGCCGCCGAAATGACGGCGTCGCCGAGATTCCAGAGATCCTGAAGCGACTCTTCGAGCACGTCACCGTCGTTCAATCCCGGAACGACGACCATCTGGCAATGGAACTGGATTCCGCCTTCCGCGAGACGAGTTAGCTGCTCGACGATGTTCGGTACCTTGGGATTGTTGAGAACAATCTTGCGCTTTTCCCAGTTGGTGGCGTGGACCGAGACGTACAGCGGCGAAAGGCGATACTCGAGGATGCGCTTGATATCGCGTTCTTTCACGTTCGACAGCGTGGCGAAGTTGCCGTACGCAAATGACAGCCGGTAGTCGTCGTCGCGCAGATACAACGGCTTGCGCAGTCCCGGCGGCAGTCCTTCGATGAAGCAGAAGTCGCAACGATTGGCACATTGCCGCACGCGCGGCGGCTCGAGCATGATGCCCCACGGCTCGAGTTCCGGACGCTCGACTTCGAAGATGATTGTCTCCCCATCGGGTTGCTTCACCTCCACCGACACCTCATCCTCGGCGGAGAGAAACTCCCAGTCCAGGAAATCGGCAATCGCGCGGCCATCGACGCTCAGAATCTCCGTTCCCGGGACAATTCCAAGCTCCGCAGCAACGCTATCTGGCTGGACCCGGGCGACTCGTACCATAACCAGATAAATTTAGATGTATGGGGCCGGAAATCCAAGCGTTACAACGAGTTAGGTCGCCCTAACTACCATATTCCTTGAAGCGGCCGACGCTGGGCCGCTAAAATCAGCATTCAGGCGGGTAAATTGCTCGCTGGCAGTGGGCTTGCGCTGAAATTCGGACGATATTCCCGGTGTTAGGCTCGGAGGCCGGTCGCGACGGAGCCCGTTGGTTAAACAAGATATGGAGCACTGTTGAAGAAAGGCAAAGGCGCCGGCGAGCAAGCCGCGACGAAGTTGGATCCCGCGAACGTGATCAGCGACTACAGCATCGCCTATCGCAGTCGCCAGGTGAGTACGCTGGCTCGCGGCGAGGTGATGCTTGGCCGCGCGATGTTCGGGATATTCGGAGATGGCAAGGAAGTCGCGCAGGTCGCACTAGCGCGCTCGTTCGCTCTGGGAGATTTGAGGTCCGGATATTACCGCGACCAGACGCTGATGTTCGCGCTCGGTCTGCTCACCGTCCAACAGTTCTTCGCTCAGCTTTACGCGCATTCTGACATCGTGGCCGATCCGGCATCTGGCGGTCGAGGCATGAACGCGCATTTCGGCACGCGCATGCTGGATGACGCCGGAAATTGGAAGGACCTAACGGCGTCGTACCAGTCTTCCGCGGACAGCTCGCCCACCGGTTCGCAGATGCCGCGGCTTTTAGGCCTCGCATACGCATCAAAGCTCTATCGCGAGCTCAAGGACCTGCACCAGTTCTCGCAATTCTCCCTCAACGGCAACGAGATAGCCTTCGGCACCATTGGCAACGCGTCGTGTGCGGAAGGGGTTTTCTGGGAGACCATCAACGCGGCGGGAGTGCTCCAGGTACCGATGCTCCTGTCGGTCTGGGACGACTGGTACGGGATCTCCGTGCCCAACGAGATGCAAGTCACCAAAGGGAGTATTTCCGAGCTGCTGGCAGGCTTTCGCCGAACGCCAGGAACCAACGGCTTCGAGCTCGACGTTGTGCGAGGATGGGACTACCCCGCGCTACTGGATACCTACGAGCGCAGCTCGGCGATTGTGCGCAAGGAACACGTACCAGCCATCGTACATGTGATCGAGCTCACGCAGCCGCACGGCCACTCCACCTCCGGAAGCCACGAGCGCTACAAGTCCGCAGAGCGGTTGAAGTGGGAAAAGGATCATGATGGCCTCGTGCGATTCCGTGGCTGGATCATCCAGCAGAAGATCGCCACCGCGTCCGAGCTGGACGAGATCGAACAGATAGAGAAGGACGCGGCGCGAGACGGACGTGACGCTGCGTGGAAGTCCTATCAATCCCCGATCAACGCGGAGAAGGACGAAGTTCTTGCGCTGCTTGCCGCGGCCGCCAGCGACGATGCAACGTCCGCTACGCTCGCAACGATTGCGAAGGCCCTGGGCGCGCGGCAGACGCCTCTGAGACGCGATGTCGCGGCGGCTGTGCATGAAGCGATCGTCTCGTTGCGCGGCACTCCGTCCGCGGGCGAGCCTCTGCTCGAGTGGGCACGACGGCAGGAAGTCCAGATGGACGATAGCTACCACGCCCTGCTCTATTCGGAGTCGAGCGAATCGGCGCTCCGTGTTCCCGTCGAAGACGCGGTTTACGACGAAGGAGCGGCGGACGTTGATGGCTACATGGTGCTCAACGCGTGCTTCGATGCGGCTCTAAAGCGCGATCCACGCGTCATAGCATTCGGCGAGGACGTTGGCAAATTGGGCGATGTGAATCAGGGCTTCGTTGACTTGCAGGCGAAGTTCGGCGAGCTGCGCGTTGGTGACACCGGGATCAGGGAGTGCACCATTGTCGGCCAGGCGATCGGGATGGCGATGCGCGGACTTCGGCCGATAGCAGAGATTCAGTATCTCGACTACCTGCTTTACGCGCTGCAGGTACTCTCCGATGATCTTGCCACGCTCCGTTACCGGACCCGCGGAGGTCAGAAGGCCCCCGTGATCGTCCGTACGCGCGGTCACCGGCTCGTCGGTGTGTGGCACTCCGGATCGCCCATGGCGATGATGATCAGCTCGCTCCGCGGCATGTACGTACTGGTACCGCGCGACATGACGCGTGCCGCTGGCTTCTACAACACCCTTCTGCGAGGCGATGACCCGGCCGTGATCGTCGAGGTTTTGAACGGCTACCGGTTCAAGGAAAAACTTCCGTCCAACATCGGGACGTTCACACTTCCACTCGGCGTTCCGGAAGTCATTCGCGAAGGGTCGGACGTCACCGTCGTAACGTATGGCGCCTGCTGTCGCATTGCGATGGACGCTGCGCGCTTACTGCACGAAAAGGTTGGCATCAACGTCGAAATCATCGACGTGCAGTCATTGCTGCCGTTCGACATCCACTCAAGCATTGTGGAGTCGCTCAAGAAAACGAACAAGGTGTTATTCCTGGATGAGGACGTTCCAGGCGGTGCCACCGCGTACATGATGCAGGAAGTGCTCGAGCGTCAGGGCGGCTTCTACTGGCTCGACGCCGCGCCACGCACACTCAGCGCAGCGGCGAACAGGGCGGCGTATGGGCGGGACGGTGATTACTGGTCAAAGCCGAACGTGGAAACAGTGTTCGATGCCGTGTACGCGATCGTGCGCGAGACGAACGTCGCGACGTATCCGGCGCTGGGGGTGTAGCAGGTGTACATCGTGCACGCCCAACGTCGTCATCCCGCCGAAGGCCGGGAACCATGGACGAGACGTTCGGTGCGAGTCCGCGTTTGCAGGTGTAAGCGATGTCCACTTAGAAGCATAGCCATTCCAGTTCCCGCGACATAGTGCACCGATCTTCGAGCTTCACGTGTGCGCTTTAAAGGAACGTTACTGGAAGTCATTACGACTGGCGTGGACTCGTCCCACATAGAGTTGATGTACACCTGCAAGCCCGAGAAGTATTCCGACATCTTCGTCCATGGTTCCCAGCCTTCGGCGGGATGACGACATTCGACGACCAGGCGCCACCTTGCCTCATTCCCCACTATCGCGGGAAGAGGCGGCCTTCAGGACATCAACGACCCCGCGTGTCCTCTGCCCTCGCCGGAAATCCTGAGCAGCACACCTACTCCAAGCCAGCTCGCGAGCATGAATGAGCCGCCGTAGCTGAAGAAAGGCAACGGAATACCGGTGATCGGCATCAGGTTCAGCGTCATTCCGATGTTCACCACCACGTGCACCAGCCAGCACGACATCAGTCCAAACGCGGCGAGACTGCCGAACGGGTCGTTTGCGCGCGAGGCTATGCGCGTCGCGCGCAGCAGCAGCGCGAGGAACAGCGTGAGCGCCAGTGCGACGCCGATAAAGCCCAGCTCCTCGCCCACCACAGCAAAGATGAAATCGGTGTGCTGTTCCGGAAGGAATCCACTTCGCTTCTGGGTGCCGAGTGTGAAGCCGTTGCCGAACAGGCCACCCGATCCTATAGCGATCTTGGACTGAAGCACATGGTATCCGGACGCGCGAGGGTCCGCTGACGGGTCCAGGAATACCTTGAGTCTGTTCTGTTGATACGGCGCAAGTTTTTCCCACAGGATCGGGGCGATGACTCCCGTGACCACGTTGGCGACAACGAGAACTATGCCCTCAACCAGATACGGCTTATACCAAAGCACGAGTGCAATGAGAACTAGGAACCACGCGCCCCAGAGCCCCGTGCTGAAGGAAAACACCAGGCTGATCACCGGACTCGCGAGCAATACGAGTAGTGGCCACGGAACGCCAGACCAGAATAACATCCCGAAGAAGATTCCGACGAAGACGATAGCCGAGCCGAGATCCGGTTGCAGCATGATCATCAGAAATGGAATGCCTACAACGAGTCCCGGCTTCCACAGTTCCAGCAGTGATTTCGGCGCTTCTCTACGCTCTGCGAGCACCTTCGCGAGCATCAGCACGACAACGATCTTAGCTATCTCGGCCGGTTGCCCTAGACGATGTCCGCCAATCGCCAGCCAACTGCGCATGTGACCGTTAGCGCCGGTTCCCGCACCAAGCACAAGTAGCGAAGAGAGCGTGAGCAAGGTGAGCAGATAGGCCGGCCACGTTACCCACTCGATAAGGCGCACGGACGAGTTGCCGATCCCCCACGCACACAGCACTCCAAGCGCAAGCCACATGACCTGCGACTTCCACAACGGCGCGACATACGTCGGGATGTCGGTTTGGCCCGCCGAGTAAACTATAGCAACTCCGAACAACGACAGCGCTAGCGCCGTGATTGCCAGAGGATAGTCAGCGAGCGTCTTTCGGAACATCAACCCTCCGACTGCACTGCGGTCACAGGCGCCACCTTGAGATAGTGGGAGATGATCGACGATGCAACGTGCGCGGCACGCCCGCCGTGACCGCCATATTCAAGCATGACCGCAACGACAATCGTCGGCTTGTCAGCTGGTGCGAAGCCAACGAACCATGCGTGATTCAGCTCGACTCCGTTGACGCGCTTGCCAGTTTGCGCCGTGCCCGTCTTACCCGCCAGCATTATCCCCTCAATGCGTGCCGACTGCGCAGTTCCCTGGCCGATCACGCCGGCGAGAGCGGTGCGTAGGCCATCCATCTGTTGTTGATCCAATTTGAATATCCGCGTCTTGACCGGCGTTTGCTTGACGATTTCCGGAGTCGCGGCGTTCCCATCGGTAGCCAGTGCCGTGTAGAACTTGGCCATGTTCACAACCGTCTGAGAATTCTCGCCCTGACCGATCGAGAGATTCAGCGTGACAGCATTGCTCCAGCCGCGCGCGCCGTACGTCTTGTTGTAATAGTCCACCGCGTAAGGAAACAGCGCTCGCTTCTCATCTGGCAGGTCGATGCCCGTCTTCTCTCGCATGTCGAGCGATACACCGCCGGCGATCATCTTGGACAGGCCAATCTTGAGACCCAGTTGGTAGAAATACACGTCGCAGGACACTTCAATCGCGCGACCAAGCGAAATGGATCCATGCCCCTTTTTGTCCCAACACTTGAAGTAACGATTACCGTACTGAAATCCGCCGGTGCACGGTTCCGGCATGTGATCGTCCAGCGTAACGATACCGTCTTCCAATCCGGTCACGGCTGTCGCAAGCTTGAAGGTGGATCCAGGCGGATATCGTCCCTGTGTGACCTTGTTGACGAGCGGTCGCCGATCGTCGGCAAGCAGCGTCTTCCAGTAGTCGACCGGAATTCCGCCAGTAAACTTGTTGACGTCGTAGCTGGGCGCGCTGTACAACGCGAGCACGCCGCCATCACGCGGATCCATGGCTATCGCACCGCCCACGAGCGAGTCGCCGAATACACCAGCGACATAACGCTGCAGATCGAGGTCTATGTTCGTGTACAGTGGCGGCGCTGGCTCCGGATTGAGATCGAGTCTCGGCGTCGCTTGCCGCACCTGCCGCCCGCGCGCGTCCACTTCATCGTACCGCACGCCCTCGCGGCCGCGCAGGATCTTTTCGTACTGCTTCTCGATGCCGCCCTTCCCCACTAACTGTCCGGGCTTGTAGCCCTGGTACGCCGGTGAGTTGAGGTCGGCATCGGTGACCTCGCCAGTGTACCCAACGAACGACGCGACCGCCGGTCCGTCCGGATAGAATCGCTTTGGAACAGACTGGATGATGAGGCGCGGGAAGTTGATTCGGTGCTCTTCCAGCACCGACACGACGCTCATCGACGCGTCCGATATGATCAGTGTGGGTCGATTGGGGTCGCGCCGGAAGCGACGAACAGCCGCATCGACCTGTTCCGGTGTGAGCGTTATTACGCTCGACAGATGTTGCAGCGAGGACTTGAGCGAATCGACGTTCACCGGCAATACAGATACAGCGTAGCCCGGTAGGTTCTCCGCTATGATGTTACCGTATCGATCGTAGATGATACCACGCGGCGCAGGCAATGGCAGAGCGCGAAGACGGTTCTCCTGCGACTGCAGCTTGTACCGATCGTGCTGAAGCACCTGCGCGTTGAAGAATGCGCCCACCAACGATAGAATGACCGCGCTGAGCGCGAGCCTCGCAATGCGTGAGCGGCGAGCGATGTCGTTCGGGTGAACGCTCACGCGGGAGACGGCTCCAGGAACGGGCGCATGAGCAGCAGTACAATGACGCCCGCTATCGCCGTGGCAGCCGCCGACAGCGGCGACCACAGAACCAATTGTTGCACAAGATCAATTCCGGAAAGACGGTGTTCGGCGATAAAGTAAACGATATCAAAAATCCACTTGCCGGCAAAGAAGAACATTGCGTTGAGCGGCAGACTGTCAGCAAAGAAGACAGCCTTGAGCCATGATGCCAGATACGCGACGAACAACATAGCCAGCGCGCCCGCTCCAAGGGTGTCAGGAGCGAGGGAGTCAGCGATGAGCCCAACCAGAAATCCGATGACCACCGCGCCGGCTGGTCGCACGCGCACGGCAGCCGTAAGCACTGCAAGAAGTAGGAAATCAATTGGCGCACGCCATCCCAGCAACGGACGAAGCGTGAAGTGTAGCAGCACCAACACGACGAATGTGATTACTGCGCGAGTGATTCCGGCGAGTGTCATGCTTTAACCGTCACGGTGTGTGCGGGACGACGGCCGAGTCACGCTTGAGGGCGGGCCGCCTCACGCTATCGCGATGGACCGTGTCTGGTTTCGTGCTGTCGCGCCGGACCACCGGCCGCCGCGCGCGACTCGTCGAATCTGCCGGTAATATCGATTGCTCAGGTACTCCCGCCTTTCGAAGACTGTCGCGCGTCACCGAGTCCTGTGCCGCCTGACGTGCGCTGGCCTCGGCGAGAGCGGCGGAACGCGCGAGCGAGTCGCCCGCTACAACGATCTTGCGAACGGAGGAATCCGCGATGGTGCCTACCGCCCATACGTTGTCGACTCCCGCTGACGCTCTGTCTGGTCGCAGAATCATTACGGCGTATACGTCCGCCGGAAAGACCGCAGGACGAATGAGATATGTGCGCGCCCACGTTTCCGGGGTCTTGGTCTCGCTCACCACTCGTCCAATTGGAATCCCACGCGGATACACTCCGCCAAGACCTGAGCTGACGATCATGGTTCCCATCTTGATCGAAGTACGGAACGGAACTCCGCGCATCTCCATCAGATATCGGCCTGGCCCAGCTGACAGGTGCGCCTGAACGATGCCGAACGCCGATGCGTCCTCCGACATCGCGCTCACGCGAAAGTCAGGATGAGTCCACACCATTGCATGGCTTATCGATGGGTCAACGTTGTCCACGACGCCAACAAGTCCTTCCGGCGCAACTACGGGGCTGAGCTTCAGAACGCCGGCGAGCGAGCCGGCGCTCAGCGTGACGCCGAACTCGTCGCGGACTCCGCGACCGTGCAGCGCCTCGACTGGGATGAATCCCCATTTGAGTCTGGCACCCAATCCAAGAATGTCACGCAAGCGCACGTTCTCGGTCTGAAGTGACTCGATGCCCATTGCGCGCAATGACACAGAATCGCGCTGCGAAACTACCGCGTCGTGACTAGTGAGTGCACGCCGGCTCTCTTCGGCGCGTTGCTGCAGGCGCAACATGGGTGCCAGTATCCCGCGTCGAAGCCCGCTCGCGATCGGTTCGCGCACCTGCGTCGGAAGCACGAGAGCGATCAGCGACAGGACCGCGCACCCGATAAGCACGGTACTGTCGAGTCTGTTGTTCGAGCGTCCGAGTCGTGCCACCCTCTACCTCAGGGCGAGAGAACCGACCAGTACTTTTCTTCGTCGTCCAGAATCCGGCCAGTACCGCGTACGACGCATGTCAACGGATCTTCGTCGACATGAATTGAGAGACCCGTTTCCTGCGCAAGAAGTACATCGAGGCCGCGAATCAGCGCACCGCCGCCGGTCATCACGATGCCGCGATCGACTATGTCGGCCGCAAGCTCGGGCGGAGTGATTTCGAGCGCGCGACGAACTGCGTCGACGATTTGCTGAATGGGTTCCTGCACCGCTTCGCGAATCTCGGACGAATGAACGCGGACGGTCTTTGGAATTCCAGAGACAAGATCGCGCCCTTTCACGTCCATCTCGCGCTCATCGCCGACTGGATGCGCAGAACCAATCTGGATCTTCACCTGCTCAGCGGTGGCCTCACCGATGAGGAGGCTGTGATTCTTGCGCATGAACTGCAGAATCGCCTGATCCAGCTCGTCACCGCCCGTGCGGATCGAGGTGTCGCTCACGATGCCATTCAATGCTATGACGGCGATCTCGGTCGTGCCGCCGCCGATGTCGATCACCATGTTGCCAGTTGGCGTGTCCACCGGCAGGCCAACACCGATGGCCGCAGCCATCGGTTCGGCCACCATCATCACTTCCTTGGCACCGGCACCCAGGGCGGAGTCGCGAACAGCGCGCTTCTCCACCTCCGTGATGCCAGACGGAACGCAGACAATCACGCGTGGCTTGACGCGGAATACATGGTTCTCGATGATGAGCGCGAGGAAATAGCGCAGCATCTTCTCGGTCACGTCGAAGTCGGCGATCACGCCATCCTTCATTGGCCGTACCGCTATGACGTTCTCCGGGGTGCGGCCGAGCATGCGCTTGGCCTCCAGCCCTACGCCTTTGACCTTACGGGTCTCGCGATCGAGCGCCACGACAGACGGCTCGTTAAGCACGATCCCTTCACCCTTGACGTAGACGAGGGTGTTCGCGGTTCCCAGATCCACGGCGATCCCGGTAGCCGGGAACAGCGATCCACCTTTGAAGAACGGCCAGCGCATGCGTGCTACCTGCAGTTACGGGAGTGGTGCCGGACTAGCTGAGAAACGAATCCGGATCGGACAGAGGCATTCCGAAAGCTTCGGCCACACCAGGATAGGTGACCTTGCCCTCGACGATATTGAGGCCCTTTCGCAACGCCGCATTCTCACGCAGCGCCTGCTTCCATCCCTTGTTGGCGAGAAGAAGGGCGTACGGGAAAGTAGCATTGGTGAGCGCCAGCGTGGAGGTACGTGGCACGCCACCCGGCATATTTGCCACGCCATAGTGGATAACGCCATCAACCACGTAGGTCGGATTCTCATGCGTAGTGGCGTGGATCGTCTCGAAACAGCCGCCCTGGTCGATGGCCACATCGACAATCACGGAGCCCTGCTGCATGGTCTTGAGATCCTCACGACGGACGAGCTTGGGAGCCTTGGCGCCTGGAATCAGGACCCCACCGACCACGAGGTCGGCAGTGTGGATCTGCTCCAGGATGTTGTGCCGGTTTGAATAGATGAGCGTGACGTTGGCCGGCATCACGTCTGAGAGGTAGCGCAGACGTTCAAGGGACACGTCGAGAACCGTTACCTTGGCCCCAAGTCCAGCGGCCATCTTGGCGGCATTGACGCCGACCACACCACCACCAATGATCACGACCTTGGCCGGTGCAACTCCTGGGACGCCACCGAGCAGTACACCACGGCCGCCATACAACTTCTCGAGGTATTTGGCTCCTTCCTGGACCGCCATGCGTCCGGCGACTTCCGACATTGGTGTCAGAAGCGGGAGCTCGCGGTTGGGAAGCTCGACGGTCTCGTACGCGATGCAGATCGCGCCACTCTCCTGGTGCGCCTTCGTAAGCTTTTCGTCGGCGGCAAAGTGGAAGTACGTGAAGATCACCTGGCCCTTCTTCATGCGCGGCCACTCGACCGCGATGGGCTCCTTGACCTTCATGATCATGTCCGCTTCGCGCCACACCGTATCGGCATCCGCACCGATAGTCGCGCCAACCGACGTGTACATCTCGTCCGAGAATCCACTTCCTTCGCCGCCGCTCTTCTCGATCATCACCGAGTGACCAGCCGCGACAAGAGACTCGGCGCCGGCAGGTACCAGCGCTATGCGGTTCTCATTTGTCTTGATTTCCTTCGGAACTCCGATCTTCATGGCCGTATCTACAGGATTGTTATAGGTGCAGGTCCAAGACTAACTACTGTCTGTCTGGACGGCTGAAAACACGTCGAGCAAACCTCGGCTACCGTTTGCGGGTCGATCGCGTCCACCAGCGATAGCATCTCGTCGAGTGAGCGGAACGGCTCGCCATAAAGCTCGAGGCCAGCGGCGCGATACATCCGCGCGCCTGGCGTCTCGAGCGAGAGAGTAATCTGTCCTTTTAACTGCTGTTTGCCGGCCGCAAGCTCATCGGCTGGCACTCCTTCTTCCGCGATCCGCATCAGCTCTGCGAGCACCGCACCGGCCGCTTCATCAGCAGACTCGGGTGACGTTCCAACATACACCCCGTGCATGCCGGCGCGCGAATAGAACGAAGAAAATGTATGGACAGCGTACGCCAATCCAAGTTCTTCCCGAACATGCTGAAACAACCGCGAGCTCATGCCACCACCAAGAAGCATGCTGACCAGGCAGAACGCATACCGCGCCGGATCACCATGCGCTGGCGCCGAGCTTCCGAACACGAGTTGTGTTTGAGCGCCGGGCCGTTCAACGTGCGTGTACGAAGGTGCTTTGAAAGTCGCATCTGGAGCAGCGAAGCCGGAAGCGACCGCTCCAGCCGAATCGAGCCAGCCAGTCTCGCCCAGGATATTCACAAGCTCGTCGTGATCGACCGAGCCAGCCGCAGCCACCACGATGTTGTCGGGCCGGTATGCCGCGGCGTGGAGCGCGCGCAGGTCCTCGGTCGTGAACGACGACACGGTATCCCGCGTGCCGAGTATGCGATAGCCGTAGCCGTTGTCGCCGAACAGCCGCTCGTTATGAACCTCGAAGACCAGATCGTCTGGCGTATCGTCCACCATCGCGATCTCTTCGAGCACTACCTTGCGCTCCAGCTTGAGATCAGCTTCGCGCAGGAGCGGATTGAACACGAAATCGGCGATCACTTCCGCAGCGTCGCGCACGTGCTCGTCCAACACGCGTGCCTGATACGACGTGTGCTCGCGCGCCGTGTAAGCATCGAGCGAGCCGCCCAGCGTCTCCAACGACAGACTTATGTCCTTGGCGCTACGAGTCTTGGTGCCCTTGAATACCATGTGTTCGAGCATGTGCGAGATGCCCATTTTCTCAGCAGGCTCGTGCAACGTTGCGGCGCGTACCCACGCCCCGAAGGCAACCGACCGCACTCCCGGAACATTATCCGAGAGTACGGTCAGTCCGTTCGGGAGAACAGTCCGCTGGACGTCCGCCCCGCTAACGCTAATCCCTGCGCCCACGGCCGCCGCTGCGTGGACGACGCGGACGCTCACTGCGCTCACTGCGCTCCCCGCCTTCCTGCTGCTCGTCGCCCCCAGCGGAAACTGGCGCGTCGTCGTGCGGAGCGCCGGCATGCGGAGCGCCGGCATGCGACGCACCACCCTCTGGCGCGCTTTCAAGTGCCTTCATCGAAAGACGCAGGCGGCCACGCTCGTCGCGATCGAGAACCTTGACACGAACACGATCGCCCTTCTTGACGACGTCTTCGGTCTTCTCGGTGCGGCCGTGCTTCAGCTCGGAGATATGTACGAGACCTTCAGTGCCGGGCATGATCTCGACGAATGCGCCGAATGCGGTCGTGCTCTTAACGGTGCCTTCGTACGTCGCGCCAATTTCCGGCTCTGCCGTTATCGCCTGCACCATCTGCTTGGCGCGCTCCATCGCCTCGCCGCCAACGGCCGCGATCGTCACCATGCCACTGTCGTCAACGCTGATCTCTGCGCCGGTCTCTTCCTGAATTCCGCGAATCGTCTTGCCCTTGGGCCCGATCAGCTCGCCTATCTTCTCAGGATTGATGTTGACCGTCACGATACGCGGCGCGTACTGCGACAGCTCGGCGTTCACGGTCGGAAGCGCCTTGTCCATCTCGCCGAGTATGTGCAGACGGCCAACTCTGGCCTGCGCCATCGCTTCCTGAAGGATCTTGAGATCGAGTCCTTCGACCTTAATGTCCATCTGGATCGACGTAATTCCCTTCTCCGTTCCCGCAACCTTGAAGTCCATGTCGCCGAGGTGATCCTCGGTGCCAAGGATGTCGGTAAGGATCGCGTAGCGCTTGCCTTCCTTGATGAGCCCCATCGCGACGCCTGCAACTGGCGAGCGAATGGGAACACCCGCATCGAACAGCGCTAGCGAGCCACCGCAGATCGTCGCCATCGACGAGGATCCGTTGGACTCGAGCACGTCCGAGACGATACGAATTGTGTACGGGAATTCCTCGAAAGGCGGCAACACTGCGTGGAGCGCGCGCTCGGCGAGATTGCCGTGTCCGATCTCGCGACGGCTGGTGCCGCGAATTGGGCGAACTTCGCCGGTCGAGAACGGCGGGAAGTTGTAGTGCAGCATGAACGACTTGGTAGTCTCACCAGCATCGTCGATCGAGTCGAGACGCTGCACGTCGTTGGCTGTTCCAAGTGTCACGGCAACGAGCGCCTGAGTCTGGCCACGCGTGAACAACGCGGAACCGTGAGCGCGCGGGAGCACGTGCGTGTCGATCGTGATCTGGCGTACTTCGGTTGTGGTGCGGCCATCAACGCGATGCTTGGTGTCGAGCACCTGTGACCGGAGCGCGTTGTATTCGAGATCGCCAACGAGGTTGGAGATATCCTTCGGGTTGTCCGGGAAATCAGCGAGCAACTCAGTCACCGCCGCCTTCTTCACCGCTTCAACGGCTTCGATCCGCGTGTGCTTGTCGGCCTGGTTGATCGCGGCGGCGATCTTGCCCTGCGCCAGCTTGTTCACCGCGTCGCCGAGCCCCTTGGGGAGGTCTGCCTTCTTCCACGTCATCTTGGGCTGCTTCACTTCGGCGAGCAGCTCTTCCTGCATCGCTACGAGCTCCTTGATGCCCTTGTGACCCACTGTCAGCGCGCCGAGGATGTCGTCTTCAGCGACTTCGATTGCGCCGCCTTCAACCATGACGATCGAATCTGCGGAGCCAGCGACGACTATGTCCATGTCGCTGTGCTGCAACTGCAGGAAGGTCGGGTTCAGAACCCACTTACCCTGCACGCGCCCGACGCGAACGCCGGCAATCGGCCCCATGAACGGAATCTTCGACGCGTTGAGTGCGAACGAAGTCGCGACGAGCGCGAGCACGTCAGCGTCGTTCTCCTGATCGGCGGAGATGACGGAGACGAACACCTGCGTCTCGTTCTTGAAGCCCTCGGGGAACAGCGGCCGGATGGAACGGTCGATTATTCGCGCCGAGATGATCTCGCTGTCGTGCGGACGTCCTTCGCGCTTGATGAAGCCGCCGGGAATCTTGCCCGCGGCGTAAGCCTTGTCGCGATATTCGACCGTGAGTGGGAAGAACGGAAGCGTGCTCTCGTTGTCGCTCACCGTGACTGCGACAAGAACCATCGTGTCGCCAAACTGCACAAGCGCGGATCCCGCTGCCTGTTTCGCCATGCGGCCCGTTTCAATACTCAGGGTCCGGCCGGCGAACTGCTTTTCAATACGTTTCATCATCTCTCAGATTTTCTCTCTGTTTTCAATCCACACCCCCGCGTGGGGAGTGGAGAAAGCACGAAACGCGCGCATGATGGATGACGTAGTTGTCATCCTCACGACGCGCGTCGTCCTTTCAACTTTCGTGTTAGTAACGGAGCCCGAGCTCGGTGATGAGCTGGCGATACCCCTCAACTTCTGTTCGCTTCATGTAATCGAGAAGCCGGCGACGCCGGCCGACCATCTTCAACAGTCCACGACGGCTGTGATGGTCCTTCTTGTGGGTCTTGAAGTGCTCGTTCAGGTAGTTGATTCGATCCGTGAGGACGGCCACCTGGACGCGAGAGGAACCGGTGTCGGTTGCGTTCTCGCGGTATTTCTCGATTGTCGGAGTCTTGTCGAAAGCCATGTAACAGGGTGTGCGTGTCGCGCTGTCTGCGCGTCGGGTCAGCTATTTCTTGGTAAGCCTTTAAAACTAAGACATTCCGGGATGTTTCGGTACCCCAGCGCCTCCGCACCCCGCAACACCGCCGTCATCCGAGCAACACCGCCATCATCCGAGCAAGACCGCCGTCATCCCCGCGAAAGCGGGGATCCCTTTCGGAGTCGGTACAGCGCTTTGCGGGATTCCCGCTTTCGCGGGAATGACGAGGCCCGCCACCTGGGAATGACGCCCGCCCCATACGGGCATGACGACGGACCCCTATCCGGAATGGCCCGAAACGGCGCCCACTACGAGCCGCTTGATGTCGTTGAAGGTTACCATGACGAACAGAGCGAGTATGAACGCCAGCCCTACCCGAGCGACATTCTCACGGGCCCGGTCGCTAAGCGGCTGCCCGCGCACCGCTTCCACTAGCTGAACAACGATCTGGCCGCCGTCCAGGATCGGCACCGGCAACAGATTAAACACCGCCAGATTGACGCTCAGCAGCGCTATGAGATAGAACAGCACCGACCCGCCCTGACGCGCAGCCTGCACCGACGACGTAGCGATGAGAATTGGGCCACCCAACTCGCTCATCGACGTCTGACGCGTTGCAATTCGCCGCAGTGACGTAAACACGAGCGTCGCCATGCCCGCGGTCGCCTTGCCGCCATCCGCCATGGCGCGACCGATTGAAACCGTGCTCTCGCTCTGGCCAGCCGCCACACCGATCCTTCCTTCACGCGTCGTCGTGCCGGTGTTGAGGTCGGTAACAGTATCCGCCACCGGAGTCACACTCAGCGTGAGCGGCGTGGAGCCGCGCAGCAGGCCGACGGACACCGGCCTGCCACTCGAGCGCTTGACGACGGTCACAAAATCGTCCCATCCCGAAATTGGCGCGCCGTTCACAGCAACGATGCTGTCACCCTTCACAAGACCGCCCAGCGCAGCGGGCTTGTCGGCGACCACCTGGCTCAAGCGACTTGTTGGGGCGTGCTCGTAAGTCTTTACCAGAGCGACATTTATGATCAGGCCCAGAAGCACATTCATGGTCACTCCGGCGAGCATTATCACCAGCCGGGCGCCCAGACTCTTGGACTCGAACCAGCGATTCTCCGGCACCGGCTTGGAGCCAAAGGGGATCAGTTCGTTAGGATCGAGGTTGTCCGCGTTAGCGGTCAGCTCGCCGCCGCCCTCGAGCGCGGCACTCGTTTCGTCGAGTCGCGATGCCATTCGGACATAGCCACCGATCGGGAGTATCCCGATGCGATACTCAGTCTCGCCAATTCGTTTTTTCACGACCGCTGGGCCGAAACCGATGGAGAAACGCGGCGCGTATACGCCAAATGCCTTGGCGGCCAGGAAGTGGCCAAACTCGTGGACGAACACCACGATGCCTAGTACGAATACGGGCGCGAGCCAGACTAGCATGACTGGGAGCTGGAGTGGTGGGTGCGGCCAATCGGGCGCCGCATGTTGTGGCATTCCGGGTAAAGGCGTAACGGCTGTAATTTAGCGCCGCGACCCGGGCATCAGCCCTACGGCTCCGGGTCCACTTCGCGCCGGGAAGGCAGCGAGAAGCCGAACACCGAACCTTTCTCCGGGAATGTTGCCCAGACGCGGCCTCCGAGTGAGGTAATAGTCTCACGCACGATGCTCAATCCAATGCCTGTTCCCTCTATGTCTAGCCGCCCATGATTGGCCCGAAAGAACCGCTCGAACAGACGGCCCCGTTCGGCTTCGGGAACACCGAGTCCGTTGTCCGCAACTTCGACAAAAATCTCACTCTCTCCGTCGTTGCTGCGCATGCCACCACGTACCTCGATCCAACGCTCCGGCATTTTGGGATCGCTGTACTTGATCGAGTTCGAAACCAGGTTGGTGAGGCACAGCTCGACCGCGGCCGCGGCAACTTCGACGTCCGGCAGATCATCGGCCAGGCGAAGCACGATCCCCTGCGCCTTTGCCATCTCGCGCAATTCTCTCGCCACCTCGGCAGCCGCGCGGGGTAGCCGCACGTGTCTGTGTTGTCTCGCATCTGCACCGACCATCGAGAGCTCCAACAGGTTGTCAAGAATTCCCTGCATTCCGCGGACGTTGCGTACGATCAGCGCGGCTAGCTCTTCGCGCTTGTCTGAATCGAGCGTCGGCAGTTGCAGAATCAGCCCCGCACCCAGCGAGGCACCGATACGGTTACGGAATTCGTGCGTCAGCGCCCGATTGAAGGCACGCAGCCGCTCCTCGCGCTCGGCCACCTGATCCGAGACCAACTGCAGAAATTGAGTGGAAGTGGCCTGCTGTATTAGACACACCGCCTGAAACACACGTTGTGCACAGGCGACAAGCTCGCCGTGACTGCAGCGGATTCCGCTGCTATTCGCGACTTCCCCAACGAAGCTCAGCAGGATACCGCCGAGGATTTCGAATTCCTTGAGGATTTGATACTGATCAAAGCCCTGCGCATAACGAAGCGCCCCAAGCTCCCGGGCCTTGTCGACGACCGCCATGTCCGTCGATACTACCAACGCCGGATCGGCGACATACGCAGCGATGCCGTCGATCAGAATGGGAACGTGGTCGAGGAGATCCTGGGTGGGAAACATCCGGTTCGGATCAACCGAGACGCGTGCTGAGATCCGCTCAAGCCACCGCGCTGTCAACTCGTCGCGCGACTCGACGAGGCGCGCGGAAAGTAGGCCGGCGAGTGGGCAGTCTTCGACCGAGCCCATGTCATGACCCCTGGAGCGAAAGAACGTGGCCGCGAGCGGCAGCATCGGCGGCGATGACATCAGCCACAGATTCGCTTCGCAGTCCCGAGCTCGCCGCGAGCGCAGATGCGATCGCGCGAGGTATATCCGTGAAACCTATAGCGCCGTCCAGAAACAGGCTTACCGCGGCTTCGTTTGCCGCGTTGAATACAACTGGCGCACAGCCGCCGTTCGAGCCGGCCTGAATCCCCAGCGCCAGCGCGGGGAACCGCTCGAGATCGACCGTCTCGAAGGTTAGCGGAGAGGCTGCCGTCGCGTCAAACGGCCGCATGGCCAAATCCGTTACGCGGTTGGGGTGCGTTAGTGCGTAGAGGATGGGCAACTCCATGTTCGGGAAACCGACCTGCGCGATCACACTTCCATCGACGAATTCCACGAATGAGTGAACAATGCTCTGCGGATGCACCACGACGGAAATCCGATCGTACGGAAGTCCAAACAGGTAGTGTGCCTCGATGACTTCCAGCGCCTTGTTGGCTAGAGTTGCACTATCGACGGTGATCTTGCGTCCCATGCGCCAGGTGGGATGATTCAAGGCGTCGTCGATCGTGGCGCGGGCGATACGGTCCGAGTCCCAACCGCGGAACGGGCCGCCAGATGCGGTGAGAATCACGCGACTCACCTCGGTGATGGGCCTGGTGCCGATGCACTGCAGAATGGCACTGTGCTCGCTATCGACCGGAACAATCTCACCGCCCCCTTCAGCGCACGCACGCAGGACGAAATCACCGCCCATGACAAGCGATTCCTTGTTCGCGAGCGCAACGCGCTTACCCGCGCGAAGCGCAGCGAGCGTCGCCTGTAGCCCGGCGGCTCCAACTATCGCGTTGACAACGATGTCAACGCCGGGAAGCGTCGCCGCTTCAATCAGGCAAGCCTGCCCTATGGCCCACGACGGATCGAGATCCGCGTTCGGTTTGACCAGGCCGACGTATTCGGCATGCACGATGTCCCGCTGCTCGCGCAAAAGCACCGCATTCTCAAAAGCTGTGAGCGCCACGACGCGAAAATGGTCCGCGTGACGAGCAAGAACCCGAAGCGTCGCTGTACCGATCGATCCAGTCGAACCGAGTATCGCGACGCCTTGCTGCCTCACACCGGTGCCGCGATCAAAAGACTGTGCAACAGCAACGCGGCGACCGGCAGCACGAACAGGAGACTGTCGAAACGGTCGAGCACACCGCCATGACCCGGGATTATCGTCGAACTATCCTTAACTCCGGCCTCGCGCTTGAGCAGCGATTCGGCAAGGTCGCCGATCTGCGCAACTATGCTGATACTTGAGGCGAAGACGATGGTCGCGAGTGGTAACATCGCAAGTTGCGCCAGAGGATGCAGCAGAAACCGAACGTATAGCCATCCAATCACGATAGAGAGCAACAACCCGCCCAGGGCGCCTTCGATCGTCTTTCCTGGGCTCACCGATGGCATCAACTTGTGGGAGCCAAACAGGCGACCGAACGCGTACGCACCAACATCAGTCGCCCAGGTGAGTAGTATCGGAAACATGACGAGCACGGTTCCGCCGACCGCTGATACCACATAGTCGTCAAACCGCAACTCATACACGTACGCGATCGACCCGACATATGCGACACAAAATACGGTAGTAGCAGCCGCCAACAGCGGGCGCCCAGTCGTTCCGCGCATGAACACCGTTGCGGTGAACACGGCCAGTATTGCAACGAGGACGTGGGTCCAGGTGGGTGCGAGCAGACGAAGATGTACTCCGTAAACCGCCAGCGGCACCGCTGCCGACGCAGCGATCGCGACGGCATCGAATGGCTCCGCGCCCGACGCGCGCGCGATCCGGCAGAACTCCCACGCACCCAACGCAGCGATGACAGACAGCAGCGTCGTGAGAAACGGTCCGCCAAGGTAGATAAACGCTATACCGGCGGGTGCGGCAATTACCGCGAAGAGAATACGTCGGGAGAGTTCTGACACCACTAGCGTCAGACTTCCATGATTTCCGCTTCCTTCGCCTTGAGCAGCGACTCAAGCTGGGTCATATGCTCGTCATGGATCTTCTGCAGATCCTTCTCGGCGACCTTCACTTCGTCCTCAGAAACCTTGTCCAGTTTCTTGAGCTTTTCGCGGCCGTCGGTTCGCGCGTGGCGGATTCCGATGCGCCCGTCCTCCGCCAGCTTGTGAACGACCTTTACCAGGTCCTTGCGGCGTTGCTCGTTCATCGAAGGGAGAGGCACACGAATGAGGCCGCCCTGCGTGCTCGGATCGAGACCGAGATCCGATTCGCGGATCGCCTTTTCGATCGCCTTGAGCTGGCCCTTGTCGTACGGCGTGACAACTAGCGAACGTGGATCAGGCGAGCTGACGCTGGCAACCTGATTCAACTGCATCTGCTGTCCATATACGTCGACTCGAACCGTGTCGAGCATGTTCGGTGAGGCCTTGCCCGAGCGGATGGAGCCAAATTCGCGCTTGGAGTTCTCGATCGCCTTGTCCATCGACGTACGTGCGTCCTTAACAATCTCAGGAATCGTCATCATGATACGCGCGTCCCCACTGGTTCACCGAGAACGGCTTTCATGATCGCTCCCGGATGGTTTATGTTCAGCACGATGAGCGGTAAGCTGTTCTCCTTACACAACGTCACCGCTGTTTGATCCATGACACCGAGCTCGCGTTGCATCACGTCGTTGTACGAAATCGTTTCGTACAGAACCGCCGTTGGATCACGCTTTGGATCAGCGGAGTAAACGCCGTCCACGCTGGTAGCCTTGATGATGACGTCAGCACGCATCTGAATCGCGCGCAGCGCGGCCGCCGTGTCGGTGGAAAAATACGGATTTCCGGTACCAGCCGCGAATATCACTGCGCGGCCTTTCTCGAAGTGGCGCAGTGCGCGACGCCTGATGTACGGCTCGGCAATCTCTTCCATTCGAATCGCCGTCATCACGCGCGTGTCGACGCCTATTCGCTCGAGCACGTCCTGCATCGCAAGTGAATTAACGACAGTGCTCAGCATGCCCATGTAATCGGCGGCTACTCGATCCATTCCCATTCGCGATATCTGCGCACCGCGAACGATATTGCCACCACCAATGACGAGTCCGACGCCGACCCCAGCATCAACCACATTCTTGATCTCGTTGGCGTAGCCCGAGATCACGTCAAAATCGAAACCAAAGCCCTTCTCTCCGGCGAGTGCTTCACCGGAGAGCTTGAGCAGAATGCGGCGTAACTTGGGACCGGTCAATCGCTTTTACTCCTCGCCGAGTTGGTAGCGTGTGAAGCGACGGACCTGGATGTGCTCACCGAGCTTGGCGGACGCTTCCTTGATCAAATCGCCGATCGTCTTTTTAGGCTCGCGAACGTACGGCTGTGAAAGCAGTACGACTTCCTTGTAATAGGACTCGACCTTGCCCTCGACCATCTTCTGAATAATGGCGTCCGGCTTACCACTCGCCTTGGCCTGCTCCTCGAAGATAGCGCGTTCGCGCTCGACCAGCTCGGCGGAGACGCCGTCCTTATCGACTGCTACCGGGGAAGCGCTCGCGATATGCAGGGCGATCTCGCGGGCAAGCTCCTTAAAATCGTCGGTGCGAGCCACGAAGTCGGTCTCGCAGTTGATCTCTAC
Source organism: Gemmatimonadota bacterium (assembly GCA_041691775.1). Lineage (GTDB taxonomy): Bacteria > Gemmatimonadota > Gemmatimonadetes > Gemmatimonadales > Gemmatimonadaceae > Fen-1247. Next base: position 229,405 of record JBEPUB010000001.1, read on the forward strand.
CATGACGCCAACCTTGCCGTTGTGATGGATGTAGCTGCCGATGAGACCCTCGCTGGTCTGCTTACCGGTACGCTTCTCCGCCTTGGCAATGCCCTTGGTACGCAGATGGTCAACCGCCTTCTCCATATCCCCACCCATCTCTTCGAGCGCCTTCTTGCATTCCATCATCCCCGCGCCGGTTCGCTGGCGGAGGGCCTGCACGTCTTTAGCTGTAAACATCGTTGGCCTTCGGTTGGTTATTGTCGGTGTCTGTCAAACGAACGCCGCCGAGGTGATCCGCGGCGGCGTTCAAGGTAGGTCGGTCGCAACTACTCGGCGGCCGGTTCCGCGCCACTGCCGCCAGTGTCCCCGCTATCGCCTGCGCCCGCGCTATCGCCTCCGTCACCATCTTCTGCCGCAGCAGCTTCGCCGTCGGCGCCTGGGGCTCCCTTAAGGCGGGCAGCGATCGCTTCCTGATTTGCGCGACGACGGCGCGGGCGACGACGGCGACGACGCTCATCGCCGGCCTCAGGCTCTGCACCGCGGTCGGAGCTATACGTGTACGATTCCGCTTCCTCGACTTCAGTGCGTACTGGCGCTTCGCGACGCGCATCGATGATTGCGTCGGAGATGGATGCCGTCATGAGCTCTACCGCGCGAATCGCGTCGTCATTGCTCGCCACCGGCACCGTAATCAGGTCCGGATCCGCGTTCGTGTCCACGAGGGCGACGATCGGGATGCCGAGCTTGTTGGCTTCGGCGACCGCGATGCGCTCCTTCTTGGAGTCGATCACGTACATGAGCCCCGGGAGACGTGTCATCGACTTGATGCCAGAAAGATTCTTGGCAAGCTTGTCGCGCTGGCGCGTCATCATAAGCTGTTCTTTCTTCGTGTAGTTCGCGAAGTCGCCGCCACCTTCGATTCCTGACTCGAGATCCTTGAGCTTACGCAGCTGCTTCTTTGCAGTCTGGAAGTTCGTGAGGAGGCCGCCGAGCCAACGCTCGGTGACGAACATTGCGCCGCAACGCTCGGCTTCCGCCTTGACGATCGGCACAAGCTGGCGTTTGGTGCAAACGAAGAGGACCTGATCGCCGCGCGCGACTACTTCGCGCACGAGCTTCTGTGCCAGCTCGAGCTGGCGCAAGGTCTTCTGGAGGTCGATGATATGGATGCCGTTGCGCTCGGCGAATATGAATCTGCGCATCTTCGGGTTCCAACGGCGCGTCTGATGGCCGAAGTGAACGCCGGCTTCGAGCAACTGCTCGAGATTGGGCTGGGACATTCTAATTATTCCTTGCTTGGTTGATGTCGTCTCCTCCCGTCAGCACCGCGACGACCGGACAAAGCCGGCACCCGTCGAAGCTCGGGGAGGATGAGGGGTTGGGGGCGGCCGGTTGGGGCCGACCCCTAAAACTGCGACGTACTAACGCTTGGAGAACTGGAACCGTTTGCGCGCCTTCGGACGACCTGGCTTCTTGCGCTCGACGACGCGCGCGTCGCGAGTGAGGAAGCCGAGACCGCGAAGTTTTGGCTTGAGCGTTTCGTCTTCTTTCACGAGTGCGCGAGCAATCGCGAGACGCAGCGCGCCAGCCTGACCCGAAAGTCCGCCACCATCGATGTTGGCAGTCACGTCATAGCGCCCGAGCATATCGGTTGCCGCGAATGGCTGCTGAATGGTTGAGACGTGCGCCGGACGGGGGAAGTAATCGCCAAGCGTGCGGCCGTTCACGAGCCACTTGCCCGAGCCAGCCTTGATGTACACGCGGCAGACAGCTTCCTTGCGGCGGCCGATCGTATGGATTGTTCCTTCTACAGGCATGCTTACTTGGTGGTTATGGTCAGCAGCTTGGGCTGCTGTGCCTTGTGCGGGTGTGTTGCACCCGGGTAAACGCGGAGCTTGGTGCGCATGTGCGTACGAGCCAGCGCGGTCTTCGGAAGCATGCCATTGACTGCATGCTCGATGACGCGCTCGGGATGCTTGCCGATCATGTCTTCGAAGGTCGTGAAACGTTCGTGACCCATGTAGCCAGTGTGCCGGAAGTAGCGCTTCTGCTCCGCCTTGCGACCCGTGACCTTTACCTTCGAGGCGTTGATCACAATGACGTGGTCACCACCATCCATGTGGGGCGTAAAGGTCGGCTTGTGCTTACCGCGGATGACACGTGCCACTTCTGTGGCCAGCCGCCCTAGCACCATGCCTTCCGCATCCACGATGTACCAATCGTGGACGATATCAGTCGGGGTGGAGGAGAAAGTCTTCATTTGGGAGATAATCGATTACGAAATGCGACAGCCTTCTAAGTTATGCGCCACTCACGCTTTAGTCAATCCGAGCCGGAATCCAAGCCGGAAGGTCGTCTGGCGGCTCCCCGGGCTCAGTGGTATACTCAACCTACCCACCATGCAATAAGCCCGGCGTCCAGCTAGCTGGCGATCCCGAAACTCACCTTTCTCACCAAAGTCGAGCATGAGGCTTCCCATGTCGCACCCCGTTCACTCGCGATGGCTCCTGGCCATTGCCGTGTGCTTTCCAGCCGCTTCGGCATCCGCCCAGGGATTCGGGCTCAACGAGGTCGGCACGTGCGCGGTCTCGCGCGGATTTGCCGTCACGGGATCGCCCTGTGATGATGCATCCACAATCTATTGGAACCCCGCCGCCGCGGCCGAGCTCACTGGCAAGTCCCTTAGCGTCGGCGCGAGCATAGTTGCAGTCAGTGGCGCCTTCCGGCAGGACAGCACCGGCCGCACGTACAACAGCAACATCCAGCCGGCGGCAGTCCCGGCCGGCTTCGCCGCGATGCGCATCGGCCAGGCGTCAATCGGGCTCGGCGTGTATGTGCCCTACGGTCTAACGTCGCAATGGCAAGACGACTTCCCTGGCCGTTTCTCGGCGCTTCGTGCGGCACTCCAGTCCGTCTACATACAGCCGAACATCGCCTGGCAGGCGAACGACAACTGGTCGATTGGTGGAGGGCCTGTATTCGGGCACTCCACAGTCGATCTGACGCAGTCCGTTGACCTTTCACAGCAGACGGTCGCGCCGGGTATAACTTTTGGCCAGCTCGGCATCGCCGCGCAGACAGAGTTCGCCCGCGCCAAGTTCCACGGCACGTCCAACGCAATGGGCTACAATGTTGGAGTTCACGGCAAGTTTGGCGCATGGTCAATGGGTGCACGCTATCTGTCCGCGCTCACGTTCAACTACCGCAATGCGAAGGCGACGTTCGTGCAGATACCGACGGGCCTCACACTGCCCGCGAACAATCCGGTGAATCCGGCCAGCGCAATCCCAATAGACGCGCTGCTCGCCTCGCAGTTCTCCACCGCCGCCGGCGGTGCACTTGTCAGCCAGAGCGGGTCATCCCAGATCGTGCACCCGTGGCAGTTGCAAGGCGGGTTCGGATACAACGGGTTTCAAGGGACGAAGCTATCGGCAGACATTACGCGCCTCGGGTGGTCCGAGTTCCAAACTCTTCCGGTCGCGTTCAATGGGCCGGCCAAGGCGAACAGCCGCGTATTACTCGAGCAATACAACGACTCGTGGGCATTCCGTTTCGGCGCCGAGCACCAGCTCGGTTCGTGGATCGGCCGCGTTGGATATAGCTTCGCGAATAGTCCAGCCCCGGACGTCACGGTATCGCCGCTACTGCCCGACATGAACCGCCGCAATTTCTCGGCTGGACTTGGGATTCCCGTAACCAGCATGTACAAGCTCGACATCGGATACTTGCACGTGAATACGCCCGGACGTCGCGGACGCACTGCGGAGCGCACTGATGCATCTCAGGGCATCTCGCAGCTCAACACCGGCGCGTACGCACTCAAGGCCGACGTGATTTCGGCCGCTCTCAATGTCACCTTTTAACCGCGCTTGAATCCGATGATTCGATCCAGCAATATGATCCGCGCGGTCGCGGTTGCGACTATCGCCACGTTGACCGCGGCGTGCGCCGATAACGGTCCTACGGCGGTTGTTCCCGCACCAGTGCCGGTCAACTCGCTCTTCACGAGCTACGTCGCGTTGGGCAACAGCCTTACCGCCGGATATCAGTCCGGCGGGATCAACGACAGCACCCAGCAGCTCAGCTATCCTTCGCTTCTCGCGCAGGCAATGAAAACGCGCTACGCCTACCCATCGCTCGCGCTGCCCGGCTGCCCGCCTCCGGTCGTCAACTTCCAGACGCAGGCACGACTCGCGGGTGGAACTGGCTCGACTTGCGCGTTGCGTAGTCCCAGCTCCATCACCCGTGCGCTGAATAACGTCGGTGTGCCGGGTGCGTTAGCCGTCGATCCCACAGGCGTCACGACTGCTTCCTCGAACGCGCTTACTACGTTCATACTTGGAGGAAAGACTCAGGTTGCCAAGGCAGCCGACGCCAACCCTACGTTCGTTTCCGCATGGATTGGGAATAACGACGTGCTATCAGCGGCAATTTCCGGTCTTCTCGTGCCGACCCCCGGCGTGACGCCGGGCGTGACATCGCAGACATCGTTCCAGACAAGCTACGCGGCGATGGTAACGGGACTAAAGGGGATCCCGACGCTTAAGGGCGCGGTTCTAATCGGCGTTCTCAACGTCACGGCGGTACCGGCGCTGTTTCCTGTTGCCGCCTTGCAGAATCCTGCATTCAAGGCCGGATTCGATCAGTTCGCTGGCGGTACAACGACCGTCCTGCCGAACTGCCTCACCTCACCGGGCAACCAGGCTCTTCTCTCCATCCAGATTCTTGGCCAGATGAACGCCGGCACGCATCCGCGCGTGATTGGGTGCGCAAAGAATTCGATTCCTACTACACCGGTCGGCGACATCTTCGTCGTTGACTCGACCGAGCAAGCAAGCCTTGCGGCGACGATTGCCGGGTACAATACATACATCCAGAGTCTTGCTACGGCAAATGGATGGGCATACTACGACCCAAACCCATTGCTCCTGTCGCTCAAGGCAAGCGGTTGCATCAGCACCGTCCCCAATCTCGCAAACGCAACTGCGCCGTTTGGCGCATGCATCTCGCTCGACGGAATACATCCGACTGTCGTCGCGAACAAGGCCCTCGTCGCTAGCCTCGCGGCCGCGATAAACTCAAAATACAGCACCAACATCACGACGACTCCGTAAGTCGCGCGGACTCCAATTGACCAGCAAAGCCCAGCGGGATATTCCCGCCGGGCTTTGCTGCGTTTGAGGCGCAACGTAGCGCGCGACATGCGCGGAGCGATGTTCGATGCGTTCTATATCGGCACGACCGTATCCTACTCCAACTCGATCAACACCATCCCCTTCTCGACCACCGTACCCTGAGTGACACGCACCGATTTCACCGTCGCTGCTGCGGACGCGCGCAGCTCGTTTTCCATCTTCATTGCTTCCATCACAAGGACGCCCTGCCCCGCAACGACCGTGTCACCCACGGTGACATTCACGCGCACGACGAGCCCCGGCATTGGAGCAACTACAGGCGCGGGACCACCAGGCGGAGCGGAGCGTGCTGCCAATTCCCGAATCGCACGGGCTCGTTCGCCAAGCGCCTCGACGTGATAGCGATGGCCATCGATGTCCAGCGCGTACCGGCCCTTCCCTTCGCGCGCATGTACGATGACCCGCACGGAGCGATCGCCAACGCGAAGAGTGCGCACGGGAGAGCCGGAGCTAGTATCGAGGGTCGCGGCGTCACCGGCGCCGTCGATTGTAGCCGATTCCTTCTCGGTAACGACTGCGCGACGCACGCCGTTCACGTCAACAAGAAATTTCATAGTAATTCCTGAGTATCTGGCACGCCTGGGATCAGCACACAGACCGTCTCTACGTGGGCCGTCTGAGGGAACATGTCGAACGCACGAATCGATTGGATGTCGTAGCGGGGGAGCCTTGCAACATCGCGCGCAAGCGTTGCCGGGTCACAGCTCACGTACACTATGGCACGCGTTCCCGACATCGCTCCGAGGTACTCCGTAACGTCGCCGTGCAATCCGCTGCGCGGTGGGTTTACGACCACGACATCGGCCGGGCCAACGCGCGGAAGTGCTTCTTCAACTCGGCCAGCTATCGAGCGTGACGGCGGCGGCAGGCGCTGCTCAGCCCAACGCGCGGCATCGGAGTCGAGCTCTATGGCCGTAACCGCGACTCCAACCGCAACCAGCGCGGCCGACAGCTCGCCGGCGCCCGAGTACGCGTCTATCACACGTTTCGGCTTAAACTCCATGACCTTGCTCTTCACATACTCGCGCAAGCCAGTCGCGACAACGGGATTCACTTGCGCGAAGGAAGCTGCAGGAGTCACCTTAGTGCGACGATCACCGAGCAGCTGCCGTGCCGATTCCGCAGGTTCCCAGTAGAGTGCGGACAGCGTGGGAATCGCGTCGAAGAACTTGGCGTGATTGGTCCATCTCGTGCCACCTGTTAGCACGAACGCCGGACCATCGTTGTCCCAACGCACGCTCCCGCGGAGAGAAGACGCTTCAGGAAGAAACTCGGACGCCGCGAGAATCTCGCGCCACGCGGCTACGACACGACGGTCGGTAATGGGGCAGTCGGCCAGGGCGAATACCCGACCTGGATCATCGTAGGGATGAAGTCCCGCGATCCAGCCCCCGGAGCGGCGTCGCATCGCGAGCGTTAGCTTGGCGCGATAGCGCCATTCATTTTCGCTGGGGGTCACTTCCGGGGGCACAATCTCGCGCTTGCCGATCCGCGTCATCGCATCGGCGATGATGCGTTGCTTGGCACCAAGTTGCGAGGCATAGGTCATGTGCTGTATCTGACACCCTCCGCAGCGTTCACGCGTATAGTGCTGACACGGAGGATCAATGCGATCGGGTGACGGGCGGAGGATAGTGCGCAGTGAGCCGCGTGCGAAGTGACCCTTTCCAGCGATGCTCGCGGTGATCACGTCTCCCGGTGCAGTGCGCGGAACGAACACCACAAGCCCATCGCTGCGCGCCACACCGTCGCCTCCCGCAGCGATGGCATCGATCGCAAGACTTACGGTACGCGACACTAGCCGAGCGATTCGAGCCTGGCAACGCGCTGCCAGGCCGAAACAGTGATTGCTTCCGCCGGGATCGAATTGGCGCGCGCGCCCGACTCAGACTCCGCCAACAGCGCACCAGCCAGCGCCGCGAGCCGGACACCGTCTTCGGTCCCCGCGTCGGACGTGAGCGATGCGAGCCTCCGCTCCAACCACTGGATCTCGATCGCGCCAGCGCGGAACTCGGCGTCTTCCATCACCCGTAGATGAAATTCACGCGACGTCTCAATGCCGGTGACGACAAGCTCCGACAATGCGCGGTGCATGCGCTCAATGGCAAGATCGCGCGTCGGCGCGTGCACTATCAACTTGGCGAGCATGGGATCGTAATGCAGGGAAACGTCGCTGCCAGTCTCGATTCCACCGTCCCACCGCACACCCGGCCCGGACGGGAGTTGCAGATACGAAATGCGCCCCGTTGATGGTAGAAAGTCGTTCGCCGGATCCTCACTCGTGATTCGGCACTCCATCGCCCAACCTGTGGGCTTGATATCCTCCTGGGCGAATCCGAGTGGCTCCCCCGAAGCGACACGTAATTGCCACTGCACCAGATCGATTCCCGTTACGAGCTCAGTCACAGGATGCTCGACCTGTAGTCGCGTATTCATCTCCAGGAAGTAGTACTTGGCATCCCGGTCCAGCAGAAATTCGCAGGTGCCAGCATTCACATAGCCCGCGGCGCGCGCCGCGCGCACTGCAGTCGCGCCCATCTCTGCGCGAAGCGCCGGACTCACAGCGACGCTCGGCGCCTCTTCAATCATTTTCTGGTGACGGCGCTGAACAGAGCATTCCCGCTCGCCAAGATGCACGACGTTACCGTGCATATCCGCGATGATCTGGATCTCGACGTGGCGCGGGCCTTCGACATACTTCTCGAGATAAACCGCGTCGTCGCCGAATGCATTCTTCGCCTCCCGTCGTGCCGAATCGAAGGACGAGGTAAGCTCCGACGCTTCGCGGACAACGCGCATTCCCTTGCCGCCGCCACCTGCCGCTGCCTTGAGCAGCACAGGATAGCCAAACTCCGCCGCGATCTTGGCTGCGCTCGCAGCATCCGGGATCGACTCGGTTGTGCCTGGCACCACAGGTACATTGTGCGCCACTGCAAGCGTGCGCGCCGCAGTCTTGCTTCCCATGGCGGCGATGGCTTCTGCCGGCGGTCCGATGAACACCAGGCCCGCGTCGCGCACCGCGCGCGCGAACCACTCGCGCTCAGAAAGGAAACCGTACCCGGGGTGAATCGCCTGCGCGCCTTGGCTGATAGCGGCCTCGATTATCCGATCGCCGAGTAAGTAGCTCTGCGACGACGGCGGCGGCCCGATATTTACAGCGGCATCAGCCGCTCGTACATGCGGCGCAGCCGCATCCGCATCACTGTAGATAGCGATGGAACGCACACCGAGCTCGCGACAGGCACGGATTACACGCAGCGCAATTTCACCGCGGTTCGCGATTAGAACAGAATCAAACATCAGAGCGGGATATTCCCGTGCTTCTTGGGCGGGTTCTTGTCGCGCTTTCCGCGCAGGCTCTCGAGTGCGTTGATCAAGGCTGGGCGAGTGTCACGCGGATCGATGATGTCATCTATGTAGCCGCGGCCCGCAGCGATGTACGGATGCGCGAACTTGTCCACGTACTCGGCGATCTTCTCGTCAGTCGCCGCCGCCGGATCGGCGCTGTCGGAGATGTCCTTCCGAAAGAGAATCTCAACCGCGCCCTTCGGTCCCATTACGGCGATCTCAGCGGTGGGCCACGCAACGTTGAAGTCACCGCGAATGTGCTTGGAGCTCATTACGTCGTACGCACCACCGTAAGCCTTGCGCGTGATCACCGTGAGCTTCGGCACCGTCGCCTCGCAGTACGCGAACAGGAGCTTGGCGCCGTGCTTGATGATGCCACCGTGCTCCTGGCCAACGCCAGGTAGAAAACCGGGCACGTCTTCAAACGTCACGATTGGAATATTGAACGCATCGCAGAAGCGGATGAACCGCGCAGCCTTGACCGACGCGTTGATGTCAAGAACGCCGGCAAGCATCGCTGGTTGATTCGCTACAATCCCGACGCTGAACCCACCAAGGTGTGCGAAACCGCAGATGATGTTCTCCGCGTAATCACGCTGCACCTCGTAGAATTCGCCGTCGTCGATAACGCGCCGAAGCACATCGTGCATGTCGTACGGCTTGTTTGCGTTATCCGGGACGATATCCAGCAACGCCTCGTCGCGACGGTCGCTGGGATCGGTACCAGCGCCGCGCGGTGGCTCGTCCACGTTGTTGGACGGGATGTAGCGCATGAGATCGCGAATCGAGGCTATGCACTCGGGCTCGCTGTCGGACGTGAAATGCGACACACCCGACTTCATGGCGTGGGTATCAGCGCCACCAAGCTCGTCCATCGTTACGTCTTCGTGCGTTACGGTTTTCACGACGTTCGGTCCTGTCACGAACATGTACGACGTATGGCGCACCATGTACGTGAAGTCCGTGATGGCCGGCGAGTAAACTGCGCCACCAGCGCACGGTCCCAGTATCGCCGATACCTGCGGAATCACTCCGGACGCGAGCGTGTTGCGCAAGAATATCTCGGCGTAGCCGCCAAGCGACACCACGCCTTCCTGAATGCGCGCGCCGCCCGAATCGTTCAGGCCGATCATCGGCGCGCCGTTACGCATTGCAAGGTCCATCACCTTCACGATCTTCTCGGCGAACGACTCCGAGAGTGAGCCACCGAACACGGTGAAATCCTGCGAGAACACGTACACCAGCCGTCCGTTGATGCGGCCCCAGCCGGTGATCACCCCATCGCCGTAGTACTTCTGCTCTTCCAGGCCGAAGTCGGTGCTGCGATGGACAACGAACCGGTCCAGCTCCGTGAACGAGCCCTCGTCCAGAAGCAGATCGATCCGTTCACGCGCAGAGAGCTTTCCCTTTTTGTGCTGGGCCTCTATGCGAGCAACGCCGCCACCGAGTTCAGACTCGGCGCGGCGTTGCTCCAGAAGCGCGAGCCTATCGCGCATCGTCATTATTTACTCTTCGTCGTATGCTGCCGGAAGAACGGCAGGGATATCGGCTGCGTAATCCGATACGCTGTACTCTTCGGTTTCCATCGGAATCACCTTGCTCGGCTCCGCCGGACGCGGCGGCTGCTCTTCTGGAATTGCCGTCACTGCGAGTACGATGCGGCGATGGATCGGATCGACCTCGAGCACCCGCAGGTCCAGATTCATCGCTTCGTACACGATGTCTGCTGGGCTGTTGACCGGGTTACCGAAGTTGAGCTGGCTGTTCGGAACGAATCCTTCGATGTCGTTGCCGATGTCCACGACCACGCCCTTGTCCATCAAGCGCACGACGTGACCACGCAGCTCGGTACCAACCGGATACGTCTCACCAATGCGGAGCCACGGATCCTCGATCGCCTGCTTGAGGCCGAGCGAGATGCGCTTGTTCTCGGGATCGATGTTGAGCACCACCACGTCAACCGTATCGCCCTTCTTGATCACTTCCGACGGATGCTGCACGCGACGCGTCCAGCTCATGTCGGACACGTGAATCAGGCCGTCGATGCCCGGCTCGATCTCGACGAATGCACCAAAGCTAGTGAGGTTGCGAACCTTGCCGGTCAGGCGCATACCGATTGGGTAACGCTGAGGCAGCGTCATCCACGGATCTTCCTCGGTCTGCTTCATGCCGAGCGAGATCTTCTCTTCCGACGGATCGACCTTCAAGACTACTGCTTCGATCGCCTCACCAATTGCAACGATCTTGCTTGGATGACGCACGTTGCGAGTCCAGCTCATCTCGCTGATGTGCACCAGTCCTTCGATACCGGGCTCCAACTCGATGAACGCACCGTAGTTGGTGATGGAAACAACCTTGCCCGAGACACGCGTACCGACCGGATACTTCTCGGCGACGTCCTGCCACGGATAGCTCTGGAGCTGCTTGAGGCCGAGTGAGATGCGCTCGCGCTCCCAATCGATGTCGAGAACCTTGACCTCGAGTTCCTGGCCGATGTGCACCATCTCGGACGGATGGGTGACGCGACCGTACGACATGTCCGTGATGTGGAGCAGTCCGTCCACGCCGCCGAGATCGATGAATGCGCCGAAGTCGGTGATGTTCTTGACGATACCCTTTCGGATCTGATCCTTCTGAAGCTCCTTCATCAAGCGCTCGCGCTTGCCGGCGCGCTCCTGCTCGAGAATCACCCGGCGCGAAACGACGATGTTGCGGCGGCGCTTGTTGAGCTTGATGATCTTGAAGTCGAAAGTCTGACCGAGCAGTTCGTCCACGTTCGGAACGCGGCGAAGTGCGATCTGCGACCCCGGAAGGAAGGCGTCCACACCCATGAGATCGACGACGACACCGCCCTTGATCTTCTTGGTGAGAATGCCGGCCACCGGCTGGTCGCTTTCGTAGGCAACGCGGATACGTTCCCAGACGCGCATGAAGTCGGCCTTCTTCTTGGAAAGGACAACCGATCCTTCCATGTCCTCGAGATGCTCGAGGAGAACTTCGACTTCGTCGCCGGGCTTGAGATCTGGCATGTCCTTGAACTCTTCCAGAGGGATCGTACCCTCTGACTTGAAGCCGATGTCAAGGATCACCATGTTGTCGCGAATATCGAGGACCTTGGCACTCACGATCTCGCCCTCCTCGATCGACGCCATGGTTCCGTTGTACATCGCCATCATTGCTTCGAGTTCGTCCGTCGAATAGTCGTCTTCGTCGTACAGCTCGGGGCGAAGGTTGGCAAGCGGCCGGAGCTGCGCGCGTTGCATGTCGCGCTTCTCCCGCGCTGTGAGCGCGTGGTCGGTCGTGCCGGTTAAGGTTTCGGTTTCGGGCATTTGCTGGGTAAAAGGGTGGGCTGAACAGTTCTACGGGAACCTGGAAATATATCTCGGAAACTACTGTTTTGCAACGATTACGGCGATCTGGCGACCGGTGTCGCCAGCCCTGTGCGAGAAGAAGGTCGAATTGTCACAACGTGTGCATGCCGGGGACACCGATATCCTCGTTACGCCCGCGCTACTTGCCTGCTCCGCGATCAGTGAGCGGATGTCCACGTTTCCCGGCCGGTTTGAGGCCTCGCCGGTCAGTCTGGCGCGGACCTCTGCGGAGACTTCGTAGCAGCGTCCGCATATGGCGGGCCCGATGTGGACGTTGATCTCGTCTGGCGCGAGGCCGGCACGGCCGAGCACCCGGATTGCTTGATGAACGATGCGGGCTTCGGTGCCGCGCCAGCCGGAGTGAACTATTGCGATCGCACCGGAGGGATGCGCCAGAAAGACTGGAGCGCAATCTGCGATGGTTACCGCGAGTGCGAGGCCGCGTTCCTGGGTGGCGTGACCATCGGCCGGCGAGGTTCTCAGGAACCCATCCCACGGTGTGACATGGGGCAGGACGGTATCGCCATGAACCTGGGGCGCCACGCAGATACCGCGCGCGCCTATGCCGGTGAGCAGTGCCGACCATCGGCCCATTACTTCGCCGACAGGATCGGTCCCTGCGAGACCAAACGTGCCCGCGGCTCTCGTTGTGGTGAAGGCGAGAACGCCAAGTTCCGAGAACTCGTCCACGTGCTCAGAATCGATGCGATCGGAAGGGGCTCCCGCTTTCGCGGGAATGACGCTTCGCGGTAGCTGCGACACTATGCCTCGTGCCGCCGTTCGTCAACGCGGCTTATGTGCGCGCCGAGTGCGTTGAGGCGCTCGTCGATTCGCTCGTAGCCGCGCTCGATCTGCGTTACGTTGTTGATGGTGCTCTTTCCGTGCGCGCACATGGCCGCGAGCAGCATGGCCATGCCGGCGCGAATATCTGGTGATTCCATTGTCGAGCCGCGCAGCGAACTAGGTCCGCTGACTATGCATCGATGCGGATCGCACAGCACTATGTTGGCGCCCATTCCAATAAGTCGATCAACGAAAAAGAGTCGCGACTCGAACATCTTCTCGTGTATCAGAATCACACCGTCACACTGAGTCGCCGCGACAATCGCTATAGACATGGTGTCCGCCGGGAAAGCCGGCCACGGCTGGTCTTCCAGCTTTGGAATGTGGCCGCCGAAGTCTTTCTGGATGCGCATTTCCTGATCGCCCGGGATTAGCAGGTCGCGTCCCGCTATGCGACAATGGATTCCGAGACGCTCGAAGCCCATGAGCGTCGAGCGGAGATGTTCCACTCCCGCGTCAACCACGCGAATCTCCGAGTGCGTGACGGCGGCGAGTCCGATGAACGAGCCGACTTCGATGTGATCGGGTCCGATCGCGTGGGTGACCGCTGTCTCACCGAGCGAGCTGCCGCCGTGCACCGTGATTGTGTTGGTGCCAATCCCATCGATGCGAGCGCCAAGGGCAACCAGAAAGTGCGCGAGATCCTGTACGTGTGGCTCGCTCGCCGCATTGCGCAGGATCGTCGTTCCCTCCGCCGCGGCGGCAAGAATTAGCGCGTTCTCCGTGCCCGTGACGCTCGGCTCGTCCAGAAAGACATCTGCGCCGACGAGACGATCGACTGCCATCTTGTAGCCATCCTCATCCGTGACGCGCACGCCGAGCTGCGACATCGCAAGGAAATGCGTGTCGAGCCGCCGCCGGCCGATCACATCGCCGCCCGGCGCCGGGAGCGTCACGTTGCCACAGCGCGCGAGAAGCGGCGCGGCTAGAAGAATGGACGCTCGGATGCGGACGCTGAGGGCCGGGTCTATGCGTTGAGGACGCAAATCTGGCGCGGAAATGTCCAACGTGTTCCGGTCGGACCATTCGGCAGAAGCGCCGACCGAGCGAACGAGCTCGACCAGGGTCTCAAGGTCCCGGATTCGCGGGACGTTGGTCAGTCGCACCGGGTTGCGCGAAAGCAGCGAAGCGGCGACTATCGGGAGAGCGGCGTTCTTGTTTCCGGAGGGACGGATGCTGCCATGCAGCTTGTGTCCTCCCTCGACGATGTATTGGACAGCGGTCATGGTATTGGCGACAATATAGGGCCAAGACGCCCCGGTTGGCCTTAAGGACGCCCATCCAGGTGTATCTAGGGCTGGCCCCTCCCTTGCACCAATCGCGCCTATGTACGACATGATGCACGTCACAACGCTGCTGATCCAGGCTGCACACGTTCTGCCCGACACGCTGGTCACCAAACAGGTGCCGGCCGCCGTCGGAACCTTCGAAAAGATCACCTCCGTTGCCAGCGGGCTGATGACGATTGCGCTCCTGATGCTAGCGGGAGCGCTGGTTCCGGCAGCGTGGAACTTCAGGAAAACGTACAAGAAGGTGAACGAGCTTCTCGATCGCGTATACGGGGATGTGGCGCCGCTGGTTCGTAGCGCGAGCATCGTCACCGAGGACGCGAGAGAGATAATCGCCATCGTGAAGGGCGACGTGCGTCAGGTGCAACAGACCGTGGCCGCCGCGAATGCGCGGCTCCTCAAGGCGGTGAAGGAGGCAGAAGCGAGGCTTGACGAGTTCAACGCGCTGATCGAAGTCGTGCAGGAAGAGGCAGAGTCGGCGTTCGTAAACACCGCCTCGACGGTGCATGGCGTGAGAGTGGGCTTGGCGCAGGTTTTCGACAACACTGAGGAATTCGACGATGGCGATGACAGAAACGGAAGTGCATCCGGCTCGTCCGGCACGAACGCCCCGACCCGGTCGCGGAACGCGCCACGGCGGCGCGGCGGGCTCGCATGAAGAAGATCTGGACCTGCTTACCGCGGCCCTGATCGGATTAACGGTTGGCGTGGGTGTTACAATGCTCTTCCGCAGCCGGCGCCCGGCATCGCGCAGTTCGCTCGCGCGGGGAATGGAGCTGGCTGGAAAGGGGGCGCGCTTCGCTTCGCTCGCTGGCGTAACCGGCGCACGGATGGCAAGCAAAGCGGCAGAGGGTGCGCGTCACGGGTACGACCGCGGGAAGGAATGGGCCGAAGACCTGTCGCTGGAGGGTGTCGGCGATCAGCTACACGATTATTTCGAGGCCGCCAAAGGGGCCATCGAGGACACTGTCTCGGGGGAATTGCAGGATCTCCGCAAATCGATTCGCCGCCGGCGCCGGCGGCTGGGCATTTAGCATTCGGGGAGCAGCGGTAGTAACGGTACTGCTGCTCCTCATCACACCCAGAACAGCGCACGCCTGGACGCCCGGCACCCACGTTTTCCTGGGTGATGCTGTGCTGCGCTCACTGTCCATGTTGCCGGGATCGATCGCCGAATTGCTCGAAGCGTTCCCCTACGATTTTCTTTACGGGTCCATTGCCGCCGACACGAGCATCGCGAAAAAATACGCCGAAGCGGGGCGGCACTGTCACTCGTGGAAGGTTGGTTACGAGATCCACGATCTCGCATCAGACGGTCGTATGCGCGCATTCGCACTCGGCTACTTGGCGCATCTAGCGGCCGACTCGGTGGCGCACAACTATTTCGTTCCAAAGCAGCTGACCATCACATCGACCACTTCCTCGCTCGGGCACAGCTACTGGGAAAGTCGTTTTGAGACGCATCTCGGCGGCGACTCACCACACAAGGCGCGCGAGCTGATTCTCCTGGACCACTCGCGCGCGGACGAACATCTCGATCGCATTCTCAGCCCCACCATCTTCAGCACGCATACCAACCGTAGAATATTTCGCGGGATGGTTTACGTAACTGACACCGATTCGTGGCAGCGCGCATTTCAATTGATCTCTGAGAAAAGCCGCTGGGATCTCGAGAACGATGAAGTCTCCGCGTACATGACACGATCGTACGACTTCATAATGGATCTCTTCAATCGTATGAGCGCATCGGACCCGTACGCGTTGGACCCGTCGGGTGACGTGGCCCTGAGAAATGCGAAGAAAGTGCGCCGCCTCGCGCTGCGTCGCGGCGGTGAGCTAACGATTCAGGACGAAGCGGACCGAGAGTTCGGGCTGCCGGAAACGCAGTTGGACTTCCACAAGAAACTCGGCGCGCCGATATATCCGGCGGAGTAGCCAGAGCGTACAGTGTCGCCATTCCCGCGCGCGCGCGTCGCTCCGTCGTCCGTGGATCCACGTTTCCGGCGAGGACAACGCCTTTTAACTCGAATACTTCGCCAGAAGTTCGTTGACCTTCTTCGGATCCGCGCGGCCCTTTGATTTCTTCATCACCGCGCCCACCAGAACACCAGTCAACTTTTTCTCGCCCGCGCGGAAACGTGCCGTCTCATCGGGAAGCTCGGTGAAGGCTTCTTCGATCCACTGCTGGATCTGCGAGTCGTCGCCCACCTGCGTAACGCTCATCTCGGCGGCAACAACCGGCGCCGATTTGCCGGAGGTACGCATCGTCGCGAACACCGCTTTCGCCGCCGTGTGACTAAGCTTTCCGTCGCGAACCATGTCGAGCAACTCTGCGAGGCGCGGTGCGTGTACCGGAAAGTCCCGTATCTTGACGCCAGATTCGTTCAACGCGGCAGCAAGCTCACCCATCATCCACTTGGCTGCGTGCTTCGCGTCGCCGTGCGCTCGCGCGAGGCCTTCGAAATAGTCGGCAATCCCTGGTTCCGCTGTGACAGCCTCTAGCTCTGCATTGTTCAGGTTGAAGTGTGTTCTGAAACGCTCACGAAGCTGTTGCGGTAGCTCGGGAAGTGAGTGTCTTAGGCGCTTCACATAATCGTGGTCCAGGACCAGCGGCGGCAAATCGGGATCGGGGAAGTACCGATAGTCGTGGCTCTCCTCCTTCGACCGCGCCGGCCGCACCGTCCCATGCGTGGCATCCCACAACATGGTCTCCTGCCGGATCGTCTCGCCGCGATCGAGAGCGGCGCACTGGCGCTCGAACTCGCTCTGAAGCGATCGTTCGACGGCGGCGAACGAGTTGACGTTCTTGACTTCAGTCTTGGTTCCAAGCTCCGTAGCGCCGTGCAGGCGTGCGCTCACGTTCGCATCCACGCGCAGGCTTCCCTCTTCCATGCTTACGTCGCTGACGTCCGCATACTCGAGAATCTGCTTGAGCGTTCTCAGATATGCACCAGCTTCGGCCGCTGAGCGCATATCGGGCTCTGAGACGATTTCAATGAGTGGCACGCCAGCGCGATTCAGATCGATCGCGGTCATGCGGGGATAGCGATCATGTACGGACTTACCGGCGTCCTCTTCCATGTGCAAGCGCGTTATCGCGATGTCGTGCAGTTCGGCCTCGCCGGGGATTCGCGCGTGCAGTGTTCCCTTCACCGCCAACGGTTGGTCGTACTGCGAGATCTGGTAGCCTTTCGGCAGATCGGGATAGAAGTAGTTCTTCCGCGCGAACACCGACTTGAGGTTGATGGTGCACTCCAGCGCAATTGCGGCACGCACCGCAAGTCGTACCGCCTCAGCGTTGATCGCCGGCAGCGCGCCCGGGAGCGCTAGACAAACCGGGCACGTATTGACGTTGGGCGGTGCGCCAAAATCCGCCGAGCAACCGCAAAACGCCTTGGAGCGCGTCTTGAGCTGAACGTGCACCTCGAGTCCAACTACCATCTCGTATTTCTCGCTCCAGTCCGTCATGAGTGCGCCTCCTCGCCGAGCGCCGCTTCCAGGGCCGCCGCCACATGAAACATGCGTGGCTCGTCGAAGTGCGTTGCGAGAAACTGCCCCCCAATGGGAAGTCCGCCAACACGGCCAATCGGAATGGATATGGCTGGGATACCAGCCAAGTTTGCCGTTACCGTAAAAATGTCGCTCATGTACATCTCGTACGGATCCGTTACGGCGCCAAGTCGGAATGCGGGCGTCGGCGTGGTCGGCGTGAACAATGCATCCACACCTGTGGCAAACACGGCTGAGAAGTCTCGGGTGATCAATGCACGCACAGACTGCGCCTTCTTGTAATATGCGTCGTAGTAACCGTGTGACAGAACGTACGTGCCTATCATGATTCGTCGTTGCACCTCCGGGCCGAAGCCGCGGCTACGCGTGGCGTCGTACATCGCGCGAAGGTCGGCAGTGTCGGCTGCACGGGGGCCGTAACGCACGCCGTCAAATCGCGCGAGGTTGGAAGAAGCCTCCGCCGGCGCAATTATGTAATACACCGGGATCGCTAGCGACGTGTGCGGCAGCGATACTTCGACTATCTTCGCGCCAAGACCGCGAAGCACCTCGATCGCAACGTCGCATCGGGCGCGTACATCAGGATCCAACGATGGCGGGAAGTATTCGGTAGGAATTCCGATTGTGACTCCGTCCAGTGTCTTGCCCCGATACGCCTGAACATCTGGCGGACTCATCGGGACGGGCAGATCAGCACTGGTGGAATCGTATGGATCACGTCCCGACATCGCGTAGGTTGCAACCGCGCCTTCGCGAACCGTCCGGGCGCAAACACCGATCTGATCCAGCGATGATCCGAATGCAACAAGACCAAACCTGCTTATGCGCCCGTAGGTCGGTTTGATCCCAACGACACCGCAGAATGCCGCTGGTTGTCTGACACTTCCGCCGGTCTCAGAGCCGAGTGCGATGGCCGTGATTCCAGCGGCGACAGCGGCGGCTGAACCGCCGGACGACCCACCTGGGGTTCGCTCCGGATCGATAGGGTTGCGTGTGGGGCCGTATGCGCTGGTCTCGGTCGAGGAGCCCATCGCGAACTCATCCATGTTCGTTTTCGCGATGACAACAGCGCCGCTCGCACGAAGCTTAGTGATAGCGGTCGCCTCGTACGGGCTGGTGTATCCGGCCAGGATGCGCGACGCACAGGTGGTGGGCATGTCGAGTGTCGCGATGTTGTCCTTGACGGCGATCGGGACTCCGGGCATGGACATATTGTCGCCCCGGCCGTACTGCAACGCAACCTGTTCCGCGCATGCGGAAGATGCCTTTCGGTTCGTCGCGACGACGATGTTCAAGCCATTCGGGCCGTAGCGAGCGTCGGTTGCACGATCGAGGCTTTCATTGACCGCGTCGAGAAGATTCCGCATTACAGCTCCTCGTGCGTTGCGAGCCGCGGAACGAGGATAAATCCGTCGCGCGACTGCGGTGCCAACACTGGAGCCGTCGTGTTCATTGGATGCGGCGCGACCGAGTCGCCGCGCAACGCGGCGCCATCGACATCGGCGTCTGTTGGCAGATCGACCGATGAGGTATTAACCTTGGTAAGAACGTCCATGTGCGACAGGATGCTGTTGAGCTGGGCCGTCACTGCAGCGACATCCTGATCGACGAGAGACAGTCGCGCGAGGTCAGCGATCTTGCGCACATCGGTTTCACTCACGGCCATCGATTCACTCCCGCTCGAGCTTGGTGTATGCCAACTTGATCGTCTTCTGCCCTACGGCATCGTCATCGAACGCAATTGTCGCTTTCACGTCGCGGCCATTGCCTCCGATTTCGGATATTGTGCCGGTCCCGAATGTCGCATGGCGGACTCGCTCGCCTCGCACGTAGCTGGGTTCGTCCTGCGATTCAGCTGCCCAGTCGCGCTTCGCGGAGCGCCATTCAGGAACCTCGTGCGTCTTGCGCCTAACCGAATCAGTCCATGAGTGCCGCCCGCTGGTCTTCGCGCGCATGGTTCCGCGTTCTTCCAGCATGCCGGCAGGAATGTCTTTCAGAAAGCGGGACGGGATCGCACCCACAATCTCGCCATTGCGTCTGCGACTCTCAGAGTGCGTCAGGTACAGCTTCTCCTCCGCACGTGTGATCCCCACGTAAAACAGGCGCCGCTCTTCCTCCATCTTGGCAGGGTCGTCGAACGCCTGCGATGTCGGAAAGAGTCCGTCCTCAATTCCCGTGATGAACACGACCCGGTACTCCAAGCCCTTCGCGTTGTGCATGGTCATCAACGTGACCGCTTCCGCGGACGGGTCAAGCTGGTCGGTACCAGCAACCAGCATTGCGCGTTGGAGGAAATGGTCCAGCGGAGTGAGCCCCACCTCGCCTCCGTCATCCACAACTGTCTCTGCGGCTCCGTCTATAAGCGCGCCGACGTTTTCGATGCGGTCGCGCGCCTGCTCCGGGCTATCCGCCTTGAGATAGTCTCCGAACTTGAGCGTATCCACCAGATCTCGCAGCACCTCATCAACGCTTGCTTCGCGCGCCATTTCACGGAATCGCGCGATAAGATCGCCGAACGCGACGAGTCCAGCGCGGGCGGCGGGACGGACTGTTGATGCGAGATCGGGTCGCGACGCAGCTTCCAGCATCGAGACTCCGGCGCCCTGCGCTACGCCCGCCAGCGTCTCGATCGTGGTATCGCCCAACCCCCGCTTTGGGACCGCAACAGCGCGACGGAATGCCTCGTTGTCGAACGGGTTCGCGATAAGCTTGAGGTAGGCCATGAGATCGCGGATTTCCTTTCGATCATAAAACCGTACTGCTCCCACAAGCCGATAGGGGAGCGCATGCTTGCGCAGCGAATCCTCCATCGTCCGGCTCTGCGCATTGGTCCGGTAGAGAATCGCGAAGTCGCGAGCGGTGCGATTCTCGGACGACATGCGCGACATGATCTCCTGTACCACAAAGTCAGCTTCGTCTCTGTCGTCGAGCGTGGCGACCACAGTAGCGCGCTCGCCCGCGGGCCGGGTGGCGCGCAGCGTCTTGCCTTTGCGACCAATGTTTGCGCTGATCGCGGCGTTCGCAACTTCGAGAATGTTTGGCGTCGAGCGATAGTTCTCCTCGAGCCGCACGACGCGCGCGGCCGGGAACTCCCGTTCGAAGTCGAGGATGTTGCGGATGTCCGCGCCGCGCCATCCGTAGATCGACTGGTCATCGTCGCCGACTACCACGACGTTCGCATGCTCGCCGCCAAGCAGCTTGATGAACTGGTATTGCGCTCGGTTGGTGTCCTGGTACTCATCAACAAGGATGAACTGGAACCGATCACTCATGCGCTTCCGCAATGCTTCATCCTGTGACAACAGCTCAACAGGAAGCGTGAGGAGGTCATCGAACGTCACGGCGTTCGCATTGCGAAGCGCAGTATCCAGATTGCGATAGACAACCGATGCATTTCGCGACACTGGGTCCAGTGCCAGGGCCGCATATTCGGCGGGCGTGACAAGTGCGTTCTTCGCATCTGATATCAGTGACGCGATAGCCTTAGCTGACCACGCCTTGGTCGATATTCCCGCTCCTTCCATCACGCGCTTGATGACGGCAATATTGTCGTCCTCATCATAGATGGTGAAGTTGGAGGCACGCCCGACCGCGGCCGCATGGGCACGCAGCAACCGAGCGCCGATCGCGTGAAAGGTCCCGCACCACATTCCCTTGGGTTCATGGCCGAGCAATCGCGCGATTCGGTCGCGCATTTCGCCGGCGGCCTTGTTGGTAAATGTTACCGCCAGAATGCGCGTCGGGTCGACACCATGGTGGTCGACCAGTCGCGCGATACGCGTGGTGAGCACGCGTGTCTTGCCGGAGCCAGCTCCGGCGAGCACGAGCATGGGTCCTTCGAAGTGTAGCACGGCTTCTCGCTGGGCCTCATTCAGGCCAGCGAGTGGCTCGGTATCAAGCAGTTGATTCATGTCCAAGTATTATGTCAAACGTCGCGCCACGCGTGCCGGATTGCAGCAGTAGTCGGCCGTCGTGTCCTTCAGTGATAATTCGTCGCGCGAGAGATAGTCCGATTCCCCAGCCCTTCTCCTTGGTGGAGAAACCGGCGTCGAAGATCCGCTTCCTCAGCTCGCGCGGAACTCCGGGACCGTTGTCCTTGACGCGAATGCGCACTCGGCCCTCGGGCAGCTCTTGCGCCGAGAGCGTGACTCTTCCGCCCCGGCCGGCGAGCGCGTCAATCGCGTTCTTGGCAAGCGACTCAATTGCCCACTCGAGCAACACTGGGTCGCCGGCAACAACGAGCGAATCACCGCGACGCACCGAGCGAATCGTCACGGCCTTGGCGAGAGTCGGTACGCGAGCACGGAAATACGCCGCGACGCCTTCGACGATGTCGCCGACGTCGACCTCCTCCCTTCGCGGTGGACGGCCAATGCGCTCGAAACGGAAGGCAACACGTCGCAATCGTTCCAGGTCGCCATCCATATGCGCTAGCGCGTGTGTCACCACGGGATCGCCCAGCTCGTGATCCCGCAGTAGCTCGATCCACCCACTCATGCTCGATAGGGGAGTCCCGAGCTGGTGTGCCGATTCCCGCGCCATTCCGGCCCAGACCTGCTCTCGATCCGCTCGACCGCGAGTCCGCAGAGCATATATCCCAGCGCCGATAAACATCGCGACAAGCAGCGCTTGCAGCGCCGGCACGATCCGTAACCCCTCAACCAGCCGCGTATTGCCGAAGTAAACCGTTCCTACGCCCGGCTCGACAACCGGGCGATTTTCACCGGCGAGGTCACGTGCGTACCGCTGGATGCGCGCGTTGTTGCCCCGTATATCCGGTGGAAGGTTGGCCGAGGCCGTGATGGCGCCACGCGAATCGGTAACTATGATCGGCACTCCGGATTCGCGCATCAGCGCTGACAGATCGAGCAACGCGGTAGTTGCGGCGTCCGGGTTCGGGTCGCTCAAGGCGTCGTACACGCGAGCGTACATTTTGCCGACACGCGACGCTTCCGCGCGCAGGTCGGTGACCACGCTCCGCATGTAGAACACATACCATGTGAGCAGCGCGGCAACGCCGAAGACAACTGCCCAGAGCGGCGCGGTGCGGCGCACGCTCTACTTTATCACCGACGCGCCGAAATACGGTTCGAGCGCCGGCGGCACACGAACCGTTCCGTCCGCGTTCTGATGCTGCTCGAGAATTGCCGCGATAATACGCGGAAACGCCAGCCCGGACGCGTTTAGCGTATGGACGAAACGCGGTTTTCCACCGGCCGTTGGCCGGAACCGGATGTTGGCGCGACGCCCTTGAAAATCGGTGAAGTTGCTGGACGACGAGACCTCTAGCCACTTGCCGACTCCCGGCGCAAATGCTTCAAGATCATACGTCTTGGCGCTGGCGAATCCGGTATCGCCCGCGGCGAGGAGCAGCACGCGATACGGTAGCTCCAGCAACTGCAATATTCGCTCGGCGTGCGCCGTGATCAACTCGTGCTCTTCGATTGATCGATCCGGGTGCGCGTAGCGAACGAGTTCCACCTTATCGAACTGGTGCACGCGAAGCAGTCCTCGCGTATCCTTGCCGTGCGCGCCCGCCTCACGCCGAAAGCACGGAGAGTACGCGGTGAAGCCGCGTGGTAGATCCGACTCCGGGATGATTTCGTCGCGATACAAGTTCGTGAGTGGAACCTCGGCGGTCGGGATGAGGAACAACTCCTCGTCCCGCAAGCCGTACTGCTCGTCCTCGAACTTTGGGAACTGCGCAGTGCCGATCATGGACTCAGCATTCACGACCGCGGGAACCCACGTCTCCTGATACCCATGTTCGCGCGTATGCGTATCGAGCATCAGGTTCATCAGCGCGCGCACGAGACGCGCACCGTCGCCACGGTACACGATGAATCCCGAACCACTGATCTTCGCACCGCGCTCGAGGTCGAATAGCCCAAGCTTCGCACCAACGTCCCAGTGCGGTATAACACCATCCACTGCGCGCGGGGTTCCCCACGACCGAACGACTACATTGTTCTCCTCGCCGCCGGCCGGCACATCGGCGAGCGGCACGTTGGGAATCTGGAGCACCACATCGGACAGCTCTTCCTCCGTGGACGTCAGGTGCATCTGCAGCGCATCGATTTCGTCGCCAAGGAATCGGCCTTCCGCGACCAGCGAATCGACGTCCTCGCCTGCGCGCTTGCGTTGTGCTACTGCCTGCGTGACCGCGTTCCGGCGCGCCTTGATTTCCTCTACACGCTGAATGATTGTGCGCCGTTCCGTGTCGAGCGTGATCGCATGATCCACGAGCGCACCGCTCGATCCGAGCATTCGGCGACGGCTCAGGCCATCGCGAATTGCGTCAGGGTTGTCACGAAAAGAGTGAAGGTCGTGCACGCAATCAGCTCGTTGGGAGACCTGGGAGCAGCGATCGGTAGCCGCAATTGGGATCCGTAACCACGCGCATGTAGATCGCGCGCGTGGTGGCCGGAGTGGTGCTATCTATAACGACCTTCGCGTAGACATGCGGGTTCGGGTTGTAGAGGCATACGTTGCTCGCGGTAGTCCGGCTAACAAGCAGCACGAACGGATGGCCCGGCGTGACGACGAGAGCCGTATCGGGCCGGTAGTATCCTCCGGGTGCAGACTTGATACTGTCGAACGGCGTCGTAAACAGCGCCTGGATCCCCACCTGCGGCGCGCCGGAAAGCTGGTTAACCAGCACTCGAACCGGGCTCACTATCACGCGCCCCGCACTGTCGAAATCGAATCCGACGTCAAATGAGCCGGCGCCATCCACCCGAACGGTTGATCGGATCGTCACCGCGAGCGCACTAGGTAGCCGCGCGGATGTGCCAGTCAGCGCGTAGGCGACGAGCGTGTCGGTAGCCACCGGCAACGACGCCGTGAGTATGTTGGTGTCCTTACAGCCAGTGACGAGCGCCAGGCCGGCGAGGGCCGCGACCGCCGCGGCGGAATAGCGTAAATGCATGCGCTGAGCGGAGCGGTTGAAAATGGGGGTACCCGCCACGAGGCATAATTCCCCGCGGCGTAGCCTCGTAGAATAGCCCCCGGGACGGTACTTTTCAACGCATGCCGACACTACGCGAGTTGACCGAAGCGATCCAGCAGCGTCCAGGGGTACAGGCGGTCGTGATTCTTGGCGCCGATGGCCTCCTGATCGAGACCCACGACGGAGCTCAGAACCGCGCCGAAACGCTAGCGGCCCGGGTACCAGCGGTTGCGTCAGCCGCCAGCCAGTTGGGCAGCGCCGCCGAGTCTGGGGGGGCCGCGATGGTGCTGCTTGAATTCGAGCATGGCTACGGTGTTGTGCTCCGGCTCTCCGACCAGGTCCTCCTCTTCGTATCCGCAACCCAGGACGTAATGCTTTCGGAGCTTCTCTTCGACCTGAGGCGACACCGGTCGTCGATGGCCGCGCTGGTTTAGGGGAGCGAGAAACTTGGAGACAGCAACACCCGAACGTCTACGGCGCGTACTCGTCGCGGACGACGAGCCACATATCGGGCGTATTATCAAGATGAAGTTGGAAGGCGGTCCGTTCGACGTTACCCTGGCATTTGACGGACGCGAGGCAGCCAACGCGCTCGGCGCAGCAGGCGCCAACTTCGATCTAGTCGTACTCGACCTCATGATGCCTGAGATGAGTGGGCTGGATGTATTGCGAAACCTGCGACGCGATCTTCACAGCAACGTGCCCGCAATCATCCTCACCGCGGCTGGCCAGGACGAGCAGGAGCGCGCGGCTCTCGACAGTGGCGCCAACGCTTTCGTCACAAAGCCGTTCAGTCCAAAAAGGCTCTACGCTCTAGCCGCACGCCTCACGGGCGTCGAAGGCGCCGAAATCGAATGACGCAACAACTCGACGATACGAATCCGGTCTGGGCCGTAGTGCTTGCCGGAGGAGTGGGCTCTCGATTCTGGCCGCTCAGTACGCCCGCGCGCCCCAAGCAGTTGCTCCCACTCGTCGATCATCGACCCTTACTCGTTGCGACGCTTCAGAGGATGGCCGCGTTGGTGCCGCTGGACCGCACACTGGTGCTCACCAACGCCGCGCTGGTGGCGCCAATCGCCGCGGTGCTGCCCGAATTGCCGCGTGACAATTTCGTTCCGGAGCCGCGTGCGGCTGGCACAGCTGCGGCGCTCGCATTTGCGGCCGCCGAGATCGAGCGCCGGAGCAGTAGCGATACCGTGATGATTTGCGTTCACGCAGACTGGGCGATCGCGGATGAGGCGGAATTCCGGGCGACGCTAGCGCGCGCCGCACAGATTGCACGTGACACCCACGGGCTTGTCACCGTGGGGATCGTACCCACCAGGCCCGATCCGGGGTTCGGCTACATCGAGCCCGGAGAGCCGCTGGCGGGGTCCCGTGCTCGACGCGTGCGCCGCTTCATCGAGAAGCCCACTCGCGAACGTGCGATAGAGTTGTGCGCTGAGTCGTGTCTCTGGAATTCCGGGATTTTTGTCTGGCGTGTCGGTGACTTTCTCGATGCAATTCGCACCCACACACCGGAAGTCGCCCCCGCACTTGCAGAGATCGATGGTCGTGCCGATGCACTCGACCGTTTCTTTGCGGCCGTTAAATCGGTTTCGGTAGACGTTGGAGTGCTTGAGCGCAGCGACCGCGTTTACGTGATACCCGGCGACTTTGGCTGGGACGATGTAGGAACCTGGGCATCGCTTCACAGGGTGCGAACACCGGACTCACACGGGAACGTCGTGACCGGCGACGCTGTTGTCCCGGAGTCTGCGAACAACGTGGTTCACGCGGAAGGCAACGCCGTTGTGTTGTTCGGCGTCTCGGACCTCGTAGTGGTAACTCGCGACGGACTGACACTCGTCACGACACGCGAGCGTTCAGTGGACCTGAAGAGCCTCATCGAGTCGCTCCCTCCAGAAATGCAGACGCGATCATGACGATGCTGTACGTGTACGATGATCTCGTCGCGCGCGGATTCGAGCCGTTCGCGTGGACGCGCCCGATCTCGGAACTGCGTGCCGGAGCTGAGTTGATTAGGCGCCGCTGGAGCGTCGCATCAGGTCGCGACGCGGCTGGGTTCATCGGCGCGCCTCACCTCTTGGATTTCGAAGAACACGGTGCGCCACCCGCCGTGGGCAGCGACGCGATCATTCCAGCTGGCGCCATAGTCGCGAACTCGCGCTTTATTGTCGCGCTCGATGAATCCCTGCGCGATACAGATTCGGAGTGGACCTGCGGCGGACGCGTCTGCGCGGTTCGGCTGACGCGAGCGCTTGTGGCCTCCTCGCTGGCGGATGGGACGTTCGAGCTCGGGCATTTGGCCACGAACGGAGCTGCCGCGACTCTTCGTGGACGATGGCTATCCGCAGTATGGGACATTCTCGCACAGCTCTCCGTGCAACTGGTTGAAGACATCGCCGTGATCGCGCGTTCCATCAATGCGGTTCCCGATCTACGAGCCACACTCGGCGCGCACAATGTCACCGTTGAGCAAGGCGCATCGATCGAGCCGTACGTTGTCTTCGACGCCGTCAACGGCCCTATCCTGGTCCGACGCGGCGCCACGATCGCGGCGTTCACACGCATCGTTGGCCCATGCTTTATCGGCCCAGACACATCGGTAGTGGGTGACCGCATCGCAAACTGTTCGATCGGCGAGAGGTGCAAGGTTCGGGGCGAAATAAGTTCGTCAATAATTCTTGGACACTCCAACAAGGGCCACACTGGCTTTGTTGGCCACTCGTACCTCGGGCGCTGGGTCAACCTTGGCGCTGGCACCACGACGAGTAATCTCAAGAACACGTACGGAACAGTTCAGATGTGGACGCCGAGCGGTCTCGTCGACACCAAACAGCAATTCCTCGGCACGATGTTCGGCGATCACGTAAAGACCGGGATCGGCACCATGCTCACAACTGGAACAGTACTTGGCGCTGGTGCCAACGTTTACGGATCTGCGACGCATCCTAAATTTGTGTCGCCCTTTGCATGGGGTGACAGCGAACCCTATGGCTCGTTCGACGCTGCCAAGTTCCTGGATGTCGCCGAGCGCGTGATGCAGCGGAGAGATGTCAGACTCAGCGAGGTACTGCGGCGCCACCTGGCGCGCGCGCACTCAAGAGCCGTTAATTCCTGAGACCCTCTTGAGAGTGCCCCACCAAGCTAGAGCCGTACCGGCATACTGAGTGTACCAGTGGCGATGAGAATGTGGTTGTTGGGTTCGGGAAGTCGCGGGAACGCCTTGGTCGTGGAGTCGGGCGACACTCGATTGCTCGTGGATGCCGGATTCGCGCCATCTATTCTTGTCGAGCGAATGCGCGCCATTGAGATCGCGCCCGAATCCATTTCTGCCGTTGTCGTCACGCATGAGCACACCGATCACGTCCGCAGTGCGCGCGTATTGTGCGAACGATTTGGTTGGACCGCATACGCGACTGCCGGGACTATCGCAGCCTCTCGCGATCTCGCTGGATGCAATCCGACATCCTTCCGGGCGGGCGACGGTATCTCGATTGGAGACATGGATATCCTCTCGATCAAATCGTCACACGATGCCACTGAACCTGTCGTTCTCACCGTAACATCACGTTCGAGTGGCGCGCGAGCTGGAATCGCCTACGATCTCGGTATCGCTACACAGAGCGTCACCGACGCGTTGCGCGATCTCGACATGTTGATCCTCGAAGCGAACCACGATGAGCTGATGTTGCACGCTGGCCCGTATCCTGCTTCGGTGCGCGCCCGCATTTCCGGGCGCAACGGTCATCTGAGCAACGGGCGTGCCGGCCAGCTCGCGCGAGAAGTTGCGCATCGGGGGCTGAGGCAGATCGTGCTAGCACACATCAGCGAAAAGTGCAATACACCACGCACGGCGTTGAGCGATGTGAACAGCGCGATCTCGCGCACGCGATTCACCGGGAGGCTTACCGCCGCGCATCAGGACCGTGTGGCCGGCCCGTTCGAGCCGGGAGCGCGACGGGCAACGTCCGTCCAACTGGTTCTGACGCTCTAGTCGGAGCTACGATGGGAACGGGGCGCAGGCCGTCACGCGGCCGGTGCAACCGATGATTCCCGCGATTCACTCCCGCGATTCACACCGCGATTCACTCCCCTTGACGTTCTAGGGGGCTTGTTGTATTGTGCCCCATAGACACTCTATGGGGCCACCATGACTAAATCTGTCGACCTTTTCCAGGGAACGCTCGACGTCCTGATTCTGAAGACTGTCAGCTGGGCTCCGGTGCACGGATATGCGATTGCGCGCTGGCTGCAGCAGACGACTGATGACGTTCTCAAGGTCGAGGAGGGGTCACTTTACCCTGCCCTCCATCGGCTCGAGGCGCGGGGCTGGATAGTCGCGGAATGGGGCCTCTCGGACAACAACCGCCGCGCAAAGTTCTACGAGCTTACGGCGAAAGGCCGAAAACAGTTGCGGGTGGAGGTGTCTACCTGGGCGCGGTTCGCGGACGCCGTGAGCCGCGTGCTCGATGCGACAACTCAACCGGCGTAGGCGACGATGATGAAGAGATCTGCGCTGCATCGTTACTTGCGCTTCTGGCGCGCGGACGTGGAAGACGATGTAGATGAAGAGCTACGTTTCCATTTGGAGATGCGCGAGCGCGACTGCGTCGCCAGTGGTCTCGGCTCGAACGAAGCACACGCCGAGGCGGTTCGGCGTTTCGGAAATGTCGATAGTGTGCGTGAGATCTGCTATGACATCGGCCATCAGCGCGAGCGGAGCACCCGGATCGCGGGCTTCATGCAGGGCGTCCGGAACGACGTTGTGTTCGCGCTGCGACAGCTCGCACGTAGCCCTGGCTTCGCGATCGCAGCCGTTCTGACGCTGGCGCTTGGGATCGGTGCCAACAGCCTCGTGCTCGGCCTTGTGAACGCAGTTCTGGTGCGGCCGCTGCCGGGGGTGACTGAGCCCGGGCGTCTCATCGCCGTAACCGGCACAGCGATCTCCTATCCGTCGTTCGCAGATTTCCGCGACGGAAACCCGGCGCTGAGCGGCCTCGCGGCGTATTCGGAGCGCAGTACGGCAGTTTCCAACGGTCAGCACACTGAAATCGCGCCAGTTGTCGCTGTAACTGGAAGTTACTTCCGTGTGCTCGGCGTCAAGGCATTACGTGGACGAGTCTTAACAGATCGCGACGACGAGCCCGGCGCACCGCCGACCGCGGTGCTGAGTGCGAGCTTCGCACGACGCTTCTTCCCGGACAACGCGGACCTGATTGGGCATGCCATCAGTCTCAACGGAAGTCCTGTGACTGTCGTTGGAATCTCCCCGGACGATTTCCATGGCTTGCAGATCGACTCGCCCGAGTCAGTGTGGATTTCGGCACACACGTGGATGTCGCTTGCTCCCAGCTCATACGCCGACAAAGGCCTGCAAGGGCGATCCTGGTGGTGGCTCAGCATGTTCGGACGCCTCAAGCCCCGCGCAACCGTGGAACAGGCCCGGACCGCATTCATGATGTCAGCATCACGCCAGGAGGCGGCTGACCCAGGCGACTCGCGCGGTCTGGCGAAGGCGGTCGCCACGTCACCAATCTCGACCGTAGGACAGGCTGCACTGTCCGTCGATCACGCCACCGTGGTGCGTGCCGCAGCGATAGTAACGGCCGTCGTTGCAATCGTATTGCTGATCGCGTGCTCGAACGTGTGCAATCTGCTGCTCGCGCGAGCGATGGGCCGAAAGCGCGAGATCGGCATTCGGATGGCGATCGGCGCAGGCCGCGCGCGGGTTGTGCGCCAGCTTCTGACGGAGACCGCCGTCCTGGCACTCATTGCCGGCGCCGTCGCGCTAGCGGTGACTCAGCTAGGACTTCGACTGCTGTCCCATTTGGACCTTACGGACGGGATCTCCATAGCCACACTCGGCGTTCACATTGACGGCCGGGTGACAGCAGTCACGGTCATTATCGCGCTCGGCGCAAGTCTGGCCTTTGGCGCGGTGCCGGCGTTTCAGACCACACAGACAAACGTGACCGGCGCTCTCAAGAGCGGTACGCCAGGCACGGGTAGTACGCGTTCCAATGCACAGCGGTTGCTCCTCGTCGCGCAGGTGGCGCTCAGTCTCATACTTCTGATTGGCGCCGGACTCTTCACGCGAAGTCTCCAGCGCGCTCTCAGTACCGATCCGGGATTCGATGGAAGTCACGTCGCTCTCGCGTCGATCAATGTCGGGCTCATCCGCAGCGATAGCGCGCGCGCGGGCCAGATATACAGCGATCTCACAACCCGGTTGGGCTCGCTTCCGGGAATTCGCGCCGCCGCAGTCGCGAGCGCGCTCCCGCTCGACGATGGTTCGGACTCTTACGGATTCGCACTGGACAATTATTCTCCGCCTGCAGGAACTCGACTGAATGTCGAGGCGAGCGACGTCAGCGCGCAGTATTTCAGCGTGTTCTCGATACCTGTTCTCCGCGGGCGCGTGTTCAATAGCCGTGACGTCGCTGGCGCCCCGCACGTAGCGGTCATCAACCAGACCATGGCACATCGATACTGGCAGAACGCCGATCCAATTGGAAGGCGGATTTTTTTCGGTAGTGATACTGTGACAATCGTCGGTGTTGTGCGCGATATCAGGTATCACGAACTTCACGAATTACCGATACCATTTGTATATAGGTCGCTGGATCAGCAGATCGCTGAATCGGGCCTGTCGCGGGTTGAGGTCGCGGTGCGAACAACGGGAAACCCTGCGGCGGCGATCGGAATGATCCGACGGGTGATGCACGATGTCGCCCCGGAAGTTCCTGTGTACCGTGAAGCCACCTTCGATGAGCGAAGTGGTCACACCATCTTCGCGCAGCGACTTGGCGCGTCTGTCCTCGGCCTGTTCGGTACACTCGCGTTGGTAATCACAGCGATCGGCATTTACGGTGTTGTCGGTTATGGCGTCGCGCAACGGACTCGTGAGATGGGTATCCGCATCGCTCTCGGCGCTCGTACACGATCGGTCCTCGCTGTTGTCCTGATCGACAACATGACCACTATACTATTCGGCCTGTTGCTGGGCCTCGCCCTAAGCGTGGCTCTGGTGCGCACGGTGAGCAGCTTTCTTTTCGGGATCAGCGCCACGGACGCCGTCACGTTTCTCACCGCGCCAATCGTTCTCCTTGTGGTGGCCGCGGTCGCGGCTCTGATTCCTGCTCTGCGCGCCACTCGGGTGGATCCGGTGATCGCACTACGGAGCGAGTGAACTCGGCGCGGAGCGTCGCCCGCGGCGCCGAAATTGGCGATATCTTTCAGCCAACGCGTCTCCGTTTCGCCACCACCAGGAGCACATCGATGAGTCTCGCTGCCGAAAGACTCTATACCGTCGAGGAGCTGCCGGATATTCCGGATTGCTACGAGCTCGTCGATGGGGAATTGATCATGATGACGCCGGCTGGCTGGCTGCGCGGGCATCTGGTGATGAAAATCGGAATGGTCCTGGGAGCGTACGTCGACCACAATAACCTCGGCATGACTTTCGGCGAACAGACGGGATTCATTCTGAGCCGAAATCCAGACACGGTTCGCGCTCCGGATGCGGCATTCGTCCGGGAAGAGAGGATTCCGTTGGAACGCGATCTTACCCAATACTTCCCTGGCGCGCCGGATCTGGCTGTTGAGGTGTTATCGCCGTCCAATCGCGCGTCGGCAATGAAGCGCAAGCTCGCCCAATACTTCGCGGCCGGCACGCAACTGGTGTGGGTAGTCGACCCCGAAACGCGAGTAATCACCGTCCATGCGTCGGGGCGTGACGCAGCAATACTGCACGAGACCGACACACTAGATGGCCAAGACGTCCTGCCGGGCTTTCACTACGCCATTGCAAAACTCTTCGCTCGGATGTAGCTGAGCCGTACGTGCTGGGCGCGATCCAACGCAAACGGCCCGGAGCTTTCGCTCCGGGCCGTTCTCACAACTTGGAACGAGCGGTTAGTACATTCCGCCCATGCCGCCGCCCGGCGCACCACCTGCTGGCGGCGAGGCTTCCTTCTTCTCCACGATCAACGCTTCGGTCGTCAGGAGCAGGCCGGCAATGCTGGCTGCGTTCTGAAGCGCGGTGCGCGTGACCTTCGTTGGATCGATAACACCGGCCTGTACGAGATCCTCGTACGTGTCGGTAAGTGCGTTGTAGCCGAAAGTGTTGTCCTTGGCGCTACGCACCTTCTCGACGACCATCGAACCTTCGCCGCCCGCATTCTGAACGATCATGCGGATTGGCTCCTCGATCGCGCGACGGATGATGTCGACGCCGACCTGCTCGTCGTGATCCGCGAACTTGAGGTCCTTGAGCGCACGCTGCGCGCGGATGAGTGCAACACCGCCGCCTGGGACGATGCCTTCCTCGACCGCTGCGCGTGTTGCATGCAGGGCATCCTCAACGCGAGCCTTCTTCTCCTTCATCTCGCTCTCGGTTGCTGCACCAACGTTGATCACTGCGACGCCGCCGGCGATCTTCGCGAGACGCTCCTGCAACTTCTCACGATCGTAATCGGACGTGGTCTTCTCGACCGCGGCCTTGATTTCCTTCACGCGACCCTGGATGGCGTCATCCGTACCGGCGCCGTCGATGATCGTCGTGTTGTCCTTGTCAACGACAAGGCGCTTGGCACGGCCGAGCTGGTCGACAGTCGCGTTCTCAAGCTTGAATCCGACTTCCTCGGAGACAACGCGACCGCCGGTGAGCACTGCAATGTCTTCGAGCATTGCTTTGCGGCGATCACCGAAGCCTGGAGCCTTGACAGCGCAGACTTTGAGCGTGCCACGCAGCTTGTTGACAACGAGTGTTGCAAGTGCCTCGCCCTCGATGTCCTCCGCGATGATGAGCAACGGCTTGCTCAACTGCGCGACCTTCTCGAGGATCGGAAGAAGATCCTTCATCGAAGAAATCTTCTTGTCGTGGATCAGGATCATGCCGTCTTCGAGGACGGCTTCCATCTTGTCGGGATCGGTTACGAAATACGGCGAGACATAACCGCGATCGAACTGCATCCCCTCTACCGTCTCGAGAGTGGTCTCGAGGCCCTTGGCCTCTTCAACCGTGATCACTCCGTCCTTGCCGACCTTCTCCATCGCTTCGGCAATGAGATCACCGATCTCCTTATCGTTGTTCGCTGAGATCGTGCCGACCTGCGCGATTTCCTTCTTGCCAGTGGTTGGAACCGAGATCGCCTTGAGCTCGTCAACAACCGCCTGAACGGCCTTGTCGATTCCGCGCTTGAGCGCCATCGGGTTCGCGCCAGCAGTGACGTTCTTCAAGCCTTCGCGGAAGATCGCCTGTGCCAGAACAGTCGCTGTGGTGGTGCCGTCGCCGGCCAGGTCGGACGTCTTCGTCGCGACTTCCTTCACCATCTGCGCACCCATGTTCTCGATCGGATCCGAAAGCTCGACTTCCTTCGCAACCGTCACACCATCTTTGGTGATGGTCGGTGAGCCGAACTTCTTGTCGATGACGACATTACGACCTTTGGGGCCGAGCGTTACCTTCACCGCCTCGGCGAGCTGATCGACGCCGCGCTTTAGCGCAGCGCGTGCTTCGGTGTTGAAATAGAGTTCTTTCGCTGCCATTGTGGTCTAGTCTCCGTTAGCCGATCACCGCGAGGACATCCGTCTCGCGGAGGATGAGAAGCGCCTCGTTGCTGAGCGTCACCTCGGTGCCACTGTACTTGCCGTAAAGAACCTTGTCGCCAACCTTGAGCGACATCGGAACGAGCTTGCTGTCCTCGTAACGACCCGGTCCAACAGCGACGATCTCGCCCTGTTGCGGCTTTTCCTTCGCCGTATCCGGAATGAAGAGTCCACCGCGCATCTGCTCGGTCTCTTCTAGTGCCTTGATAACCACGCGGTCCGCAAGCGGCTTAACGGTGGTGGCGGTCTTGTCTGCCATAGAGCGCCTCTATGTGATTTAGAGAGTGTGTAAGAATCGTTAGCACTCACCGACTGGGAGTGCTAACAACCGAAAGCTAATCGATCGAAGATCCCGTTCAAGTCTCCCCGTCGTTCGATCGGTCGTTCGAGAGGATCCCGTGCGCCAGCCGCAAGCCCTTGAGCGTCAACGCTGGATCCACCTCGTTGAAGCTGCTGCAAAACACGCGGAAGGTCTCAGCCAATCCGCCCGTCGCGACCACATAGGGGACTGACGGATGCGGCCATTCCGCCTTGATTCGGCCAATCAGTCCATCAATCGAGTCTGCGGCGCCGAATACCACGCCGGCCCGTATGCAATCGGCGGTGTTGGTTCCGATAGCGTGTACTGGCGTCGCCAGCGCAGTGCTGGGAAGCATCGCCGTCTTCGCGAACAGCATGGACGCGGATGTCTGCACACCTGGCTGAATGATGCCACCGAAGAATGAACCCTTCGCGCTGACGCAATCGTAAGTGGTCGCCGTTCCCATATCCACTATGATGCAGTCGCGGTTGTAAAGCTGGCTCGCCGCAAGTGTGTTGACGACGCGGTCGGCTCCCACGGTCGATGGATCGTCCACGTCGAGCGCTATTGGGAGTCGAGAACGTGAATCAACGACGACAGGCGTGACGCCAAACGCGAAATCGCAGGCGTCCACCGCGCTTTGTGTCACGGTCGGAACCACCGAGCAGAGTGCCACACCGGTCACGCTGCTGGCGGCAACCCCCTCCGCGGTAACGAGTTGCAACAGAAGCACACGCATCTCATCTGCCGTGCGCGCTGCGGACGTTGTTAATCGCCAATGAGCGCTAAGCGAATCACCATCAAACAGGCCAGCTGTTGTCTCGGTATTGCCAATGTCGATTGTGAGAAGCATGGCTACTCCGGTACCTCGAGTACGAGTGATCCGCTACGTACGCGTGCGATCGAGTCCGCGAGCTCGACAAGCAGCTCGCCGCTTGCCGAGATCCCAACGACGCGTCCGCGCAATGGTTCGATGCACATGCGGCCGCGCACAAGATCACGCGCGGCATATTCGTCCAGCTCTTCGGGAGTTAGCACTCCAAGCATGCCGGCCACTGGGCGCAGCTCGGAGAGCAATGCCGATATCACTTCGACACGTGACGTGCCGGCTTCGAGCACTG
Source organism: Gemmatimonadota bacterium (assembly GCA_041691775.1). Classification (GTDB taxonomy): domain Bacteria; phylum Gemmatimonadota; class Gemmatimonadetes; order Gemmatimonadales; family Gemmatimonadaceae; genus Fen-1247. The sequence continues at coordinate 264,929 of JBEPUB010000001.1, forward strand.
CCGCGGCCGATTGGTCCGGAGGACGATCCATGTTAACCCCGAGCCCTATCGCGACCCAATCCAGCCTGTCACCGCGCCACCGCGCCTCCACCAGAACTCCGCCGAGCTTGGCGTCGTCGACGTACAAATCGTTGGGCCACTTCAACCGAACAGGCTCGGTAGCGAATGCATCGAGTGCGCGCGCTGCAGCGAGTCCGATCCGTAACGACAACACATCGAGAGCTGACGGGTCGGGCGGACGCTCGATGAGCGTGAGCCAAATCCCGCGCGGCGGAGATGACCAACGCTTACCGCTTCGTCCGCGCCCGGCGGCTTGTGAGTCCGCTAGCACTACCGTACCGGCTTCAGCACCTGCAGTGGCTAACGCATGCGCTTCATCCATCGTCGAGCCGACAACGTCAAACAGCTCGACCCGCGACACGTTACCGCGCCTTGCGATATCTGCGGCGGTGAGTCCATCATAACGCAGATCGGGGGCGCTCTCAGCCACCACGCGCAAAATAGATAGCGAGTACCGCAACGCCGAGCACGACTCTGTATAGCGCGAATACTCCGTAGGAGTGCCGGCTCACGTACTTGAGAAGCACGGATATGGCGAGCCATCCGCTGACCGCGGACGCCACTACACCGACAAGGAGGGGCATGCTCATCCCCGACTGTCTAAGGAGATGCGGCCCTTTAAGGATTACCGCGGCAGCGATGATCGGCATGCTCAGCAAGAAGCTGAACTCCGCCGCTCCCTTTCGGTCAAGGCCAAGTGCGCGTCCAGCAGTTATGGTAGAGCCAGAACGCGATACGCCCGGTATCAGCGCGAATACCTGAGCAACACCGATAAGGATGGCGTCGCGCCACGTAATGTTGGTGAGCGGCCTGTTCGCAGGTGCCAGGCGGTCCGCCAGCCACAGTAGAATGCCCAATAAAATGAGGGCGCACGCGATGAGCGCAGGGTTGCGAAACGCTGTCTCCGCCTTCTTCTCGAGCAGCAAGCCAAAGACACCGCCCGGAATGGTGGCCACAACGAGGAACGCGGCGCGCTTCTGTTCAACCGTTACAATCTTTCGCGTGAGCAAGATTTGCCAGGCGGCTCGCAACAACGACATCCATTCGTCGCGGAAGTACCAGACGACGGCGATCAACGTTCCAAAGTGGAGCGCGACGTCGAACGACAATCCCGGATCTGGCCAGTGAAACAGCCATGGCGCAAGCGCGAGATGTGCTGAGCTGCTGATCGGCAAAAACTCTGCGAGTCCCTGCAACAGGCCTAGTACTAGAGCTTGAAATATCGTTGGCATCGCGTTGAGTTCAGTGTGCGTCGGACGGCTGGTTGATTGCACTGCGGTACAGCGCTTCGTACTGCGAGACAATCGTGTCGAGCGAGAATCGCTTGCGCGCATCGGCCGCGCCGGCTGCGCCCATCTCGCTCTGGCGACCGGGTTCCGTGAGGATCGACAGCGCGCCCGCTGCCATCGCGTCCACGTCCCCCACCGGATACAACAAGCCGGTCACGCCATTTGTCACGACTTCAGGCAATCCGCCGGCATCGCTGCCAACCACCGGGACACCCGACGCCATCGCCTCGAGTGCGCTGAGCCCGAACGACTCGCTCGATGTCGGAAGCAAGAAGACATCGGCATCAGCGAGCAGCGGCGCAACGGCCTCGATCTTACCAGGGAAGAATACTGAGTCGACGACGCCCAGTGCGCGCGCCTCTTCCTCTGCGGCCGGTCGATCGGGGCCGTCCCCAACCATCACGAGAACGCTCGGGACCTCGGCCGCAACCTTGGCATAGACGCGGACTACATCGCGTACTCGCTTCACCGCCCGAAAATTTGAGATATGCATCAGGACCTTGCGCACTTTGCCGAACGGAAGGCTTTCAGCATCGGCATACCGTGCGCGGTTGTAGACGGTAGGATCGATGAAGTTCGGTATGACCGCAACCCGACAGCCGGTGCAATGAAACGCGTTGAACGTTTCCGCGCGCAGATACTCCGACACGGCCGTGATGCGATCCGATTTCTCGATCGAGAACTTCGTAATCGCATGAAACGAGGGATCCTGCCCCACCAACGTGATGTCGGTGCCGTGCAATGTGGTGACGACCGCGACATCCCTGTGCTCAGCCCGCAGCATCTCGCGCGCGATCCAGGCACTCGTCGCATGCGGGATGGCGTAGTGGCAGTGAAGCACTTCGATGCCGTGTGCCTTGACCACTTCGTGCATCTGCACGGCGAGCGCCAGGTCGTACGGCGGGAACTCGAACAACGGGTACTGTTGCCCGACCTGCACTTCGTGGAAGTAGACGCGGGGGAGGAATGCCGGCAGCCGAAACGGTTGGCGGTAGCTGATGAAGTGAACTTCGTGCCCCCGCTCAGCGAGCGCGATTCCCAGCTCTGTTGCGACCGCACCGGAGCCGCCGTAGGTGGGATAACATGTGATACCGATCTTCATAACTGGTGCCTGAGCCATGTGCGCTGCCGCTTGGCGTACTGACGCGTCTCGATAATCGCGCGCTCGCGCGCATAATCGAGCGAGTACTCGCCCTCCAGATGGCCGCGCATTACTCGATATCCGGATGCCTTCCACGCAATTGCGTCGCGCGGCACCGTATCCATCAACCCAGCCACCTCCAAGAGCCAACCAGCGGCAAGCATCTGATCAATGCGCGTTTCGATGTGCCGCTTGAGATCTGGCCCGGGATCAACGACTTCGTAGTCTGGAGTCAATTCAAGGTCGGCTACGGGAGGTTCGTCATACGGAGGGTTGAATAATGACTTGATGTAAAAACCGGTTCCGCCAACGATCACGGGCACCTTGCCCATGCGCTCCGCGTCGCCGATCCAGCGCGCCGCATCGCGCGCCCATTGATATGCGCTATAGTGCTCGGTAGGGTCCATGACGTTCACGCCGAAATGTACGACTCTGGCGAGCTCTTCAGGAGACGGCTTGGCGGTTCCGACGTCGAACTTTCTGTAAATTTGGCGGCTATCCGCTGAGATGACCGCGATATCCTCCCGTGTGGCGGCTTCCATGACGCGCACGGATTTGCCGGCCGCGGTCGGTCCTACTATGACACGGATCCTACGCGCGACCAAAACGCCTGTCCACTTCAGCCCACGCAAGTTGCACAATCGTGGAACGCCCGTGAACATCGTGTGCCGGAAGATTGGTATCACGCAGCGCAACGAAAAGGGCGCGCATCTCAGCCCCGGACAGTAGATCGCCACCCTTCACTGCTGCCTTGCAGGCGATAGTTGCCACGAGACGCTCGTGACGTCCCGCCGCGGACGGATTCCGGTCGCCAGTAAGTGAGGCCAGAGTATCGCGCAGACACCGTTCGGCATCAAAGCGCGGATGTGGGACCGGGACAGCGTGCACGATTAGAGCGTTGCCACCGAATGGCTCGATCTCGAATCCGAGTCGGTCGAAATATTCGCGATGGAGCTCAAACGCGTCGAGTTCCTGAGCGGAAAGCATCAGCGTAAATGGCAGTAAGAGACGCTGAGCGCTCGCAGCGCCCGTCTCGATGTCATGCATGAACGATTCGTACAAAACGCGCTCGTGCGCTGAATGCTGATCAATTAACACAACGCCATCTTCGTGCTCGAACATGATGTAGGTGCGTCGCAGCTGAGTGAGAGGAGGCACGATGCTTTCATCCCGTAAGCGCGCAGCCTCGGCGGCTGATGCGACTTGAGCAGCCGGCGCCCCGTTGTCCACGCCGCCGGTGACAACCTGAAACAGTGGCGTGTCATCTGCTTGCGGCGCCAGGATGTCACTTTCCACTCTCTGCGGTGTGCCCGGGGCGCTCGCGATCCCTCCGAAGAATGATCGACCCATTGATGCAGAACTGTCGAATGTACCAAGCGCCTGCCGTACTGCCCGTTCCACGGCGCGTTCAACCGTCCAGCGATCCTGAAAACGGATCTCTGCTTTAGCGGGATGGACGTTGACGTCGACGGAATCGACTGGGACGGAGACCTCCAAATACAGCGCGGGTCTGGTACCAGCAGGAATGGTTGAGCGATACGCAGCCTCCGCGCCGCGCATGATTCCAGCGTCCCGAATTGCACGTCCATTCACCGATAGGAAGGTACGGCGCGTCACGGTTCCGACGTTCGCAGGACGCTCAACCAGGCCCGAGACATGAATCGCGCCGGCCACATCGTCCACTTCCAACAACGCATCCGCATACGGAACGCCCCATAACGCGCCGAGCCTCACGCGGAGGTCGGGCGCAGGCGGCGCGCTCATGAAGCGACGCCCGTCGTGTACAAGGTCGAAGCGCACATCTCGGCGTGTGAGGGCCAACGTGGTCACCATCTCTGAAATAGCCCGCCACTCGGAGCGCGGTCCTCGGAGAAACTTTGTCCGCGCCGGAGAATTGTAGAACAGATCGGTGACGGAAACCGTCGTGCCACGCCTCCGTTGAGTTTGCGTAACTTTCGGCGCAGCACCGCCTGCGGCTTCGATACGCGTTCCGGCGCCATCCTCAAGAGCGGTCTCAATCTCGATGCATGAGACGGAGCAGATTGCCGGCAGCGCTTCGCCCCTAAACCCAAAGGTGCGCACACCGGTGAGATCGGCGGATGTGTGAATCTTGGATGTACCATGTCGAGCCAGAGACAAAACGGCGTCGGCAGCATCCATTCCTGCGCCGTCGTCGCTCACACGCATCAACGAGCGGCCGCCATCCTGGACAGTGATCTCCACCGAATGCGCCCCGGCATCGAGGGAGTTCTCCACCAATTCCTTGACCACCGACGCCGGACGCTCGACTACCTCACCAGCAGCGATCTGATCCGCTACGGCACTTGGAAGGACGCTGATTATCGACACGAGCCAGATCGAGGGCTATGAGTCCTGTTGCGGCGTGCAGGGGCGATAGCACACAGCGTCACTCCTCTTCGTCCCCGGTCGAGCGGTCGCGTCTCCGGCTAAAGAGCAGAATGCCCAACAGAATGACTGCAACTACTGACGCGGCTATCGCGATGACAAGCGAATTCGCTCGCGCAAGGCGCGCAATGACGGGGAACGGAGTATCGCCTATCGTATCGCGTGATGCAGTCGTGGTATCTGGAACCTTGCCTATGATGGGTGCCACCGTCATTGGGATTGACGGCGTCGTGGCGAAGTCGTATCTGCGCGTCGTTGGGTTGAAGAAATCGTACCGCACTGCCGGTAGTACCATGTCGCCGGCGATCTTGGGGGTGACCACCCAGTCGAACTCCTTGGCGCCGCGCACCACAGAACCAGTTGAATCCCAGAACACTCTCTCCGCTCCCGGCACCATTGCCGCCCAATCGATCTGCAACGGGGGTCGTGTGAGCAACCTGAGATTGCCCACTCCCGAAACCCGCATCGTAATCGTGAACGGATCACCTACGTGCAGGGCGGACCCGTCGGTGTTGAGGGTGTCGCGGAATTCGCCAACAGCGCCGCTAAATCCTATCGGGCGACCGGCCTGCGGCAATGCGATTGCAACAAACGAAGTGGCGATCGACGTGGTTGTGAATGTGCGCGGTGGGCTGAAGTAATCGTCGCCGTCCGGGAGTGTGTACTGGAGCGTTGCCGCCGGAACCGCGTATGTACCGGGAAGCAGCGGAAACATCGCGCGGTGGTACGTGTAGCGCCGAAACTGCGAACCGCCTACCGCGACGCTCGAGATAGCACTCGTGTCGAATGGAAAATCGTACAGCGTTGCGCCGGGGACGTCGGACGGAGTGAATACGGGGTTTGCCTTGAGGCGACGGCGCGCCACGTCGTCAACCAGTGTCACGGCATCGTAGTTCACCTGCTGTCCTACATAAACGGTGTCAGGTGAAATCTTGGTCTGAAACTGGACGGCCCCGATCTGAGCGAATAGCAGGATACCGATGATCACCAGTCCTTCCCGTGGGGAGGTGGCTGTGGAACATTCTTTTGTTGCTTGCGTCCCTGCACGTCCTGCTCCTCGCGTGCGGCGTTATTCAGTACTGCATCGGCCTGCTGTGTCCCGAGCCCCCCGCCTCCCGAGGGCTTCGGTTGTGGCGCCTGACCACCGCCACCGCCGCCGCCCCCACCTCCTCCACCACCGCCGCTCGACGCCTGATGCACGCGGAGCGCCAGCTCGTAGTTCCATTTTGCGTCACTATCGTTTGGCGCCAACGTCAGCGCGCGCCGGTAGTGTGCAAGGGCACTGTCGAGCGGTCCCGCTGCAGTATCGCCATGAAGCTTACGGCCTGTGACAAGATACGCCCATCCAGCGTTGAATGCCGCATTGAACGCGAGCTGCCCGTGACGCCCCTCCACCGAATCGAGCACTGGAACAGCGGCAGCGAGAGAATCGTGCGCCAGCATAGTGGTGCCGCGGTTGTATGCCAGCACGTCGACTTTCGAGCTGGGCGCGCAAGCCGCAAGAGTTCCGGCAGCCACGATTGCCGCAGCGGAGATTCGCCTGCGCGAGCGCAGCGCCAGCAGCGCATCTAGCAGAAGCAAGAGAAGTGCGGGTGCAACGAACCACTGAAAACGCGGGCTGAGATCGACGCCTGTCTGCACTGCATGGGCTTCGGTCTTGAGACTCTGAATCGCTGACCGGATCGTCTCTGCCTTGTTCGCAGCTTCGGAGGGGACGAAGACTCCACCGGCCGAGTCAGCCGCGGCACGCAGAAACTCAGGATGATATTGTGTAACTACGACCTGTCCGTTCTCATCGCGCTTGACCGTCGTCGCACCATTTACAACAATTGGGATCGTGGAGCCCTGCGCGGTGCCAAAGCCGACCGTAATTACTTCGATCCCGGCATCCTTCGCGCGCTTCGCCTCCGTAACGACGTCGCCCATTGGCTCAAAGGCTTCGCCGTCACTCATCAGGACCACTGCCTTGTTGCCATTTCCCTTTCCAAGGCTTAGCAACGCCGTTGCTTGGCGCAGAGCGCTCGAGAGCGAGCTTCCCGCTTCTCCAACCACCGTTGGGTCGAGATTGTCTAGGTAAAGAGCGAGCGCTCCATCGTCGGTGGTCATCGGCGTCAATATGTAGGACCTGCCTGCGAATGCGATCATCGCGAATCTGTCGTCGGGCGACAGTGCCTGAAGCTGTCGAACCACCTGCTTCATCTTCGCGAGTCGGGAAGGTCGCTCATCCGGAGCGGTCATGGACAGCGAGGCGTCCAGCGCCAGTACAATGTCAGCGCCACTCCGAGTGACCGTCGAACTCTCCTGTCCCCAGCGGGGCCCGGTCACAGCCGCTCCGAGCAGCACGAGCGCGGTGACGATTCGGACGTTGTGCCACGGCCCGCGTCGCGATCCTAGCGGCGCCAGCCGTGCGAGCATCGCCCTGCTGCCGAGCATCGCCAGACGTCGCACACGTGAGCGACGGCCGACAACGAGCGCGAAGATGCCAGCGACTGGTAGCAGTGCCATGAACACCACCGCCCACGGCCACTCGAGGAAACGCGTCATGGGAGCGGTGCCTTGACGGCGGCGATCCCGAGCTCGAGCATCAGCGCGACAACGGCAACCCCGAGCGGCCAACGAAACAGTTCCGTGTAGCGCACGTAGGTCGTGGACTGCACGGGAGTCCGTTCCAGCTTGTTGATCTGCTCGTAGATATTCTGAAGGGCTGTCGCGTCAACTGCCCGGAAGTATCGCCCTCCTGTCATGCGAGAGATATTCGTGAGCAATGCCTCGTCGATCTCGACTGGCTGATTCTCGTAGCGCAACCCGTAAAGACCGCGACCGACCGGAACCGGCGCCATCCCCTGCGTGCCGACACCGATGCTGTAAATCTTGATGCCAAACGCCGCTGCCGCGCGCGCCGCGGTCAACGGATCGATATCACCGCGATTGTTCACGCCGTCAGTGAGCAGGATCATGACGCGGGACTTGCCCGGGGCATTGCGCAGCCTGTTGGCCGCAGTCGCGATTGCGGTGCCGATCGCGGTCCCATCTTCGAGCTGGCCTGCCTGCAGGTTGTCTACCGCCTGCATCACCACCGGGTAGTCAGTGGTCAAGGGGACCTGCGTTAGCGCCTCCGCCGCAAAAGCAACAAGCCCGATGCGGTCCGAATTGCGGCCAGCTATGAACCGCTTGACGGTCGCCTTTGCAACCGCGATCCGGTTGGAGGGCTGAAAGTCCTCCGCGAGCATCGAGCTCGACAGGTCGATCACCAGAACAATATTGATTCCTTCACTCGTTACATTCTCCGCGTGCCCAACACTGCGAGGGCGCGCAAGCGCGATCACGAGCCCAGCAAGAACTATGTTGCGCATGATGAAGATTGTGCGCTCGATCCCGGAGCCCACGTGTGGACCGCGTGCAAGCGTCGCTGTTCGCGAGAACGTAATGGCCGGCGGACGCCGCCGCGCGCGAATTATCCACCAAACTGGAAGCGCGAGAAAAAGCAGCAATGCCCACGGCGTGACCATTTGCACGGCAATTAACGGCATCATGCTGCCTTTGCCGCTGCTGCTGTCTCAGCGTCGAGCGCAGCGTCGGTCTCGCTGACAATTCGACGCGCCTCCGTCCCTATCTCCTTCGCACCCTCAGCTGTCGAGCGCTCGCGTGCGAACTTGATGAGATCAGTTGCATCCAAAACGTCGATCAATCTCTGAACAGGAATGGCATTCGTGCGCAGAAGTGTCATGGCCAGCTCGTGAGTCGTGGCCGACTCGGCGGCGATGCGTATGACGGTCGCGAGATAAACCCTGAGCACGCCTATCATTTCCACGGCGTATCGCTCCGCTTCACCGGATTCGATCAGGCGCTGCGACTCGATCCTCGAGAAGTCCCGTTCAGCCAGTTCCAGCGGAGACAACCCGCGCGCGACACGCCGGCGCCAATTGCGCCATATGATGAACAGGATCGCGCCAAGCAGTGCGGCAGCAGCTGCAATCAACCACGGAATCCAATTGAAGGCAGTGACAGCCGCGATCGGGCGGAATGGCTTCGGCTTTCTGCGCGCTGTATCGCGCGGTAGCACCGATCTCACATAAACTCGGAAACCATTCAGTGTTGCCGATCTCTCACCGGATGGTGTGACAACCGTGAGGCTGTCGAGCCCAAGTCGTTGGCCGCCCGTGTCCCAAGCAGCCAGCACATACGTCACCGTGGACATGGTGAAACCGTTGACCGTGGTATCCTTACGTGCGACAGCGCCCGCTGAATCCACGTGCGCCGAGCTGTCCGGACGCGATGGAAACCGTACCTGGGTTCCCGTTGGCACCCGCACGCTCACAGTCGCCACAAAGTGCTGGCCGACAGTGGTCGTCTCGGGACGCACGACGGTGCCAAGTTGCACCTGCGCCGGCGGCGAAGCGGCCTGTAGTAGCAGCCTCATCAACGCGACGAGAATTGGGATCATCGGTGCGACCGGGCGCGAGTCTCGCGCGTGCGAAAGAATTTGAGCAACGGCTCGATCACGCTGCCGTCCGTTGTTAGCTCGACCTCATCCACGCCGGCGCGACGCAATACCCGGCGGCGTGCCGACAGCTCGGCCGCGATATGTTCGGCGTAGGCGGCGCGAACCCGGCGGTCCGTCGTGTCTACTTCGAGAAATTCGCCGGTCTCGGGGTCGCGCATCCGCGCCAGGCCGACGTTCGGCAGCGTCTGCTCCGCAGGATCGTTCAACGTTACAGCTACTACGTCGTGCCGGCGGCCGAGTACCTTGAGCGCGTGCTCATATCCCTCATCCTGAAAATCGGAAACGAGGAAGATGATCGTGTGTTGCCGCAACGTACGCTGCATGTATTCCAGCGCGGGCCGCAGATCTGTGCGCGTCCCTTTGGGCTCGAATGCAAGCAAGTCGCGCACGATGCGAAGCACATGCCGTTTCCCCTTGCGCGGCGGAACTACATGCTCCACGCGGTCGGTGAAGAAGATCAGTCCCACGCGGTCGTTGTTGCGCACCGCGGCCAGCGCGATAACCGCAGCGAACTCCGTCATCATGTCGCTCTTGAAGCGCGCGACACTGCCGAAGCTCTCCGATCCCGAGATGTCGAGCGCGAGCACGATTGTAAGCTCCCGCTCTTCAACGTAGCGTTTCACGAACGGCCTGTTCATTCGGGCCGTAACGTTCCAGTCGATCGCGCGCACCTCGTCGCCGGGCGAGTACTCGCGGACCTCGGCGAACTCCATTCCCTGGCCCTTGAAGACCGAGCGATATTCACCCGAGAATAGCGCATCGACAAGCCCGCGTGTCTTGAGTTCGACACGCTTCACTTGCTTCAGGATCTCTGGTGAGATACGCACCGGCCGCGAGACGGGCCCTTCCCTGGGCGCTCGGCGACGCTTCAGGAAATCGAGCATCGTGACTACGGTGTTGGTATCGCGTCGAGAATGCGAGAGACGATGATATCGCTCGTCACATCCTCCGCTTCCGCCTCGTACGTGATGAGCACGCGGTGACGCAGCACATCCGGTGCAATCGCCTTCACATCGTCCGGGGTCACATATGCGCGGTCGCGGAGAAAGGCAATCGCACGGGATCCCTGCGCCAGCGCAAGCGTCGCGCGCGGACTCGCCCCATACTCGATGAGCGGGGCCAAATCGGGAAGCTTGGCATCTTTCGGATTCCTCGTCGCTTCCACGATGTCCACGATGTAGTCAACGATTCTGTCATCCATGTATAACTCGCCGATTCGCTTGCGTGCGGCGAGAACGGACTCGGGTGTCGCGACGTGATGCACTGGGATCTCGTCCTTGCCAGCCATGCGTCGGAGCACTTCCTTCTCTTCGTCGCGAGTCGGGTAGCCCACGTGCAACTTGAGCATGAAGCGATCTATCTGCGCTTCAGGCAACGGGTAGGTTCCCTCCTGCTCGATCGGGTTTTGCGTGGCGAGCACGAGAAACGGCTCCTCCAGCACGTAGGTAGTCCCGCCGATGGTCACCTGCTTCTCCTGCATAGCCTCCAGCAAGGCGGCCTGCACCTTGGCCGGTGCTCGATTGATCTCGTCGGCGAGTACGATGTTCGCGAAGATCGGTCCCTTCTTCACGGAGAAGTGGCCCGTTGATTGATCGTATACCTGCGTCCCGATCACGTCGGCTGGCAGGAGATCTGGCGTGAACTGAATTCGCTGAAACGTAGTGTTGATCGTTTCCGCTAGAGTCCGGACCGTCAGCGTCTTCGCCAACCCGGGAACACCTTCGAGCAGCACATGGCCGCCGGTGAGCAATCCCACCAGCAGCCTTTCAATCATGTAATGCTGGCCTACAACGCGCTTGCCTACTTCACCGATTACCGCGTTGACTAGTGCCGTGTCTTCCATGTGGTGGCTGTTTGACGAGTGAAGTGAGTAGATCTGTTTCGCGTTTGTTCAACGGCCGGCTCACGCCGGTCGGAAGTGAACCGAGCCGCACCGGCCCAAAGGTCGTACGCACCAGTCGTTCCACTTCCAATCCGAGCGCAGCGCAAAGCCGCCGCACCTCGTGGTGCCTTCCCTCGGTCAACGTGACTTCAAAGTCGTAGTGCCTCCGACCCGGAATCGCGTGAGCCGTTGCCCCGCTCGGATAGGCAATGCCGTCCTCGAGTTCGACTCCGCGCATCGCTTCGCGAGCGGCCGCAATCGCGTCTCCACGTACCGTCGCGACGTATGTTCGTTCCACTCCGCGGCTCGGATGAGTCAGTCCGTGTGCTGCTGTGCCGTCGGTCGTCAATAGCAAGGCGCCCTCGGTCAGATAATCCAGCCGACCGACATACGTGAGTCCAGGCTGGTCCTGAACCAGATCGAACACAGTTTTCCTGCCCCCTGGATCGCGACGTGTAGTAACGACACCAGTCGGCTTGTTGAGCAGCATCCATACCGTCTTTGGCGGCGCTCCCACACGCCTGCCGTCAACCAGGATTTTATCCCCGATCGGATCCACAACCTGTCCGACGGTTGCAACGGCACCGTTCACCGTAACGCGACCTTCCACAATCAGCTCTTCGGCCTTTCGCCGAGACGCGATTCCGGCCCGTGCCAGCGCGCGTTGAACGCGCATCGGCTCCGCCATCAGGACGCTCGCGAAAGCGGCTGGCGCAGCGCCTGCGGAAGCGCCTGCGGAAGCGCCTGCGGAAGCGCCTGCGGGAGCGCCGGACGCAGCGCCACGGCCAGCTCGTCAGCGCGCGGGAGCTCCCCCAGGTGACGCAGCGCAAAGTGTTCCAGAAATAGCGGAGTCGTGCCGTACAGTAGCGGCCGGCCCATCCCTTCACCGCGTCCCGTCACGTCCACCAAGCCACGCTCCTGAAGCGACTTCAGGATCGCACCAGCACCAACGCCGCGGATGTCTTCAATCTCGAGCCTTCCGATTGGCTGCCGATACGCAACTATCGCGAGGGTTTCGAGCGCAGCGCCTGACAGTCGCTGCGGGCGCGCAGCCAACTGCGCTCGTTCGATCGCCTCGGTGTACTCCGGGCGCGTGAGGATCTGCCATCCGTCGCTAACCGCAACAAGCTCAACGCCGTGTCCTTCGTTGTCATAGCGCTCGCGAATTTCTTCCAACGCAGCGTCCACGCCAGCAGGTGTGGATTCAGGGTCAAGCTGGCCCAATGTCTCGGACGGGATGGGGCGTGCGCTCGCGAAGAGCGCCGCCTCGAGCAACCTAGCTAGCGGTGTCACAACTCAACTCCATCGATGCAAACGGTTTCGGCTGCGCGATGCGCAGCTCGCCACTCTTCGCCAGCTCAAGAAGCGCGAGCAGCACAGACAGTATCTGCCACGGCTCGGCGTCGCGCGATACGATGTCACTCCATCGGGCGCGAGCACGCAGTGCCATTACAGCTCTTATTGATCTCATCGCGCCATCCACATCCAGCGCGCGCGGAATTACGTCGTGGATGATGGGACGCGTCGCCTGCCTTAGCACGCGATCGACCGCCGCGAACAGATCAGCCAACGTCGCCGCGAACGGGCGATCGTCTCGATCGACCGCCTCGTCTTGTACCTGTACATACGAGCGCGCAAATCTATTGCGGCGATCGTCGCCAAGTCGCTCCAGAACGTCAACGACTTCGCGCACCTGCTGGTACTCCAGCAAGCGGCGCACCAGTTCGGCGCGTGGATCTTCCCACGCTTCCATCCCTTCCGGACGCGGCAGCAGCATCTGTGCCTTGATGCGCAACAGCCGAGCGGCCATCTCCAGATACTCGGCCGCATCGTCAATTCGCATCCCGTGGATTCTCGCAAGAAACTGCTCCGCAATCCGTGCGATCGGGATGTCGTAGATGTCCACCTGCTCGTCGCGAATCAGAGACAACAGCAAATCCAGCGGACCCGAGAATTCTGGAAGCTCGACAATGAAGCCGACATGCTCTCCGGAATCATCGCCCGTGTGTTTGTGTAGCAATGCCGGCTCGCTCCGTATTTGCACCGCCGTCACAACACGCCCTGCCAAGGAAGCATGAATCCACCCAACGAATCCACCAGGAATCGCGTCGTGGCGATTGCCGGAAAGAGCCAGTAGGTCAATAGGGGGCCGCCCAGGAACAGCAGCGCGTAGATGATGAGCAAGCCGAAGCGGCTGATGCGTTCGTACGACAGTGCCCAAGCGGGGGGAAGCACGTACTTGAATACGTGCGACCCGTCCAGCGGCGGGATTGGCAGCAGGTTGAACGCGGCTAGCACCAGATTGATCCAGATTCCCTGAACGCACATCTGCTGCAGAATCGCGAATGCGTTTTCGGCCTTCGGAAAGGCGTGGCCGGGGAAGTACAGAAACGGAACTACCGCCGCGAAAACGAAGGCCAGGATCACGTTCGTGGTCACGCCGGCGAGCGACACCATGATGTCGCCACGCTTGAAGTTCCGGTAATTCCGCGGGTTGACCGGGATCGGCTTGGCGCCGCCCAGAATCGGTGCGTGCGAAATGGCCAGGAAGACCGGAAGCAGGATCGTCATGAACGGATCGATGTGCTTGAGCGGGTTCCAGGTGAGCCGACCGAGCTGGTACGCGGTAGGGTCGCCGTTCTTCATGGCTACCCACCCGTGAGCGTACTCATGGGCGACCATGGAAAAAAGTAGTACTGGGCCTATTAGTAGAAGCTGAGTGACGCTATCCAACTTGACTCGGTTATGGGGATGACCTAATTTACGAGGCTAGTCGCGAATCGGAAACGCTTTCGCTTCATCGAGTTAACCAGCCCCGTCATGCCGAATATCGCGTCCGCGAAGAAGAATATGCGGAAGTCCCGTGCCGCGCAGGTGCGCAACCGCGCCCAGCGCTCCACTCTCCGTACTGCACTCAAGAAGGCGAGAGCCGAAAGCGCTTCACCTGAAGCCATGGCCGTAGCGGTCACGCTTCTCGATCGCGCCGCGCGCAAAGGCCTCGTTCACCCGAACGCCGCCGCGCGCCGGAAGAGCCGCATGGCCAAGGCCGCCAAGAAAGCAGCCGCGTAGGACTCAACCGTCATTCCCGCTTTCGCGGGGATGACGAGGGCCCGCTAGAACGTCGACAGCTCCCCGCCGCAACGCTCGCAGTACCACTCAGTCGCGTAATTCATCGCGCCGCATTCGGGACACTTGAGCGTCTTGTCGGTGTCTCTCCGGGAATCGCCGAGCGCCGCTGCGAGCGGGGGTGTGCGGGACGGAGTGAGACCAGCTGCAGCCACTCCGGTCACACCATTTGCTATCCCGTAGTCCGCGCCCGCTGCACCGACCGGGTTCCCGCCCATGGGCGCAGCTGGGATCACCAGATCACTTAGATCCAACTTCTCGGAACTCGCATCGCCGCGAGACGTCGTCGCACCGCCAGCCTGCGCGGGCCGGACCTGCGGCGGATGCCACTCGGCGACAAAATCGTCGATCGACTGAGCCGACTCCGGCCTGGATGCGCCCTGCATCGTTGGGGCACGCGGCATGGATGCGCCACCAACCTCGCTCACTGGCTCGGTAGGCGGAGTCTCCGGTCTGTTGGGCTGCGTGAGTCCAACTATCCGCTGAAGCTCTTGCAGCTCGCTCTCGAGCGAGTGGCGCTCGGCCGCTATGCGCTCCAGATCGCCGTCGGCTTCCGCACGTCGCCGCTCCCAGTCGTCCGGTGTGAACTCGCCCACGGCAGCGCGTAGCTCCGCCTCGTGCCGCTCATCGGTGCGATCGGACTCGTGTTGCCGCAACGATGAAAGCTGTGCCGTCATCGCCTGGATCGTGCCCGTCAGTTGGCCGGCGCGCTCGGTGAGGCTCTTCATCACGTGATCGAGCCGGCTCACGTAATCCTGCTGCACGCGCTCATAGACGTGCGGCGGTGTGGAGTTGCGACGCCCCTCAAGTGTGGCCAGCCACCCCTGATAGCGCTGCCTCTCGTCCAAAAGTTCGTGAAGCGCCGACATTGCTTCGGTATCGCTGGTTGTCATTTCCCTTCCCTCTGCTCGTTCAGAGTATAGACAATCTCGCCTGCGACAACGGTGCAGATCGTACGACCGGTAAGTGTCATGCCGGCGTACGGCGTGTTGCGACCCTTGGACAGGAAGCGCGCGGGATCGACTGTCCAGCGACGCGCCGGATCAAAAATGGTTACGTCCGCAGGCGCACCAGCACGTAAAGTACCGCCGGGCAGGCCAAACAGGCGAGCCGGCCCGCACGACATGCGCTCGACCAACGTGCCGAAATCAATGTGACCCGGCACCACCAGACTGTCCACCACAACGGAAAGAGCCGTCTCCAGTCCGACTATGCCGTTCGGCGCATTCTGGAACTCGCGTTCCTTTTCATCATAATGGTGCGGAGCGTGATCGGTGGCGACAAGGTCGATGGTGCCATCGCGAACGGCCTCGCGCAGCATTGCCACGTCCTCCGCGGTGCGCAGGGGCGGGTTCATCTTCGCATTGGTATCGTATCCCTCCACCGCGTCCTCTGTGAGCGAGAGATGGTGCGGGCACACTTCCGCCGTCACATTTATGCCGCGATCCTTTCCCCAACGGATGAGCTCGACCGACCCCTTGGTGCTCATATGCGCGAGATGAACGTGCCCCTTGGTTAGTCGCGCCAGAAGGATATCACGAATCACCATTATCTCCTCCGCCTCGTCGGGAATTCCCTTGAGACCGAGCCGGGCTGAAACGATGCCCTCGTTCATCGCACCACCAGCGGCGAGCGTTGGCTCCTCACAGTGGTCGATCACCGGAATACCGAATGTGCGCGCGTATTCAAGTGCGCTGCGCATGAGCTGCGCTGACACAACCGGCTTCCCGTCGTCACTCACCGCAATTGCACCCGCATCGACCATTTCGCCGAATTCCGCGAGCGATTCACCACATTGACCGACCGAAATCGCGCCGATGGGATACACCCGCGCCGCGCCGGCGCGAAGGCCCTGCCGAACCACGAACCCAACAGCGGCAGGGTTGTCAATTACTGGATCCGTGTTCGGCATGGCGCAGACGGCGGTGAAACCACCAGCTGCGGCCGCGCGCGCGCCGCTCGCGATAGTCTCGACGTCAGCGCGCCCGGGCTCGCGCAAGTGACAGTGTACATCGATAAAACCGGGCGACACGATAAGCCCCGCGCACTCAACGATGACTGCATCGTCAGGGCGCCCGATGTCGCGGCCGATTGCGGCTACGGTACCGTCGGTGAGCAGCACGTCGGCAACGGTGTCGCTGCCTTGCGATGGATCGAGAACCCGACCGCCGCGGAGAAGCACCGGACGCATCAGGACACCACCTTGCCAGTCTTCGCGGCTTCCGCGAGCTCCGGACGGCCACCCGATAACAAATACAGCACCGCCATGCGCACCGCGACGCCGTTGGTAACCTGCGGCAGAATCACGCTGTGCGGACCGTCGGCAACATCGGAATCGATTTCAACACCGCGATTCATCGGACCAGGGTGAAGGATTAGTACGTCACGTGGAGCACGCTCCAGCCGCTCGCGTGTGACACCGAACACGCGATTGTATTCCCGCAACGAAGGTATGTAACCCGCGGTCATGCGCTCGAGCTGCAATCTCAGAATGTTCAGCGCATCGGACCACTCGATCGCCTCCTCGATTCGCGAGAATACCGTGACCCCCATGTCGTCGATCGCACTCGGGAGCAGCGAGCGCGGTCCACACACCGCGACCTCAGCGCCGAGCTTGCGCAGCCCCCAGATATTTGAACGCGCGACACGTGAGTGAAGTACGTCGCCACAGATGCAGACGCGCAACCCCTGAATTCGCTTGAAGTGGTCGCGCAGCGTCAGGAGATCAAGCAGGCCCTGCGTCGGGTGTTCGTGCGTCCCGTCGCCGGCGTTGATCACATTCGACTCGATTCGCTCCGCCAGAAACGCCGCGGCCCCAGACGCGGGATGGCGAATCACAACCATGTCGATGCGCATCGCCTCGAGATTGCGCGCCGTATCCACCAGTGTCTCACCCTTCGCGACGCTGGATCCGCCTGATGAAACATTGACGGTGTCCGCCGACAGGCGCTTCTCCGCAAATTCGAACGATATTCGCGTGCGCGTTGAATTCTCGAAGAAGAGATTCACAACCGTCGAGCCACGCAGCGTCGGCACTTTCTTGATGGCGCGCTCGCTGATTTCCTTGAACGGTTCCGCGGTATCGAGTATCAAATGAATCTGTTCACCGCTCAACGGCTCCAGCCCCAACAGATCCTTTCCGAGCGGCGCGGCGATAGTCATTCGAATCGCTTCGACACGAGAACGACTGCCGATCGACCATCGAGCTCGTCAACCTGAACGTCCACCCGATCGCCTGCGCGCGCATCGACTTTCCTGCCGACGATGTCAGGTTGGATCGGTAGCTCACGTCCACCTCGGTCAATGAGAACGGCCAGCTCAATGCGCGCCGGGCGTCCGAAGTCGGCGAGCTCATCCAGTGCGGCGCGGATCGTTCTTCCGGTGAACAGCACGTCGTCCACTATTACCACGTTGCTGCCGTCAATCGCACCCGGTAGTTGGGTGGATCCGACGACCGGCCGCGGACCGATTGTCTGGAGATCGTCGCGATAGAGCGTGATATCGAGCGCTCCACGCGGGACGGTGACACCGTCGCTGGCCTGAATCAGCGCGACGATTCGGTCGGCAAGCTGGACGCCGCGCCGTTGTATTCCGACAATTACGAGATTTTCAGTCCCGCCGTTCGCTTCGACGATCTCACCGGCCATGCGTCGGAGTGTCCGCTCCACCGCATTCGAATCTAGAATTGTCTCTGTGTGCTCTGTCATCCGGCTCAAATATAGCCGATGCCACCTATCGAGTCCCGGCGACGATCGTCGTCCCGGCCCGCTGTTCCACGATCTTCACGGCCTCGACGTGGTCAGCTTCTTCGCCCAGCTCCCGGTGCGCCTCGGCGAATAGACGGGAAGTTAGGTCCAGCAAGTCAGCGGGTGTGCCGGTCTCGTGGGCGATCGCCGCGGCGATACGTACATCCTTGTCTAGGAGCGCCAACCGAAACGTGCGCGGAAAGCTGCGATTGAGGACCCGCTCGGGGAACAGGTTCGTGGAGCTGTTCGACCGGCCGCTGGAAGAGTTGATCACGTCCAGCGCAACCGAAGGATCGACACCGAGCTTGACGAGTGCCGCGAGCCCTTCCGCGGTGGACCAGATATGCACCGCGAGGAGCGCATTGTTGACCGCCTTGACGGCGTCGCCGGTCCCAACCTCTCCGCAGTGCACGATCTTGCCTGCGAACAGCTCGAGGATCGGACGCGCGCATTCCAGAACGCCCGCATCTCCGCCGACCATTACCGTGAGCTTGCCAGCCGCCGCGCCTACAACGCCTCCACTGACCGGAGCGTCGATGAATTGGATTCCGTCGTTTGCGAGCCGTTCCGCGATCTTGCGCGAAGTCGCGGGATCGCCCGAGGTGCAATCGATCACAACCGAGCCCGAGCGAAGTCGGGGCGCCGCACCGTTCGCCCCGAAGAGGACCTGTTCGACCTGGGCGGATGTCGGAAGGCAGCACATAAAGAACTCGGCGCCGACCGCCGCGTCTGCTGGCGATGACGCATCGCGCGCGCCGGTTTCCGCTGCGAATTGACTAGCTCTGGATCGAGTTCTGTTCCAAACCGATAACGTGGTCGCCGAAGCAACATGGTGCGCCATTGGGAGACCGATAGCGCCGAGCCCGACAAAAGCTGCGTTGGGACGAATTGACATGCTGGTCATCCTGAGAGAATCTGCTCCGCTTTGAGTATCACATTCGGGTCAGCGTCGGGGTAGCGCAGCTTGAGCTTCCGAAGAGCGCGCACGACGATCCCCGTTACAAAGTAATTGCGCACCTTCTTGTTGTCGGCGGGCACCAGGTACCACGGCGCCTCTCGGGTCGAGGTGCGGCGGAGCATGTCGTGATACGCTTCCGTGTAAGCATCCCAAACGCGGCGATCGTCCAGATCTCCGTCCCGGAATTTCCAGTTCTTGTCTTCCCGTTCGACCCGCTTAAGCAGGCGTCGACGCTGCTCCTCGCGGGAGACATGGAGAAAAAATTTCAGAACTAAAACATTGTTCTGGATCAACATCCTTTCAAAATCATTGATCTGATCGTAGCGCGACATCCAGATCGGCTTGCCGACGGTTCCGTGTACTCGGGCCGCCAGTACGTCTTCGTAGTGGGAGCGATTGAAGATGCCAAGCATGCCACGCGCGGGTACCGCGCTATGAACGCGCCACAGAAAGTCGTGCCTACGCTCGAGCGGTGTCGGCTCCTTGAAGCCGGTTACGTCGCAGCCCTGGGGGTTGCAGGCGCCAAACACCGTCCGGATGGTCCCGTCCTTCCCGGCTGCGTCGCGTCCCTGAAGAACGACAAGCACCGCATAGCGACCATCGCCGTAAAGCTTGGCTTGAAGCGTCGTGAGTCTCGCAAGTCGCTTCTTCGTCTTTGCGCGGACTCTCCTTTCGCTGGGGCCGTCGTCGGAAACCGCATCCTCGTCCCGGAGGCTGAGTGGAGATTCTGGATCGACCGGGTCGAGTTGCATTCCCTAAGTTACGACACCGGACCCCCAAAATCTTAGGGCTGAGCTGTATCCGCCGGTGGGCCGCCGGTGATCGCCGGAGACGAGACCTCCCCGTCGGTACCACCGGCCCACAGGAGTCGGCGGAGCGCATCCGACGTCACCCCAATGAACCCGTGCGCCGATGAGAAGCCCATGCCTGGGATTTACGGCGCCTTACTGTCGCGCGGGATAGCCGCAAATACGCTCTGCTTGTACCATGCCGGTCGTGTTTGCCTGTCTGCGACCGCGCGCACGATGTCGAAGTACATCGCATCGAAAGCAACCGCCGTCGCGAGGTTCACCGGCTGGTTCAGATCATCCGACGGCTTGTGGTACCGATTGGCCACCCACTCGGTGATCGTCTTCATCGCCGGCGTGTCCTTAGTGTATCCAGCCTTGAATGCAAGAGCAGGAATGCCACGCTGAATAAAGCTGTACTGGTCGCTGCGGATGAATCGAACCTGCTCGGGCTCGGGGTCGGCAAAGTTGGCCAACCCACGCGCCTTGAGCACAGGCTCAATGTCCCTTCCAAGATCCGATTCGTCCGATCCGTACGCGAAAACACCCGTCAAGGGAATGATTGGCAAATACATGTCAGTATTGAGATCCGCGACAATCTGCGACTGCGGTACGGTTGGATGCAGCGCAAAGTACGCTGAGCCCAGCTCGCCCTCTTCCTCCCCGGTCACCGCAAGAAAGACTATCGAGCGGCGTCCGCGAACGTGCTTGTCGTGGAACTCGCGTGCAGTCTCGATGAGCGTCGCGATGCCCGACGCATTGTCCATCGCACCGTTATAAATACTGTCGCCGTTGACCGGTCGGCCAATCCCGAGGTGATCCAGATGTGCAGTGACGATGAGGTACTGACCGCGCAACACAGGATCGCTTCCGCGCAGAATCCCCGCCACGTTAGGCGCGTCAACCGGAGTACGATCAATCTGCAGCCACGCGTGCAGTCGCGGTTGAAGTGCAAAGCTTGGTATGGATTGATGCGCGTCTGAAAGCGCTGTCATCTCGGCGTACGTGTGCCCCGATCCGGCAAATAGCCGATCCGCGGCATCGGCCGGAACGTTGATCAGGATGCCATGTTCGCTCGGATCGTCCGAGAGACCCAGCACCGGTCTGCCACCGGGCCGCGCGGGTTGCCGCGGCCGGCCGGTCGGTGGGGCATCTGCAATGGCAATGGCCGCGACTGCACCCAATTGCTGAAGCTCCTTCCAGCGCGAGGCGCGTCCGTGCGCAAACATCGTGGCGTTGAGGCCAGTCGGCATGCGGTTGAGATACACGGCGACCTTCCCGTGCAGATCCACGCCGGCCAGATCGTCCTGCACTCCAGCAAGGTGCAGCCCGTACCCCACAAAGACGAGCGGTCCGTCCGCATTTGCCGCGGTTGTGGGCCGGACTTGCACCGTCGCTTCGGGTCCGATGTGGAGCGTATCATCGATACCGCCCCGTTGCAGCACGATCCCAGACTTGTCCGCGACGAGCGTCGCATCTGCAAGGTGCACGGTCTGGAAGAAACCGTCGGTTCCACCGGGCTGGAGGCCCATGCTTGCGAATTGGTCCGCCACGTAATGGGCGGCCTTCACGTAGTCAGCCGAGCCGGTGCGCCGTCCATGCATGCTGTCTGCAGCAAGCACAGTTAAGTGATGCCACCATTGGCTCTCCGACGATTGCGCCGTTTGCTGAGCGCGCACGCTAACTGAGGGGACAGCGACGGCAACCGCCGCCGCAGTCGCGACGAGAAGAAGTGAACATTTTGGACGTATCATGCCGCACCAATTTGAGAGCGTGTTCGGACCCGGTAACCATTATACGGACATTGGCCGGATTCCGTTTCAGGACATCGCGCAGCTAATGCAACAGTAGCCTCGCCGCTAAACAGTAACCGCGCGCGCGCCAAGCCGGCCGAGCGCTTCGTGACTGAGCCGGACGGAGACGATCATCTCCTCGCCCACGGCACGCTGCGCTAGGACGTCACCGTTCCGGTGGAGCTCGGCAAGTAGTCGTCCATCGGAAAGCGGAACTCTCAGCTCTACGACTCGACGCTCGGCGCGCAGACGCCGCAGCATTGCGCGCTTGAGCGCTTCGAGCCCAGCATCCGCCGCTGCGCTGGCGAACACTGCATCGGGAATAAGATTGGCTATGCGTTCCCGAACAGCCTCCATCTCTTCCGGTGGGAGGAGATCAACCTTGTTGAACACGTTTACGACCGGCTTATGATTCGCGCCGAGCTCTGACAGCACCTCGACCACAACTGCGCGATGATCCTCCCATAGCGGGTCGGATACATCAATTACGTGCAGCAGTACGTCCGATTCGAGGACCTCTTCGAGTGTCGCGCGAAAGCTCGCGACCAACTGGTGTGGAAGCTTGCGCACGAAGCCCACGGTGTCCGTCAAAAGAACCGTCTCGCCGTCGGCCAGCTCGACCTCACGGGTCAGCGGATCGAGTGTCGCGAACAGCCGATTCTCGACGAAGATGCTATTGTCATTGGCGAGTGATCGCAGGATCGATGACTTGCCGGCGTTGGTGTAGCCAACCAAGCTCGCCTGAAATTCGCCATGGCGCGATCCACGCTGCACCTCGCGCGATTTCTGCACCTCGATGAGTCGCTGGCCCAGCACCTTGATGCGGTGATTGATGAGCCGGCGATCTGTCTCGAGCTGAGTTTCGCCGGGTCCGCGAACGCCTATGCCGCCTCGGAACTTCTCGAGGTGAGCCCACATACGCGTGAGCCGCGGCAACATGTACTGAAGCTGCGCAAGCTCAACCTGCATCTTCGCTTCCGCGCTTCGCGCGCGCGTCGCGAAAATATCGAGAATCAGCTCGGCGCGATCCATCACCCGCTTGCCCGTAAGATCCTCGATGTTCTTGCCCTGGCTCGGACTCAGCTCGTCGTCGAATAGGAGCAGCGTCGCGTCCTTGTCAGCGATAGTCTGGGTGAGCTCAGCAACCTTGCCTTTCCCAAGATATGTCGCAGGGTTGGGACGGTCGATCTGCTGGACCACTTCTCCAACGACCTCCGCTCCCGCAGTATCGGCAAGCCTTGCGAGCTCTTCGAGGTGCTCCGCCGTTCGATGTTTCGCGTTCCGCCCCTTGCGCGGCGCTCCGATCAGAAGCGCCCGCTCGGTCGGCGCGGTCAGATCAATCAGTTCTCGTGACAATCTCTAGTGCGTCATCCCCGATAAAGTTGAGAACCGGCCCGTCCGGTCATATGGCTGAGTGAAATTACCAACAGGAGTGGCGACAGTCACGTTCCCCAACACGCGATAGTTGACCGATCCCTTTTCCCTAAGCTGCTTGGCTGCGGCCGCAAGGCCGGTATAACTCAGCGCCACGGGAAGCCGGACAAGCGTAGAGTCTCCGCTCTGCACGGCGAACTTCGTGTCGTAGACCCCGTCGCCTACTGCGGTGGTGTCGACCAGAAGCCGATACGTAAGCTGAGTCGCGTCCAACCGGTACCCATTCGGATTGTACACGCTCAGCACCACGTCCACGGTCCCACCTTTGGTCCCAATGCCTTCCACCTGGAGGTCGTTGAAATTCACGATTGGCTGTTTGAAGCCGCCCATGCCGAGCGACGCACACCCCGCGAACAAAGTCGCGGCCAGTATCACATATGTTTTATTCATGGTTCCCAAGTCTCCTGCACAGAAAGTGCCGCCGGTTGGACATTGCCTTCTACAAGCCTAGCTTTACCCCTCATAATGCCAACTGATCATATGAAAGTTCTGGTCGTTGCGGGCGCCCGCCCCAACTTCATG
Source organism: Gemmatimonadota bacterium (assembly GCA_041691775.1). Lineage (GTDB taxonomy): Bacteria > Gemmatimonadota > Gemmatimonadetes > Gemmatimonadales > Gemmatimonadaceae > Fen-1247. The sequence continues at coordinate 288,578 of JBEPUB010000001.1, forward strand.
AAGGTTGCCCCAATCCTGCGGGCTCTCGAGAGTGCCGGCCACGAGGCGATCCTGGTGCACACCGGCCAGCACTACGACACCGCCATGTCCGACACCTTCTTCAAGGAATTGGGGATCAAGACGCCTGACTTTCATCTCGGCGTCGGCACCGCCAGCCACGCGGTCCAGACGGCGCGTATCATGGACGCGTTCGAGCCGGTCCTGATGAAGGTCCATCCACAGTGGCTTGTCGTGGTCGGCGATGTGAACTCGACCCTGGCGACCGCGCTCGTCGCCTCCAAAGTCCGTAACGAGACACACGCGCATATCGCGCACGTGGAAGCGGGCCTTCGGAGCCATGACTGGCGCATGCCCGAAGAAGTCAATCGCGTACTTACAGACCGTCTTGCCGACCTATTGCTGACGCCATCCGAAGACGCAGCGCCGAATCTGATCGCCGAAGGAATATCCGCCAGCAAGATCGTCTTTGTTGGCAACGTCATGATCGACACGCTCATGCTACAACTGCCGGTCGCGCGCGCAACAAACACAGTCGAGCGACTCGGACTTCGCAGGCGTCACTACGTCGCGGCGACGCTACATAGGCCGTCCAATGTTGACGATCCGGCTGCGTTGGCCGCGGTGCTCCAGGGTCTCGCACTCGTGGCGGAGTCGCTCCCGGTTGTGCTCCCGCTGCATCCGCGAACCATCAAGAACATCGAGCGCTTTCATCTGGGGCCGATGCTGACTCCACTCACCGTACTCGAGCCGCTCGGCTACACCGAGATGTTGGCGCTCACCGACAGCGCGCAATGCGTGCTCACTGATTCCGGCGGCATTCAGGAAGAAACGACGGCGCTTGGCGTGCCCTGCGTCACGCTGCGCGAACAGACGGAGCGGCCCGTGACGATTGCACATGGCACCAATCACATGGCGCCGTGGCCGCTCACACCGCGCGGCATACTTGGCGCTTACCTCGACTCTGTCGCGGCCGTCACTCAGGCCGCACCATCCCGCCCGGCCGGATGGGACGGGCACGCTTCGGAGCGGATAGTCAAGGCGCTTGAAACACATCGTCCGATCAAACGCTACTCGCCCTCGTGAGCCTTTTTCCTAAGCTCGTCCCACCACGCCAGACGCTTCGCTATATCTCGCTCAAATCCAAACGGGCCGGGCTCGTAGAACACGGATCCACGAAGCTTTTCCGGTAGATACTCCTGCGGTATGTACGCGTCCTCACTGTCGTGCGCGTACTTGTATCCGGCATGATACCCGAGCTCTTTCATGAGCTTGGTGGGCGCGTTGCGAATATTCATGGGCGGACCTTCGCCGGGCGTCTCGCGCGCGGCTTGAAACGCTGCGCTTAGCGCACGGTACGAAGAGTTGGATTTGGGCGCGGTTGCGAGATAGACAAGCATCTCCGCCAGCGGCAAATAGCCCTCAGGCGGTCCGAGAATGTGGTAAGCATTGCGCGCCGCAACTGCGAGCTGCAGCGCTTGCGGATCAGCAACGCCAATATCTTCGGCGGCCATCGCGATGGATCTGCGGAATATCGTCATTGGATCCTCGCCGCCCTCGATCATGCGCGCAGCCCAATACAGGGCCGCGTTTGGATCGCTCCCGCGCAGGCTCTTGTGCAGCGCGGACAGGAGGTTGAAGTGCGCCTCTCCGCTCTTATCGTGCAGCGCGAAGCGCTTCTGCAGTGCATCGCGCACAGTGTCAACCGAGATTTCACCGCCGTCACCAACGTCTGTAGCAGCAGCCTCGAGCGCCGTGAGTGCGCGACGGGCATCGCCGTCGCTCTCACGGGCTAGCACGGACCTCGCATCGGCTGCGATAGTGATTTTGCGCGCGCCGAGTCCACGCTCACTGTCAACCAGGGCGCGATCGATCACGGCAACAAGATCAGCTTCGGTGAGCGCCTCCAGCACAAACACACGCATTCGAGACAGAAGGGCTCCGTTGACCTCGAATGATGGGTTCTCGGTAGTCGCGCCAATGAGCGTAATCGTTCCCTGCTCTACGTGTGGAAGAAACGCGTCCTGTTGTGCACGGTTGAAGCGATGGATCTCGTCAACGAAAAGGATTGTCGCGCGACCGTGCTGCAACCGCGCCTCCGCCTCCGCTACGATCTCGCGCACACGCGGAACACCTTCCGTCACCGCGGAAAACGGAACGAATTCAGAGTCGGTGTACTGTGCTATCAACCTGCCGAGCGTCGTCTTGCCCGTTCCAGGAGGTCCCCAGAAGATCATCGAGCCGATCGTACCGCGCTCGATCGCCGTACGCAGAGCCTTGCCGGGCGCAAGGAGATGCTCCTGGCCAATAAATTCTTCGAGTGATAGCGGTCTCATGCGCGCGGCAAGCGGCTGCGCGGAAGCTGGCGCAGTGAAGAGCGATGGCTCGGGTTTCCGCCGGTGAGGCTTGGGCATTCCGAAGTCGGCTATACGACCGCCAGTATTGCATGCCCTGCGCCGAAGGCAACGCATCCGCCAAAGAACGCCACGGGCAGGCGCCAATCATGCTTGTGCTGAAACTCCGGAACCAGATTTGACGCGGCAACGTAAACAGTCACCCCGCCCGATAATGCGAGTCCGTACTCGGACAATGGCCTGACGACCTCCGTCAGGAGCGCGCCGACGACAGTAGCCAGACCCAGTAGCGCGGCCGCGCCTAGCGCCTTGCGGCGCCCGAAGCCGGCGGCGAGAAACAGGCTCGAGACAGTAGACCCTTCGGGCAGCTTGTGCAGAATTATGGCAGCGACGACGAGCGTGCCGACTGTCGCACCGGCGGCGAAGCCACTCGCGATCGCGACTCCGTCCATCAACATGTGAAGCATCATTCCAACCAACGCTGAGATGCCCACGGCTCGCGTGACGTGGTGAGTCTCTTCACCAAAGTGGAAGTGTGGTACCAGCGTATGTTGCGTCAGGTGCACCGCCAGGTAGCCAGCGAGCACCATCCATCCCGCGGTCGCTCCGTGTGCTCGCACCGCATCTGGAATCATGTCCACAACGGCGACTGAAATCATGAAGCCGCCAGAGAATGCGATCATCATGTCGAGGTCCCGCGCGCTCCAGACGCGTCGTCCAGTAACGAGCGCAGCACCGACGACGTTCGCGAACGCGGCGACAATGGCCGCGACCAACGCCGCAATGCTCATGATGCAGTTACCAGCGATAGCCGGTCCGCTGCCGCAATCAACGCTGTAGAAAGCACCGGCGCCGGAGCGCGGTCCCATGGCTGTCCTCGCCACGCCTTATGCGCCACCGCACCATACTGTTCCAGTCCTCGCGCCTGCAGCAAGTAAAGCCAGCGATCGCTGTGTCCGAACGCATAGAGATCCAGCTCGGCCGTAAGCGAGAGTTGGTCGTCGGGAGTGTAGACGGAAATATCCACGCCTGCATATGTCGCGAGCGGAACCTTGAGCCGCGCGATCACGTCGCGAAAATCGGGAAGGGCGACATCAGTGCCACTCCACGTTCTTTTGGTGCGACGATCCGTCAGCGCCACGTCAACAGCCGGCGGAAGATGCTCGGTGAGAACGTACATCAGATCCACCGCTCGCTCGGCGTTCGCGGCGACGTGCGATTCGAAGTAGCCCTCGGGAGACTCTTCGAAGGTGAAACCGTCGTGGCCCGATCGAAAGCGGCGCCAGACTGTTACATGATGCGGCCGGCCACGGAAAATCACGACGTCTTTCCGGCCTGGCGTAACAGCACCTCGCGCGTGTTCCGTGCTGGATCTTCAAGTACGAACTGAAGCAGTGAGCGCAACGTTTCGCCCAATCGCTTTCCCGTGATGCCAACCTTCAGGAGATCGTCCCCGTTAACCGCGAGATCTGAAACTTCGACCGGGTCTCGATATGCGATTCGAATAGCGCGCCGGTATGCCGACTCGACGCGCGCGCGCGTTGGCGCTGGCTTGCCGCTCTCACGCGCGGCCCACCAGTGAGCGTCGGCGATTCGCAGCACCGGCGCCAAGCGTGTCCGGCCTACGCGGCCGGCCCAGGTACGCAACGTCGCGTCGGTCGGAGGCTCCGGCTGCATCATCCGCTCTTTCATACCGTGCCCCATGTCGTGCCAGCGCTCAACGAGCCCTCCGATCCATGCGACGTCCGCGTTGGAGAAGCGTAGACCCTTGAGCATGGCGAGCACCGTGCCAGGCCGCGCCGCGGAGAAGAGACCAGCCAACCGAGTCTGCAACCTCTGAGGCCGCCGCGCAAGCAGCGGACGGCGGAGATGATCGAGCGCCAACAGCTCCACATCCGTAATTCCCGCCAGAGTGGGAACGAGCTCGGCCAGCGCGCCACTGTCACGCCACATGCGAAATGCGACACTGGGGCGCGCCACCTGACTCATGGTCTTGACGATCTCTTGCTGAACCCGCTCGGGTGACAGACGCCGCAGATGCGGCGCGCTGACCAGTATCGCCTGCCACGTTGCCGGATCCATGTCAAAGCCAAGGCGCGAAGCGAATCGAATCGCGCGAAGCGCGCGAAGCCGGTCCTCGCGCATGCGGTCCTTCGGCACGCCCACGGCGCGCAACGTCTTGGCAGCGAGATCGCGTTGGCCGCCGAAAGGATCGCGCAATTCGTCGCGGGATGGCGAATACGCAATTGCGTTGATCGTAAAGTCGCGACGAGCGAGATCCTCAATGAGTGAGTCACCAAACCTCACGACAGCATGCCTGCCATCCGTCTCGACGTCAGCGCGGAACGTCGTCACCTCATGCATTACGTTGGTTTCGTCCAGCACCCCAACGGTTCCAAACTCGATCCCAACCGGAACGGTTCGCTTGAATAGCCGTCGCACCTGTTGCGGCTTTGCACTCGTGGTCAGGTCCCAGTCGAGGTTCGGGATACCGAGCAGTGCGTCGCGCACACCGCCTCCGACGCACCAGGCTTCGTAGCCCGCGTCTTCAAGAACTCGCGTGATTCCGACCACCGCCTCCGGTGGCTGCATCAACGGCATCCCGAATCAGCTCGAGAAAAGAGCGCGAAGTTCAGGCTCAGTTGCGCCCGCGCCGAGCGCGAGCATCAGATCAATACGCGCCTGCTGAGGGCGGCGCGAACCGGCGAGAATCGCACCCATATCCTCGAGAGTACGCCCACCACCGGGATACGCGTAAGTATGCCCAACCCGACCCCCGCCCGTGCGCGACGTGATCACAACTGGTTTGCCGGCCGCAATGTACCGCCCGATTCCGGGTACCATTTCCGGCGGAACGTTCCCGCGCCCCATTGCCGCGATCACCGCACCGCGCGATTCGTCACGCACTGCGTCGAGCAGGCGTGAGTCGCCTCCCGCAGCAGCGAAGAATACGTCAACCGGGGTCGCGGGAGCCAGTGGAACGATCGCTGGAACACGCGGTGGCAATTCCCGCCGGAAGATGACCTCGCCTTCGTCAAGATATCCGATCGGACCCAAGCCTGGACTCTCGAATGCGTCCAGTAGCTGAGTGTTCGACTTGGTAACGTCCAGCGCGGTAAAAATCTGACCACTGAGTACCACCATCACGCCCTGCCCAAGGGAAGCTGGGCTCGCGGCCACGTGCACAGCCTCGAACAGATTGGCCGGACCGTCCCAGCCAAGATCGCTTTGAGTGCGCATGGCCCCGGTGAACACAACCGGCTTCGCCGACGACAACGATCGAGCCGCGACGTACGCAGACTCCTCCAGTGTGTCGGTGCCATGGGTTACCACGACACCAGTTACATCCCCGCGCGCCAAGTGGTCGGCGATGCGATTCCGGAGCGCCCACATGCGCGGGATGTTCATGTGCGGGCCCGGGAAGTGTCCCCAATCTTCAGTCTCCACCGCGCTGGTGTTGTCGATTCCATGCGTCGCCTTGACGATCTCTGCACCTGTAAGCGCCGGAGTGTTCCCACGCGCGGTGGGATCGTTACGCATGGCGATGGTGCCGCCAGTGAACAGGATGACGATCACCGGACGGAACCCACCTGCGACAACGTGCTGGCAATTGCGCCCAGACTTGCGATTGCGCCAGAATCAATATCGGCTCCCGTGAGCGCGAGTAGCTCGCACGCGTACGTCACAAGCGCATCAACGGTAAGCAGTCCGGGCGCCGCCCAGCGCGTCTCGCATCCGCGCGTGAGCAGCCGGCGGAGCTCTTCCGTCGCGGCGCCTGTCAGGATCGCAGGTCCATCCGCAACAGCAGAAGTACGCCAGTTAGCCGGAAGCGCTGCACGGATCCGGACCGCGAGATCCTGAGGCACCCGAGCAACTTCACGATCCAGCCAGTCTCCGAGCTGCTCTGTTGCGTCGGTCACCCTAACTGCTCCGAGACTATCGCCGCGGCACGCGCTAACAGCGCCGGGAACACATCGGCGCTCGGAACCCCACCCTGCGCCAACGCAGACTTGCCACCACCACGTCCGCCGAATTCCAGCGTCAGCGTTTTCACTATCACGTCCGCACGTGCCCCACGTTCCCTTGCAACATCGCCGGCCGCGGCAATCACCGCATTCTTGCCACCTTCCATTGCGCTCACCAGTACGATCACAGCGTCAGATGCGGTCTCCCGCGCGGCTTCCGCCAGCTCGAGCAACGCTTTTGCATCGGCGATCCTCACCTCGCGCGCGACCAAACGCAGACCGCTCACTGATGTGGCACTGTCAAGCAATTCCTGCACTGGCCCGCTTGCACCACCGCTGCCACCGCGCATCAGGTCAGCAACCCGCTTCTCGAGCGCACGCCGCTCGTCTGCAAGCGATTGTACGCGCCGAAGCACCGTCGGGGGCGTTGCCTTCACGACTTCGCTCACGCCCCGAAGCAGTCGCTCCCGCTCGCGCTGCGCCTCGTACGCGCACGTGCCAGTAATCGCCTCGATACGGCGGACCCCAGCGGCGATTCCCGATTCGCTGACGATGCTGAACAGACCGATCTCCGCGGTGTTGCGCACGTGCGTTCCACCGCACAGCTCCGTCGAGATAGTCGGGATGTCAACTACACGAACCACGTCACCGTACTTCTCGCCGAATAGCGCCATCGCGCCGGATGACACGGCTTCCTGATATGGACGTTCGGTCGTGGTAACCGGAGTTGTTGTCAGTACTCCGCGGTTCACGATTTCCTCCACGCGCTCGGTTTGCTCGCACGTGAGCGGCCCCGAGTGCGTGAAGTCGAAACGAAGTCGGTCTGGCTCGACAAGCGACCCCGCCTGATGCACATGCTCCCCCAACGTTTCGCGCAACGCCGCGTGAAGCAGGTGCGTCGCCGTATGATTGCGCTCGGTATCGAGCCGAACGGCGCGCGGCACGGATGCGCGCACGGCACCGCGCGCCACTTGACCCGTGGGTTTTCCAACTGCGACCGGCTTTCCGTCCAGCTTGCGAACGTCGTCCACCGCGATACGCCAACCGGCGCCGACAATCTCGCCGCGATCGGATACCTGCCCCCCTGACTCGGCGTAGAAGGGGGATTCACGAAGCAATACTGCGACGCGCCCATCACTGAGCGCACGCACCGCGACAGCCTCGGTATCAGTGTCTCTCGTTTCGTAGCCTACAAACCGGGTGCTCGCAAGCGCTTCGCCGAGCGATCCGTCAAGATCGGTCCAGGCAGACGCATCACCGAGGTCGTCGGCAGCAACGCCAAGCTTGCGAGAGCGACGCTCCGCCTGCGATTGCGTGCGCTGTCCTGCGAGCGACCGCTCGAACCCAGGTATGTCAACCGTGTATCCCCGCTCGCGCGCCATGAGCTCGGTGAGATCGATCGGGAAGCCGTACGTATCGTAAAGCTTGAACGCGTCCTCACCGGCGATCATGCGCTCCTGCGTAGTCGCTGCCGGCGCCAACTCGTCGAACCTCTGCATGCCACCGTTGATCGTCGCCAGAAAGCGCTCCTCCTCGGCGCGCGTAGTATCGACGATGTGCTGCCGGCGCTGCTGCAATTCTGGGTACACGACGTGCATCGTATCGACGACCTTCTCAACTACGCTAGTGAGCGTGGGCTCGCGCCTGCCGAGCAGATATGCATACCTAACGCCGCGCCGGAGGATTCGCCGAAGTACATATCCACGTCCGTCATTTGACGGATATACCCCATCAGCGAGCAGGAACGCAATCGAACGCGCGTGATCCGCGATGACGCGCATCGCCGCCACGCTGTCACTTGCGCCGGTGATGGTAACGTTCCCTAACTGTCCGTCTACTGCGGCAATCAGCGGCGTAAACAAGTCCGTATCGAAGTTGTTCGCCACGCCCTGCATTACGGCGGTGATTCTCTCGAGACCAGCGCCAGTGTCGACCGAGGGCCTTGGAAGCGGTGAAAGCGTGCCGTCATCCTGCCGGTCAAATTGCATGAAGACGAGATTCCATATCTCTACGAAACGCCCAGCTTCGGCTGCTTCGACAAACGTTTCAGTATCAAAATCAACTATGCTCGGGTCGGTCCACGCGCCTGTCGCGTCGGCCGGAGCGGTCCAGTCGCGCGCGACTCGCGCCAGATCGACGTAAATCTCAGTGCACGGTCCGCACGGCCCAGTGTCCGCCATCTGCCAGAAGTTGTCTTTCTCACCCAGCCCGAACACACGATTGTCGGGCAGGCCGGCGATCTCCTTCCACAGCGCGCGCGCCTCGGAGTCGTCTCGGAACACGGTGACACGAAGATTGTCCGGCGACAGACCGAGCTCGAGTGTCACGAAGCGCCACGCAAAGCTAATGGCCTCGCGCTTGAAGTAGTCGCCAAACGAAAAGTTGCCCAGCATCTCGAAAAACGTGTGATGCCGCGCCGTGTGCCCGACCTGTTCCAGATCGTTGTGTTTTCCGCCTGCACGCACGCACTTCTGTGCGGTGGTCGCACGGCGCCCGGGCGTCGGCGGCTCCTCGTTGCCAAGAAAAACGCGCTTGAACTGAACCATCCCCGCGTTCGTGAACAGCAGCGTGGGATCGTCACTGGGGACGAGCGATGAGCTGGGCAGGATTTTGTGTCCCTCGCGCTCGAAAAATTCGAGGAACTTTGATCGTATTTCTGACGATAGCATATAGCCCTGAAATATAGACGGGCCATGGCATCATTCTCGGTCATTCCAGCGAAAGCGGAAATGACGAATCCCGCGACGCTATCCCTTCCCGATCGCCGCCACCGCGTCCCGGATCTCGTCCAGCTCGTAACCTCGTCGCGCCAGGAACGCGAAAAGTCTCCGTCGCAACACCACCGGCTCGAGATCACCCATCGCAGCGAGCTTCTTGCGCGCAACTCGCTCGATTACCGCGCGCGTGTCCACTTCTTCCTCGATTACGACGCCAGCGATCGCCTGCTTGCTGATCTCGGCGGCTACCCCCTTCCGGGCCAGATCCTGTCCGATCCGTCTCACCGACGCACCCTGTCCTACCAGTTTCGACCGGGCGTATGCCAGCGCGTATCTGGTGTCATCGAGCAACCCGGCGCCAAGCAGTCGCGCCACGATCGCATCCACTTCCGTAGCCGGTACGTCCTTTTGTAGCAGCTTCCGGCGAAGCTGCCGCACAGTGTACGGACGCGCCGAGAGCAGGTCGAGCGCACGATTATATGGCGTCTGCGCCACAACTGTTCCCTGAGAACGACAGTCGCCGAGCCAGCACGATTCGCATTAGGCGGGGAGTCCGGGCCCCATCTCCTACAAACCGCACCAACTCGGCGACAAACACCTGTGTATGTGGAAGAGGCGGTCTAAACTTCCTCGACCGCTTCCGGCTCGACCAGGACCGCTGTCGTCGCGGTAATTCCGAGCAGAGCCTTAACCTTTACCTCGACTTCGGCCATCAAGGCAGCGTTGTCCTTGAGGTAGAGCTTGGCGTTTTCACGCCCCTGCCCGATCCTCTGACTGCCATAACTGTACCACGCGCCCGACTTGTCAATTATGCCGTTCTCGGCGGCAATATCCAGCACCAGTGACGAGTGGCTGATCCCTTCCGCGTACATGATGTCGAATTCCGCCTGCTTGAACGGCGGGGCGACCTTGTTCTTCACCACCTTTACGCGGACGTGCGAGCCCACCACGTCCTCCTTGTCCTTTACCGGCCCAATACGGCGAATGTCGAGACGAACCGACGCGTAGAACTTGAGTGCCTTTCCACCGGTGGTCGTCTCTGGATTGCCGAACATCACCCCGATCTTCTCGCGCAACTGATTGATAAAGATCACCGAAGTATTCGAACGCGCGATTGCACCGGTGAGCTTGCGTAACGCCTGACTCATCAGACGCGCCTGCAACCCGACGTGCGAATCGCCCATGTCACCCTCGATCTCAGCCTTGGGTACGAGCGCCGCAACCGAGTCGATCACTACCACATCCACCGCGCCAGAGCGCACGAGTATCTCGCAGATCTCGAGCGCTTGTTCGCCGGTGTCAGGCTGCGATACCAGGAGATTGTCCACATCCACACCAAGCTTGCCCGCGTACTCGGTGTCGAGCGCGTGCTCCGCGTCGATGTATGCGGCAACGCCACCGTTCTTCTGAGCGTTGGCAACTACATGCAGACACAACGTGGTCTTGCCGCTCGACTCCGGACCGTAAATCTCGGTGACGCGTCCTCTCGGAATTCCACCGATTCCAATCGCCGCATCGAGATTGATCGCTCCAGTCGAGATCGCATCGACGCGCACACCCGCAGTGCCTGTGCCCATCCGCATGATCGAACCCTTGCCGCAGTTCTTCTCGATCTGCGCCACCGCCAGGTTCAACGCCTTCTTCTTGTCTTCCTGCATGGTGGAAACGCCCATTGGTCCTTTTCCTTTTCGCTGATGTAAGATAACTCCAGACTGCCGGATCCGGATTCGTGTCTCCAGGCAAAATCGCCTGGATTCCACATCCCCTCCTCTCGCAGCACTGCTCCCGAACAAAATACGAACTCGCTACCCGAAAATCAACCGAACTAGCGCAACCAGAAAGCATCGGGGATGTACTGGATCTGTACCCTTCCCCTCCCCAGCACCACACCTAGCACATCGAAGCGGTACTGATCTCCGGAACGCCTGTTCGAGGCGATCCATGCCCGGGCCGACCGAGCCAGTTCCCGCTGCTTTTTCCAACCCACGGTCTCAGCCGGAGTCCCGAAGTCGGTCGAAAGGCGGGTTCTGACCTCCACGAAGGCGATCAGCCGTCCTCCCCCGGTTTCCTCAGGCTTGCACGCCACAAGGTCGAGGTCCCGATGCCCGTCTCGAAAGCGCTCATCCAGTATGGCCCAACCGTGCGCCTCCAACCAGCGAGCCGCGATTGATTCTCCCTTGATCCCCAACCGCTGTCGCTCAGTCAGCACGCAACCAGTGTAAGTGCCTGGGAGCCTGTGCGCGAAAGCACCCCTCCGCCCGATTCATCCAATCGCTGCGCCAGCGTCGGCTCGCGCATTCGCGCGATTGCGAGCGCAAAACCGCCGCACCTCTGCTAGTTTTTTTGGATGACCAGCATCACAGTGGGCGATCACGTTCGCATCACGAGCATCCCCGGCAAGCCTCTAGGGCGAATCACCAAGAGCTTTGCGAAAATGGCTGACGACAAGAGCGCCCGGTCCGCCGACCCGTATGTGTACGACGTGTGGGTCGAGGCTCAACAGAAGGAGTATCACGGGCTGCGCGCGACCGACCTGGTCAAGCCGCGCGCGGACTGACGAGCACGAGACGGTCTGACTCAGGCCCGCACGCCGTCGGCTAACGCGGTGCGATGCGCTCGAGGTCTTCCAGTCCCAAGAGCACGTCGCGGCCGCGCGGGCCGTCAGACGGTCCCAGAACTCCAGCGAGCTGAAGCTGATCCATGATGCGTGCCGCGCGACCGTAACCGATCTTCAAGCGTCGCTGCAGCAGCGACGTCGATCCGCTCTGGTTCTGTATGACGATTTCGGCGGCCTCGCGAAATAGCTTGTCGCGATCGCCGTCGTCGCCATTCTCGCCGTCTTCACCACCACCCGCACGCTCGGCTTCAAGTCGCCTTACAGCTTCGAGAATGTCGCTCTCGCTCGGACCCTCGTCCACGATCGCGAATCCCGAACTGCGCGCGTTCTTCCGCGCCTCAAACCAACCCATCAGCTTCTCGGTATCTTCGCTCGAGATGTACGCACCTTGCAGTCGCGCCGGCTCGGACTTTCCCGGCGGGATGAACAGCATGTCGCCGTTTCCAAGCAGCGACTCCGCGCCCATTCCATCCAGAATGGTACGACTGTCGATCTGGCTTGCGACGCGGAAGGCGATACGGCTAGGGAAGTTGGCCTTTATCAGCCCTGTAATAACGTTCACGCTCGGACGCTGAGTCGCGAGAATTAGATGGATCCCTATGGCGCGCGCCTTCTGCGCCAACATCGCAAGCGGCGTCTCGACTTCGCCTTGGACAGTCATCATCAGATCGGCAAGCTCGTCAATGATGACTACGATGTACGGCAGGACGTCGTCCTTGTATTCCAGATCTTCGAACGCGACGTTTGGTGTCTTCGGCTTCTTGAGTGGCGCCTTGTCGGTCACCTTGCGATTGAAATCCTGAATGTTGCGAGCGTTGTTTGCGGCAAGGAGCTCGTAACGCGATTGCATCTCGTACACGGCCCACTTTAGCACCGCGGCAGCGTCACGGTTATCAGTTACAACCTTGTGTCGCAGGTGCGGGATCATGTTGTACACCGACAGCTCAACCATCTTCGGATCCACCATGAGGAACCGAAGCGTGCGCGGCGTGTGCCGGTAGAGCAGGCTCGTGATGAGCGTGTTGACGCACACCGACTTTCCAGAGCCGGTCGCGCCCGCGATGAGCAGATGCGGCATCTTAGCCAAGTCTGCTATAACCGGCTTGCCAGCCAGGTCCTTGCCCAATGCGATCGGGAGGGCGGCGCGAGCATTCTGGAAGTCCGCGGATTCCAGCAGTTCCCGAAATGCTACCATTTCGGGAACGGGATTCGGCACCTCGACGCCCACTGCTCCCCTTCCCGGAATGGGCGCGACAACACGAATACTCTGGGCCCGCATGGCGAGAGCGAGATCGTTGGCAAGGTTCGCGATCTGCCGCACTTTCACGCCGGGCGCGGGCTCGATCTCGAACTGCGTTACCGCTGGCCCGGTGGTGCGACCGACGAGCTCTCCATCCACACGGAACGTCCGTAATGCGTCCATCAATCGCTGCCCTGCCGCGTCCAGGTCGCGTCGATTCGCGTCCATGTTGCGCGGCGCGGGCGCCGTTAGAAGATCGGGTGTGGGCAGATCCTCGTCGTCAAACCGTTGGCGCGAGACGTCACTCGCTTCGATCTCCGCCGCTACGCGCTCTTCCGCGCTCGCTGCGTCGCGCTCCTTGCCACGCCGGCGCCTGGTGTTGTCCTTGCGCAGTTCGAACGGCGCAGTGAGCGATTCGTCAATCACCGGCATGTCTTCAGGATCCGGCTCTAGCTCCTGCGCCAGCAGCTTCTTCTTGCGCGCCCGCGGAGGCAGGTATGTGTCGTCCAGTGCTGCTGCCTGCTGGACGGACGCCGCCGGTTTTGGATCGCGGCCAACGAGCATCCGGATCGGATTCCACGATAGTGTCGCCGCCGCGAGCACGCTCAGAGCGAGCACGAATATGAGCCACGCCCCGATCGAACCGGTGAGCATTGTGGTGTAGAACGCGAGCAGGCCGCCAACGACTCCAGAGAACACGTTGCTCTCCCGCGTTGCACCCATCGCCAACGCCACTCCGAACGGCAGGACGATTGCCATTCCGAGCAGGAAGATAAGCCACGATCGGTCGCGGCCTCCGCTCATTCGTCCGAACACGCGCAGTGCGTGCACTGCAAGCGCGATCGGAAGAAGCGACGAACCAGTCCAGCCGAATACGGCAATCAGCCCGCGAGCTGCCAGCGCACCGACCGATCCGAAACCACCACCCGCGACCGGGACAGCCCGCATCTCGCTCCAGCCGTGCAGCATGAGCGCACCGGCCAGAAAAACCGCGAGCAGGAGCAGGGCGATCGCCTCGACCTCTCGCTTGAGTGCGGCGTCGGTCACGTCATCCCACCCGATCGGATCCGAGCTTGGTTATCTGCCGTTCGGTGAACACGGGCACAATTGGATATGTGTCGACCGCCGCGCAGAGGGCAAGGTCCGCCCGGAACCCCGCGGCGGAGAGAGCACGACCCTGCGCCGAGTCTAGAAAGACCGCGCCGATCTCGTCGCCATAGTTGCGCGCGAGCAGAGCGCACGAGTGTGCCGCGTCGTTCATCGCCACGCCCGAGAGTCGCTTCGTGACAGTTCGCACATACCGGCCCGCGCACGCCGCATCTTCAAGCGCGTAGTGGCCGTCCTGGCCAGCGCACGCGATAACGACATCGGTTCCAGATCGCAGCGCCGCGCGAAGCATTGCGGTTGCCGCAGAAAGGTTGGTGTACGCAGCGACAATGACATCTCCAGCACCCTGCGCGCCCACAAGAGCGCGCGTGCCATTGGTAGTCGTCATCAGAATGGTCGTGCCGCCAACGGCGCGCTCGGTGAATTGGGCCGGCGAGTTACCAAGATCGAAGCCTTCGATTGGGAGCATTTTTCGCTCGCCAGCCAGCCGCACGTCGCCACGCTCGAACTGGCGCGCACGCGTCATCAGCTCATCGGCGTCCGCGAATGGAACTATCGCGCGCGCGCCGTTTGCAAGCGCCGTCACGATCGTAGTGGACGCGCGCAACACATCTATCACGGCGACCACGCGGCCTGCGCAATCCGCGCCCGCAAGTTCCCCAGCCGTCAGAAATACATCCAACCGCAAAGTCGTATGCCCTAGTTGAGCTCCGCAATCAGCGCGGCGCCCTCACGCTCGAGGAATTTCGTGTCAACCTTGCCGGCCTGAAACTCGGGGTTGTGCATCACGCGAGCAAGGAATGGGATCGTGGTCGTGACGCCCTCAACGATAAAGCTTTCCAACGCGATCCGCATGCGACGAATCGCCTCATCGCGATCCCGGCCCTGACAGATCAATTTGGCAAGCAGCGAGTCGTAATACGGCGGGACGCTGTAACCGGTGTACACGTGGGTATCCAGCCGAACCCCTGGTCCGCCAGGCGGATGAAAGACATCAATCCGTCCTGGCGAAGGTTGAAAGTTGCGAGCCGGATCTTCGGCGTTGACCCGGCACTCAATTACATGCCCCCGGAGCGGCGGAAGCGTCAGCACACTCAGTCGCTCGCCCGCCGCCACGCGAATCTGCTCCTTGACCAGGTCGATCCCCGTAATCATCTCGGTTACCGGATGCTCCACCTGAATGCGTGTGTTCATCTCCATGAAGTAGAACGAATTGTCTTCGTTCAACAACATCTCGATCGTTCCGGCGCCCACGTAGTTGATTGCCTTGGCGCCACGCACCGCTGCATCACCCATCGCCTTACGGAGCTCCGGCGTCATGGCCGGACTCGGCGCCTCCTCTATCAGTTTCTGGTGCCTGCGCTGCACCGAGCAGTCGCGCTCGCCGAGATGTATGACGTTGCCGTGCGAGTCACCCATGATCTGGAACTCGATGTGTCGTGGTCGCGCGAGATACTTCTCGACGTACACGTCGCCATTGCCGAACGCCGACAACGCTTCCGACCGCGCAAGCTGAAACGCACGCGCGAAGTCTTCCGGATCGCTCGCGACGCGCATCCCCTTGCCGCCACCGCCGGCCGATGCCTTGATGATGACAGGGAACCCGATGCCTGTAGCGAAATGCAAAGCCTCGTCAACGTCCTCCACGGGCCCAGGCGAGCCGGGAATGATCGGCACTCCCACATCCTGCATGGCGCGGCGCGCCGAGGCCTTGTTGCCCATGACGCGGATCTGGTCCGCGGTGGGCCCGATGAAGGCGATGTTGGACGCGACACAGGTTTCCGCAAACTCCGCGTTCTCAGCGAGAAACCCGTATCCGGGATGAATCGCGTCGGCACCCGTTATCTCAGCGGCAGCGATAAGCCTCGGAATATTCAGATACGACTCACGCGCCGGCGCTGGACCGATGCACACATCGTCGTCGGCGAAGCGGACGTGCAGCGACTCGCGATCCGCTTCCGAGTAGACAGCAACGGTCTGCACACCCAATTCCTTACATGCTCGAATCACGCGCAGCGCGATCTCGCCACGGTTCGCTATGAGGATCTTGTTAAACACCGGCGTTAAGCATTGGCTTCCGTGAATGCATCCCAGGTAGTATCGCTCGCACCAGCGACCCCCTGCACTCGCAAAGCGAATTCGCTCGGACTCGTCGCCGCATTGATCGCGGCCTCGTAACTAATTACGCCGGTGGTGTACCAGTGCATGAGACTCTGATCGAAACTCTGCATGCCGTAATGAACCGTCCCTTCGCGGATAAGATCCGGGATGTTTAGCGATTTCTCGACGTCGCGTATGTTGTCGCGAACCGCCTGAGTGTTGATTAATATTTCCGTGGCAGGCACGCGCCCCGTCCCGTCCATTTTCGGGACAAGCCGGAGCGACACGATAGCCTGCAGCGCACTCGACAACATGAAGCGCACTTGACCCGCTTGGTTCGGCGGGTAAAACGACAGGATACGATTGATCGTCTGGGTCGCGTCAGTAGTGTGCAGCGTGGAGAAGACAAGGTGACCAGTGTCGGCCGCCTGCAGCGCGGTATCCAGCGTCTCCAGATCGCGAATCTCGCCGACGAGTATCACATCCGGATCCTGACGTAGCACCCGCCGCAATGCTTGCGCAAATGTCGTGGTGTCGTTGCCGACTTCGCGTTGGTTGATGTGCGAGTTGATATCGCGATGGAGGAATTCGATGGGATCCTCGATCGTGATGACGTTGGCGAAGCGATTCAGGTTGATGTGCTGCAGCATGGCAGCAAGCGCGGTTGACTTCCCCGACCCCGTGATGCCGGTGACCAACACCAGGCCACGCGGCAACATCGCAATCTTTTCGGTCACGGGCGGAAGGCTCAATTCAGCGAGTGTGCGTGCCTGGAAAGGCACCACGCGAAACGCGTATGCGATAGTCCCGCGCTGCTGGTACGCATTAACGCGAAAACGTCCGACGCCGGGAACACCCAGCGCGTAGTCGCACTCCTTGAGCTCGGCGAACTCCTTCATGTGCCGCGCCGTCATCGACTGCTCGGCGATGTGCCTAACGTCCTCCAATCGAATCGCCGGGAGCTCCAGTGGCACCAGAGCGCCATTGATGCGCAGCGTTGGCGGCCGTCCCACTTTTATGTGAAGGTCGGAGGCATTTCGCTGCACCATCTGATGAAGAATTGCCTTGTAATCGAACGACGATGCGCCCGCTGGCGCGCCCGCTTCTGCGGTGCTACCCATGATGCCGCCTACGCGTTCGGGTCGATGCGAAAGAGTACCTGCCCGTATTCTACCGGCTGCGAATTGTCCACGAGGATCTCGCGAACCACGCCGTCGAACTCGGACTCGATCTCATTCATGATCTTCATGGCCTCGATGATACACAGCGTCTGGCCTTTCGATATTCGCTCGCCAACACTTACATATTGCTTGGCCCCGGGCTCTGGCGCGAAGTAATACGTGCCCACCATCGGCGATTTCACCTCGAGATAGCTTGCCCGTACTTCATCCGCCTGCGCAGCCGCCACACTTTCCGCGCTAGGCACGGCGAGCGCCACCGGCGCTGCCGCAACGGGAATCTGCATCGGCATCGGCGCCGCGACGGAGCCCCCTCCCCGCTGCTGCGGCGTCTTGGAGATCCGAATCTTCATCCCCTTTTCGGTCGAGATCTCGATTGAGTCAACCGTGGACTCATCCAGCATCTCGACCAGTTTCTTGACGTAGCGCAGATCAATCACGCGGAAAGCTCCAGCAGTTCGTGGGTAAAATCGGTGAGTATGCGCGGTCCATCCGCGCTGAGATATACGTCATCCTCGATCCGAACGCCGCCCCACTCCGGACGATATATGCCCGGTTCAATGGTGACGACCGTATCGGCCGGGAGTTTCGCGGTCGCGCTGCGTGCAAGCCGCGGCGCCTCGTGTACTTCCAGGCCGATGCCATGGCCAAGGGAATGCCCGAAATCCTCGCCGTAGCCCGCGGCAGATATATAATCGCGCGCCACGGCGTCGGCGCTGGCGCCGGTCATCCCGGCCCGAACCGCCCTGGCCGCACGCTCGTTTGCGATACGGACGACATCGTACACTGCGCGAACATCGTCGCTGGCGTGGCCAACCACCACCGTGCGCGTGACATCCGAACAATAGCCGCCATGCTCCGCTCCGAAATCCAGAAGCAGAAGATCGCCCCGCTCAATCACTCGACCACTTGCGCGGGCGTGTGGAAGAGCCGAACGCGGACCCGATGCCACGATGGTCTCGAACGGATGAGCTTCGCTTCCTTCTTCCCGCAGCGCCTTCTCCAAAATGCCAGCGACCTGAAGCTCGGTGAGCCCCGATCGAACGTGCTGAAGCGTGTTCGCCAGCGCGCGGGTAGCCATGCCTGCGGCGAACTCGATCAGCGCCACCTCTCCTTCATCCTTCGATTCGCGTAACCCTTCAACGATGTCGCCCTGCGGCCGCCACTGCCAGCGCGCGCCGGCGGCATCATCCAGGAATCGCTGGAACTCCCGGTGAGTTACATGCGCCGAGCCAAACCCTATCACTGCGCGTCCCGGAAAGTGGGTCAGCTCGGCCCACAATCCATCCCAAAGGCTGGTGGCCTCGACACGAACGCGTACCAGATCGCCGACTTCATCAACGACTTGTGTCTGGTAGCGAAAATCGGTTATGAGAACGCTGTCGCGCGACGTAACGAGCAGTAGCGCACTCGAGCCGGAGAATCCCGTTAGATAACGGATGTTCGCGCGGCCCGTGACGAGCAACGCGTCAAGGTGGTGCTCGGTTAACGCTTCCGCGACGCGTGCCGCGCGGGCGGGGCGGCGGTCCATCATTTCGGTGCCGTGCGGAGATAGCGGATCAGGCCCCGCAAGGCGGCCTCGTATCCGTAACTCCCCAGTCCGCAAATCACGCCCAGCGCCTGACCCGCCAGCACCAAACGGTGCCGCTCTGTCTCGCGCGCATGCACGTTGGAGAGATGAACTTCCACGAATGGCAGTGAGACAGCGGCGAAAGCGTCCCGCAGCGCGATGCTGGAATGTGAATAAGCACCGGCGTTCACGAGCGCGCCGTCCGCAGTTCCGCGCAGACGCTGGACTTCGGTCACCAACTCGCCTTCGCCATTGGATTGGAAAAAGCTGAGTGTCACATCGAGCTCAGCGGCTACTCGCGAGAGGCTCGCCTCGATCTGTCCCAAGGTCTCACTGCCATAAATCTCCGGCTCGCGAATGCCGAGCATGTTGAGATTCGGGCCGTTGATGACGGCGATACGTAAAGCGCCCACCGTCGCGTCAGGAATGTGAATCGCTGTGCCGCGGATTGCCGAACGCGCCGGACAGACGTTGAGCGGCGCCGAGATCACCGGCATCGGGCGTAGCGGAACCGAACAGCGCAGAAAGCGGAGTCGTGCGGTCGGCGGCAAGCTCAACGCGCTCATTGGGACGCATCCCGCCAATGCGAGCGAAGAAGGCGCGCACAGTTTCACCAGTGATTCTGACCGTGTCTTGGGCCTCGATCTCCGCTATTCGTTGCCGCAACCCGGGATCGTCCCGCTTCAACGCGAGCTGGCGATAAATGCCCAGCGCCTCGCCGCGCAGCCCCTGTTGCATGTAGAGCTCCGCCATGGTCTCCGTGACGAATGGCGATTCATCGCGGGTTGGCGCCACCGGCGACGTCGATGCACGCTCAGCTGGTGCCGAGACGGCCGGCTGGCCGAGCTCCTCTGGCGTCGGCGCGAAGGCCGCATCTTCCTCCGGCATGAAATCCGACAAGCGAAGCGGCTGATGTGCGCTTTGGGATTCTGCGGAGGCGTCGGCGGGTGCCTCGTGCGGCGGCACAGCGGCGTGCCACGGGCCTTCCAGCGCCAAGGGCGGCTCAGCCTCAACCGAATGACCCGACACGCTCCCAGCGCCGGTTTCGAGCACTACGGGAGATTTGACTAAATCGAGCGACTGGTCCGGCTCCGTGCCAAACGAGTCATCGGATTCGTCCTCGAACCGGGCGTAAATCGGGGCCTCGGCCGCGAACGGCATCTGTTCCACGTCGGGCTCCGAAACGATGTCTTCCAGCCGGACGGCAAATTCGTCCGGTTCCGGCTCGGGTCGCACTGCCGGCGGCGTCGGCCGTTCCGGCGCTACGGGATCGGAACCTGGTTGCGCGAGCGACGTGATGTACGAAGCTATTTCTTCGTTCCTGGGATCCAGCTCGAGCACTTTGTCGTACCAGCGCATCGCGCCGATCTTGTCTCCCGAGTCTCGGGAAATGTCGCCGAGGTGTCGTAGAGCGATGAGATTCTCGGGGTCAAGCGTTAACGCCTGCTTGAAGACCGCGGCGGACTCATCTGCGTGTGCCGCGTCGTACAGAGCCTGGCCGTACACGATGTACCCACTCATGTGGGTCGGCTGCTGCGGGAGATAAGTACGGCACAGCTCGATCGCCAACTCCGCGTCTCCGGCCTTACGATACTCGTTGGCCAGTGGCGCGAAGTAGCGCTTTGGATTCTCCTCGAACTTGCGTTTTAGCTCGTCCAGCCGGCCCGTGTCGGCCATCAACGTCCTCTAAAGGGGAAACGTCTGTTCCGCCGACTGCGGCGTTAAGGGGAGAAGATACTTCCTCAACCTTGATTTTGTCCACTCTGGGGAACAGCTTAGGGGGCTATGCTACAGTCGATGCGGAGTTCCGCAAAATACATCTGGATTTTCGTTACCGTCGCGTTCATCGGCGGATTCCTTCTATACGAGTCGTCCGGCCTATTCGGAAGTGCCCCGGTCACATCCACCACCGCGGTGGCGACGGTCAATGGCGAAGACGTACTCGTAACGACCTGGCAAGGGCTCTCCGGGCAACTTGAGCAGCAAAGGACTGCCTCCAGTGGAGAGTCCATTTCGCTGGACGAGCGCCAGACGATCCAGGCTCAGGCCTACAATCAACTCGTTGACGAAGCGCTGCTGCGGCAGGAAATGCGCAAGCGCGGGATTACCGTTTCGGTTGACGAGCTGACCAACGCCGCCAAGTACAGTCCGCCACCGCAGTTGATGCAGGATCCGGAACTGCAGACCAACGGCCAGTTCGATCTCGCCAAGTACCAGCGCTTTCTCACGAGTCCAAGCGCGAAGCAGAGTGGCTTGTTGCTGCAGCTGGAGAGTTATTATCGCGACGCGATTCCAAAGCAGAAGCTGTACCAACAGATCACATCCGGCGTCTGGATTTCGGATGCGATGCTCTGGCTCAACTACCGGGATGCCCACGACAGCGCAGTTGTGAGCTACGCGGCATTCACTCCAAGCGCGGCCGACGTAGCGGCGACAGAGGTCAGCGACGGCGATATCCGGGCGTACTACGATGCGCACAAGAAAGCAATGACGCGTCCGGGTCATGCGCGCGTCACGGTCACGGAAATCCCACGCCTGATAACCGCGGCGGATAGCGCAGCGGTGCGCGCTCACGCCTCCGCGCTGCGCGACAGCATTATGAACGGTGCGAAGTTCGACGACATCGCGAAAGCCGAATCGGCTGATTCCGCATCCGCGGTTCGCGGCGGTGATCTTGGCAAGGGCGTGAAAGGCCGCTTCGTCCCCGCGTTCGAAACCGCGGCAGCCTCGCTCAAGCCAGGCGAGATATCCCAGCCTGTGCTCACGCAATTTGGGTATCACCTCATCCGGCTTGATTCGCGCAACGGCGACACCGTCGCGATGCATCACATTCTCCTGCGCATCGCACAGAGCGACTCAAACGCGGATCGCACCGACCGGAAGGCCGATTCTCTTTCCAAGATGGCTGCATCGTCGGAAACGCCGGATAAGTTCGACGCGGCGGTAAAAACGCTCGCTCTCAAGGCGTTCAGCACCGATGTCACCGAGGGCCAGACGCTCATGCACAACGGTGCGCCGATCCCAAGCGTCTCAGCGTGGGCCTTTGGCGCCAAAATCGGCGAGACCAGCGATCTCTACGATGACCCGAACGGATATTATCTCGCTCGCCTTGACGCTTTGACGCCGGGCGGCACGCCGACGCTGGAAGCCTCGCAGCACGACATCAAGCTGATTCTCGCACGTGAGAAGGCGGTGCAAAAGCTAGCAGACCCGGCACGCAAATTCGCGATCGCGGCATCTGCAGGGTCCATGGCGCAAGCTGGCCAGCTGCTCAACACCACTGTAACAAAGACGCTCGCATTCACACGCGTGTCGGGCCTTCCGACAGTCCCGAGCTCGGCCCGCATCGTCGGTGCGGCGTTCGCGCTACCGGTTGGCAGTGCCAGCGAGCCGATCGTGTCGGATGACGCTGTCTACATAATCTCTGTGGACCGTCGCGTCGATGCTGACCGAAAGACCTTCGATTCTACCAAGGATCAACTGCGTGGTCAGTATCTTGGCTCGATGCAGCAAGGCCGCATTCAGGAATTCCTCGCGAACCTTCGCTCGGCGGCAAAAATTACTGACCGGCGGAAGGAGATCGAGTCCTCGCTGCGTAGAACGTCGTCCTGACGAGCCGCCCTATCGTCATTGCCGCGACCCCTCGAGATTCCCACGAAAGCGGGAATCTCGTCGAGCTACCACCCATTCCTTAGGGGATTCCCGCTTTCGCGTGGAATGACGGGGGCGTTCCTTAAGGGCTCCCCGCTTTCGCGGAAATGCCGAAGGTATCGCGGGGAAAGCTTTCTGCTTTCTTAACGCTGGCTAAAGCAGCCGGCGTGGCTCACGCTGCTCGGCGTCGCTCTGGGTCTGCTCGCTTGGGCGCTGCAGATCTTCGGATGTGAGGCGCGGTGGAGGGCCGGGGTCACGATTCGTGACGCTGCGCTCCATGTCGTTCATTTCCTTCTTGAACTCCTTGATGCCCTTGCCCACCGAACCCGCGATTTCCGGGATGCGCTTGGCGCCGAACAGAAGCAGGATCACCACCATGATGATCACCAATTCCATAAAGCTAAAATGCGGCATATCGACGACTCCGAAGGAAATAAGCGTTCAGCACCTGTGATACAGGCCTTCTAAAATAGCGACCGTGCTAGAAGATACGCCAAAAGTACACCAAGTAGACTCAAAAGGGACACGTCCACGGCAACCGGCCCCACGGCAAACTTGAGAATCACCAGGTCCACCGTGAGTGGACCGAGCGATGGAGTCACACCGGTCGTGAAGAATTCCTTCACCGCACTTGGCGGCAGGAACCGGCGTGAAACCTGGGTGAGAAGGCCGCCGGCAATGAAGCCGGTGGCGAGCACCATTCCGTAGAAAAATGCGCCCTTTCGGGATGCTCCGCGCGGTGGCATTAGGCGTGTCGCTCCATTACGTACAAGATAGCCGCACCGAGAGCATCCCGGGCAGGTGTTGGTGGAAGGTCCACGAGCGCGGCCCGCGCGCGGTCGGCGTACTCAGCTGCGCGTGCGCGCGCATAGTCCAAGCCGCCACGCTCCACGATGATACCAGCCACGTCGGCCACCACGTCGTCCGCGGGGTCTGAAGCGTCAAACAACGCGGCGGCGCGCCCGCGCTCAGCGGCCGTCATCGAGCGCAGCGCTGCAATCAATGGAAGCGTGACCTTGTGCTCTCTGAGATCCAGACCGCTTGGCTTCCCCGTGGTTTCGGAAGCTTCGGTGAAGTCTATGAGATCGTCAGTAATCTGAAACACCATTCCGAGTGCGTCTCCGTACTCACCGAGCCTATCAGCGTGGGCCAAGGCGCCACACATTGCGCCCACACGACATGCAGCCGACATAAGCGACGCCGTCTTTGAGCGGATCAGAAATTCGTAGTCCAATTCAGAGAAGCCGAGCGGCTCGACAGTCGATAGTTGCGACAGCTCACCAACCGACATCTGGGTGGACGCATCTATCAACACGCGCATCGCTGGCATGTTTTCGAGTGCGACGAGCTGGGTCAGGGCGGTCGAATACAGGTAGTCGCCCATGATGACCGAGATCTGGTCGCTGAAGAGCGAGTTTATAGTCGGCATGCCACGACGCAACATCGAGTGATCAACCGCGTCATCGTGCACCAGCGTCGCCAGGTGCACCATCTCCACCACGGAAGCTACAACTATCGCGTCACGTGTTGGCGTGCCTGCGGTGTGACTGGACAGAAGCACGAGGCTCGGACGAAACATCTTGCCTTTCATCGCAAGCAGATGGCGCGCGGCTGTTGCGAGCATCGGGACGTCGCGTGTGATGGCCTGTTCCATCTCGTTGCGCACTATCTCCAGATCGTCACGCACCGGTCCCTGCACATGATCCAGCGTCACGGCGCGCAGAGCAGCCCTCGGTGGAGGGGCGTGGATTGCCCGTGCGGTCACGCCAGATGCTCGGCGCGCTTGAGCCGCTCGCCGATGTCGCGGAAATGGATGTCCACCGCGAATACGCGACGGTAATAGCCTTCCGCATCTCGCCACCGCTCAAGTCGCTCGCTCGCATAACCGAGTAGGTACAGCACTCCCACGAGCTTGGTGTCGGTGAGACCGAATTCCTTGAGCGCGCCGCCGAGCGAGCTCACTGCAACCTCGTATTCATTTTTCTCGATGAAACTCTGCCCCAGCGATTCGTACGCGCGGACACGCCGCTCAGGTGACGCGTCGCCGCGCATCGCCTTCTGAAACTGCGCTATCGCTTCGTCGAACAGTCCCATCTCCATGTACGCGACACCGAGGTCGTAATGGCTGTCCGAGTCGCTTTCGTCCACGTTTGCGGCAACGCCGGCCTTGAATGTCTCGAGCATTTCGGAGAAGTCGGTCTGGACGTCGCTCGTGGACTTGTCTTCTTCGTCGGCGGTCATGCGCGGATTCTTGACAGGCTCCCCTTCGAGCAGCCACTCGTTGAGGTCCACAAAGTCGTCGTCGGAGCGTGACGGAGCTGAGGCGGCCTGCTCTTCTCTGACCGCCTCAATCGGAAGCACACCGAGATCACCGGGGAGGCCGCCTTCTACCGCGCCGACGTCGGTGGACAGCGACGCGACGTAGTCGGTGACCGTGTCGGCCATCGACGTAGCGGGTGCTTCCTCCGCTGGTTCAGCGACGCCGCCCATCGCGGTGTCTTCTTCCGCCGAGACCGGCGGCCCCGCCTCGCCGGACTCGGCGGGCACGTGTGCCATCTCATCGCTTTCACGCGGAGTCGGGGAAAATGTGTCGAATGAGGTGTGCTCGATCGCGAGGGGGACCATGTCGGGCTCGGAATCGTCCGTCGCGAACGAGGTGGACTCAAATTCCGCCATCGTGGGGCCAGGTCCGCGCGCCTGATCGGAGATCATGGACGACAGCGGATCTTCCAAGGGCGTGAGGCCCGCCAGTGGAGACTCGTCGAGCGTACCGGTAGCGCGTACATCGGCCGGCGCCGGCAGCTCCACCTCTCCGAAATTCTCAGCGGTGAGCGGGCGGGCGAACGGCTCAGAGGCCGCAGCCGAGCCGTCTGGTGCGCCCGTTCCGCGTCGGCCATAGTCAACATCGATGAATACAAGTCCTTCACGCTTGGCCTCCTGACGCGAAAGCGCTGCGCGAGGCGCGAAATTCGGGTCCAGCGCGCGGATCCGGTCCAGAGTCGCGGTCGCTTCAGCTCCCCGATCTTCAGCAAGCATCGCCTCGTACACTATCTGCAGCTGCTCCAATGCCTCCTGGGTACGGCCAGCGCGAGCAAGCTGTTCGGCCAGCATCAACCGAACGTCATCCTGGCCGGGACAGAGGTCAGCGAATTCCTTGAGCGCACGGAATGCCTCGCTGATGTCACCGCCCTTTTCCATCCTGGCGGCGTACTCCAGAAAGTTCTGCTTGGCGTCGGAGTTGAAGCCCTTCTTGGCGCTGATCTTCCCGAGTTTGTAGTAGATGACTGAACGGTCGGGGGCGTGCCGTAACACCTTGTTGCAGAGAGCGATCGCGTTGTTGAAGAACCCACCCTCGGCGTATAGATCTACCGCCGTTTCGTAATACGCGACCGCCTTTTCGAGCTCGCCGAGCCGGAGATGCAGGTCGCCTACGCGATTGTACAACGGGATATCGAGCTCTTCCGGGATGCCCGCGGCGGCTTCGATGGCCTGTGCGTAGGTCGCCAGGGCGCGGTCATACTGCCGCTTCTGCTCGAACTCCGCGGCTTTCCTCTTGAGCTGGGCAGATTTGGACATGTCAAGCGGAAGTTAACGGGAGCAGCGGAGACCGGCCAGAATGACCTTCCTCCAATTTCTTAATGGTCCAGCGGCGACGCCATCACATCACGGATTCGGGAGAGCCGCAAGGGCGCCTGGGCCTCACCGCGGCACGCGTAGTAGCATGCATTACAGTTGACTGGCTCATACTTCCGAAAGTCACGCCAGTGGAAGTCTACCGGGAAATCCGGGCACCGCTTGACGTAACCCGCCGGATCCAGATGGATGGTCCGGATGCCGGAGCGGCACGGCTCGGGCGTTTCGCCGCGAACATACCGAGGAATCTGCTCCAGATAATAATCTGAGTTGGTGATGATTCCGCGGCGCTTCCGTTTGAAGGCCAGCAGCTCGGCAATCACCTCTTCCAGCAGCCGGGTTTCCCCGGGCGGGATCACGCCCTCGTCGTTGCCGTTCTTGGAATCGGTGTAACAGCTGAAGTTGACCCCGACTCCAAGCTCTGCCGCCCGGTTCACGATCGGGACGAGATCGCCGACGTTGGAGCGCTTGATGACCGTGTTGAAGCGGATCGCGTCGATGCCTCGCTCGCGCATGGCCGGCACGTTTCGCATGATCTTGCTGACAAGCCCCGGGATTCCGCGCGCCTCGTCGTGACGCTCATCCAGAAAGTCGAGCGAGATGTTGAACTGGTTGATGCCTGCATCCCAGAGCGATTGCGCTCGCTCGGGAGTCAACGTTCCGCCGTGCGTGATGAGCGTCATGTATTTGACGCGAATTGCGCGATCCACAGCTGAAACCAGGTCTTCGAGATCCCGGCGCAGCGTCGGCTCTCCGCCAGTCCAGGTGACCATCATCGGATTGAAGAAGCGCGCCGCGTCAGCGTAGCTCTTCAGCTCGTTGTCGCGCTCGGATGAATCGGTCTTCCAGTAATCGCAGAAGTTGCAGTGCGCATTACACCGAAGCGTGACCTCGAAATGAACAAGAATCGGCTTCCTGACCAGGGTGAGGTACGCGTATTTGGCCAGGAAAATCGGGACATCCCACGGCGCGAAGCGAGCTGATAACAACGGTTAACGAATGTCCTGCTGCCGGTACGTGGGCTTGTCGTAATTGAATTTAAGATCCGGCTGCGCCTTGTTGCCGATCATGAAGCTGAAGTATGAGTTGCCGCTTGGACTCTGGCTGAACGAGAAAATAGCGCGCCAATCGTGAAGGTCGCGTTGCAGCGTGATCTGGTTACTCGCGAATGCATGATTGGTTACGTCGTAGAGCGTGCCCCAACTAGCCGCCCATTTCTGCGTGATGTGAAAGGTGCTGTTCGCGTTCAACGTTTCACGCGGAGGGATCCGGATGAACACTCCACCGCCGATCGGGTCATTGATGTTGCTCACCGCTGTCTGCGGATTCAGCAATGCCTGCTGCTTGCACAGCTGAAACAGGATAGGATTAGCCGCGTTGACGTTGCAAATCAGGGTTGGATCGAAATTGACGACGCGCCCGCCAAGCGGCGGACGCTGGCGATTGGACGAAAAGCTTATTTGACTCGTCCAGCCTTGCGTGTCGTCTATTGCGTACTGCCGATCCCGTGCGTAGCTGCCGGCAACCGGAATCGACGACAGGCGCGACGCAAGCTGATCCTGTTCGCTCTGCTCGAATGTCACGGGCGCCGGCGCGGGCGCAGTGGAGTGTCCGAATAGCCGGCTGATTGCGCCGAATATCCCAGACTGGCCGTTGATCGTGAATGACGCATCGATTCCTTCGCGGAACGGGCTGAAGCGCGCGGAGTCGCTCTGAGGGTCGCCCTGAAACAACGAATACCTGCTGTTGAAACTGAATCCGGGCAACAGATCCGACGTCACACCATAGGTGAAGGTATTCGTCGTAAGACCGGTTCGATGAGTCTGCCGCGCTCGTTCGAAGTCCCACGTCGCCGACGAGAAATCCAACGCGAGCAACTTCACCTTACGTCCCTCGGCAGTAGATCCGGTATCCGATCGAAGCTTGCCTTCAAATATCTGCGTCAGGCCAAACGTGATTTGCTCCTGCGGCAGGTTGCCGAGAAAGCCGACCGCAGAATGGTTGATGGCGGCGAGATACGCGGGCGGAACGTTGCCTGCAGGAGCGTATCCGAAGCTGATGCGCGGCGTAATCGAGTGGCGAATGCGCGTTATCGGACCGATTCCCGGGAACAACGCGAATAACGTTGGCGAGATGCCGAGCGAGAACTGCGGCCGTTTGCTCTGGTGAATCCACTGCCCATTCGAGAATTCTGACTGAACCCAGTATGAACCGCTGTAAACGTTTTGGAAGTTCACCGATGGATTGAGATTGAGCGTTCCAGGGAAGAAGCCGGGAAGACTGAACGCAAAATTGAAATCGGCCTGGTTTGTTGCTGATCTCGCAAACGTTCGATTGTAGCGCACGCTGGTGTCCGTTTGGCTTATGAACGTGCGCGTCACCGGGTGGTTGAGGTCGAGGCTCTGCACGTTCCCCGACAGGTCGAGTCGGAATCCGTGAATGCTGATCGGAGTCCCAAACGAAGTGGACTGCGACGTCTCAGACCCTTTGATGCGTGAGCTGTCGGAGCCACCTAGCGAGTTTGTGAAGTAGCGATAGAACACCGAGCCGGACTCGTCCATGTTCACCTTTGCCGTCCGCTGGAAACTCAGGTTTGGCGTCCAGTCGAGCCAGGGCGTCACGGCAAGTGTTGGACTCGTCAAGCTAACGGTCGGGTAGTTCTCCTGGATCTGTGTACGGCCAGAATACTGATCGCGGTGTCCGCCAACGTCCACGGAGAACGGCCCGAGTTTGCGGCTGTACCGCACGTCGGAGCTTATGGCTGCCAACTGTTGCTGTGGGTTGTACGTTGTCTGCCGCAATGCAACCGTGTTCGTCGTGAAGTTGACGTCCGCGTTGAAACGGCTTGTGGAGGAGAACTCCTGGGAGTGGTACCACGTTACAGCGGTGTTGTTCGACCCACCGGGTTGCGCCAGATGGTTGGCTGCGATAGTGCCAGTGATGAACCGATCCAACCAACGGTACCTGAATTGGCCATTCACTTTCGAAAACCCGGGATCGCCTGGGTTACCGCGCGCACTGCTTCTCCAGTCATACGACGCTTCGGCGTCCATGTAATCGCCGAGGTTGACGTAGTAGCCCAGGTTCTCCAGATGACGACGATACGACGAGCTGCTGCGGACGAATTCGCTCAGACCGAGCCGCGGCGTGAGGATTCCGCTGCGACGTCCGTTGCGGACATCCTGGAACAGAAACGGGAGCCAGAATACCGGTACGCCCGCAACGTACAGGGTAGCCGGTCGCGCAACTAGAAGGTTCTTCGAGACGAACTTGATCTCGCTCGCCTTGAAGTAATAGTCCGGCACGCTGTCGTCGCAACTGGTGATGATTCCGTTTCGAACGTAATACGCGCTTCGCTTCGCGGCGCTGGTATCGCGTACGAACGCGGTTTCCATTCCGGAGAGATAGTATCGCTGACCGCTCTCGACCGACGTGCTGATGTTGCTCGCCGTCCCGCGGCCGAGTGCGGTGTTGTACGTGACCTTTCCCCTGGCGATGACGTCTGCGGTCTGCTGCGACGGATCGTGCAGCACCACCGTGTCCCCCAGCGCGGTTACGAACTTGGTCGAGTCGTTGTACAGAACCGTGTCGCCTATCACGACGGTCTGCTCACGGCCGACCGCCGCCGGCTTGCCCTGAATCCGCAACGCCTTGCTCTCGGCGTTGAATATCACGTTGTCACCCTGATATCTCGTCGCGCGATATCCGGGTCTCTTCATGAGATCTGTCGCTACCGAATCCGAGTCGGACGCCCAGCTAACCAGCGGCTTGATCACATGCAGGGTGTCGCGCAGGGTGCTGTCACGGCGTGCCGTCGTGTCACGCGTTGCTTTGCGCGGGACGGTGTCGCGCGCCGCCCGTTTCGCGCTGTCCGCCGTCTGTGCTTGCGCAATTGTAGTCGCACTCACGAAGAGCGCGGATACGAGCGCAGCTACAATCGCCGCGTCACGGGAGCCGATCACGCTGGTGCACCCAAGCGACGGGGCTCGTCGCGCGTGGGTTGGGTCGGCGACACTGGTGGTAACGGCGGCGGCGGCGGCTCGTCGACTGAGCCGGAATCATCGCCAGCTTCCTGCTTCTTGCGCCAACGATAAACCATTCGTGATAGTACGATGCTCAGTTCGAAGAGTCCGTACATTGGTATCGCTATCGCGAACATCGCCGTGGGATCGGGCGTGATGAACGTTCCGACAATCAGGCCCCCAACCGCCGCGTAGCGCCTATACTTTGCCAGGAAAATAGGATTGGTCAATCCCAACGCTGTCAATCCCATTATCACAATCGGCAGCTCGAACGCCGCGCCGAATGCGAGACACATGTAGATGGCGAAGCCGAAATACTCGGATGCCGCAATCATGGGTTGCAGTGCAGCCGATTCCACCCCGACAAGAAACCGGAT
This sequence comes from Gemmatimonadota bacterium, assembly GCA_041691775.1. Classification (GTDB taxonomy): domain Bacteria; phylum Gemmatimonadota; class Gemmatimonadetes; order Gemmatimonadales; family Gemmatimonadaceae; genus Fen-1247. Next base: position 319,106 of record JBEPUB010000001.1, read on the forward strand.
GGTCATTGGGAGAATCAGCGTGAACGCCATTGCCACGCCCGCAAGGAACAGCAGCACAATCCCGCCGAGTACGGGAAGTACCATCTTTTTCTCGTGCGAGTACATCGCCGGCGATACGAATCCCCACAACTGATACAGTATTACAGGTGACGCGATGATAAACGAAAGCGCGAATCCCGCGTCGAGCACAATCTGAAACGCGTCACCGGGATGCAGGTAAACCAGCTTCTGGCCGTGCAGATACGGCGTGATCGGCCGCGAAAGAAACTCGATCACGTCGAAGTGCGGCACCTGCGTGAAGATCAAAAACGCTACGATCGCGCCAAACGCGAACGCTGCGGCACATCGGAACAGTCGCTGACGCAGCTCCTCGAGGTGATCGAGGAACGCCATCTCGGCCATTCCACCAGCCGCGCGACGCCTTGCCACGATCAGCCTCCGCCGGCTACTTGATCGTCTTTATGCGGTCACGGGCGAGAGCAGCCTCGTCGGAGCGCGGATACTTCTTGATCAACTGGTTGTACAGGCTGCGCGCTTGATCCCCATTGCCGGCGCTCTGCGCCGCGACTGCGCGCTTGTAGATCGCTGTGGCGGCACGCGGCGATCCCGGGTACTTCGCCGCCATCTGCGCATAAACCGAATCTGCAGCGGCTGCGTTCTTCTCGGCTGCGTACGTCTCTGCGATATAGAACTCGGCGTCCGGCGCAACGTCCGCCTTTGGATATTTCGTTATCAGGTCCTGAAACGCCTGACGTGCCGCCGCGTTGCTGCCCTGCATCATCTGCTCGCGAGCGACCTGAAATAGCGCGTTGGGGCCCGGCGTGGCGGGTGCGCCGGTCGAATCGGGGGCGGCCGTCGCACTCTGACGCTCTTCGAGCGACGCACGGACCTCCTGGATCCTGCGCTGACTCTGCCCAGTCAACTCCTGTACCTGCAGGAGCTGCTGCTGCACGGACGCCATGCTCGACGTCATATCGGAACGAAAATGCGTGAGACGCGCGCCCAAGGCTGCGAGCGAATCGTTAGTCACGCGCAAGCTGATAAGCGCGCGGTCGAGCTGCAGCTTGCGCGCCGAGTCGGCTGCGAGCTGCTCACCGCGCATCATGCGAATGTCGCCCTGAAGAACCTGCACGTCCTGCTGCGTGGCGAAGCAGCCGGCGAACAGCATCGCCAGCGGTGTCGCGATCATCAGCTTCTTCATTGGTTCGATCCTCCTGTTATCGCGGCGAATTCTGAGCGGCGATTGCGCGACCACGCTGCTTCGCTCTCGCCCTGCGCCGCTGGCTGCTCGGCACCCATGCTCGTTATTGCCAGCCTGCTTGCGTCAATCCCGTTGTTCACAAGAAATGCCTTGGCTTCGGCAGCACGGCGAAGGCCGAGCGCGAGATTGTACTCAGAGGAACCACGATCATCCGTGTTGCCTGTTATGCGTATTCGAATCGTCGGCTGAGCCTGCAGCACCGGCACCTTGGCGAGAAGCAGCGAGCGAGCCGCCTCGGTGAGATCTGAGCGATCGAAGTCGTAGAAGATCGTTGCGCTGAGAACCTTCATCGCATCCACGTTCTGTGCCGCCTCGCGTTGCTCGCGCTCGCGCACCGCGCGAAGACTGTCCTGCTCTGCTTGCGCCCGGGCGATCTCGGCCTGACGCGCCGCGTTGGCCCGCGTTATCGAGTCGGCACGCGCTCGGTCGAGCGAATCGCTGTTCGCCGACAATGGCACAGCGGCCAGAGGAGCCGGCGCCTTGTGGCAACCGGCTGTGAGGGCCAGGGCGACAAGACCCAATATGGTTTTGCGTGGATCCATGAGAGCGGAGGTTAAGGTTTGAGAACTGGTGACCAGGCGGCGAGACGGGCACCCGCGGCGTGTGTCAACTGGCGCATGCGTCCGGATTCAGCGTCGAGCACCCAGAGCTGGCGTGGCCCCGTGCGAGTAGACGAGAACACCATGTGGCGCGAGTCCGGCGACCACGAAGGATCTTCGTTCTGCCCGTCACTGGTGTACTGCTTGGTGGAACGATCGCGCAGATCGATAGTCATGATCTGGAACTGACCATCGATTCGAGACTGGTACGCGATCCGGCGACCGTCAGACGCCCAGTCGGGCGATGCACGGTACGCCTGTTCGCCGTATGTAAACTCGGTGAGCAACGACGGATTGGTACCATCGGCGTCCATTGTGTAAACCTCTGGATGGCCCGCACGACCAGACATGAACGCAATCTGACGGCCGTCGGGGCTGTACGATGGAGAAGTATTATCGCTTCCCTTGCCCACAGTAATTGCGTGCGACGGCGACGCATCGCCTAACTGCATCACCATTATGTCCGTACCGCGGTCGGTGCCGCTGGCGTACGCGACGGTCTGACCGTCGGGGGAGAACGTGGGCGTGATGTTGAGGCCACGTGCGGTTCCACTCAACCAGTGAAGATCACCAGTTACAAAGCTGTACAGCGCAATCTGCGATCCGCTCGGGGTAAATCCGCAAAAGAGGAACTTGGTGCCGTCGGGACTCCAGGCGGGAGACATCGCCAGCGAGACCGATGTAAGCTTGGTTGCGTTCTCACCGTCGCTGTCTATCACCCAGATCTGCTTGTCTCCCCCGCTGTACAACACGCGAGTCGCTGCGGACCCCGGGCTGCCAAAGATCCAGCGCTCGACCTCGTCGCTCGCTCGATGCAGGGCCAGGCGCCACGCCAGCGAGTTGGCCGCGGCCAGCAGCGGGAAGCCACCCACCTGAACGCGCCGTTTTGCGGCCACGTCGTACATGGTGACAGTGATGCCGGTGAGCGACCGCTCTGGCCGCAAAATCGCAACTACACCGAGCTTGGCGAATAACGGATAGTTGTACTTGTCACCCGTCTTCGGCATCATGCCGCGCACCGACGCGTCGTCCAGCATGATCACAGTGGCGCGGTCGTCGTAGTCGATGTCACGCTGAATTATGGCGCGCACCGAGTCGCCACCCACGGAATCCATGGGTAACACCAGCACGCCCGGCTTTGTGCCAAGTGTGTAATTGAGGCCGAGCCGGACACCTTCAGGCACGGTCGGATTCTGAGAGCGCGCGCTAACCGGCGCGAGCGAGAGTGCCGCGCTTGCGATGGCGGCGACGAATATCTGTTTGAATTGCATCACTGCAGGAATCGGGGGTCGAAGCTGAAAACTACGGGAAGGACATCGTCCCGGAAACCGTCCGGAAGCGGGCCGAACGACGCCGAGGCCCGCTCGACCGCGCCCTGCGCCTCAAGATCAAACGAATAAACTCCGGAGTGAGTCAGGAACTTGACGTTCGTAACGCTCCCATCGCGATGAATGAGGAAGGATACAGTCGCGCTCAACGGAGAATTGGGATTCCTGACACGAAAATTCAGGGCGATCTGTCTGACGATGTTGTTCAGGTATCCCGGAAATGGAAAATCAATGCCGGCCGTCTGCACGGTTGCGACGTCCGTTCCGCGGCCCCCCACGGGGCCGCCACCGGCTTTGGGAGCCTTTGTGGGTGCCGCCGCCTTCGGCTTGCCTTCCACTGGCGTTGCTCGCGTCACCGGCGCCGGAGCGGCCTTTGTTGGAGCCGGCGGCACAGACGATGGCGTTTCACGAATCTTGGGCGGCGTTGGCGCCGGACTCGCTGGTGCCGGCGCTGATGTCACCTCTCCTATCGCGCGAGGGCCCGGCGGGGCCGCAACTATGTTGACCTTGTAGATCGGCGGGAGAACGACAGGAGGCCCAGGCCTGAGGGCCCAGAACGCCAGGCCGAGGATGGTGAGATGCACCGCGGCCGACATTCCCAGCGAGCCGGTGAGACCACCCTCACGCGCGCTGCTGTTCAACGCGGCGTGTCCTCCGGCTCGGCGACAAGGCCGACGTCGGTGGATCCACTCGCCCGCATGACGGCCAGAACTCTCACTACCATGCCGTACGGTACACCCTGATCGGCGCGAAGGTACACTCCGCCCTTCCCGTGCTGCTCAGCGAGTGCTTTGAAACTCGCGCGGAACTCGTCGTACGTGAGCTTGTCCTTGTCCACGAAGATGTCGCCAGCACGATCCACGCTAACAACCAGCCCACTCTTGGCCTCGAGCGGACGGGCCTGCGCCTTAGGAAGTGAAACGTCGACTCCACCCTGCATGATCGGCGCGGTGATCATGAAGATCACCATCAAGAGGAGCATCACGTCGATCAGGTTGACCACGTTGATTTCGGCGTTCAGTACCATCTTCTCACCGCGACGGCGACGGCTGGCCATTTAGACCCTGCCCTCACGGACCAGTAGCGCGATGAGCTCGGTACCGAAGCCTTCCAGCTCGCTATCGATGCGATTCAACCGACTGGCGAACAGGTTATAGCCGAACACTGCCGGAATCGCGACGGCCAAAGCGGCCGCGGTCGCGATGAGCGCCTCCGCGACTCCAGGCGCGACCGCGCCGATGTTGCCCGAACCTTGCGACGCGATACCGATAAACGCCTCGATCACTCCCAGCACAGTTCCAAGAAGTCCGATGAGTGGACTCACCGAGCCGATCGTGCCGAGCGATGGGACGTAGCGCGAAAGACTATCGCGCTCCGAATTGGTTTCCGAATCCAGCACGAGGCGGAGCGCTTCCACCTGCGAGCCGCTGAATTTTGCGGCGCGGCCAGCTGTGGCGGCGAGTGCTGGAGTCACCTCGCGCAAAAAATCGGTGGCACGTCGAAGCAATCGCGCATGTGGCACGTCGCCCGCTTGCCTAACCGCGTCCACCGCGCCTTCGAATGACGAGGCACGCTCGAAGTTGTGCATAAAGGTCGCGGAATCGCGCGTTATCGTGCGAAACTGCTTCCATTTCGCGAACATGATCGCCCAACTGATGAGCGAAAGCCCCGCGAGTATGGCAAGTACGACCTTCGTGGCAACGGTCCCATGGACCACCATCTCAGCAGGCGACGTGGGCACCGCGCCAAGTTGAGCCAATACCAATATCTGATTCACTACAGCTCCGTCGGCAAAACGCCAAATCTAAGCCGGCGTCGCATGTAGCGGGATCGGCTTACGGCATCTTGGCGGAAAGGCGGCTTGGCATTCCCGTTTTGATTTCGGGTTCGGCCTGTCTCACGACGATCCCAGTCGCCGCAAAGGGGGTGACGCGAACAATCGTCACTGTCGCAGTAGCTACTAGCGGAGCCGCTGTTCCGTCGCTGAGCCGGGTGTCGTCGAACAGCGTGAACTGATCACCGATCCTCACCCCTTCGGACTCGGACGCGGCCAGAATCACATAAGTCTGGACCGACGGCAGTCGCGGTGCACCCTGAACCCAGAGCAACTTCGCAGTTAGCGGATACGCGCCCGCGATAGGCCGCACCGTGGTAGGCTCGAACGACTGTCCGAGTGGTACGATAGCCTCACCAGGAACTATCGCGGCGAATTGTTTGACGATGACGGCGATGGCGCGATTGCCAGTGCCGACAGAGTCGATCTTCATGATGCCGGCGGGTTCGACAACCCGCCCTACATCGGTGATGGTCGCTTCTGCGCGCGCAACAACTACGCGATCGCCGACGTTTAGCGAGACCCCTGCCGGTGCAGTTATATAGATGCGGTCGAACAACCGGTAGCCGGCGTCCGACGACAGCCCTAACGCGGGAACGTCCACGGGTCCGATGATGCGACCGGCAGGAAGCGGCGACCGATAGTCCACGACGTAGGGCGCCGCCTCGTATTCTCCCGGTCGCACCGTAAGGGCCGGCGGGACGGACGTCGATCCAACTTCTTGAAGGTGTTGTCTTGTCCCGGCGTCAGCGAACACCGTCGGCTGCTGAGCGCGCGTCTGTATCTGCGCGACAACGACGCCCCCGGAGCTGGCCTCCGCGGCAACCTCTGGCTTCACCGCGCCTGCATCGATCGTCAAGACCTGGCCGGGATAGATCCAGTGCGGGTTCTTCACGATGTCGGTGTTGGCGTGAAAGACTTCTGGCCACTTGAAGGGATCTTTCAGGTAGAACTTGGCGATATCCCACAGTGTATCACCGCGCTTAACCGTGTGCTTGACGACGGCAGGGTTGGCTCGGGCAGCAGCGGCGGTCGTGGCCGGAACCACCTGAGCGCCAAGCGCCGGAGTGGCAACGGCAACGAGCGACGCGACGATAACGGCGGCGCGGATGGCTCTCGGGAGTCTCTTTGGCATCGTTGGAGGACGACCGGACGAGTTACGGGGCAACTTGGCTACGTCGGCCAAGCTACTCGTTGTGATGTGGCCTGAACGTATCCAACCTGCTCGAGCGCGGGCATTTGACTGCCAGGCTCGCGAGAAGCTGGCTAGAGAATCCAGCCCGGTCCCAGCGCCCAGAAGAAGACGCCGACGCCGAGGAGCACGAATACCGCGCTTGCGGACCCCACGATGGTCCACTGGAATGCCCGCCATCGGAGCGTTCGCGGAGTTAACGCATGGAAGAGAATGCCCCATCCAGCAAAGCACCACACTACGTAGCACGCAGCGAGGAGCATCCACGAGGCGATGCCGAGTAACGCGGCTGCGAGCGCGATGACTCCGCTGGCAGCCGCTATCGACGAAAGTTCACCGTACGACAATTTTCGAGCAGATGACGCCAGCACCACGAAGACGCTCTCGCGCGGTGCGGCCAAAGGTGCAGCGTGGTTCATATGCCCCTCCAAGCTCGCGTTGGTGCGTAACAATCTAACGCGCAACTTCAAGCGGGGTGGGACCGGCTGCGACTACCGGCCGAACCAGTAATTCACCTTGACCTGGAACACGTTGGTCGGGCGATCGCGGAGAAGTGCAGTGCGATCGCGTGTGAAATCAAAATTGCCGACACCGTCGGATCCGCTTCTGTTCTGCGTCCACACGAAGAATACGGTAGAGCCGGGACGATATTCCCAGCGTACGACTGCGTTGCCTATCAGCGATCGGTACGCGAAGTTCGGCTCGGCAAATGTGAACGACTTCGCCGGTCCAGCCCCGTCGGGGTCAACGGCGTATGTCGCGCCTGATGTTGCTGTCGCGGCAGTGCGCGTGATGGTTCCAATATCCTTGCCGTACACGACCTTTTTGAGCGTGCGAGGTGCGGCGAATTCGCGGTACGAGGAATAGTCGCCTGTCGAAAAATACGGTTGCGCGTACAATTGTAATGTTAGGTTCGGTGTGAACGTCCAGTTGATACGTGTGTCGAGGGACCACGTAGTTGACCGCAGATAAGCGAATACGTATCGGTGTCCGTAAAACGAGGTCGCCGTCGGATCTGTCTCGGTCGTCACATACTGTGCGTCATCTTCATTTGAGTTGAACGTCGGCGTCAGGCTGACGAACACACTTGAAGCCGGCTTGATTGCGACCCCCGGCGCGATACTTAACTGGTGAGTCTGTGCATCAACGCCGGGGCCGCCCTGCACGGAGAAGTTGAATACCGCGCGATCTCGCGGATCGGTGGAAAGCTGAACCTGGCCGACCCTATAGCCACCGCGCATGACGACCGGACCACCGCGGGTTAAACGGTCGTCCGCGACTGCGGGATGATAGATGTATATCGTACGCAGGTTCCAATAGTTGAGGAACTCCACGCTGGAAAACCCCTGCACCTGTTTGTCGGTCCGGTCACCGTCGTAGTTGAACTGCTGTTGGCCGCCGCCCAGCACGACGGCGTTACGGTACCACCCCCCCGGTGTGGTCCACTGGCGGCCGACGTTGGCGTTCATCCACTTATAGTCGGCTCGGTCGAGATACGATAGGTCGTTCACCTCGAAACCCGGGCTGCGCCAATTCTGCGCCGTCTCCCAAATCCAGTTTCCAGTATTCTTGGCAAGCCGCGTGTAAAATCCGTAACCGCGCAACGACGTAGCCGCCGGGTCGTAGGCCGCACCGAACAAGCCATCGCTCCTGACGCGACGGTCCGGTCGCTGGAAATAGTGTGCGCTCGACTGTTGGGTCAAGTCGATGGCCGATGTGGAGCCTGACACGCTAGAGGCAGCGAGCGAGCCCATCCACTGATAATCGCGCTGATGCCATCTGTGATTGAAGTCAAGGCCGGCCGCTTCGGCGTGGCTGCGCAAGCGACCGGAAAGCAGAGTGTCGCTCATCTGCCGCGCGGTGGAGGTGAAGATACCGCCGATGGTAGTTGCGCCCTCCCTCAGGTCCTTCTTGGCTCTTCCGACGAAGTAATTCGACAGCGGCTCGACTTGCTGCGTGATTGTAGGACCACCCGCTGTTGTCAAGTATTCCGCAAATTCGCGATTGGTAAGCGCATCAAGAAGTCCGACAGTGAAGCCGCCCGCGGTACGCCCCGTAATTTTCGCTGCGCCAAGTATCGATGTCTTGTCAGGCAAATTGTCATACTGAGCGATACCATCTACGTAGCGATTCAACTGTGGCGCGCGCCCGATACGCCGAGAGTAGAAGAGCCCGAGATTGGAGGTGTTGCTACAAAAGTTGCAACTGAAGTCGCCAAAGTCGAAGGCGCTATTCCCGGCCACGAAGAAGGGACGCTTCTCGTCGTAGTAAGTCTCGTACGCAGAAAGGTTGATTGTCGCGGGATCGACTTCCACCTGACCAAAGTCGGGATTGACCGTTGCATCGAGCGTCAGATTGGACGTCAACAAGTACTTGAGATCCATTCCCGCTGACATGTTGGTCGATGTAGTCGAGTGGAAAGGGTCCGCTGGTGCTGCGTACTTTGACTGGGCGCCGGTTAGTACGTAAGGTAGCAGCTCAAATTGCCGCGGCTGAGCTGCGATCTTCAACCCAGTGAGGTGGCCGTAATAAGCGGGACCGCCCGCTTCACTCGCGCTCCAGTATGCCCACATATCCTTCTCATTCATCCGATCCGCATAGCGCCACAGTTCCATCCCCCAGGTCTGTGAACTGTCGCGCGAAAAGCGTAGCTGCGAGAATGGAATCCGCATTTCGGCGGTCCACCCGAGCGAATCTACGTGCGTAGCAACCTCCCAAATGGGATCCCAGGAGGGATCGCCATCGAACTGATCACCTTTGACGCCGGCCGGATTCACTTCGAACCATGCCTCGTCAATGTGGTTATGGTAGGGATCGAGAACGACGACGATCTTGTCGCTCGTAAGGGAATTAAACGATCCGTTGTTGCCATTGCCTGGCAGCAACTGATCGCGTCGCGCGAGGGGAGAGCGGATCCCGCCGGCACCGAGTGAGTCGTACACACGTGCGCCAATGTAGAGCGCCTTGTCATCGTACAGAATCCGGATCTCGGTGCGTTGCGTTGCAGGCTCACCCTCGTGCGGTTGCGACTGCGTGAATTTCGTTATCGGAGTCGCCGCGTTCCACGCCGGGTCATCGAGCTTGCCGTCCAGTGTTATCGAACCATTGAGCCGTGCAGCAGAAGCCACGGGCGGCGTGCGTGGGTGAATCGACGACGCTGCGTTGTCTTGGGCGCGAGCGGCGAGCGGCGCGAGAGCGAGCAGCCCAAGAGTTGCGGACCGGTATGCGTGCATAAACAGTATTGATGTAGTGTCGGATGACCAACGATCAGTGAGTTAGATGTTGCAGGGTCGCAAAAGGTTGCTTGCGATTTGCTACGGCCTACGGCCAGGGCCGCGGGCGCGGATGTGGACGCGGCTCGGGCCACGGCCACGGATTGGACGAGTTGCGTCCCGCCAGCGCTCGCACTGCGGCTTCACGCTCTGCGGGGTTCTTTGAATTGACCAGGCCTTTCATCACCTCGACAGACGCACCACCGGACCGCGTGAGCGCACGAATCAGAGCTCGTTGCACATCGGGATTCCTTTCGCGACTCAACGCTGCGCCGATGTCTCCGACAGCGGACGTATCTGAGATCTGGCCGAGTGCCCACGCGGCTTTCAATCTGTTATCGTCGTCACTGTCTTTGAGCAGGTGCACCAACGCGGAAGTTCCGCCACTGTTCGTAACGCCTACCTGTCCGAGCGCCCAGGCAGCTGTTCCGCGCACAGATGCGCTGCGATCTGATTCCACGGCCACGCTCAACGGATCGACCGCAGCGGTGTTTTCACGTTGCCCTAACGCCCATGCAGCACTCTCACGAACCTTTTCGCGGACGTCGGATTTCAACGCACTGACCAGCGCTGACTGGACCTCGGGTGAGTTGCTATTGCTGAGCGCCCACGCTGCTGTCTCGCGAACCGTGGCATCAGCGTCGTTGCGGAGAGCGTTCGCCAGCGCAGGTTGCGGCCCCGAGGCGTCGTTGTTGCCAAGCGCCCATGCAGAGGCCTCTCGAACTCTCGCGTCACTGTCGCTAGTGAGCGCACTCGACAATGCGGCCTGCGCCCCCGAGCCGTTGGTATTACCGCTCGCCCACGCCGACATCTCGCGCACCCGCGCATCGGCGTCCTTTGACAAAGCGCCAGCGAGCGCGCCAGATGCGTCGCTGGAATGCAATTGACCGAGCGCCCACGCCGCCGAGCGACGGACAGATGCAACAGCATCGTGTTGCAGTGCTTGCCTCAGCGGCGCGAGGCTGCTGGACGAATCGATTCGGCCAGAGGCGACAACCGCTGCCTCACGCACCATTGGGGAATCGTCCCGAAAGAGAGCGATGAGCGTGCCGAGTGAGGAGCCACTTTCTATTCTACCGAGTGCCCAGGCTGCATTGGCGCGAACGCCCGGGGTTGCGTCGTGAAGCGCGTGAATCAGTTGCGCAGTGGCGTCCTCCGCGTCAACGAGCCCCAAACCGTAAGCCGCGATCATACGCAGCGACGCATCACTCGACTCGAGCCTGGTAGCAAGCGCGGGTGCGACGCTGGCACGTCCCTGGTCGCCAATCAACTGGATTGCCACAGCTCGAACGCACATGTCATCCGAGGATAGTGCATCCATCAACTTTGCCACGTCGGAAGCAGGCAGTTCGTCATAACGCGCCTCCGATTGTGTATGGGACGTACCGAGCGGCGTGGCGGGGGCGTCGATTCCGTCGCCCCACCCGTTATTGCGGAGAGAGCGGGCGGCCAGCGAGCAGATCGCACGGGGCGCGCCGTGTGCCGCCGTCAGGAGCGCAGCTACGTCGAGCTGCACGGTTGGTGGTGACGCGGTGACGGAAGCCTTATTGCTCCGATGGTGGACCGCGCTAGTAGTCGATACCACTGTCGCAGCCGCGACAATTGCAAGAATGCGTATCATCGAAATTCCTCTGTCGGGGGCCATAGCACGACGGCCTATTGGATGGTGAAAAATCAGCACTCACGGCGTAACGGAAGCGCGCCGGCGAAACGATTACTCTGCCACGCGCGGGAATGCGTTAGGGAAACGGCCTGGGTATCGGCCAGGGCCACGGCCAGGGGCCAGTGGCGCCGCCTCCGGCAAGTGCTTTGACGGCAAGCGACCTGATCTTTGCATCGGGTGAGACGAGCAATGCCCGAAGCGCATCGATTGATTCGTCGCCCATTGCAGCGAGCGCACGGATGTAATCGACCTGGAGATTCGTGTCCGCTTCACCGTGGAGTGCGGCTCGTAGCGCCGGTATCGATGACACGTCGGCGATGCTGTAAAGCGCCCAAGCGGTCATCGCCCGCACGCTCGGATCTGAATCCTTGAGCCGGGAGACAAGTGCAGCCGGAGCCGTTTTCGGTTCAAGGGTTCCGAGCGCCCACGCGGCGCGAGTTCGTACGTCGGCGCTCCGGTCCGCGAGTGCCGCCGTGAGTGCACCGGTTGCTCCGGCGTTCCCAACGGATGCGAGTGACCAGGCGGACGTCGCCCGAACCGATGCACTGGCGTCGGCGCCTACTGCGTATGTCAGTGCTCCAATTACGGCTGCATCGTTATCCTTTCCATCCGCCAGCGCCCAAGCCGACATCTCGCGTACATCGGCACTTGCGTCGTGCCGCAACGACCACACCAGAGCCGATGATGCGTCGGCGACCTCGTCGGCGTACTGTTGCAATCCCCAGGCGGCGGTACGTCGTATCGACGCACTAGTATCGGTTCTCAGAATCTTGGCCAATAGCTCCGCACGCTCGTCTGGAGTTTGTTCTTTGGGCGCTACACCGAGTGCTCCGGCACCGGTCACAATTGCGGTCCTCAGTTCCGACGGACCGATCCCCACGCGCGGTACGCCGGGAAGAGCGGCGTTATGCGCGGGTTCGGCACGCTCTCCAACCGGCTGCGCGTTGTCAGGCAGAGCGACGACTGCCTTTGGCAGTGCGGCAACAGCCGCACGCGGTACCGGCGAGGACGCACCGACTACAACTGCGAGGATGCCCAGCGACATGACCAGAGCTGTCGCCTTTCTCCTACTAGGTGCGGCGCGGCGCAACTGTGGATCCAGGATGGCGAGCATGCGACCCTCGAACTCCTTGCGTCGTGCCATTGCCAACGCCACCAATGGCGTACGCTCTCTCCGCACCGACGTGACGATTTCGAGAAGATGCTCGGCGTAATCTGCCGCACGCGTTCCGCACGTAAGCGCGAGATCGTCGCATGCACGTTCGCTTTCCGAGCGCAAATGCCTTGCAGCCGCCCACACCAATGGGTGGAACCAGTACACGGCGCACGCCACGCGACCGAGCGTGTGACCCAACAGGTCGCGGCGGCGCACGTGGGCGAGTTCGTGAAGCAGAACCGCAGAGCGACGTGCGGTGGACCAGTCGTTGCTCTCGAGCGGCAACACGATAGTCGGATGCAGTAGTCCGCACGCGAACGGCATCCTGACTTCCCTGCTCTGCAGTAGCCGCGGCGCCTTCTCCAGCCCCAGACGGTCAGATACTTCCCAAATAATGTTCAACCAGTCCGGGCTCCCGAGAGGCGTGCTGGCATTCACGATGCGGCGAAGTGAAAATGTCGCATATGCAAGCGATGCCGCGATTGCGAATGCAATTGTCGCCCAGATCGCAAATAGAATCGAAAGGGCATCTGCTTGACGTAGCCATGCGATGGCGCGGTTGGCCGGCGTTCGAGCAGCAACAACATTATCTGAGAGCGAGACGTCGCGCGTGAAAGCGTTGGTCGCTGACTGGGTGCTCGTCGCTACACTGTGTCGCGGCACGCCCGCGGCCGTCGGCGCTGAAGCGGCAAGCTCCTGCTGAGCTGGTAAAACGCCGATATGAATTGGCCCCCAGACGGTGAGAGCCGGAACAAGCAGCAGCGCGCCCAACGTCACGAGCCAAACGAGGTGACGCGCTCCGGCTGCCGCCCGTCGCATCAGCAGCGTCACGGCCAGAGCGCCGATCAGGATGAGCGTCGCCTTCACGATCAGCAGTAGCATCGATGCGTTACCGCCCTGAAGATCGCTGAGGTGTTGCAGCGATGGAGGCAACATGGCCTATCTCCCCGCCTGACGTGCGCGACGGATCGTGTCGCGATGCCGCTTCACATCTTCATCGGTCATATCCGCATCCGACATGCGCAACAGTGCGGTGACCGCCTGGTCCGGGGAGCCAGCGAAATACGTGCGAACCACATGCGCGAGCACATCCTCGCGCGCCGTTTCCGTGGGCCGCGCGGGATAGTAAACGTATCGCGGACCGTCTTCCTTGTGTCTGATGGCCTGCTTTTCGGCGAGGATGCGTAACACCGACCTGACGGCCGAGTAACTCGGAGGATCTGGAAGATCGTTCATGATTTCCGCGACCGTTGCCTCGCTGCGCCGGTGTAGAATGTCCATCACCTGCCGCTCCCGGCGGGAGAACGACAGTGGCGATGGTTGCTGTACGGCGCGCTTGGACGACATGAGAGAGCCCGAGGATGGAGAAGTATCTGCGGCTACGATATGCTGAAAAATCACCTGTGTTGAATTTTCACCATCACGGGGAGATTGTCAAGGGCGAAAATCTTCCAGTGCCAGAGACCTTGCGTTTCGGTGCTTGGATGCGACATTCGCTCCGAAAGGGTTCGCTGCGTTAGATGGCCCCCAGCCGCAAATGAGGATGTAGATGCTTGTTTACCGCTCACGAATCCGCTCCGGTGGCTATCTGAATTTCCGGCATTCGGCAATCGCGGTTTTATTTATCGCAACCATCACACAAACTGCGCGGGCGCAAAGCTCGCTCTCCAGCGCAACTGAGTTACGCCAGAGCGGCACGTTCACGCTGGGACAGGCTCTGAGCTACCCATTCGTGACCGAGATGGCTGCAGCTCGGAACGGCTCGCGGATCGCATGGGTGTTCAACCGCGAGGGTGTGCGAAACGTCTGGACCGCCGAAGGACCGGATTTCAAAGCGCGGCCACTCACGCACTACACTGCAGACGACGGACAGGAGCTCACAAACGTCGAAATATCCCCCGATGGAAAGTGGGTGATCTACGTTCGGGGCGGCGATCACGATGCGAATTGGGCCGCCGACGGCGGCCTTCCCCCCGATCCGTCTCACTCGCCAGAGAAACCGAAGGTTGAGATCTGGGTTGCATCAACCGAGGGTACGGCGAATTCATCGCCAAGATTACTCGCCGACGGCGATGATCCGGTGGTCTCACCGCGAGGGGACCGCGTAGCATTCGTTAAAGGTCAGGCAATCTGGGTTGTCGCGACCAACGCGTCGGCGCCAGCAAAGCAGTTGTTCTTCGCACGCGGTACTAGCGGCTCGCCAACGTGGTCACCGGACGGCGCCAAGCTCGCATTCGTTTCGAATCGCGGAGATCACAGCTTCATCGGAATCTTCACAGCGGATTCGGTACCAATTCAGTATCTCGCTCCATCAACGTCTCACGACAACTCCCCGCGCTGGTCGCCAGACGGAACGCGAATCGCATTCGTGCGCACGCCCGGTTCAGGCGGCGCGCCGGAAACAGTTCTCGATCTGCATCCGAGACCCTGGGCGATCTGGACCGCCGACGCCGCAACGGCAACGGCGCGCCTCGTGTGGCAGAGTCCGAACACGCTGGTGGGCTCAACGCCCAACACTGACGGTGGAACCAATCTTTCGTGGGGTGCTGGCGGACGGCTCGTCTTCGTCAGCGACGTCGATGGATGGCCGCACCTCTATTCGGTACCGGAAGTTGGCGGAACTCCACTGCTACTCACGCCTGGCTCGTTCATGGTGGAGTTCATAACCATGTCACGCGACGGAACAATGCTGGTGTACAGTGCCAATTCTGGGAAGACACCAGGCGATGGCGACCGGCGGCACATCTTCCGCGTTCCGGTGGATCGCGCCGCGCCAATCGCCGTGACTTCGGGCGACGGAATCGAGTGGACGCCGAAGCTCACGGGCGACGGCCAGACAGTCGCATTCGTCGGCGCCGGCGCAAGAAAGCCACCGTTACCGATGGTGGTGTCAATCAGCGGCGGCGCCGCGCGCGCATTAGCTGAAGAAATGATTCCATCGACATTCCCTACAGCACAGTTCATCATGCCGAAACCGGTAGAGTTCAAGGCACCGGACGGAACGATCGTACACGGGCAACTATTCGAAACCAGCTCTTCCGGATCGGCCAGGAAGCCGGGGATCGTGTTCGTACACGGCGGTCCGCCGCGTCAGATGCTGCTCGGCTGGCACTACATGGACTACTACTCCAACTCGTATGCGGTCAACCAGTACCTGGCCACGCATGGATACGTTGTGCTATCGGTCAACTATCGATTGGGAATCGGATATGGACACGACTACCATCATCCAGCACACGCTGGATCTTCCGGTGCATCGGAATATCAGGACGTAAAGGCCGGCGGCGAATACCTTCGCGCGCTACCGGGCGTTGACGCCAAACGCATTGGAATCTGGGGCGGGTCGTACGGCGGATACCTCACCGCGCTCGCGCTTGCACGCAACTCGGACATCTTCGAGGCCGGCGTGGACATGCACGGCGTTCACGACTGGCTCACGGAATCCGGAACACGCCTCACAAACGCCCAATTGCGCTACGAACAAAGCGACATCAAGCAGGCGCTCAACGTGGCCTGGCAGTCATCCCCTGTTTCGTCTATCTCCACCTGGAAGAGTCCAGTACTCCTGATACAGGGGGATGATGACCGCAACGTGTACTTCCACGAGACTGTGGATCTTGCACGCCGCCTCTCCGCAGCTGGCATCGCTTTCGACGAGATGGTGATCCCGGACGAGATCCACGGCTTCCTACGGCATCAGTCGTGGCTCAGCGCAGATTCTGCAACGACGCGGTACTTCGACAGACAGTTCGGTCTTCAGTAGCAGGTTCAGAGGCAGGCTCAATAGCAGGCTAGTAACCAGACCACATCTACAATACCCACGCCCTACATAGGTGCAGTTGTACGCGGCGCGATGCACGATCCCGGACGAGACTCCTCGGCCACGCAGGTCACGCGATGGCGCTGCAGCTACACCGAGGCTTCGCTTGGCCAATTCCACGCGTACCAAACGATCAACAGCTGGAGCGTAACTTCAACGATGCTCATGAGAATGTAGAAAGCCCAGGCGCCCGGCATTGTAACGAGCACGATAATGGTGTAGATCACGCCCAGTACGATATTCACCCGGCGATTCAGACTGGGCAGCAACACCAGTGACAGAAAAACCATGATGGACGGAATCACCAATAGGATCGAGGTCGCCACCAGCGTTCCCTGACTCGTCGCGCCAATTGGTCCCTGTCCTGCCAGCATCCCCTTGAGTTGCCCGGGCACATAGAGCCCGAAATAATCCCCGTAGATGTAACAAAACATTACTGCCGCCCAGAGCGCGGACAGCTTCATTTTTACATCTACTTTCCTATCGGCGAGGGCAGTCGAGTTCATCTCTTTGCTCCAATTCGGGTTGAGAATTGCGACATAGTTTGTTCCGCCCAACGCTTGAGTCAGGCGCCCGGGCGGACGAGTTGTTCAGCCTCATTGCTCGTTGCTTGGCGGAGTCCCACCGAGAGGAGCCAAAGACATGCCTTGACGAGCGCGACGGGTATAGAGGTACACGAGGCCAGCCACGCTGCCGATCATATTTTCGCCTGTCATGTCATCGTGTCAGTGGAATCCCGGAAGCTTGCAGGAGTAAAGAACTCCGCATATGAATGGCTTTGTCACTTCAAAGAGTGATTGCGTTCCCAGCTTCAGTTTTCGTTAGCGTCGACCAACCGCTGAAGACTGGTCAGCCGGAGCCAGTACCACCCGGCTTTTGAACACACGGCTCCAGACGCTCCCGGCTCGATCCTTGCGACTGCTGTCACTGTCTTGCTGCTCTGGCAGTCGGACATCTGGGCAGTCGGCCGTTGCGCCACCGAACACTACATGCAACGGTTCCCACGGCGGGTTCGTGCGCTAGGCGCAGGGTGACCCATTGCATTCATATATCTTAGCCGACCCCCCGTTCGATGCTTGAGCTGCGCCGTCAATTCACTCGGCATACGACATCGCCCACGGTTCAAACCATCGGAGACGATCGACCGTCTCACTAGGGCCTGATTCACAAATACCCTGTTCCATTATGTTTGCAACTTTCTATCTCATCCTGTCGGCGCTAGTCGTTAGCACCGTCCCTCAAACGTCCGCATCGACAAGCATACCGGCTTCACCAGCAATTCATCCTACCGCCGCCACGACATGTCCAGCGTGCACCGATTTCTATACTTACGCGAACAAGACATGGCTCGATAGTGCCTCCATTCCGCCCGGGAAGTCGTCATGGGGCGGGTTCGACACAAACGCGGCGCGAATGCAGGCCCAGTTGCACGCAATACTTGACTCAACGGCAACAGCCGTGCGCAAGGGTCGCTCTTCCTCGGTGCTTGGTATTTTTTTCGCGAGCTGCATGGATACCGCCGCGGCGGAACGCGCAGGCGTCTCTCCACTTGCGGGCACTTTCGCTGATATAGATGCAGTGAGAGATGCATCCGGCGTCCTGCGCGAATCAGGACGGCTGCAACGCGACGGCGTCGACGTGCTGTTCAATTACAGCTCCGACGTGGATCGAATCGGGAACCTGCATTACGTGGCGATCATCAGCGGCAGCCGTCCCGGGCTGCCTGGAAATCGCTCCTATACGGCTAAGGACTCAGCGTCGGTCGCCGCGCGCGATGCATATGTCGCGTATATCACGCGCATGCTGGAGCTCACAGGCGAACCATCAGATATAGCTCACGCGAATGCGGAGCGCGCCATGAGTCTGGAGACGGCTCTGGTGCAGGCCTCGATGTCCGCACCCGCGGGTAGCGACGACGATCTCGCCGGAATGTTCCGAGTCAGTTCCCCTGCGGCGCTTCGTGCGCTCACGCCGGGACTCGATTGGAGTTCCTACTATGCAGGACGCGGTGTGCGCTCGGTCGGTCGTGTCATTATCAGCGAGCCGGCGCTCATGACCGGCATCGCCAAGCTCCTGCAGGATCGTCCCGTCGCCGAGTGGCGTGCGTATCTCAAGTGGCGTAGACTTGCGGATGCGAGCCCGTGGCTATCGTCGTCGTTTAGCGACACGCAGTTCCAGTTTCAGCAGCGATTCTCGGGTGCGACAATTCAGCTTCCTCGCTGGCAGCGTTGCGTGGACGAGTCCAACACGCAGCTCACGGAGCTGCTCGGAAGAGCGTACGTCAAGCGTGCGTTTTCGGAGTCGTCGAAGGCTCGGGTCAATGCGATGGTGAAGCAGATTCGGACCATTCTTGTGTCGCGGCTGCAGGTCGTGCCGTGGCTCACCGATGCATCGCGCAAGGAGGCGCTCGCCAAGGCTGCGGCATTTCGTGTGAAGATCGGCTACCCGGACAAGTGGCACGACTTCAGCGCCCTCAAGGTAGCACCAGGCTCGTTTCTCGTAGCGCGCGACGAAGCGCGTAGGTTCGAGGCGGACCGAATGGTCGGGCGTATCGGAACCGTGCCGAACCGGGCCGAGTGGGATTTCCATTCGTTCTATCACTTCCTGCCACAGAGCCCGACCGACTGGGCGAATTGGGACGAGATAATTTTCCCGGCCGCTGCGCTGCAGCCGCCATTCTTCGACCCGAAAGCAGACGATGCCACCAACTTCGGCGCCATCGGAGAGATAATCGGGCATGAGATGACGCATCTGTTCACAGCGGATGGCGGCTCGATCGACTCGCAGGGCAGGATACGTCGCTGGTGGAACGCCGAGGATTCGGTGCGTTTTGATGCGCTGTCCAAGCGCGTGGTCGATCAATACAATCGCTTCGCCGTGCTCGACTCTGTCACTCACGTCAACGGCGAGCAAACACTCAGCGAGAACCTCGCAGATATCGGCGGCATACAGCTATCGTTCGCTGCGTTTGAAAGAGTACGTGACCGCGATCATCTGTCCGTGGTGGATGGGCGAACTCCGGAACAGCGGTTCTTCCTTGCCAATGCACACGCCAAAGCGGAGATAATGAAGCCTGAGTACGCGCGTACGCGCCTCGCTATTGATGGGCACGCGCCGGCCAAGGCGCGTGTGAATGTTCCACTGTCCAACTTCGCGCCGTTCGCGGCTGCGTTTCGATGCAAGGACGGTGATCCGATGGCGCGACGCGAAACAGCGCAGGTCTGGTAGATTGTGCGGAAGGATGCACTTGGCTTGCGCGCGACCTGCTTCCCAATCTCGAGCACAGCGGAAGCCTAATGGCGCTCGCGGCGGCGGCGGACGCCGCTGTGTTGCAAACAGTAGCTAGGGGTGTGAGTCAGATGTTCGTTGAAAGAACCGTACGACGGAATCGGGGATTTCGTTGGCGGTTTCGGGTCTGGCGGAAATGTGAGGAGGACAATTTCTGCACGGTTGCCACCACGGAGCAGTCCGCGTTATGAAGTGGCGATTCGGATTCATCAGCATTCGCCTCAACGCTTAGGACGGGGGTTACCCGACTCCGCCTTTGACACCGCTGAACGACGTCAAAGGCGGAACCATGGAATGCCAAGGACCTACAACACGGTATTCAGGCACGCCCCACTAACTGAACGCATCTGACACCTCTTTCCCTAGAACGGCAAATCGTCGTCTTCATCCTGCAATGCCGCTGGGAAATCTTCGAACTCACCTGCTGCCTGCGTCGCACCACCCCGCGCCGCTGCCGCCGGGCGTGATGCGCGCGATGGGGGAGCATCGCCATCGAAGTCACCGCCGCCTGCGCGCCCACTGAGCATCACCAGCTCCCGAACCCGGATCTCGGTGGTGTATCGGGTTTGGTTTTCCTTGTCCTGCCACTGGCGATATTCGATGGGGCCTTCTACATAAAGCTTGTCGCCCTTCTTCACGTACTTCTCGACTACATCGGCGAGACCCATTCCCTTTTCCCCACCCTGTGCGCGCCCTGCGTTCCAGACAACGCAGCGGTGCCACTCCGTCTTCTCCTGGCGTTCGCCAGTTGGGCCATTCCATGTACGCGATGTCGCGAGCGAGAACGTCGCTACGCGACCACCGTTTGTCGTCGAACGAATTTCCGGGTCCTGTCCAACGTTGCCTATCAACGTCGCTTTATTGAGGCTTCGGCTCATTTTGTCTCCTGGCGAGGAAGGTGGCTCGCCGGTAAAAGTATTTGTTCAACCGGCTCAGCGGTCAAGCTGAGCTCGGCGCGTGTTACCGTTTCAATCCCGAGACCCGGACGCAGGTCCATTCGTAGCACAATCGCGTCTTCCCGCGGCGCCTCATAATATCGCTTCCGGAGACCTACAGCGGCGAATCCGCGAGCTTCGTACAAAGCGCGCGCAGCCACGTTCGACGCTCGCACTTCCAGCCACATTCCCAGCGCACCCGCCGTGATAGATCGCTCGACAGCGACATCCAGCAGGCGCCCCCCTATCCCAGATTTCCGACAGGTCGGATCGACCGCAATATTGAGCAGCTCCGCCTCGTCACTGACGGTCCGACTGATCGCGAAACCGACGACGACACCACAGTTGTCCTCGGCGACAAGGAAGCAGTTCCCGCCGCCTGAGAGAAGATGCGAGCCAAACATGCCGGGAGTCCACGGATCGCCGAACGACGCGCCCTCAATCGCGACGATCGCCCCAATATCCGCGCGCGCGACCTCGCGAATACTGACCGTCATAGCGAAAGCGGGCGACCGTGGGCTGCTTCCCATTTTACCTGCGCCTCAGCGAGGCGGCCATACGCAGGCTCCCAAGAATCGAGATCTACGGCGCCACGCGCTTCAACGTCAACGAGGCGGGAAATCACCGCCGCTGCGCGCGGGCTGACATCGTAATCAAGTCCCGGCCCGATCAACGGCGCCCGTATCCTCGCCGCCCGCGCGCGAAGGTCTTCGTCGCTCAGGAGAAGTTCAGTTCCAATGCCAAGTTCGTCGCCCGCACGCGTCACGTCGATCGCAAACCACTCGTTGCGACCAGCGTGAAGTGCCGCAATGAAGTGCCCGTCCGGAATAATCGCGCTCCAGGCAAGCACTTCCAACGAGGACACGGCGTACAACGGGATGCGGCGCGCGGAGCAAAGACCCTTCGCAAGCGCGGCCGCCGAACGGAGACTCGTAAAGCCACCCGGACCGGCGCCACACACCACTGCTGATAGCGAACGTGCCGATGTCGACGCAAGCGCAAGACACTTGACGACCGCCGGCGCAAGCGCTTCCGTGCGTACTCCCGTCGCCGGATCGCGCGACGAGAATACCCGTTGTGCGACCAATGCACCGTCGCGCGCGATCGCCACTGAGCCGGACTCCGTGGAGGTCTCAATTACCAGAACGTCGCCCAGCATCATCCAGCCAGCAACAACCGCCGATCAGGACGATCTGGCGCGTAATCCAGGACGATCGGGAGGTGGCCAGGTGGTATTAGGCTCCCCGCCCTCTCTGGCCACTCGACGATTACGAGTGCATGTGCAGCGATTATGTCGCTCCACCCAATCTGCTCCAGCTCCTCGGTGCGCTCGATCCGATAAAGATCGATGTGGAACACACGAGATATCGGCGACGCGTACTCGTGCACTATCGCGTAGGTGGGGCTCGTGACTGGCTCGGTTACACCGTAGCCGCGACAGATCGCCTGCGCCAAAGTGGTTTTGCCCGAACCAAGCTCGCCCGACAACGCGATGACGAGCTGCGGATGCGAGTCGGCGCCCAGTTGCTCGCCCCACGAGACAAGCTCGGCTTCGCTCATGACCAGATGGCCACGCGAAGCTCGCGATGGTACCGTGTGGTGATGCGCGTCCATCAATCGTTCCGGAGTGCGGCAAGAGATGGCGAAGTGCGCTTCGCTCTCGCGTCACGCTGAGCGCGCAACTCAAAAAGCTGATCGCGAATGCGGGCCGCGCTCTCGAAGTCCAGATCCTTCGCTGCTACCTTCATGTCGTCCTCAAGCGTTTTGATCAACGCGTCAATGTCCACGATCTTCGCGTATTCCGGAGATGACTCGGCTACACGTCGGGTTTGCTGGGACTGGCGGTCCTGCCGCTCAGAGCGGGCGTCGGCTACGCGGGTGATGAACCGAACCTGGTCAGTGCTCTTTGTCACGCTGCGCGGAGTGATGCCGTGTTCGACGTTGTACGCCACCTGCGTCGTCCTGCGGCGCGCAGTCTCATCCATGCAACGTTGCATCGATCCGGTTATGCGGTCAGCGTAGAATATCGCGCGCCCGTTCAGGTGTCGCGCCGCGCGTCCAGTCGTCTGTATGAGCGATCGGTCGCTCCGGAGAAAGCCTTCCTGGTCCGCATCTAGAATCGCAACGAGCGACACTTCGGGCATATCGAGCCCCTCACGCAACAGATTGATTCCGATCAACACATCGAACTCGCCCAGCCGCAGGCCGCGAATTATCTCCACCCGCTCAATCGCATCGATGTCTGAGTGCATGTAACGCACCCTGACACCCATTTGCTGCAAATAGTCGGTAAGATCCTCGGACATGCGCTTGGTCAGCGTCGTGACCAGCACGCGTTCGTTCTTGCGCTCTCGTAGGCGGATTTCCTTCAGGAGATCGTCCACCTGACCGCGCACCGGGCGCACTTCTATCTCAGGATCGACCAATCCGGTGGGCCGGATGATCTGCTCGACAACGACGCCCTCGCACAACCGCAGCTCGATGTCGCCCGGTGTTGCGGACACGTTGATCGACCGCGGAGTGAGTGACAGAAACTCGTCGAATGTGAGCGGACGGTTGTCCAGCGCACTCGGTAAGCGGAAGCCGTAATCAACGAGAGTGAGCTTGCGCGCGCGATCGCCGTTGAACATGCCCCCAATCTGCGGAAGCGTGACGTGGGATTCATCTACCACAACCAGAAAATCGTCGGGGAAGTAATCGAAGAGACACGCCGGCCGCTCGCCAATCTCACGCCCCGACAGGTGCCTGGAATAGTTCTCGATTCCGGCGCAGGTGCCGATCTCGAGCATCATCTCGACGTCGAAGTTGGTGCGCGATTCCAACCGCTGTGCTTCCAGCAACTTGTTGGTGTTCCGCAGCTCCATCAAACGCTCGGCCAGCTCGGCCTGAATTCGGCGCACAGCCCGCTCGATTATGGGGCGGCTGGTGACGAAATGCTTGGCCGGATAAATCGCCGCCCGCTCGAGTGCCGCAATAACGTTGCCCGTAAGAGGATCGATCTTGCTGATTCGTTCGATCTCATCGCCCCAGAGCTCGATGCGCACTCCCTGTTCCTCGTAGGCCGGCAGTATTTCGACGGTGTCACCACGAACGCGGAACGTCCCGCGCTCGAACGCGACATCGTTGCGTCCGTACTGGATCTTCACAAGTGAGCGCAGAATATCATCGCGCGCGATCTTCTGCCCCTGCAGCAACGTTACCATCTGCTCGCGATACTGGACCGGATCTCCGAGTCCATATATAGCCGACACGGTTGCAACGATGATCACATCATCCCGCTCCATGAGGCTGGATGTCGCACGCAGCCGAAGGCGATCGATGTCCTCGTTGATGGAAGCATCTTTCTCGATGTACGTGTCGGTAGTTGGCACGTAGGCTTCTGGCTGGTAGTAGTCGTAGTACGAGATGAAGTACTCGACTGCATTGTGCGGAAAGAACGATTTGAGTTCGCCGTACAATTGTGCGGCGAGCGTCTTGTTGTGCGAGAGAACGAGCGTCGGCTTTCCGTAGGCCTGGATGACGTTCGCGACCGACATCGTCTTTCCCGATCCCGTTACACCCAGCAGCGTCTGGAACCTGTCTCCGCGCTCAAGCCCGCGCGCGAGCTCTGCTATCGCCTTGGGCTGGTCCCCGGCCGGCTCAAACGGTGCAACCAAATCGAACTTTGCCATGAGTACCGAAATTTAACCGAAGATCGGTCAAGAACGAGCGTTCGCGGATGCTGCTATTCAACGCCGTCCGGAACCGGCTTCCACCGAGTCCGGGGGCACAATTTATGAGATCAATCCGCCATTTGCTCGCGTCGAGCAACCTCTGTTACGCCCTTCACGCGCCGAATGGCGCGGAGGGTCTTGCGCAGGTGGGGTAAATTCTCGACCTGTACTTCGATCATGCCGTACACGCGGCCGTCCTCGCCCTTGAGTTCGAAGCTGCGTATGTCGGTCTTCGATTCACTCACCGCCGTCGCAATGTCGGCGTAGAGTCCGCGTCGGTCGCTCGCCTCGACGGCCAGCCGAACCAGGAAGCGCTCACCTTGCACTTCCTGCCAGTCAATTTCCAGCCTGCGCTCCGGCTCATCATCCAGCAACATCAGATTGGGGCAATCGGCCCGGTGAATGCTCACGCCACGCCCGCGCGTGACATATCCCGATACAGGATCACCGGGAACCGGCTGGCAACACTGTGCATAACGCACGAGCAGCCCGTCCGCACCCTGAATGCGAACACCGCGACCGGTTCCGCGCACACGATCGACCAGCCGCTCGAGTCGATTGGGACGCGGCGGCTCCTGCCCCGTATCGATTTCGGGATGCAGATTCCGAATCACATCGCGCCCGCTCAACTCGCCCTGGCCAACGGCACTGACGAGATGCCCCCGGTCGGTGAGCTTGAGCGCCTTTGCGGCGACTTCGAGATCGTCATCGGTCGGCCGCGCAACTCGACGACGCTTCGCTTCCTTGTCGATCATCTCGCGGCCGAGCTTGATGGAAGCCTTCTGTTCTTCCATGCGCAGCCGCTGCTTGATGCGATGTCGCGCCCTTCCCGTACGAACGTGCGCCAGCCAGTCGCGGTTGGGGCGAGCTGACGGCGATGCGATGATCTCGACCGTGTCCGAGTTTTTCAGTTCGCGAGAGAGCGGTGCCATGCGGCCATTCACGCGAGCTCCGCTGCAGTGCAGTCCGACCTCCGTATGCACCGCAAAGGCGAAATCGATTGGCGTCGCTCCCTTCGGTAGCTGAATCACATCGCCGGTCGGCGTGAAAACGAAAATCTCGTCCTGATACAGATCCAGCTTGAGAAACTCGAGGAATTCGTCCGGCGTCTTGGCATCGAGCTGCAGCTCGAGAATCTGCCGGAACCACTGGAGATGCTTGTCCAGTTCGTCCGAGTTCCGCGCGTTCTCCTTGAAGCGCCAGTGGGCCGCGATTCCATACTCAGCGGTGCGGTGCATCTCGCGCGTGCGGATCTGGATCTCGAACAACTGCCGGCCTGGCCCGAAGACCGTAGTGTGCAGCGACTGATACCCGTTGGACTTGGGTTGTGCGATGTAGTCCTTGATGCGCTCCTGTACCGGCGTCCAGCCATCGTGAATGACGCCAAGCGCGTGGTAGCAGTCGGGCACGCTGTTTACGAGTACACGAATAGCCAGAAGATCATAAATCTCCTCGTACGGCTTGTCGCGATTCACCATCTTCTTGTAGATGGACCAGAGATGTTTCGGTCTGCCGGTTATCTCGATATCGACGATGCCAGCGCGAGTCATCTCTTTGGTGAGCGGGTCGCGCATGCGCTCGACGAGGTCGTCGCGCTCCGCACGCTTCTGCGCAACGAGCTTGGCGAGGTTCCGGTATGCATCTGTCTCGAGATGCTTGAAGGCGAGATCTTCGAGCTCCCAGCGAACGCGCGCCATTCCGAACCGGTGCGAAAGCGGCGCGTACAGGTCGCGCGTCTCCTGCGCGATTCTGCGGCGCTTGTCTTCCGGCAGCGACTCGAGGGTGCGCATGTTGTGCAGCCGATCAGCGAGCTTGATGATTATCACGCGCGCATCTTTCGCGATCGACAACAACAGCTTGCGGTAATTCTCGACCTGGGCTTCGCGTGGTGCGTGCGCGGGAAGATGCTCGATCTTTGTCAGGCCATCAACGATCGCAGCCACTTCTTTTCCGAACTCGCGCTCGATATCGGTCAGTGTGAAGCGCGTGTCCTCGATCACGTCGTGCACCAGGCCGGCGACGACGGTCGTGGTATCGAGATTCAATCCCGCCAGAATCTTGGCGACGGCGACGCAGTGGAGTACGTAATCTTCTCCAGAGCGCCGTTTCTGACCTCGATGCGCCTCCTCGCTGAAACGGTAAGCGCGGAGGAACTGCTCCATATCGACCCGCTCTGGCAGCGGGTCGATATGAAAGTCCCAGCCCGGGATCAGCTCGCTCCCCGGGTCCTCATCCGCCCTTACCACGCTAACGGCCATATCTCAATATGACGCCTTGAAGGCGTCGGGAGAACTGGTTCGGGGTCGCCGCACGCCCTACGAGCCACTTTGCATGTCACAAATCGACGCTGCCGCCGAGTCTGAGGCAAAATTCTTGACAGCCCGAATCGATCCCACTGACGGAGAGCAGCTATATGGAACGCGGCACACGTATCGGCGGGGTATTCATTCGCGCCCATCGATAGCGCTGCCTTCGCGCGGAGGAGCCTGAGCATGGACCCTCCGACGTCGTGCGAATGTCACACCAATCTCTCAGTCGCGCAGGCATCGGGACGCCGCACCGCGGCCTCACACCAGAATTCCGCTCTCCGCGAAGCTGGTAAACCGCCCGCGGCCGACAATTATATGATCGAGAACGTCGATCCCGAGTAGTTTGCCGGCGGACACGAGCTGCGATGTAACCGCACGATCCTCTGGTGATGGTGTCGGATCGCCAGATGGGTGGTTGTGAACAAGAATAACCGCGTATGCGTTCTCGGCGATTGCCTGTCGAAAGACCTCTCTCGCGTGAACCAGCGATGAGTTGAGTATTCCGCGCGTGACGAGGATGTCGTTCTCGAGTCGATGCTGTGCATCGAGTGTCGCAATGCGAAATTCCTCGACGGGTAGATCCTGCATCCTGAGCGCGTACGCGTCGTACACATCGCGCGCTTCACGCATTGGCCTCCCCTGCTCGCGCTGCTCGGCCATCATGCGCCTGCCGAGTTCGAGCGCAGCGTGAACGGTAATTGCGCGCGCGGGGCCGACGCCCGCGACCGATGTCAGCGAAGCGATCGGACGTGACGACAAGCGACGCAGCGAACCCTGCGACGCCGCCAATACGTCGTGCGCAAGGTCGATGGCCGAACGCCCTTCCCCACCGGAACCGAACAGAATAGCAACGAGCTCAACCGCACTTAGCGCCTGCGCGCCGTGCTGCTTGAGCCGCTCGCGCGGACGCTCCGTGACGGGAATTTCGCGAATCGCAACGGCCGACATGAGTGCTCCGAGAAAGGGTCACACATGCATAACCGCAAACCCGTTCGCCGTGGACGCGGGCAATCCAACGGATGGTGTCTATTCGTTGCAGTTGCCATTACCGCGAACGCACGGGCCGCGTCATCACCGCGAAAGCGGGGATCTCGCCGCGTGGAGCCGTGACTTGTGCGATGCGACGTCCGCGGCTACTCCGAGCGGGATTCCCGCTTTCGCGGGAATGACGTGTTACGCCAGCACGGCCCCGTGACATTTCTTGAACTTCTTGCCCGAGCCGCACGGGCACGGATCATTGCGCTTGACGTTGGTCCAATCCGCGCCAGCGGCCGCGCCGCCTGAGATTCCGGGCACCCCTGCAGGTGCGCTGGGCGTCAACGACTTCTGGCGCCCCAGTCCGACGACTGCAGGATCCGGACGGGTCGTGGCTACTTCCTGCGTCGGCGTCTCCGCGGGTCCGATGTCCATGTCTTCTTCGGTACGGTGCGACTCAGGTAGTGGCGCGTCGTCCTCGAGAATGCCGAGCGCGTTGTAGTGCCGTGTGGGACGCTGCTGCTGCGGCGGTCCGGCAAAGGGACCCCGCGGATCGGATCCACCGGTCATTCCATCACCGCTGTTGCTCTGGCCACCGTCGAATACGATCTGCGCTCGCGCAAAGCGCTCCGTGAATGTGTGATGAACGTCTTGCATCAGATCCACGAACATTGTGTACGCTTCCTGCTTGTACTCCACGAGCGGATCCTGCTGACCCCAAGAACGATAATGAATCGCGTTGCGGAGCTGGTCCAGGTCGTAGAGATGGTCCTTCCACTTCTCGTCCAGCACGTTGAGCATTACGAGCGAGAGCAATCGGCCAGCGAATTCGTTCAGACCGCGCATTTTCTCGCCGAACGCGCTGATAGCTGCGTCAACAGCGGCCTGACGCGCCGACGGAATCGTGGTGGGCCACTCGCCGGCCTTCTCGAACTGAGGCACGATGAGCATGTAGTTCTGCATCAGCTCCTGGCGCAGAAGTTCGATGTCGAACACCCCATCCTCGGCGGTCTCCGCAAGCGCAGTCTCAACGCGCCGGCCGACCGCCTTTTCGATCATGCGCTCGGCTTCGCCACGCAATTCTTCGCCACCTTCGAGAGCGAACGACCGGAGCGAGTAAACTACCTCGCGCTGCTGGTTCATCACGTCGTCGTACTCCAGCAGACGCTTGCGTTGCTGGAAGTTTTGCAACTCCACGCGCTTCTGTGCCTGCTCGATCGACCGCGTGATCAGCGAGTGAGTCAACACCTCACCTTCCTTCGCGCCCATGGCGTCCATAAGCTTCGCAATTCTGTCGGATCCGAACAGGCGCATCAGATCGTCTTCCAGCGACAGGAAGAATTGCGACGCACCCGGATCACCCTGACGGCCAGCGCGTCCGCGCAACTGACGATCGATGCGACGCGACTCGTGCCGCTCCGATCCGATGATGTGGAGTCCGCCATCTTCCACGACGTCAACAATTTTCCCTTCGTCGTCCTTTACCTTGGACGGCTTGGCAACGGTGACGCCCTCGCCCAGCTTGATGTCTGTTCCGCGGCCGGCCATGTTGGTGGCGATGGTCACCGCGCCTGGCTGACCGGCTTCCTGAACTATCTCCGCCTCGCGCTGGTGGTACTTGGCATTCAGAACATTGTGCGGTATTCCAGCTCGTTTGAACAGTTTCGAAAGCGTCTCGGAAACGTCCACGTTCACGGTTCCAACCAGTACCGGGAAGCCGAGCTGGTGCAGACGCAATGTCTCGTCTGCAATGGCGTTGTACTTCTCGCGCCTAGTCTTGAATACGAGATCGTTGCGATCGTCACGCACCACGGGGCGGTTGGTCGGAACTACTGCGACGCCCAGTTTATAAATCTGGTGGAACTCCGACTCCTCCGTCTCCGCCGTTCCGGTCATGCCAGCAAGCTTGTCGTACATGCGGAAGTAGTTCTGGATCGTGATGGTAGCGAGTGTCTGCGTCTCCCCCTTCACGCTCACGCTTTCCTTTGCTTCGACTGCCTGATGCAACCCTTCCGACCAGCGCCGGCCGGGCATCGTACGACCGGTGAACTCATCAACAATCAGGACTTCGCCTTCCTGTACCACGTAGTTCACGTCGCGCTCGTACAGCGAATGCGCACGCAGAAGCTGATGGATGATGTGCAGCTTCTCCGACTTAGCAGCATACTCGGCGTTGATCGTATTGCGGCGCTCGATCTTCTCCGCGGGCGAGAGGTCCGGATCGTGATCGATCTGGTGAACCTGCTGCGAGATATCAGGCAGGATAAACTGCTCGCGATCGTTCGGCGACATGAAGTCGATTCCGCGATCGGTGAGGTGAACCTGCTGGCCTTTCTCATCCAGGACGAAGAGGAGATCCTCTTCGATGTCGCGCATTTCCTGGCGGCTGGCGGTAACGCGGCGGTCAGCGATGTGCTTGAGCTCCATCCCCTGGACCAGCTGCTTGACGCCGGATTCGTTCAGGAGCTTCAGCAGCCGTTTATTTTTTGGAGCGCCAAGACGCGCCTTGTACAGCAGCGTTGCCGCGGCGTCGGTGTCACCTTCGCGAAGTGCCCGCTCGCCATCGGCTGTGAGTGTGTTCGCAAGTTCCATCTGCATGCGAACGAGCTTGGCGACGCCGCCGTTGTGAAGCGCATACTCTTCGTCAACTTCGTTGCCAACGGGTCCCGATATAATGAGCGGAGTTCGCGCCTCGTCGATGAGAACAGAATCGACTTCGTCAACGATGGCGTACGAGTGGGTCCGCTGCACGCGCTGGTCCAGCGACACGACCATGTTGTCGCGCAGGTAGTCGAAGCCGAACTCGTTGTTGGTGCCGTACGTGATGTCGCACTCGTAAACCGCGCGGCGCTCGAAGCTGCCCGGCTCGGTATCGTCGAGGCAACCGACTGTAAGCCCAAGGTACTGATAAAGATGACCCATCCACTGTGAATCCCGGCGAGCCAGGTACGAGTTAACAGTGATGAGGTGGGCGCCCTTTCCGGACAGAGCGTTGAGATACAGCGGCAGTGTCGCGACGAGCGTCTTACCCTCACCCGTCGCCATCTCCGCAATGCGTCCGCGATGGAGCTGAATCCCGCCTACGAGCTGCACGTCGTAGTGGACCATGTTCCACATTTCGTCGCGCCCAGTGACCGCGGCCATTGTGCCCACCAGTCTGCGGGCGGCTTCACGCACAGTCGCGAATGCCTCGGGCAGAAGTTCTTCCAGCGTTTTTGCCACAGTCGCGCGCAGGTCGCCTTCGAGCCCACCGCGCCCGTCTGCGCCGCCCAGCTCGTCATCGAGCTTCTCGCGTTCCGCGGCAGATGACGCAACGTGCTTGCGCTCTTTGAGCTCCGCGATGCGACCTTCGAGACCTCCGGTCGCCTCTTTGAGGCGCGCACGGAACTTCGCCGTCTGCCCGCGCAGCTCGTCGTCGGAGATCGTCTCGAGACGTGCATACTCGACGTTGATCTCGTCGACCAGCGGCTGCACGCGCCTGCGCTCCCGGTCATGCCGGGTGCCGAAGACGCTCTTGATCAGGCCCGTCACCTCTGTCACCATTGATACAACCTTTCCGATTCAATTATCTCCGCGACCGCGTCCTGCACGAAGCCGCGCACCGAGCGCCCATCCCGCGCTCGCGCGCGAATCTCGGTTGATGAAACCTCTATCACGCGGCCAGAGAATTCACTCTCCGTCTTCCGCGCCAGAATTTCTATTTGAACGAGCGTTCGAATTTTCTCGGGCTCGTGCCAATCTTCGAAGCGAGACCAGGCGTCTTCACCAACCAGCAAAAACAGCTCGGCGCCCGGGAATTGCGCCGCGAACGACTGAGCGGTCGCAACCGTGTAAGATAACCCGGACCGGTCGATTTCGATCCTGCTTGATTCGAAGATCGCGTGGCTGGATACGGCGGCCTGGACCATTCTGAAGCGCGCGTCCGCCGACGCGACGTGCGGAGTGCCGGCCTTGAGCGGCTGTTGGGCAGTGGGCACCCAAAAAACGCGGTCAAGTCCGAGGCGCTCCGCGGCATCTGATGCCGCCAGAAAGTGCCCTATGTGCGGGGGGTCGAAACTACCGCCGAAGACGCCGAGCCGCACTGCTGGCGTACCTCCTTGTCGTTGGGATAGACCTTGAGCGCCGCGGTGCACAAATCGGTCGCATCAGCCGTGTACTTGATCGCCCTGTATGCGATTAGCAATTGCAAATACGCCGTTCGGGTCGCCGGAGCGTTCGGATGCAGCTTGATAACGTCCTTCAGGTAGATGATCGCCGAGTCGTACGCGCCGCGTCGGATATAGTGCTTACCGACATCCAGGTCCTTGATGGCGAACATGTTGTCGAGCCGCGCGATCGCTGTGTCTGCCTCGGGAACCAGGTGCGAGTCGGGGTACAGCGACACGAGCGACTGTAGCGTGTTAATGGCAGACGTACCGTAGGTCGCGTCCAGTTCCGGCTTGCGCCACATCTGGGCGTATGCGCGGCCGCCGGCGAGCAGCGCGCGAGGCGCGAGACTGTCGTCCGGGAACGCCTCCGAGATGCGCGTAAAGCTCTGCGCCGCGAGCAGATGGTCGCCGGTCTTTTCCTGTGACTCGCCCAGGTAGTAGTACGAAAGTGGCAGCAGAGCGTCACGAGCCGGAAGGTCGTGCGTGAGCTGCTCGAACCCCTTGGCCGCGTCGTCGTAATGGCGCGAGTTGAATTGCTTGAGCGAAGCCGCGAACAGCGACGTTGGGTTGCTGGCGTAAACCTTGGGATCGAAGCCGGCGTGGCAGGCCGTCATTACGACTAGCGCCAGGAGAGGTCCGAGAATTACGAGCGAGCTGCGAACACGATTCACGCGGTTGCTTCCTGGGCGCCAACCGACCGGCGTCCTATCGAGTAGTAAGTGAGTCCGACATTGGACATCTTACGGGGGTCATAAAGATTGCGTCCGTCGACGACGATCGGCTGCTTCAAAGTAGCCTTGACGCGGTTGAAATCAGGGTGCCTGTATTCATTCCAATCTGTCACGATGACAAGTGCATCCGCCCCTGGCAGAGCGTCATACCCCGTTTCAGCGTAGCTGATCGTTCCGCCCCCGTCACCGAGCCGGCGACGCGCTTCGGCCATCGCCGCGGGGTCATGGGCGCAAACGGTGGCGCCCCAGCGTAGCAATTGTTCGATGAGCACGAGTGAAGGAGCCTCACGCATGTCGTCCGTTCCGGGCTTAAAAGACAGGCCCCATACGGCGACATGACGGCCTTCAAGTGCTTTGTCATCTAGTTTTTGTAACTGATTGTTATTACTAAGCTTACCATGGGTATGCTCAGTATTTCCATGACAGCAAAGTGCATGTCGTACCTTCTCGCCAAGCCGTTGCTTCTGGCGCCCGTTGGAGCTGTCTACCGCACCGAGTATCCCGAGGGGCACACCAGCCTGAGCCGCGGTACGAACGAGTGCTTTTACGTCTTTGGGGAAGCAGCTTCCGCCATATCCAGGTCCCGGGAATAGAAAGCTCGGGCCGATTCGCGTGTCGCTGCCCAGCCCTCGACGAACCTGGTCAACGTCGGCTCCGGTTGCCTCGCACAGCGCCGCGATCTCGTTCATGAAGCTGATGCGCGTTGCCAACATGCCGTTGGCTGCGTATTTCGTCATCTCCGCCGAAGCGATGTCCATGTAGATCACCGGTCGGCCAGTGCGGACAAATGGTGCGTAGAGCTCACCCATGACCGCCCTCGCATAGTCCGTCTCGACCCCCAGTACCACCCGGTCTGGCTTGAGAAAGTCTTCGACAGCCGCGCCTTCCTTGAGGAACTCCGGATTACTGACGACGTGAAATGGAAAGCCGGCATTCATGGCGATCGCTTGCTTGACCAAGGGCGCGGTTCCAACCGGCACGGTTGACTTGGTGACGACCACCGTCTCACGCGCCATGGACCGCCCCACTGTATCAGCCACCGCGAGGACGTGGGACAGATCCGCCGAACCGTCCTCATCAGGCGGTGTACCGACCGCAATGAAGACGACCTCTGCGACGCGGATTGCCTGGTCCACGTCCGTCGTGAAGATCAGTCGGCCATCGGCCTGATTCCGCTCGACTATCGCGTCCAAGCCGGGCTCGAAGATCGGGATCTCGTTCTGTTTGAGTAGCCCGATTTTCTCCCCGTCGAGGTCGGCACACACCACGGCGTTCCCCGTCTCTGCGAGGCACGCGCCGGCAACCAGGCCGACGTAGCCCGTTCCTATGACCGCGATGTTCATTCCGTGTTACGCAGCGTTCGCGGACAGCGGCACAATGCGACCGGTTTTGGACTTGAGTCCCTTGGTCGCGTTCCGGGCGTCCACGACGACGGGGGCAAGGTCGCAGACACGCTGGTAGTCCACGACGTCGTGGTCCGTAACAATGACGACCGCGTCGGAGCCGCGCAGCACTGCGTCCGTAAGCTCAACTCCAGTGAACGTGTGACCTTCCTCTCGGAACATGGGCACGTGCGGATCGTGGAATGTCACCTTGGCGCCGCGACCCTCGAGCAGCTTGATCACGTCGAGCGCGGGGCTCTCGCGCATGTCGTCGATGTTCTTCTTGTAGGCGACGCCAAGCACCAACACCTTGCTGCCATTCACCGATTTACACTCATCATTCAACGCGCGCGCTACTTTCTCAACGACAAGTGCTGGCATCTCGGAGTTGATCTCGCTCGCAAGGTCAATGAAGCGCGTCTTGTAGTTGAGCGTACGCATCTTCCAGGCGAGGTAGTGCGGATCCAGTGGAATGCAGTGACCGCCGATTCCAGGCCCGGGAGTGAACTTCATGAATCCGAACGGCTTGGTGGCAGCGGCGTCGATCACTTCCCAGACATTTACACCGAGCTTGTCGCAGACGATCGCCATTTCGTTGACGAGCCCGATATTGACCGAGCGGAAGGTGTTCTCAAGCAGCTTGACGAGCTCGGCTGTCTCTGTCGAGGAGACAGGCACGATTGTGTCGAGGCAGCTCTGATATAGAGCGCTCGCGACTTCCGTGCAGGCTGGCGTGATTCCACCCACCACTTTCGGCGTGTTCTTGGTGTGCCAGATCGGATTGCCCGGATCCACACGCTCGGGGCTGAACGCAAGGAACACGTCGGTGCCAATCTTGAGGCCAGCAGCTTCCAGCTTGGGTTGCATTAGCTCGCGCGTTGTTCCGGGATAGGTAGTGCTCTCGAGCACGACGAGCATTCCCGGGTGGGCAAACTCGCATATAGTGGCGGTCGCGGCGACGACGTAGCTCATATCAGGATCGCGCGTCTTCACAAGCGGTGTCGGAACGGCGATCGACACGCAATGCATCTCCCTGATGCGTGCCGGATCAGTGGTAGCCTCGAACAGTTTCTTTCCAACGACCTCGGCGAGGTCGGCGTGTGGAACGTCCTGGATGTGCGACTTGCCGGAATTCAACATGTCGGTGACACGAGTTGACACGTCGAAGCCGATCACCTTGAAACCGGCACGCGCGAATTCAACCGCGAGTGGCAGTCCCACGTAACCAAGGCCAACCACACCGATCACCGCCGAACGGTCAGCGATCTTGTCGAGAATAAGCTGCTTGTTATCCATTAGGTAGTTAGGCCCTCAACGGCCGTAGAAAGCGCGAATCGCCGAGACGACCTCGTCGCGCTGTGAGTCAGTAAGCTCCGGGTAAACCGGCAGCGATACAACTTCCTTGGACGCACGCTCGCTCTCCGGAAAATCGCCTTCCTCGTAACCGAGGTAGGCGAAGCACGGTTGGAGATGAAGGGGAAGCGGATAATAGACCGAGTTGCCGATGCCGCGCTTCTTCAGGAACTCCTGAAGCTCGTCGCGGCGAGCGGCGCGCAGCGTGTATTGATTGTAGATGGACTCGTTGCGCGGGTCGATCACCGGCGTACGCACACCGTCGAGATCGGCGAATGCCTTGTCATACAGCGAAGCGTTGCGGCGCCGCGCGGCGCTCCACGCCTCAAGGTGCGGAAGCTTGGCCGCCAGGACTGCAGCCTGCAACGAGTCGAGCCTGCTGTTGTAGCCAACTTCTTCGTGGAAATAAGTCCTCACGCTTCCGTGAGTCCGAAGTCTGCGAAGACGAGCGTCGAGCTGATCACTCTGAGTGACGACCATGCCACCGTCGCCGTATCCGCCAAGATTCTTGGACGGAAAGAAACTAAACGTGCCGATGTCGGCCATCTCGCCAGCCATGACTTGGCGGCCGCCAACTTTTCTGCTGGCCCCGATGGATTGCGCGGCATCTTCGATGATCGGCATTCCGTCTGGGAGCACGGCGC
The DNA here is from genome assembly GCA_041691775.1 of Gemmatimonadota bacterium. GTDB lineage: Bacteria > Gemmatimonadota > Gemmatimonadetes > Gemmatimonadales > Gemmatimonadaceae > Fen-1247. The sequence continues at coordinate 354,709 of JBEPUB010000001.1, forward strand.
GGAGCTCATCGATGGGCGCCATCTGTCCGAACAGGTCGACCGCGATCACGGCCTTCGCGTCGGGCGTGTTGCGCACGGCCTCGTCAACGGCCTCGACTGATATGTTGAACGTGTCGGGATCGATATCCGCAAATACAGTGCGCGCACCGACGTTGTGCACTGCGCCAGCGGTTGCGAAGAAGGTGAAAGGCGTCGTGATCACCGCATCGTTGCGTCCCACGTCGAGCGCACGAAGTGCAAGAAGAATGGCGTCGGTACCGTTCGCGCAACCAATAGCGTGGGCGCTATGCGACAAGCGGGCGACTAGTAGCTCGAGACGTTCTACAGGCTCGCCCAAAATGAAAGTCTGCCCATCCACGATCGGCATGATGGCGGCAAGAACCTCGTCGCGAATCGTGCCGTGCTGGGCTTTGAGATCTAGTAGGGGTACGGCCATTGATATTGTGGGGATTGGCGGCGTCGAGCTGGAGGGCATGACACCGACTATACAGCCTTGAAAGATCGCCGGTCGGGACAGCTAAATCAATTAATTTCCGCATGGGCGGCGATGTCTCGGCCACTCGGTTTCTAGCCATGAGGAAGGATGGACCCGTTCACAGCCCACTCGATTATCCGCGACGCAACCTTGGTCGCGCTGGCAGCGATCGCGGGCGTTGGCTTTCCTATCGCGCGTGCTTACGGAAGGCGCATAGAAAGCGGAACGCCGGCCGTGCGGCCCCTTCCCTCCACCGAGGCTGCTGATGCGCGAATGGAGCGTGTCGAGAGGGCAGTCGAGGCCATGGCCCTCGAGGTCGAGCGAATGGCTGAGGGACAACGGTTCATGACCAAGCTTCTCGGTGAGCCGCCGCCTCGAGCCAACCCACCCGACGGCCGCGCGTGAGGCAAGCCGGTCCGCGTTGCAGAAAGGCCCCGGGGTTGCCGGGGCCTTTCTCGTAGTCAGCTACCTAGCCGCCGATAACTACCGCTTGCGACGACGGCGAACCATAGGAACGAGGCCGATCAGGCCTGTGCCGAGGAGCGCCATCGACGATGGCTCGGGGGTAGAAGTCACTTCGAATTTCGTGGTCTGGTCGTAGCCGCCACTGAACCCGACATTCACATTGTCGGCAGCACCATCGAATGTCGCACCACCATTGCCGGTGCCAGACCAGCCGCTGCCAATGTCAACCGCGACCGCGCTGATGTTGACGTTGGACAGGCAGTTGTTCGTTGACCATTGGGCGATAGTGAGAAACAGCTGCGCGTGTCCGTCAGTATTCACGTTACCGCAAGCGGTACTAAGAGGGGCGCTGTGCAGGTTGACCCAGAAGAGCTGGTTGGTCATGTCGGGGACCGACTGCCACGAGTCGGTTGTTGCCGTCGGAGTTCCGCCGTTCTGGTACACATTTTCCCAAACAAACGTCGCAAAACCCTGATCAGACTTACCGATCAGCTGGTAAGTAGGCGCGTACTTCCCTTGGACCGTGGACGTCCCCGACCGAAGCCAGTCAAAACTGCCGGAGTTATAAGTGGAAAGCGCGTAACCACTTCCATACGGCGCGAAGTAATCGGTGAATGCCGCCTTTCCGCTCCCGCCAACGTTTGTGTTATCCATCTGCAGTTGCAGAGAACCGTTGGTGTCGAACGGGTGAGCCGCGGTAATCGCGACGGATCCTCCGCCCTTGACATCCCCCGAGAGCACAGTCCAACCCTGGGTGTTTGTCGGCGTTGCAACAACGGTGGTTTGCGCCGCGATCGGCGATAATGCAACAAATGCAGCTGCGATCGCAGCTACGGATGCAAAGGTTCCCTGACGGTTCATTGGCAATACCTGCGGAAGTAAGTGGACCACGCGCGGTCGCCCAGCGACGAGTCGCGTTGACCGCAACGGTAGCATTACTCGGACCGCTTTTAAACACACGTAGTTTACGTCAATCCGTCCGTAAAGTGCCCGCACCTATCTGATGCCTCATAGATTTGCGGGCGAAATTTCCGTAATTTTGGCATACCCGCATTCACCCGTATGTCAAAATACGCCATCAGTCGTGCGACACATGTTGCGAGAATACCACACACTTGTTTCGAGGTCGGCACGCCGCGCTTCTCGTCAGCCCAGTACCACCAGCCGCCCGGTACGAGCGGACTCATAAATCGCAAGAATGATCTCTAGCGACTTACGACCCTCGGCGCCATCCGTATCTGGAATACCGCGACCACCTAAAACTTGGACGACGTTCCGGTAGTATCCCTCGTGGCCAAAGCCATATACACTCGGAGGCGCCGTCGCGGCGGCATCGATGAGCTTGTCATCGTCGTCGTAGTCTTCGAACAGCCATGTCTCGACTCGGTTCACCGCCGTCCCACCAATCTTCACCGAGCCGCGGTCACCGAGAATGGTGAGAGAGCCTTCAAGATTCTTGGGATAAGTGAGCATGGTCACGTCCAGTACCCCGATCCCGCCATTCCGGAATTGCAACACGGCCGCCCCTGAATCCTCGGCTTCAATCCTACGCTCCTGGGTCGCTGTTATGGCGACCACGCTCTCCACGGGGCCAGCAAGCCATTGGATCAGATCGACATAATGCGATGCCTGATTCATGAATGCCCCTCCGTCCATGGCCCAGGTACCGCGCCATGGGGCCTGGTCATAATAGTCCTGCGGGCGTGCCCATCGAACGGTACAGTTTGCGGAGTGAATCCTGCCTAAGCGGCCTTTATCTACCGCGCGCTTGACCAGTTGGATGGCAGGGTTTAGCCTGTTCTGCTTCACCACGAACAGCTTCACGTTGTTTTCGGCGCACGTCGCGATGAGCGAATCGGCGCCTTCGAGCGAAATCGCCATGGGTTTCTCGCTCACTACGTGCTTCCCTGCTCGCGCAGCCGCCATTCCATGCACGGGATGTAGGCCCGATGGAGTTGCAACAGTCACGATGTCGCACTCGACGTGTGCAAGCATGGTCTCCAGCGACTCGAACGCCGGCACGCCATACTCGTCGCTGGCCGCACGGGCTCGCGAAGTAGCAATGTCGGCTACGCCAGCGAGTTCGAGGCCGTGAACGCGAGATATGGCTTCGAAATGATTCTTGCTGATCCGACCGCAGCCGACGAGTGCGACGCGTAAGCTCTCAGACACGCGCGACCCGGTCTCCGTGATTGACATATTGCTTGCCGCAGGCTTCACAGCCAGGTGCGGCGCCCTGCGGCAATTTTTCGCCGCACTCGCACACCCACCCGACTCTGCGTGCAGGCACACCGACCATCAATGCATACGGAGCCACATCCCTCGACACGACCGCACCGGCGCCAATAAAACAGAATTCTCCGAGCGTGGCGCCACAGACAATGGTCGCGTTCGCTCCGATCGACGCGCCGTGCTTCACAAGTGTTTTTCGATACTCATTCTTGCGCGAGACGTGGCTGCGCGGATTGATGACGTTGGTGAACACCATGGAGGGTCCGCAGAACACGTCGTCTTCCAAGCTAACTCCTTCGTACACCGAGACATTGTTTTGAATCTTCACATTGTTGCCAATTTTCGTACCGTTCATGACAACTACGTTCTGGCCCAATGAACAACTCTCGCCGATCACGGCGCCGGCGAGTACGTGGCTGAAGTGCCAGACGCGTGTTCCTGACCCAATCTGCGCCCCATCATCGACGAAAGCAGACTCGTGAATGAACACGTCGTCGCTCACCTTGCGGTCACCGGCCGATCGATGCGTGAGTGCCATTCCTGAAGCGACGTTACAGAAGCCGGCCGCGATCGCATCGAGAGCACCGCGTCGCACGCTGCGTTTGCGGCGGACAGGGTGGTCGTGTACGGCACGTGATGCGCAATTGCGGCCTGTCTCATTGAATAATCATCTTCCTGAGCGCGCTTGCCCATGGGCGTGTTGATGAGAAGCTGCACGGTACCGTTGACGATCAGGTCGATCACGTGTGGTCGCCCTTCGTGAACCTTGTACACCCTTGTCACAGGAATGCCCAGCTTGCGTAGATGGCGCGCAGTCCCTTCAGTGGCGTGGACGCCGAAACCGAGTTCGTGGAACCTACGCACGATCGGTGTGACGGCGGCCTTATCCGAATCGTTGACCGACACGAATATAGCTCCGCTCATTGGAAGGCCGTTGTCCGCCGCGAGTTGGGCCTTGTAGAACGCGCTCCCGAACGACTCCGACGCACCCATAACCTCGCCAGTCGATCGCATCTCCGGTCCCAGGATCGGATCAAATTCGCGGAACTTGTTGAACGGAAACACGGCTTCCTTAACGGCCACGTACGGCGGAATTATCTCTTCCGTAAATCCGATGTCCACGAGCTTCTCGCCGGCCATGACGCGCGCCGCGATCGACGCGAGCGGGATGCCGATTGTCTTTGACACGAACGGAATCGTTCGGCTCCCGCGCGGATTGACCTCGAGCACGTACACGACACCATTCTTGATCGCGTACTGGACATTGATCAACCCGACAACGCCGAGCGCCTCAGCCAATTCCACGGTATGACGGCGCATGGTGTCCTGCTCTTCTTCGGCAATCAGGTACGGCGGCAGAACGCACGCGGAATCGCCAGAATGAATTCCAGCGTCTTCGATGTGCTGCATGATTCCACCGATCACCACTTGATCGCCGTCGGATATCGCATCAACGTCGGCCTCGAACGCGTCTTCCAGGAACTGATCGATCAATACGGGCCTGTCCTCAGAAACCCTAACGGCGCGCTCGAAGTAATCGCGCAGCGAGTCCTCGTCGTACACAATCTCCATCGCTCGACCACCAAGCACGTACGAAGGCCGAACAAGCACTGGGTAGCCGATTCTCGTAGCAGCCTCGATCGCACGGTCCACACTTGTGGCCGTTCCGTTCTCCGGCTGCCGAATACCGAGCTTTCGAGCGATCGCATCGAAGCGTTGACGGTCTTCTGCAACGTCAATGGCGTCGGGTGACGTGCCTAATATCGGTACTCCAGCAGCTTCAAGACCGCGCGTGAGTTTGAGCGGTGTCTGACCACCGAGTTGAACGATCACGCCAACGGGCTTCTCACGATCGACTATCTCCAGCACGTGCTCTAGAGTAAGCGGCTCGAAGTACAGCTTGTCGGAAATATCGAAGTCAGTCGAGACGGTCTCGGGGTTCGAGTTGATCATGATGGTCTCGAAGCCCTGAGCTCTCAATGCAAGCGACGCGCGAACGCAGCAGTAATCGAACTCCACACCCTGGCCGATTCTATTCGGCCCGCTGCCAAGGATCACGATTGACTTCCGTCCACTCGGCGGCGCTTCGCTCTCTTCATCGTACGAGCCATACAAATATGGCGTGGCCGATGGAAACTCACCGGCGCATGTGTCGACCATCTTGTAGGCCGGGCGCACACCGAGCGACCAACGCAGCGAGCGCATCTCGCCTTCGGAAGTGCCGCGAAGATCGCCGAGTTGCCGATCGGCGAACCCCATGCGCTTCATGCGCCGCATCTCGGAGGCTGTGATCTCACGCAGCGTGGACCACCGGCGCTCCGCATCAATCAGCTCTCGCATCTGCTCCAGGAACCACGGGTCGATCCACGTGAGCTCGAACAATTCAGCGACCGTGAGCCCAGCGAGCATCGCGCGCTTTACCTGGAACACTCGCTCCGGAGTTGGCTGACGCAGCGCAGCGCGCAGGGTGTCGAGCGAATCATCAACCAAACGATCGTCTATCAATCTCGCACCGATATCCCAACCCGAGCGCCCGATCTCGAGCGCGCGCAACCCCTTCTGGAACGCCTCCTTGAAAGTGCGGCCGATCGCCATGGACTCACCCACAGACTGCATCTGCGTGGTGAGGTGTGCCTTGGCGGATGTGAACTTCTCGAACGCGAAGCGCGGGCACTTCACCACCACGTAGTCGAGCACCGGCTCGAACGACGCCGGCGTGGTGCGTGTAATGTCGTTCGGGATTTCATCGAGCCGGTATCCAACGGCGAGCTTGGCGCCTATGCGCGCGATTGGGAACCCGGTCGCCTTCGACGCAAGCGCCGATGACCGCGACACGCGCGGGTTCATCTCAATGACGATCATCTCACCGTCAGCGGGATTCACCGCGAATTGAATGTTGCAGCCCCCCGCCGCGACTCCGATCTCGCGGATTACCGCGACTGATGCGTCGCGCATTTTCTGATATTCACGATCGGTGAGCGTCATCGCGGGCGCCACTGTTATCGAGTCGCCGGTGTGAACACCCATAGGATCGAGGTTCTCGATCGAGCAGACGATCACTACGTTGTCCGCGGCGTCGCGCATGACTTCAAGTTCGAATTCCTTCCATCCTATCAGGCTTCGCTCCACCAGCACCTGGCTCATTGGCGACAGGTCGAGCCCACGCCGCACTATCGCTTCGAATTCGTCGCGATTGTACGCGATGCCGCCACCGCTGCCGCCGAGCGTGAACGCCGGCCGGATGATTGAAGGGAATCCGGTGTCTTCAACCAGAACGAGCGCTTCGTCGAATGTCGTTGCGGTTCCGCCGCGCGCGACCTGAAGGCCGATGCGCTTCATTGCTTCGTTGAATAGTGCGCGATCTTCAGCGGTGTTTATCGCGCGCTCGTCGGCGCCAATCAGCTCCACGCCGTACTTCTGGAGCACTCCGTTCTGCGACAGCGCCATCGCGACGTTCAGCGCAGTCTGGCCGCCCATTGTCGGAAGCAGCGCATCGGGCCGTTCCTTCGCAATCACTAGCTCGACGAACTCAGGCGTAACAGGCTCGATGTACGTGGCGTCGGCGAATTCGGGATCGGTCATGATCGTAGCCGGGTTCGAGTTGATGAGAATCACCTCGTACCCTTCTTCTTTCAGCGCCTTGGTTGCCTGCGTCCCGGAATAGTCGAACTCGGCGCCTTGCCCTATGACGATGGGTCCGGAGCCTATCACGAGGATGCGATGGATATCAGTACGCTTTGGCATTTCGACCTTCTAAGATACAAAAACGGGGCGACTGACGAGTCGCCCCGAATGAGGAGGAATCTGGAGCGGGCACGGTGTTCAGGCTACCGCCTGACCCCGCGGAGCGCGGACGACCTTGCCAGCGGAGAGGCAGCTGGTGCAGACCTTGACCTTTATGATCTTGTCAGAGACTGCGACGCGTGCTACCTGAAGGTTGGGCTTCCAGGTGCGGCGGGTCTTATTGTTCGCGTGCGAGACGTTGTTGCCGAAGGTGACGCCCTTGCCGCAGGCGTAGCACTTGTTCCGCTCGATCGCCTTGGTGCGCTTCTCAGCGAGCTGGCTCTTGATCTTCACTTGGTCTCCGGCATAAGCTCGATACGCGCCATCTCAGCGCCGTCACCCTTGCGGTGGCCGGTCTTGAGGATGCGCGTGTATCCGCCCTGACGTGTGGCGAACTTCGGTGCGACTTCCTGGAACAGCTTGTCATTCACCGCGCGCTGCTGCACGTGGCGGGCTGCCAGGCGACGCGAGTGAAGCGTGCCTTCCTTGGCCTTCGTAATGAGCTTCTCGACGAACGGTCGCAGTTCCTTGGCCTTGGCTTCGGTCGTCTCGATCGCGCCGTGCTGGATCAGCGACTGCGCGAGGTTCCGGAGCAGCGAAAGACGCTGCTCTGGAGTGCGCCGAAGTTGGCGGCCGACTTTTCTATGTCGCATCTATGGATCCTCTAAGATCTGTCGGGGCGCCCGTCGGGGCAGGCCTCTGTGCCTGCCCTACTCGACGCATGCTCCGATACTCGTCGTACTGTGGCCGCCCGTCTCGGGATGCCTCGGAATTCGTGATACGCGACGGCAGACACGGAGGCCTGCCCCTACAACATCCACGTCTTCCTACTAGCTAATCGTCGTCGTCGCCGATGGCGGCTTCGGCGAGCGCAGCGCGGTTCGGTGGTGTGCCCCGATCCGTGATTCGCACGCCTTCCTCTGACTGCTCGAACTTCATGCCAAAGTTCAGATTCTCGCGCTCGAGCAGCTCTGCAATTTCGTTCAGCGACTTCTTGCCGAAGTTCTTGACGTCGAGGATCTGATCTTCTGTGCGCTTGACGAGGTCGCCGAGTGTCCTGATCTCACTGTTCTTGAGCGAGTTGACAGAGCGCACGGAGAGCTCGAGATCTTCGATCGGTGTAGACAAAAGCTGTGCGAGTCGCGCTGCGTCGTTGCCACCAAGCTCGTTGGAGGCCGTGATCGGCGCCGACGTGTGCGAGCCAAAGCCCGCAAAGTACTGAAAGTGCGTCTGCGCCAGAGCAGCGGCGTAGCTTACCGCCTCTTCCGGCGAGATCGTTCCGTTGGTCTCGACGAGCAGCGTGAGGCGATCGTAATCCGTGCGCTGACCAACGCGCGTTGCATCCACACTGAAATTCGCGCGACGGACTGGGTTGTAAATCGAATCGATGCGGACGAGATCGACAGGAAGGTTCCGGTCAACAACGTGCTGATCTGACTCGACGTAACCGCGGCCGTGATTCACGAAAAGCTCGAACGTGATGTCGCGATCGTCCTGAAGCGTAAAGAGATGATGGTCGGGCTCGAGTACCGCGAGTCCCGCCGCTCCGGCTGCTTGGATATCGCTTGCCTTGATGTCGGCGGGTCCTGTCTTGGTTACGCGAACAACCGTGCTCTCGTTCGCATCATCGAGACTCAGAACGAGTGTCTTGAGATTGGCGATGATCTGATGCACGTCTTCAACGACACCCGGAATGGTCTGGTGCTCGTGAACGACACCATCAATGCGGAATCCCCAAACGGCAGATCCGCGCAGCGATGACAGAAGCATGCGGCGCATTGCGTTGCCGAGGGTATAGCCAAAGCCGCGCTCTAGTGGCTGCAGCCGGAACTCGGCGACGTTGGGTGTGTCCTCGCGCTTGGTGGACTCAACTAGCTGCGGGCGTACCAGCCCGCGAAGATCGATTGCGTTGGCCATGATGATTTTCTGTGTTTAACCGTTACCCCGCCCCTAACGCGTGGTAAGTCGGTACGAAGGTTAGGGCCTCGTTTGGTGCGTCGGCGCGTACTGCCCCGATCTTAAGAAAGGGCGGCCACGGGGGGCCGCCCCTTGTAACAACAACGAACAAACACCGACGCGTACGGGCAGGCCCCTGTGCCTGCCCGAGGGCGGCCACGGGGGGCCGCCCCTACAACATCCACGCCCTTATTTCGAATACAACTCCACGACCAATTGCTCCTGGGCCGCGATCGGGATGTTCGGGCGCGTCGGACGCTCGAGCATACGACCACTGAACGATCCCTTGTCCACAGCGATCCACGAAAGCGGAGCGCCGCGCGAAGCCTGATCCATCGAAACGATGATCGAAGCCTGCTCGCGCGACTTGGCACGAACGCGAACTTCCTGGCCGGGCTCCACGAGGAAGCTGGGGATGTCCACCGAGCGACCGTTCACTTCGACGTGACGGTGGCGAACGAGCTGGCGAGCTGCCTTGCGGCTCTGCGCGAAGCCCATGCGGTAGATGATGTTGTCCAGACGGCTCTCGAGTGCAGCGAGAAGGTTGTGACCGGTGACGCCGGGCAGCGTTGTGACGCGCTCGAACGTGTTGCGGAACTGCTTCTCACTCACGCCGTATATGCGCTTGATCTTCTGCTTCTCACGCAGCTGCTTGGAATACTCCGACACCTTGCGGCGACGAGCAACGCTCGCGCCATGCTGGCCGGGCGGCGTTGGACGACGCTCGACTGGGCACTTTTCGGTGAAGCACTTGGTGCCCTTGAGGAAGAGCTTGGTCCCCTCGCGGCGGCACTGACGGCAGCTTGGTCCTGTATAACGCATGTACTAAACCCTCCGCCGCTTGGGCGGACGGCAACCATTGTGTGGAATCGGCGTGACGTCGCGAATCGACTTGACCTGAAGACCGGCAGTAGCGAGCGCCTGAATAGCCGACTCACGACCAGAGCCTGGTCCCTGAACGCGGACGTTCACGCGACGAACACCTGCGGAGAACGCTTCGCGCCCTGCCTGCTCGCCAGCGACAGTCGCCGCGAACGGTGTGGACTTCTTGGAGCCCTTGAAGCCAGCCTTGCCTGACGAGCTCCACGAGATCGTGTTGCCGCGGTTGTCCGTGATCGTGATCGTCGTGTTGTTGAACGTCGCCGACACGTGCGCGAGGCCCTCGGCCTCTACAATCTTCTTTACTTTTTTTGCGGTTGCCATGTGTTACTTCGTAACCTTCTTCTTGCCGGCGATCGCGCGGCGCGGTCCCTTCTTGGTGCGGGCGTTGGTGTGTGTACGCTGTCCACGAACAGGCAAACCGCGGCGGTGACGCGTGCCCCGGTATGAGCCGATGTCCATGAGGCGCTTGATGTTCATCGCGACTTCGGTCCTGAGAGCGCCTTCGACCTTGTGATCGCGCTCTATGGCCTGACGAAGCTTGTTGGTATCGATGTCGCTCAGATCGCGCACGCGCTGCGAAGCGCTGACACCCGTTGCTTCGAGGATGGCCTGAGCGGTCTTACGACCGATACCGAAGATATATGTAAGCCCGATCTCGAGCTTCTTGTCGCGTGGAAGATCCACGCCCGCAATACGAGCCATTAATTAACCCTGACGCTGCTTATGCTTGGGATTGCGGCTGCAAATGATCCTGATCACGCCCTGGCGCTTGATCACCTTGCAATGCTCGCAAATCGGCTTGACGCTGCTACGTACTTTCACAACTGCTCCGAATTTTGGGTCAGCCTTTGAAAATAGTCCGGTCATGCAAGGGACGCAACCGCCTTATCCATGGCGGCAGCCGGATCGGCCGCCGAGGTGACGGTCCGACCCAGAACCACGTAGGATGCGCCCGCCTGAGCCGCTTCCGCTGGCGTCACGACCCGACTCTGGTCGCCCCGGTCGCCGCCGGGCAGCCGCACCCCTGGAACCAACAGTTTCAGGGTCCCGCCGAAATGCTCCCTGAGGATTGGGGCCTCCAGACCACTGCACACCACCCCCGCCACGCCGGCACGCTTGGCCAGCAGCGCCAGACGCATTACTTCAGAGGCCAGGTCGTCGCCGGCGCTTGCCGTCCCCCGAATTTCAGCGATATCCGCGCCCGTGAGAGATGTCAGAATCGTGACGGCGAAGACCTCGCACGCCGCACCTGCGTTCTCTACCGCGGACCGGATCATCCGCTCCCCACCGGTCGCGTGAACTGTTACTATCGACGCGCCAAGCTCGACTGCGGCCGCAACGGCCTTCTCGACGGTGTTCGGTATATCATGGAACTTGAGATCCAGAAAGACGCGCTTCCCGCGCGCCACCAGCTGGCGCACAATCGTTGGGCCTGCGACAGTGAATAGCTGGCTGCCCACTTTATAGAAGTCGCAGCGGTCGCCCAACAGGTCCACCATCTGGAGCGCCGCGTCAGGCATCCAGAAGTCGAGCGCGACTATGGCAATCGCGCGCGGTGATACCTGAGTGGGTGGCTGTGGTGATGTCGTCATTCTGGCCACTCCAGTGATCCAACCATGTCCTGAATTGCACGGACGCCATTGGCGTCGCACCAACGCGCGAGATCGCGCATGATGCGTTCGGCGGTGCGAGGATCTCGAAGGCTCGCAGTTCCGACCGCTACCAGCGACGCGCCCGCGATGATGTACTGCAGCGCATCACTTGCAGACGTCACGCCGCCCACACCGATGATCGGCAGTGACACCGCGCTCCGTACTTTGTGCGTCGCAAGCACGCCCACAGGAAGCAGCCCGTGACCACTCGTGCCGCCGGTGCCAAATCCAATTCGCGGGCGACGCGTGTCGATATCCACTACCAGCCCGGGAAGGGTGTTGACTACCGTGATCCCGTCAGCACCAGCCGCCGCCGCCGTTACAGCCGCTTCACCGATATTCTGCAATACCGGCGAAAGTTTTACAAAGATCGGACGGCGCGTCGCCGCGCGCGCACCGGACACCACTGCGGTGAGCGATGCGGTGTCCGCGCAGAATTCGATCCCACCCGCGCGAACGTTGGGACAACTCACGTTCAGCTCAAACGCGCTCACTATCGCGCACTCGTCCAGGCGACGCACGACCTCGGAGAAATCCTCGGTGCGGCTGCCAACGACGTTTACGATCACGCGTGCTCGCTCGACGTGGGCCGCGAGCCAAGGCAAATCCTCGCGCTTGACCGCGTCAACTCCCGGGTTTGCAAGTCCCACTGCGTTGAGCATTCCACCGTCGAACTCCGCAACACGGGGGGCTGCGTTGCCACGCCGTGGCTCGAGGCTGACTGCCTTTGTTACGATGCCGCCGAGTGCGTCGAGATTCACCACGCCCGCAAGCGCGCGGCCGAAAGCAGCGGTGCCGGATGCTAGAACTATCGGGTTCTGAAACTGTATGCCAGCCGCGACAACGCGAAGGTCAGTCATCTCGGGGAACCAGCGGCAGTACCACCAACGCGCGCATCATATCGGTCCAGGTAAGCCATGATTGACTTAGCTATCGATCGCGCGATCTTGCGCTCGTTATTGGGATCGCTGATGTAGGCAGCTTCTTCCCGATTTGTGCCAAAACCAATCTCGACCAGGACTGCGGGCATGAATGCGCCACGAAGCACCGCGAAGTTCGCTTGCTGCACGCCGCGGTCAGGGCCAGGATGAAAAGTTCGGAACCCGGATTCGATCTGTTCGGCTAGGTCAGCACTTTCACGGAGGTGCTCATTCTGCGCCATGTCGTTCAGAATGAAATTGAGCGGGTCGCCCTTCTTTGCAGTCGCATCGCCGGTCTCGAACCGCACTGCTTCGTTCTCCATGCGCTCGACGCGCCTTGCGTCTTCCGTCTTCGCCTCGGCAAGGAAATACGTTTCGTATCCGCGGTCGCGCGCTGCCGCCGAACCGCGTTGGCCGGTTGCGTTCACGTGAATGGAGACGAAGATGTCGCCGTGCGCCTTGTTTGCCATCGGCCCGCGATCGTACAACCCGATAAGCGTGTCGGTCGTGCGAGTCAGGAGCACGTCAGCGCCGGCTTCGCGCAGCGCCGCGGCGACAAGCTTAGCAACGGGCAGAGTGATGTTCTTCTCGAGTAGCTGGGGGCCCCCGCCGATCGGACCGTGCATTCCGGGATCGACGCCCCCGTGGCCAGCATCTACCACGACAAGCCGGTGACCGGGCCGTTTCATTCGGGTGAGCGTCTCACCAGCGACCCGCGCAATTGCGCGCGCCTCCCCAATTTCTCGCGCCGATCTGCCGACGGCGGGCGAGTCTGGCTTTGGCGTCGGCACAGCGGTGCGCTCCACGTGTCGTGCCGCAGTGTCAAAGACACGGACCTCCCGCTCATCCGGATCGTACATATAGCCGGAGAAAAAGCGGGGCACGAGCTGCGCCACCGCGAAGAACGGGAGGTACACCGTGGATCCGACGACGCGTGGCGCCGACGGCATCGGCACAATGGTAGAATCGTCGCCAGCGAATGGTACGGCGTCGGTGAAGCTGATGTGCGACTCACCGACTGTGAGCGAGTAATGACTGTGCGACGTAGAGCGGAAGGTACCGCCGAGTGCGCTCGCGAGCTTATCGGCAGCAACGACTGTTACTCCGTCAATGGTCGTGAGACGGAGCGTGGTGGCGCGCGCTCGGGTCCGGACGACTACCGACTCCGGCGGGACCAGCGGCGCTTGTTGCGTGCGGGTGGGCGCCGCGTGGCTTGCAGAAGCCCCGGCCTGCAGGAGCAGCGCGAGCCCAGCAATTATCACGAACGTCTCGTCATTGCGCGCGCCATGTCGCGCGCATCGTCCGCCTTGCGCGCGTCCTCACGCTTGTCGTGCAGCTTTTTGCCCTTGCCGAGTGCGAGCGCGACCTTTGCGCGGCCGCCCTTGAAGTAGAGCTCTAGTGGCACCAGCGTAAGTCCCTGCCGCTCGACTGCGCCAATCATCTTGCGGATCTCCTTGCGATGCAGCAACAGCTTGCGCGTGCGGGTGGGCTCGTGATTGACGTAGCCGCCACGCTCGTAAGGGGATATGTGAAGGTTGAGCAGATAGACCTCTCCGTCGCGGACTATGCCGTAGGCGTCGGAGATGTTCGCCTTGCCGCCACGCAGCGACTTGACTTCGGTGCCGGTGAGCGCGATACCGGCTTCCCAGGTCTCGAGTAGTGTGTAGTCGTGCGACGCCCTGCGGTTCTTCGCAATAGACTGGCGCGCCGGCGTGGTGGTAACGTCGGGCATGAGTGGCAAGTTAGGTGTGTGGGGCGGCGTTGCGCCACCCCGAGCGGCCGGCTATGTTGAGAGGCTTCCGGTGAGTGTGACACCGCTCTCCGGAATATGCGTCCGGTTTTAGTTGGAGGCGGCGCACCGCGGCTCCCAGCCGCTTCGCTCGGGTGGTGAAACTGGTATACACGCAGCGCTCAGAACGCTGTGGCCGAAAGGCCGTGCGGGTTCGAGTCCCGCCCCGAGCATGCCGCGCCGGTCGGCGCTCGAAGCGTCATTCCCGCGAATGCGGGAACTAAACCGTTTCGAGAACTGGAAGACTGACCCGCTCGAGAACTGGCAAGCCAACCCGTTCACGAACAGCAGGCTCGTCTTCCAGGAGATCGGACAGGTGCACGCTCTCGAGCACATTGTCGATCTTCTGCTGAAGCATCACCCAGATGGGGCGGATGCTGCAGTTATGCGATGCCGCGCAGCGCGCTTCTTCGACAGGATGGCTGACGCAGTGCAGGTCGAAAGTCTCCAGCTCGGAAGCGTGGATGACGTCGCGGATGGTTATCTCAGTCGACGGACGCGCAAGCATGTAGCCACCGCGCGCGCCACGCACGCTCTTGATCACATCAGCGCGCCGCAGTCTCAGAAGGATCTGTTCGACGTAATCGGCGGGCAGCCGTTCCTGCGCCGCGATATCGCGTCCTGTAACCGGGCCATCATCGACCCGGCGTGCCAGGTGCAGGGCGCAGATTACGCCGTACTCGGCCCATGTGGTAATCCGCATGACTTGAGGATACCGGGCTGAAGGGCGCGGAGCAAGGGTTCAGGCACGACCACTCATGGGACGTTGCGGGAATGGGCAAGGTAGTAGGAGTAGACGACGACTGCGATCCCCTCCACCATGACGGCGGCAAATAGCGGCTTCAACGGAGACGAGCGTAACGCGACCGCGCCGACAGCGCCGACAATCCCAGCGATAACCATACCGTATCCGGCGGCGCGTTGCGTTCGGCGCCAAACTTCTTCGCTCGCGTACACCCATGGGTACCGGAAACCGATGAATCCGTTGCGGCGCGTGACACGCGGTAGGTAGTTACCGATCGCAATCATTCCGAACGACGCTGCCACCGCAATCATCATCGACTCCCCGGGTCCGCTTATGAGACCCACCGCGCTGCCGATAAGAAAAGTATGGACGGCCAGTGCGACTGCGAGCACGATTGCGATGATCCGGTCGTACTCCGGACGCATGATCGACGAGTCGTCATCCCGCACGTCGTACTTTATGAAAAGCAACCGGTCGTGGCCAGGCACAAACTCCAACAGCAGCCAGATGCCGAGCATTACAAGCGGCAGTTTAGTTGCAAACTGAAGGCGGTTGTCGAACTGATCGGCCTTCCCGGATAGTCCCCAGTGGGTAGGGAACGAGGGTGGGAGATGCGAGAATGCAACCGCTGAGACGGCGAAGGCAGCCAGGACCAACATTAACGGGACAAACCTACGGTAGTCACGCATTGTTGTGTGATTTGATGGGTAATGGTTGCGTCCACGCCGCCAGTTTCTCTAGCACATCCTGAAAAACCGTCGTCGCCAGTTCATAGCGCATGAATTGCCCTTCCTTCTCCGCGTTGATAAGACCTGCGTCCCTGAGCACGCTCAAATGTCGTGAAATCGTTGGCCACGACGATCCGAACTGCTCAGCAATTTCGCCGGACGTACGCGATCCGCTGCGAAGAAGATCCAGAATCGCCCGTCGCGTTGGATCGGCGAGAGCGCGAAACGCGTCGGTCAACGGGTGTGTGATGCTGCGTTGACGTATGCTGAGATCGCAGACACGACTTCGGGCACGATCGGAATGGTCGGATCGCTGTAGACTGTTGCTGCTTGAGTGGCCGCATCCGCGGTCCCCATCTTGAGCACATGGGTCATGCCATCGATCGTGAGCAGCTTTGCTCGTGGTGCCGTTGCGAGGAGATCGGCGTCCTTCTCCGAAACCTGGACGTCGTGGGTTCCTTGAATCACGAGTGTCGGGTAAGGCAGCTTTTTTATCTCGGCCGCCGGGTCGTACTTGAACCACGAGATGAGATACGGCTGCACGCTGGGACGAAACAGCGCGGCCAGCGCTGGCGGCGTGCCCTCGACGGTCTTGCCGACTGAGAGCGTGTCCAGGATGGATTCGAACATCGCTCCCGGCACTCCGCGTGCAAGCAGCTGTTCGCGAATCACATCGGCCGCAGGGCGACCGGCACCTTCCAGCGAAACGAAACCGTCCGCGCTGACGCGTTGGGCGGCAATCATTCCGACGAGGGATCCTTCACTGTGGCCAACGACGATGATCTTGGTAAATCGCGGATCGGACCGGAGCATCCTGATCCATCCAGCCGCGTCGTCGATGCCCATGTCGAAGCGATAGTCGTTCTCGTTCATTCCGGCCATCGCAGTCGCGCTTGCGGCGACGCCGCGCTTATCGTAGCGAACCGAAGCGATGCCTTTGGCAGCGAGGGCGGTTGCGAGAAGTTTGTACGAGTCCGTGTGCAGCGTCTTGCCAGGAGCAACCGCGGCTTGCGAGTTGCCGTCGCGATCGGTGGGGCCGGAGCCAGCAATTATGAGAACGACCGGATGTCGGCCTGATCCTGGTGGCACGAGAAGCGTGCCGAAGATGTCGCCGGTCGCCGTTTTCAACGTGATCGGCTGCAGCGTAGCGCTGTCGGACTGTGGCTGGAGTACGGGTGTGAGTGTTAACGATGCGACAAGGAGCGCGCTGAGCATGGATCAAGGCCCTGGGAGGATTAGTTAGTTAGCATAGTAGCTAATTAATGGTGCCTGTCAAGAAGGAGATCGGCTCTTCGCGACGGGATTCCCGCGTTCGCGGGAATGACGAGGGTGCGGGCGGCGGGATTCCCGCTTTCGCGGGAATGACGAGGGTGTGGGGCGACCGGGACTACTGCTGGGCTCAGTGCGAGCCCGGGACTCCGATTTCGGTCATCTTCGCCAAGTCGAGCACATCATCAATTTCGGCGTCCGGCAAAACGTGCTCCCGCTTCACGAGATCGCGGATCAGCACCCCTTCCTTCACCGATCGCTTGCTAATATCCGCGGCTTTCGCGTAACCGATCTGCGGTGCAAGAGCAGTGGCGAGCGCGGCGGACCGTTCTACCCAGTACGCGCACTGAGCTGCATTCGCCTCTATTCCAACGACGCACTTCTCCGCAAATGTCCGGGACGCAGTGGACAGAATGTGCTCGGCCAACAGTACGTTGTACGCGATCACAGGCATCATCACGTTCAGTTCGAGCTGTCCGTGCTCCGAAGCTGCCGCGACACACGCATCGAGTCCAACAATTTGGAAGCAGACCTGATTCACCATCTCGGCGATCGACGGATTGATCTTGCCGGGCATGATCGAGGACCCAGGCTGTACGGCCGGAAGCGTGATTTCATCGAGACCGGTGCGTGGGCCGCTCACCATGATGCGAAGATCGCTCGCGATCTTGCTCAGATCGAGCGCAAGCACCTTCATTGCCGCGCTGAACGCTGCGGCGTCGCCCATGCTCTGCATGAGCTGAATCCGGTCCGTGCCGACGCGAAGATGGCCATCCATCATCAAGTTGAGATGTTTCACCATCAGCGCCGGATACGCAGGCTCGACGTTCACGCCTGTCCCGACCGCGCTTCCGCCAATGCCGAGATCGCGCAGGTAGTCGGCGGCCTCATTCACCCGCTTGAGGTTGCGAGCGAGCGTTCCGGCGAAGGCCGTAAACTCCTGGCCGAGCCTGATCGGCATTGCATCCTGCAGGTGCGTGCGGCCAGCCTTTACAATTCCGTTGAACTCCCTGCCCTTGCTCGCGAGCGCGTCGATCAGCGACTGAATCGCGTCGCGCAGCTTTGGCAGCTCTGCCAGGCACGCGATGCGTATCGCAGTGGGAATCACATCGTTGGTGGACTGCGCCATGTTGACGTGATCATTCGGATGAACGGGCGTATACTTGCCACGCTCGCTCCCTAGCATCTCGTTGGCACGGTTGGCTAGCACTTCGTTGATGTTCATGTTGTGTGAGGTGCCGGCGCCTGCCTGATACACATCAACGACGAATTGATCGCGCCACTTACCGCCTAGCACTTCGTCGGCGGCCGCGACTATGGCATCGGCCAGCCGCGGCTCGAGCCGACCGGTTTCCTTGTGTGTCAGAGCGGCCGCACGTTTGATGCGGATTACAGCATCAACGAACGCCGGTAACGGACGAATTCCGCTGATCGGAAAGTTCTGCACAGCGCGCAACGTCTGCACACCATACATCGCGTCGGACGGGACTTCCAGCGCTCCGAGGGGATCCTTCTCAGTCCGTGTTGCGTTTGACATTTGCTATTCCGTTCAGGAAAGGGTTGCTGATGAGCTCGTCTCCGATGGTCGTCGCATCACCATGTCCTGGATACACAACGGTATCTGGCGGGAGCGTGGCCATCTTGCTCAACGACTCCTGCATGTGCGCGGGATTCGCCATCGGTAAATCGGTCCGGCCGACCGAGTTCGCAAAGAGGACGTCTCCGCCCAACACGATGCCATGACCGTAAAACAGGACGTGGCCAGGGCTGTGGCCGGGCGCGTGGATGATGGTGAATGTGAGATTGCCAGCTCGCAAAACGTCGCCGTGCGCGAGATCTTTGTCTGGCGCGTCGGGCTGCTCGAAAGCCAGTCCATACGACTCAGCAAAGAACGATGCCGCATCGTATATCTGGCGGTCCAGCGGATGAAGATGGACTAACACGCCGCCGAACCGGCGTCGGACCGCAGACACAGCTCCAATATGGTCGAGGTGCGCGTGTGTGAGCCAGACTGCGCGCAGCGTTGCTCCGCTCGACTCGATCATCGCAATAAGCTCATCGCCTTCATCGCCGGGATCAATAATCACGGCGTCACCCGTTTCGTCGTCTATGACAAGATAGGTGTTCTCCTGGAATGCGCCGACGGTGCGCTGAAGCACCCTCACACTGCGTACCCACCGGTTGCAACTATGCGACCGACGCTGGAGTCACGCAGCGAAGAGAGATACTTCTCCGCGGCGATCGCGGCCGTGGTACCGTCACCCGCGGCCGTGGTCACCTGCCGTGTGAGCTGCGAACGGACGTCGCCCGCGGCGAACAGGCCGTCGATCGACGTTTCCATGTTCGTATCGGTGAGCAAGTACCCCATTTCGTCGTGATCGACGTGCCCCTCTATGATTCCGGTGTTCGGCCGGAAGCCGACGAACACGAACATCGCGGTCGCGCTGAGATCGCTTCCGACACCGGTCTTCACGTTGTGCAGCTTGAGGTTGTGCACGAATCCCTGCGCGTCGGCTTCGACTCTGTCCACGAGCGTGTCCCAAATCATCTCGATTTTCGGATTCTCGAAGATCCGCTTTTGAAGAATCTTGGACGCGCGCAGTTCGTCGCGACGGTGAATCAGGTAAACCTTCTCGGCGTAGCGAGTCAGGAAATCCGCTTCCTCTACTGCCGCGTCACCCCCGCCGATCACGGCGATCGTGTGGCCCTTGAAGAACGCACCGTCGCAGATGGCGCAATATGAAACGCCCTTCCCTGCATATTCCATTTCACCTGGAACGCCGAGCTTGATGGGAGTGCCGCCGGCAGTAATGATTGCGGTCGGCGCGCGGTACACGTCGCCCGACTCGGTTTCGACTTCGAAAGTAGCGTCCGTGAGCTTCTTTACGGTCAGAACGACGCCCTGGCGAAATTCAGCGCCAAATTTCTTTGCGTGGCTTTCGAAGCGTTGCGCGAGATCCCAGCCTTCGATGTGCTCGAAGCCCGGATAATCTTCTATCATTTCGGTATTGAGGAGCTCCCCACCAGCAGCTCCGCGCTCAATGACGACTGTTTTCAACATCGATCGGCCAGCGTACATGCCCGCGGTCATTCCAGCGGGCCCGGCACCGATGATTATGACGTCATATTCGAAAGTCTGACCCATGAATTTCTAAGAAGTTTCAGCGCCGACATGAAGGACGTTGAACGCGCCGTGGCAGTGCGAGACGGTCGCGACGAGCACGTTCGCAGCCGAGTCAGCACCCACGCGCTCAACCAGCCGGTCGGCGGCAACTACATCGCGCGTATCGAACATTCCGACCCCGAACGCGCGGTGGCTACAGTGAAATATAACCGGCCCCTGCAGTGGCTCAGCGGTCTGGCGTGACCGTGAAACCAGATCAGCCGCGGCGCTCGGCATCGTCCAGCTCCGTTCCCCGCCCGTGTGGGGGCAGAGCCGCGGCTCGACGCAGTTAATGGGACATGTCCACGTAGCATAACTGCCGTAAAACGTCCCGTCCGGCGCCGCGCTTCGCCATGGAGTATCTGGCTCCAAGCTCATGAAACGCGTCTCGACTGTCCGCTCGGGCCAACGAGACCGCGCCCTGTCGCGAAGCCATTCATACATGAGGTGTGGCATGAGTGGCGATGGCACTATCGCGTCGTTCGTTGCTTCCGCGGCCCCACTGAGATAGCCGTTGAAGAAATCGGTCCATTCATTGATCACCATCTCCGCGCCGTTTTCCGACTCGGCTACCGCACAGGCAGGCGACCGGTCTACAACGACGATCTTTTCGAACCGGATCGCTCCAGCAGCGTGCGCGCGCTCGAGTTGGCGAACATAGTATGAGCCGTAACAGCCACCGCCAACGACGACTATAGCACCGTATACCTGCTCTTTAGGTCCTGACATGGCGCCCGCCGTCAACGAGCAGCGTGTCGCCGGTAACATAGTCGGCACGAAGCAGGTACAGCACCGCTTGAACCACGTCAGCGGGCGAACCAATGCGGCGCAGAGGAGTTGTCGCTGCGAAGTGCGCCCGCGTCGCCTCATCCCAGTTGTCGGGTAGCAAGACCGCGCCGGGCGCAATCGCATTCACCCGCACTTCCGGCGCCAGAGCGCGGGCTAGTGCGCGTGTCATCTGCACCACGCCGGCCTTGCTGATGCCGTGAGGGATGTATTCCGGCCAGGTCTCGAAGGCAGCAAGATCAGCGAGGTTCACGATGCTGCCTTCGGCGGCGCGGAGCCATGGGCGAGCCGCCAGCGAAAGAAAGAACGGCGCGCGGAGGTTGAGCGCGAACATCGCGTCCCACTGTTCGCTCGATACGTCGTCCAACGGCGTGCGCTGCATGACGGCTGCAGAGTTGATCAGGACATCGAGCCCGCCGAACTCGTGGGTCACGGCGGCCATTAGCGATGCCGGCGCACTTGAATCTGACAGATCTGCATGGAATGCGCGGCACTCGTGACCGAGTGCCAACAGCTCACGCACGAGCGCGTCGGCTTCCGCCGAGGCGGAATTGTAGTGGATGGCGACACGCATCCCGGCGTTCGCGAGTGCGGTGGTGATGGCGCGACCGACGCGGTGTGCGCCACCGGTAACGAGAGCGATTCGGCCAGATATATCCACGCTATCTCACGAGACTCGCGTGGCGAGTCGGACGTCCTGCAGATCCAGCCATGCTTCGGGAACGTGCATGTTGCCGAGTATGCGGTACCCTTCGGTTGCGCCGTGCCAATCCGATCCGCCGCTTGGCACAAGGTCGAGGTCAGTCGCGAGCTTCGTGAGGCGCACGCCGTCCGCCGGCGTGTGACCCGGATGGCGGACTTCTACACCATCGAGGCCGTGCGTCGTCAAGCGCGCCAGTCGCTCGCGCGTTCCATCGCGCCCCGGATGTGCCCATACCGCGAGCGCGCCAGCCGAGTGAGCGAGACCGATCGCGTCCGCGATATCCAGTCGCGGCTTGGGAACGTACGCCGGTTTGCCCGCTCCGAGGAAACGGTCGAACGCTTCGCGGTGATCTGCAGCGTGTCCGGCGCGGATCAGAACGCGTGCAATGTGCGGCCGGCCGAGTGCGGCGCCGGCAGCCTCCGCCATGACTTCGTCAATACTCACGGGAACACCAGCGCGCGCGAGACGTTCGACTATCGCGTAACCACGCTCCACGCGCTCGCGCTGGAAGCCTTCGAGGCTGGGCCTGAGCGCACCCGCGTCGCGAATATGCAGCGCTAGCAGATGTATCTCAAAATCTGCATCGTATGCGCTCAGCTCGCATCCCCGTACAACCCGGATTCCGAGATGTTGGCCGGCCGCGACGGCTTCGTCGTTACCTGCGATTGAATCGTGATCCGTTATCGCTATCGCCTTGAGCTTCGCTCGATGGGCGGCTTCGACAAGTTCGGTGGGCGACACTGCACCATCGGACGCAGTGGAATGCGCGTGCAGATCGACGTAGCGCTCATCAAGCTGCTCCGCGCCGCTCTCACTCATCGTGCGTAGAACGCCTCGGGCGACGTCGCGCTCGGCTGCGACTGCGCGAAGAGAGTTCTGAGATCGTCGTCACTAAGCGTGGCGAACGACTGCTCGCGCCAGCGCGCACCGACCGGCGAGTAGCGAACGACGCGCGTCTCACGCTCGGCGCCATCCCCGCGCGCGAATATGAGCGCGAACTCATCCTTCGTGTTCGCAGTGAGATATCCGGACGGCTGCACGCCCCAGGCAGTCCCATCAACTGTCACTGTACGAAAAGGCATTTACAACTCCACTTTCTGGTAAATGCGCAGAGGCCCGGAACCGGGCTCCGGCGCGGTGGCGACAGCGGCCGCAAGCGTAGCAGAGTCGTCGGCCATGGTGAATTCTACGAATGCGTTGCGCAGGCCCGGGTCTTCGAAGACCCAGAAGCGGCAGTGAGCACTTTCGTAGTGTGCGGCGCGCTCTGCCAAGCGCGCCATATATCGGGCGCGCTCACTTGGCGGGATCGTAGTCCGCTGGATTGTGAGCGCCGGCGACACTGTCAGATCACCCCGTTCTCGGGAAACGACTCGATGTTACGCTTGACCTGTGCGAGAAACTGATCCGCGACCGCACCATCAATCACACGATGATCGAATGAGATCGAGAAATACGCGCAAGTGCGGATCGCGATCGTGTCTTCGCCGTCAGCGCCAGAAATCACCTTTGGCCGCTTCTCAATCGCACCCACGCCCATAATTGCGACCTGCGGCTGATTGATTATTGGCGTACCCATGAGCGAGCCGAACCCGCCGGGGTTCGTGATGGTGAAAGTTCCGTCCTGAACTTCCTGCGGTGACAGCTTCTTCACACGAGCACGACTGGCGAGATCATTCAGCGCGCGCGTGAGCCCGGTGAGCGAAAGACCATCTGCATTCTTGATCACCGGCACTAGCAAGCCCCAATCAAGCGCCACCGCGACGCCGATGTTCACGGGACGCCGATAGATGACGTTCGCACCGGCAACAGAAGAGTTCATGATCGGATACTGCTTGATGGCTTCAACGGTGGCCTTGATAATGAACGGCATGAAGGACAGCTTCTCGCCAGTTGCAGCTTCGAATTCGCGGCGCTTGCTCGCACGGATCTTTGCGATGCGCGTGAAGTCCATTTCCATGAACGACGTGACGTGTGCCGACGTGCGACGCGACGCGACCATGTGATCGCTGATGAGAGCGCGCATTTTCGACATTGGCTCGACGCGGTCACCGGGCCACGGTTCCGGAACCGGGCCGTGGAACTCCGCGACACCACCGGGTGCATGCATGGATGGGCGCGCAGCCGAGCCCGCGGCGAGGTGCTCGATCAAGTCGCGTTTTGTAACACGGCCAGCGATGCCGCTTCCATTCAGGCCGGCAATATTGACGCCGTGTTCCGCAGCCATTTTCCGTACAAGCGGCGATGATTTGGAGCGCAGCCGGCCCTCGAAGGTATCCGTGGCCGCGCCAGCAACTGCGGCTGCATTCGACGCTGCAACTGGAGCAGTAGCAATTGCAGCTGTCGCCACAACCGGAGCCGCTGCTGCCGGAGCCGCGGACGCCGGCACGGCGGAAGCGGTCGCTGCGCCCGCAGCCGCGGCAACCGTGTCGATTCTCGCAACCAAAGTCTGGACAGCGACAGTCATCCCCTCAGGAACCAGAATCTCGACCAACGTTCCTGCAACCGGCGATGGAATCTCAGCGTCGACCTTGTCCGTGGATATCTCGAAGATCGGTTCGTCCCGCTTGACTTGATCGCCGACCTTCTTGAGCCACTTCGAAAGCGTGCCTTCGGCGATCGACTCGCCCATCTGCGGCATTGTTACATCTATACGAGCCATCTATGGTCTCCGTCTCGTCAGTCTATAAATCGACACTATGGGAAGCAACACCACTCCCGCAATCATCCCCACCACCGCGTACTGGCCCCAATTGCAAGCCGGTATCCCTTCCGGCGGTTGGCAGCCGCGAGTAGATCCGACTACCTTCGCCACCAGAACCATCATCATTCCGCCGCCAAAAAAACCGGCCACCGCCGAGAAGCATCCAGCGCCAACCAGAGCACCAGCAGACGCTCGGCTGGTCTCGTTCGAATCCAGCGCCATCAATAAGCTACAATGCGCCGGAGCGCCCGCACTATGTCGGATGTCTGGGGAAGCACGTAGTCCTCTAGTGGCGGAGAGTACGGCAGTGGCACATCAGCCGCGGTAACGCGAAGAACCGGGGCGTCTAGCCACTCGAAACAGGTCTCACTGATCCGAGCCGTAATCTCGCCGGCGATGCCGCCTGTGCGCGTATCCTCGTGGACAATCAACACGCGGTTGGTCTTCCGCACAGTTTCAACTATCGCCTCGTCATCCAGCGGAAGCAGTGTCCGCAGGTCGATCACCTCGACCGAAACGCCATCTTCTGCCTGCATGATTTCGGCCGCTTCGAGCGCCTTCCATAGCGTGGCCGAATAGGTGATGATAGAAACATCAGTCCCAGGGCGGGCCGTTCGCGCCTTGCCGATGGGGACCACGTGATCGCCGGCCGGCATCACTTCCTTGATGCGACGGTAAAGATACTTGTGCTCGAAAAACAACACGCAGTCATCGTCCCGAATCGCGGCCTTCATCAGCCCTTTCGCGTCGGAAGCCGTAGCTGGACTGACGATCTTAAGTCCGGGCGTATGAAAGAACGCCGCCTCGGGATTCTGCGAGTGGAAGGGTCCGCCGCGGACATAACCGCCGCTCGGTCCACGAACCACCATCGGGCAGCCGAGCCCTATGCGGTATCGCGCGGTTGCAACGTAGTTGGTGAGCATGTCGTACGCGTTCGAGACGAAGTCCATGAACTGCATCTCGGCTACGGGCCGCATCCCCATGTGCGCGGCGCCAGCGGCCGCACCCACGATCGCAACTTCCGATATCGGCGTGTCGATCACGCGCGACTCGCCGAAGCGGGCCTGCAGTCCCTCGGTAACCTTGAACGCGCCGCCGTAGGCGCCGATGTCCTCGCCCAGGCAGAAGACGTTCGGATCGCGCTCCATCTCTTCGAATAACGCCTGCCGAATTCCTTCGAGGTAGGTGACTTCAGACATCGAACGTTCCCCAGCCAGATGCGCGTTCGTGCTTGTCAACCGCGCTGTTCACGTCCTCGCGGAACCACAACGCCGGAACAGTCGCGTGGCCGGCGTACACTCCGCGGAGCGCTTCCAGCGGTTCGGGCATTGGCGACGCATCGGCCGCGTCGGTCGCGATGTCGATCTCACTGACAATACGTGCGTCGATTGCGCGCAATTCCGCCTCCTTCACTTTCTCAGCACGTAGCACTTTCTCAAAGCGATCAATCGGGTCGTTTTCGGAGGCCCACCGATCAATCTCACCTGGTGGAACGTACGACTGGTTGTCGTGCTCAGCGTGACCCTTGCGGCGATACGTGATCAACTCGACAAGTGTGACGCCGTCGCCTCGCCGCGCGCGATCCACGGCGCGCTTGGTTACATCGTACACGGCGAGAACATCGTTACCGTCGGCCTGTTCGCCCGGAATGCCGTAACCGATTGCTTTGTCGATGAACGACTTTGCTGCTGTCTGCTTAGAAACCGGAGTCGAATACGCATACCCGTTGTTTTCTACGACCACAACGAGTGGGCACCGCTGCACCGCAGCGAAATTGATTCCCTCGTGAAAAGCCCCAGTAGATGTTGCCCCGTCGCCGACGAAGACGAGACCGACACGATCCTCACCGCGCATCTTGGAAGCGAGGGTCACGCCAGCCATCACGGGAACCATGTCACCCAAGTGCGATATCTGGCCAATAAAGCCACGCTCGACGGCACCGAAGTGAATGTTGAGCTCTTTGCCCTTGGTCGGGGAATCGCCCTTGGCCATGTACTGCTTGATCACTTCCGTTGGCTCCGCGCCGCGGACGAGCATCGCACCAAGATTACGAATCAGCGGCGACAGGAGATCGCCCTTCGATTTATCCAGCGCGTACGCGGCGCCGACTGCATCGGCTTCCTGGCCGAGCGAACGGAACAGGCCGCCAATGACCTTGGTCTGCCGATAGAGATTTACGAGGCGCTCTTCAAGCGAGCGCGTGAGCCGCATGTAGTAATACAGCTCGAGCTTCTGCTCGCGCGTCAACGCCATTGCGCGCTCCCTTAGTAGGAAGCCGTCAGCTTGTACGCCGGATCTTCCGCGCGGTGCAGCTCGACAAAAAACTTCTTGGCGTTGCGGTCGAGCCGACTCTCGCCCGTCTGATCGGTGTCGATCTGCACGAACGTATAATGTCCGCCTTCCATTCTCACGCTGAGCTTGAGAGCGCCGAGTGGACCGGAATAGGCACGCGCACGGCGCGCGGTAGCTGTTGTGTTTTCCAGGATTGACGGAAAGAAGGTATCGGCAATCGCGAGTACTTGGTCCGGCTTCAGTTGGGATCTAAAAAAATGGCGCATCGTTAGCGTTTTGTCGTATCGGTACTCTGTCCGAGCGGCGGGGCCGGCAAAACCTGTTGTTGCCAGTCCTGCGTGCGCTCGAGCTTTGTGGTTGAGTCGCGTCGGAACTGCAGGCCGATTGCCCAGTCACCAGCGACTGGGAATCGGACGTGCGCGTAGTAAGTACCGACTTCAGGTCCTTTGGCCAGCCCGTCGCCGGTCTGGGCGTGTTCCTGACTGGTCGCGAATATGCGGCCCTGCCCCGTCTGAATCGGCTGACCGCTTTCCTTGTCGAGCACGACGATCTTGAACACAGTTACGTCTTCCGATACTGGAGGAGCGGGCGCGACGCTAATCCGGAATGCCATGTCGTCGGTCCACTGCCGGATCTCCGCAGCGCGGTCGTTGTTACCGCATGATGCGAGTGAAACGGAAGCAGCCGCGATCAGCGCA
The DNA here is from genome assembly GCA_041691775.1 of Gemmatimonadota bacterium. GTDB lineage: Bacteria > Gemmatimonadota > Gemmatimonadetes > Gemmatimonadales > Gemmatimonadaceae > Fen-1247. The sequence continues at coordinate 381,948 of JBEPUB010000001.1, forward strand.
CACCAGATCAGCGTCGTCCGGCGCATCAGGCGTAGTACTCGAGCCCGAGGTGAGTTATCTGATCCTCGCCCATGAGATGCCGCAACGTGTTCTTCATCTTGGTCTGCTGAATGAAGAGATCATGCTCCGGTTGCAAGCCAGGCGCCGTCATCGGACTCTTGTAGAAGAACGACAGCCACTCCTGAATTCCCTTCATGCCAGCCCGTTGCGCGAAATCGCTGAACAGGGCTACGTCGAGAACCAGTGGCGCGGCGAGAATGGAATCTCGGCACAGGAAGTTGACCTTGATCTGCATGGGATAATTCATCCATCCGAAGATGTCGATGTTATCCCAGCCTTCCTTGTTGTCACCGCGCGGCGGATAGTAGTTAATGCGCACGACGTGGGAGAAATCCTTGTAAAGATCCGGATATTTCTCCGGCTGCAGGATCGTGTGCAACACAGAGAGCTTGGACTCTTCCTTGGTCTTGAAAGACTGTGGATCGTCCAACACCTCACCGTCGCGATTGCCCAGAATATTGGTCGAATACCATCCGGCGAGCCCGAGCATGCGAGCCTTGAGCCCAGGAGCGATGACCGTCTTGAGCCACGTCTGACCAGTCTTGAAATCCTTGCCTGAGAGCGGGACGCCACGCTGCTGCGCGAGCTGGAGAAGCGCGGGGATGTCGGCAGAAAGATTCGGCGCACCGTTGGCAAACGGCACGTTCTCCATTATCGCCGCGTACGCATACAGCATCGATGGCGCAATAACTTCGTCGTTGTTGTCCATCGCGCGCTCGAACTGCTCGATGGTGGCATGCTGTGGTCCTGCTTTGATGAAAATCTCGGTGGAGGCACACCAGACCATCACAACACGGTCGAGCTTGTTCCTGGACTTGAAGTCACGAATGTCCTGACGAAGCTGCTCGGCGAGATCGCGCTTGGTCTTACCGGTCTTGACGTTGGTACCGTGGATTCGGGTGACGTAGTGGTTGTCGAACACCGCCGGCATCGGCTTGATCGACGCCAGAAAGTCGGCGATCGGGGCGACATCCTTCTCGTCCAACACACCAGCCTTGCGCACCGCCGTCAGCGCGTCGTCCGGAATGGGATCCCATGCACCAAAGACGATGTCCTTGAGATCGGCCAGCGGAACGAAGTCCTTGATCAGTGGCGAACGGTTCTCAGTCCGCTTTCCCAGCCGGATTGTTGCGGTTTGAGTGATTGAGCCAATCGGCTTCGCGTGTCCGCGGCGAATGCTCTCCACTCCAGCGATGAACGTCGTTGCCACGGCGCCGAGGCCTGGCGTGAGGATACCGAGCTTACCGGAAGCCGGTGCGATTTTGGATGGAGCGGAGCTGTTAGACATTCACAAGGGGTTTCTTGGATGTTGCGCGATGGACGAAGCTGATGCGCTGGACCGCGGTTATCCATGCCGTAACCGTCAGCAGGACAATGATCGCCATGAGGATCCAACCATGCAGCGCCAGGCCGAAAAATGCCTGTGGTACGGATAATAACACGACGCGCTCTGGGCGCTGCATGACGCCGACTTTGGCGTCGATCCCGAGACCGGCGGCCCGTGCACGGGTGTACGAGACGAGGAATGTCCCGATAATCCCCATGAGACACACAACGACCATATAGACGTTGTGATAGATCACCGACGAGGCGTAAAATACGGCCAGCCCGGCGAGGACCCCGCCGTCCGCTACGCGATCGAGTGTGGAGTCGTAGAATGCGCCAAAGACGCTGGACTGCCCCGTTCGCCGTGCCACTGTTCCATCCAGGACGTCGAACAGCGCCGTCAGAGCGATGATCCAACCGGCCGTCATAATGTGACCGGTGGCATATACCACCGCGCCGGTGAGCGTGCAGAGCGTTCCGAACGTGGTTATGACGTTCGGATTCACCCGCCGCCGAACCAGAAAGTCGGCAGCAGGCTCTATTACCCGCAAGTATCCAGTTTTTATCGCGTCCCAGAGCGCCTTCATCGGCGTTGAAGCTAGCCGTCCAGACGCCTCTGGGCTAGGTGTTTCGTCTATGGGAAGTGCTACGGGACCTGCCACTCGTAGAGACCAGACAGCATAACATTGTCTCGCGTGTAGGAGCGGGAACCGTCAATCGGCGTCGCCTTCAGGCCAACGGTCGATCCGGCGGAAATACCCGGGACATTCATCGATTCCGCACTGTGTGCGGCCACCTGCTTGAGGAAGACGTCGTTGCCGCCGTTCACCATGTAAATGTTGGCGGCCTGGGTGAGGTTGTTCGTAACTCGGAGTGTTACTTCACTCACAGGTTGCGGTCCGGTCCTGACCTCAACCTGGCGTGGGCCGCAGGCGGTCGCCGCCACGGCGAGGCTCATCATCGCTATAAATCTCTTCATCAGTGCTCCAAAAAAATGATCCTGCGCAGCGGCGCTCTACTCCTGACCTAGTAAATCAGGTACTTGGCCACACGCTGGCGGAATGCATACGCCGGGCCGTAAGTGGAGTCCACAACGGCGTCCGCGTCGGCCCCTGCGATGATGGCGCGACGAGCCGATGGCGATCCGAACAATCGATCGAAACGCGTAGAATCGATCGTGAGTTGGTCCGGGTGGGCGCGGTGGATCGCCGAAAGCAGGCCGGCGGTGAGGCGACTGGTCTGAAGCTCCGCGCGCGCAGTGACTTCGATCCGAAGACCGTGAACCAACTGCCCGGCGTACTTGCCGTCACCCGGAGAAAGGGGTGTGAAGTCGACTGGCAAAAACCGCACACCGCGAACCGGCCGGTCCTTGAGGAAACCGATGACCCGCTTGGCGTCCATCCACGGCGCCCCAATCTGCTGGAAGGAATCAGGCGTGCCACGGCCAACCGAAAGATTCGTGGCCTCAAAAGACACGAGCCCGGGATACAACATCACCGCTTGAAACGTCTTGAGGTTCGGTGACGGCGGGACGAACGGCAGGCCTGTTCGGTCGAACCAGACCTCGCGGGTCCACCGAGCGGCGGGCACGACGTGGAGATCGGCGCCGATCTTGAGCTGGTCGTTGTACATCCGCGCGAGTTCCCCGATCGTCATGCCGTGCCGCAGCGGAATCGGGTAAAGTGCCCATGCCAATCCCGGATGGCCCGGCGCCGGATCGTTGGCGTTGGACAACGCAGAGTCGAGTATTGGCCCTTCCACAAACGAGCCAGTTATCGGGTTCGGCCGATCCAAAATGACGATTGGCTTGTGGAGGCGCGCGGCGGCGCGCATGGTGTAAACCATTAGGCCGTCGTAAGTCCACGTCCTGGAACCAACGTCCTGCAGATCGACGAGAAGAACGTCGACAGATCGCAGCGACGAGTCCGGTGGCGGAATCGTCTGAGCCCCGTAGAGCGAGATGACTGGAATCCCACTTGCGCGGTCCACGGTAGAACCGACGTTGGTATGGTCCTCGGTTGCACCGAGTCCGTGCTCCGGAGAGAAAAGTTCGACCAACTGGACTTGCGCCTTAGTAGCCCGCTTGTCGGTCCGAAGCAAGTCGATGTCTCGGCGTCCCTTTTCGTCCACGCCACTGCTGTTGGTCAGCAGCGCCACTCGCTTGCCGCGGATGAGACTGGTGCTGTCGTTGAGCAGAACGGTTATCCCAGGCCGTACGTCTGCCTCGGGTAGGCCGGTCGGGTCATCCACGTGGTGATAGACCACAGAGCACCCGGCAGCAAGGACCAGAAGCACGAACAGCGGTTTGATGGACGATCGCGGCATCAAGTCGGAACCCGGAAATTGTGAGGTGAGAATATAATCGCAAACGGCGCGCCGTCCTGCTACCCTGGTAATACCGAAGAGAGCCCATGTCATCCCCGCGAAAGCGGGGATCTCGCCGCGAAGATCCATCGCCCGTAACTGGATTCCCGCTTTCGCGGGAATGACAACGGGCTCGCCGGGTATGACGGAGGCTTTCGGCCTGGAAAGTGGCGTTTTTCGTTTATATTTCAGGCTTACAAGGAGTGACCCAAATGGCCGTATCCAGCCAACCAGAGATCAACCTTACCCTGACGCCAGCGGCCGGGGTTGAGGTCCAGAAGTTCATGGAAGTAGAGAAGGTGGCGCCTGACCAGGGCGGCCTTCGCGTAAGCATACAGCCGGGTGGCTGCAGCGGGTTCAAGTACTCGTTGTTGATCGAGGACAAACCGGCCGAAGACGACCTCGTTTTGATGCAGCAGGGTTACCGTATATTCGTGGACCCGTTTTCGGCGCAGTACGTGAACAACGTCACGATCGACTATGTGACATCAATGCAGGGATCGGGCTTCACTTTCAAGAACCCTAATGCCACGGGCGGCTGCGGCTGCGGCTCATCCTTCTCGGCCTAGTCCGCGTTCTACGTCGTACCGAGGGCGGTGAATGAGAAACTCGTTCACCGCCCTCGACCTTATTGTACTCGTCGCATACCTGGGCGGCACGACGTTTCTTGGCGTCTACCTCGGACGCAATCAGAAAAACGCGCGCGATTACTTTGTCGCCGATCACACGATTCCCTGGTGGGCTGTTCTCTTCTCCATCGTCGCCACGGAGACCAGCGCACTCACAGTTATCTCGATTCCCGGGCTCGCGTACCTTGGGAATCTCGGCTTTCTGCAGATCGCCGCGGGATACATTATTGGAAGGATAGTCGTAGCCTACACGCTGCTACCACGGTACTATCGCGGTAATCTCGTTACGGCATACGCACTGTTGGAACAGAGGTTCGGCGTAGCGACACGGCGATTCGCATCGGTGGTCTTCATGTTCACCCGCGCGTTTGCTGATTCGGTGCGCGTATTCGCGACGGCGATTCCCGTTGCGCTGATCCTCGAACCGGTTCTTCCGGCGGTTGTCGTGATGCCAGCCGCTATTCTCGTGCTAGGTGCGCTCACGCTCGTTTACACGTACAATGGCGGAGTGCGCGCGGTGGTGTGGACCGACGTCATCCAGACTGTCGTCTATCTGATCGGCGCCGCAGCCGCTGTCGTTATCATCGGTCACGGTGTATCGGGCGGCTGGAGCGCTATCTTCCACTCGGCGTCCGCAGCTGGCAAGCTCAACATAATTGACCTGTACACGGGATTTGACCAACCCCAGACACTGTTCGCTGGTTTGCTTGGCGGAGCGTTTCTGTCGATGGCGTCGCACGGCGCAGATCAGGTAATTGTGCAACGGCTGATGACCGCGTCATCGCTGCGCGACGCGCGACGCGCACTCATAGGTAGTGGCTTCGCCGTGTTCTTCCAGTTCGCCCTGTTCCTGCTAATCGGTACCGGGCTGTGGGCGTACTTCGGCGTCCGTCACTTTGGCTCACCGGACAACATATTTCCGACGTTCATCGTTACAGCGATGCCGACGGGCCTCATCGGATTGTTGGTAGCCGCGATTCTCGCCGCAACGATGAGCGCCCACTCTGGCGCGATCAACTCGCTCGCAGCGGCCACAGTCCACGATATCTATCTACCACTCACGCACCGCGACCCAAACGACGCCCGCACGCTGCGGGTCGCAAAACTCGCCAGCCTGGCGTGGGGTGTGCTATTGCTTGTTATCGCGTTGCTCTACCGGCAAAACGGCACGCCAGTTGTGATCGTGGCATTGAAGATCACTTCGTTTACATACGGTGGCCTACTGGGTGGTTTCGCGCTCGGTATTCTGTGGGCGCGTGCGCAACAGCGGGATGCAATTGTGGGGATGTCTACAGGAATGCTGGTAATGAGCGTGGTGGTGCTTGCCAAGCAACTCTCCGCCTGGTGGCCAGACCTCGCACCAATTGGCAACATCGCGTGGCCATGGTACGTTTTGATCGGCACAGTCGTGACTGTCGGGGTTGGAATGTTCACATCGCTCTTCCCACACGGAAGCGCAAGACTCAGGGTTGATAACGCACAATGAGTGATGCAGAAATAGTTGTTGGAGTCGATGCCGGTGGTAGCAAGACGCGCGTTATCGTTGCGACGAGCCAGGGTGAAACGCTCTCCGAGCTCGTGGGCGGAGGTGCAGCAATGAGCCCGGGCAACGCCGACCTCTGCGCTGATACGATCGCGGCTCTCGTAACGAGCGCGTTGGCGAGCGCCGAGCAGAGCGACATCCTGCCGCGGGTACTGTACGCCGGCGTTGCAGGCACGGGACGTGAAGCTGAGCAGATGGCGCTTCAGGACGCCCTGTCACGCCGCGAGATCGCCGACGAGGTGGTGGTCGAAACGGACGCGGCAGTAGCGCTCGCTGACGCATTCGGCGATCGCTCTGGCGTATTACTCATCGCCGGAACGGGGTCCATTGCATTTGGACGAGGGCCGTCGGGAATGCTGGCGCGCTGCGGTGGCTGGGGACCGGTCTTCGGCGATGAAGGGAGTGGGACATGGATCGGCCGGCGCGCGTTGAGTGTCGTGGCCGCGGCGCACGACGGGCGCGAACCGGAGACTGCGCTCACGGGCGCAATTCTCACAGCTGCACAGGTAAACGAAGTCGAGCAATTGATTCCGTGGGCAATTGCTGCAGATCGAGAGACGCTCGCAGCGCTCGCGCCGTCAGTGCTCGCGATGGCGATGCAAGATGATGTTCGCGCCAACAGCATAGTTGATATGGCGGTAGAGGAGTTGGTGCTTCACATTCGCGCGCTCGCCAGACGTCTATTCGTCGATGATCGCGCGGCATTTGATCTTGCACTTGCCGGTGGATTACTGCACAGAGGCTCGCTCCTTCGCAAGCGCCTGGAACGCCGGCTGCGGGCCGCTGTGCCTGGCGTGTCGCTGCATGTCGACAATGTTGACGGGGCCCGTGGTGCTGTGAAGCTTGCGCTGCGCGTAGCGACAGCGATTCGCTGATACAGTCATGACTAGCCCATTCACCAGCGCCGGCTCGATCCGGCATATCGAGGTCGTACGCCCAGGCGGTCCGGAGGAGATGCACCTCACAGAAGGGCCGGTTCCCACGGTCGGCCCCGACGATGTGCGCATCCACGTTGAAGCGGCCGGTGTCAACCGCGCAGACCTGCTACAGCGCGAGGGTAGGTACGCTGCACCCAGCACAGCTTCACCCATTCTTGGTCTCGAAGTAGCCGGATACGTCGCTGCGTGCGGTGAGCGCGCGGCATTGGTGTGGAACATCGGTGAAGAGGTCTGCGCGCTCGTCGATGGCGGCGGGTACGCGACCGAGTGTGTCGCACCATCAATGCAGTGCCTTCCCATTCCGGACGGGTTCTCAATGGTCCAGGCCGCGGCACTCCCGGAGGCACTGTTCACTGTCTGGTATAATGTGTTCCAACGGTGCCGCCTTTCTGCGGGCGAAACCCTGCTCGTGCAGGGTGGAACAAGCGGAATTGGTGTCATTGCCATCCAGGTGGCGCGCGCGATCGGTGCCAAGGTGTTCGCGACAGCGGGATCGCCGGAGAAGTGCGGTGTGTGCCTCAAGCTCGGCGCGGAAGTGGCGATCGATTACAACGAGGCCGACTTTGCCGCGGTAGCACTCGAGCGGACCAATGGCCGCGGCGTGGACGTGATCCTGGACATGGTTGGCGGCAATTACTTCGAGCGCAACCTTCGCGCGCTCGCGATGGAAGGGCGACTCGTCAACATCGCGCACATGGGTGGCAGCCGCGTGTCGGCTGACCTGAGCCCGATAATGCAGAAACGACTCACTGTCACGGGATCAACCATGCGACGCCTTCCGCCACAGGAAAAGGCTGTGATCGCTCAGGAGCTGATGTTGCGCGTGTGGCCACTGCTTGAGCGCGGCCTGATCATACCAGTGATTGATTCCACCTACTCGCTGTCGCACGCGGCCGACGCGCACCGTCGCATGGAAGCGTCGCACATCGGGAAGGTCGTACTGACGAATTAGGTGAGCACCGCGTCTTTCCCGCGAAACGCGGGGATGACGCGGAGTGGGTGACCATCCTTGCGAGATCCCCGCTTTCGCGGGGATGACGAGTCCACCTTCGTGGGGGATGACAGGGCCGCTATGCCGTAGCGGCTTCCCCGCTCGGGGCGGGCGCGAGATCACCTTCCCAACGCGCCATGACCGCGCTGGCGAGACAATTTCCCACGAGATTGATCGTCGTCCGCGCCATGTCCATGAACGCGTCCACGCCGAGTATGACCGCGACGGCCTGGAGCGGGAGTCCGAACATTGCGAGCGCACCGGAAAGTATGACAAGCGCGGCACGAGGAACAGCGGCCACACCCTTGCTTGTCAGCATGAGTGTCAACATCATCACGAGCTGTTGGCCAAGTGTCATGTGAATCCCACCAGCCTGCGCAGCGAAAACCGATGCGACCGCGAGATATAACGCGCTGCCGTCAAGGTTGAACGAATACCCCGTAGGCATCACGAATGCCACGATGCGCGCGGGAACCCCCATCTGCTCCATGCGTTCCATCGCAAGTGGGAGCGCGGCTTCCGATGACGCGGTGGAAAATGCGATGAGCGCGGGCTCGCGAATGGCTCTCAGAAAAGCCTTTAGGGGTATCTTCGCCGTGAGCGCGATCGGAAGCAGCACTAATAGCGCGAAGGCTACCAACGCGCCATACAGCGTAAGCACGAGCTTGCCAAGGCCAAGGAGCACACCGATGCCGCTGTGCCCCACGGTGACTGCGAGCGCGGCGCCGATACCGATGGGCGCGTACGCCATCACTATCTCAGTGAACTTGAACATCAGGTCGGACAGCGATGCGCAGAAGTTCAGCATTCGCGTCTTGTTGTCGCCCTTCTGGCGCGTGAGCGCGACGGCAAAAATGATCGCGAAAAAGACGATCTGAAGGACTTCGTTGTGCGCCGCAGCATCGAAGAAACTCTGCGGCACCATGTGCTCGAGCACGCCGCTGAAAGTGACCGGATGCGAGGCGAGCTCGCTGCCGGTCGCCGTCGTCGCAGCGCCCAGCGATACACCGAGGCCGGGCTTGATGATGTTGACTGCCGCAAGCCCAATGAACAGAGCGGCCGTCGTCACGACCTCAAAGTAGACGAGCGACCGTACGGCGAGACGGCCTACTTTCTTCATGTCGTCGCCGTGTCCAGCAATTCCGACTACCAGTGTACTGAATATCAGCGGCACGATCAGCGATTTGATCATGCGCAGGAAGATCTGCGATAGCGGATCCAGCTTTACGGCGAACGCTGGAAACGCGATCCCGATCGCAATACCGATGATTGCCGCGACGATTATCCACTGCGTCAGCGACGCGCGCCGGAGCACCCTCAGCATGATCCCGCCCGACCCTGAAGAAATGTGCTATGCGTGATTGCTCACACCCTCTCTCCGATTGCGCAGCGTCGAATGGCGATATCCGTAGGTGAAGTAAAACACGAGGCCCACTGCGAGCCAGATGACGAAGCGAATCCAGGTCACGCCTGGCAACTGCGTCATGAGGTAGAAGCACGCCACGATCGAGATCAACGGCGTAAGCGGAACCCACGGCACACGGAACGGCCGCGGGCGGTCCGGATCGGTGCGACGGAGCACGATCACGCCAGCGGACACCAGCACGAACGCGAACAACGTTCCGATATTGGTGAGATCGACTACCTCGGCGATGTTCGCGAACGCGGCGAATACGGCGACGAAAATTCCGGTAAGGATCGTGCCGACATACGGAGTCTTGTAACGCGGATGAACCTTCGCGAGCACGGGCGGAAGCAGACCGTCACGCGCCATCGAGAAGAAGATCCGCGGCTGGCCGAGCTGGAACACGAGAAGCACGCTTCCCATAGCTATCACGGCACCCAGTGCGACGATGAACCGCGACGCGTTAAGGAGCGCCGGCGGTCCAGCCGCGAACCGAAGCGCGGTGATCATCGGCTCCGCAGTCCCAAGCTGCTGCCATGGCGCCATACCAGTCATCACAAACGAGATCGCGATGTATAGCAGTGTGGTGACGACCAGGCTCATGATGATTCCGAACGGCATGTCCTTCCCTGGATCCCGCGTCTCCTCTGCAGCGGTAGACACGGCATCGAAACCGATGTAGCTGAAGAAAATGATTGCCGCTGCGGCGCTCACTCCCGCCAGGCCGTTCGGCGCAAAGCCGCCCGTTGCGGGATTGGTCCAGTTCGACGGATGGATGAGGAACAGTCCGATCGCAATGAAGAACAGTATGATCCCAACCTTCAGCAGGACCATCGCGTTGTTCGCGTCCGCCGACTCCTTGATGCCGATCACCAGCACCACTGTTATCAGCGCGACGACTGCGGCGGCGGGAAGATTGATGATCAACGGGAAGCCGAGAACGTGCGGCGCGGACGTCCAGGCCGAGGCGATGTATCGAGTCGTCGCGTCCACGGCCGCGCCGGGCGCGCCGAGCAGTACAAAGGCGCTATGCGCCGATCGATAGTCTGTCGCGAGCCAGGACGGGAGATTCCATCCAAAGTGAGCGATCAACTCGCGGAAGTAGCCGGACCACCCGATTGCGACGCCGATGTTCCCCACAGCGTATTCGATGATCAGGTCCCACCCGATTATCCAAGCGATGAACTCGCCGAGCGCGGCGTACGCATACGTATACGCCGAACCGGAGATCGGTACCATTGCGGCGAACTCTGCGTAACACAATGCAGCGAAGCCGCACGCGACCGCTGTGAGCAGGAACGAGAAGATGATCGCCGGGCCGGCACCCGGACGCAGCGGATCACCGACAATTGCCGTTCCCGTCGTGACGAAGATCCCGGCACCGATCGTTGCACCGACTCCGAGTGCAGTCAGGTGCCACTTGCCGAGCGTGCGCTTGAGACCACCGTGCGACGCAACGTCGGCTTCGAAGTCCGCGACGGACTTCCGCGCCATTAGTCCCCGCATTTAAATAAACAACGGTGCGAGAACAAGTGTGATCGTGCTCAACAGCTTGATCAACACGTGTAACGACGGGCCCGCTGTATCCTTGAACGGATCGCCGACGGTGTCACCAACCACCGCGGCCTTGTGCGCATCCGAACGCTTTCCGCCGTATGCACCGGTCTCGATGTACTTCTTGGCGTTGTCCCAGGCGCCGCCGCCATTGTTCAGGAAACCCGCCATGAGAATTCCCGCGATCGTTCCGACCATCAGGAATGCCGCAACAGCTTCTGCGCCGACTCCGAACTGCTTGAACACGAGTCCGACCGCGATCGGGAAGAGTACGACGAGCGCACCAGGCGCGATCATCGCCTTGAGTGCACCGACTGTCACGATGTCAACCGCGGTATGGTAATCGGGACTCTCGGTTCCCAACATGATACCCGGGCGCTCGCGGAACTGGCGACGTACTTCGTTGATCACAGACGAGGCAGCCTTGCGAACCGCGGTCAGCGCCAGCGACGAGAACCAGAACACGAGCATCGCGCCGAGCAGTCCGGCCACGAATACTTCGGGCTTCGCGAGATCGACTTGAACAGGTACGCCGCCGCGATAGTTGCGCACCTCGTCGAGGTAAGCCGAGAAAAGTAGGAACGCCGCGAGCGCTGCGGAACCAATCGCATAGCCCTTGGTGAGAGCCTTGGTCGTGTTACCGACCGAATCCAGCCGGTCCGTGATGTTGCGGATCTCTTCCGGCTGCTTGGACATCTCGACAATGCCACCGGCGTTGTCCGTAATCGGTCCAAAGACGTCCATCGCGAGGATGTACCCGGCGGTGCCGAGCATGCCCATCGTCGCCACAGCGGTACCGAACAGGCCCGCGCCTTCGACACCGCTTGCCTTGCCCAGATGATAGCTCGCGATGATCGCTATCGCGATGGTGATCACTGGTAGCACTGTGGACTCCATACCAACCGCAAGTCCGGCAATGATGTTGGTGGCTGGCCCAGTCTGGCTCGCCTCGGCGATGCCAAGTACAGGGCGATAGCGATACTCCGTGTAGTACTGGGTAATGAACACGAACGCAATCGACGTGGCGATGCCGATGAGCCCACACAGGAAGAAGTGCCACCAGGCGTCCGGCGATGAAGCCGGGTTCAACAGCCAGCGAGTGGCGAAGAAAAAGACGACAGTGACGAGCGCGGCGGTGAGATAGTAGCCGCGATTCAGCGCCTGCATCGGATCCGCGTCTTCGCGCGTGCGAACCGACATGACCCCGACTATCGAACAGAGCAGTCCAAGTCCGCCAATTACGAGCGGGAACAGGATCCCCGCAATACCAAACTGGCCGAACAGGATCACACCGAGGATCATCGCACCGATGTTCTCCGCGGCTATGCTCTCGAACAGATCCGCGCCACGACCTGCGCAGTCTCCAACGTTATCGCCCACGAGATCCGCGATCACAGCGGGATTACGTGGATCGTCTTCGGGGATACCAGCTTCGACCTTGCCTACAAGATCGGCGCCGACGTCAGCGGCCTTTGTGTAGATGCCGCCACCAAGCTGGGCGAACAGAGCGACGAACGACGCGCCGAATCCATATCCGACGATCAGATATGGAATCCGCTGCGCCCATATTTCCGGAGCAAGGCCCGGCGGCACGAAGTTATTGATTACCGCGAACAGCCCTCCGACCCCCGCCAGACTCATTGCAACTGTGAACAGGCCGGACACGGCGCCCGATCTGAGCGCTGTCTGCAGTGCTCCGTTCAGCGAGGTGGTAGCAGCGGCAGCGACGCGAATATTGGCGCGGATCGAAATCCACATGCCCATGTATCCGGCAATGCCGGAGCTGAGCGCGCCGAGCAGAAACGAGAACGTGATATATACGGCGAGCAATGTAGCGCTGCTAACGGGATCAGTAGGAATGCTCCTTCTGAGCACCCCGTACCCGACTGCGAGCAGCACGGCCACGACGAGCGCCAACGCTGCGATTGTCTTGTATTGTCGCGCTAGATATGCCTCAGCCCCCTGCTGAATGGCGTCGGAGATCTTCTGCATGTCGGCGTTTCCGCGGCCGCGAGAGAGAACCCACCTTGAGAGCCAGATCGCGAACAGGAGTGCAAAGGCACTGCAGCCGAGTACGATCGACAGGAGCGATGATTGTGAAACGGTCATGAACGGTCGGTGATGAGGACTGAAGCGGGAAGATCAATCAGCATGGCGCGCGGCGTCGCCCGCTGCACCGCGCCAGAGGAAGTACACAGGAACGCCGACCAGAACAATGAGTAGACCGGACAGCGCCTGCGTTCGTGTCTTGTCGGCGAGTAGCAGCGTCACGGCCACCGCAAGCGCGAGCAAGATGTACAACGCCGGAAACACGGGATAGCCCAGAGCTCGGTAAGGCCGCTCCGCGTCGGGGCGCTTTTTGCGCAACACGAACAAGCCCGTGGTCGTTGCCGCGTAGAAGAGCAACTGCGCGAAGATTACGTAGTCGAGAAGCTGGTTGTACGTGCCCGTGAGGCAAAGCACGCTTGTCCAGATCGCCTGGATGACGAGGCCGAAAGCCGGAACCTCGCGTGCGCTGAGCGTGCCGGCTTTCGCGAAGAATAGCCGGTCGCGTGCCATTGCCCAGTACACGCGCGCACCAGAAAGAATCAGCCCATTATTGCAGCCGAATGTCGATACCAGAATCGCCGCCGCGACGATCGTCGCGCCAGCCGATCCGAAAATCACTTCCGCCGTCGCCGTTCCGACACGATCTTGAGTCGCGAACTGCATACCGCGCGCGAGGACGGACGCTCCACCAGTAGTGCCATGCAGCGGAAGGACGCTGAGGTATGCGAAGTTGGCGAGGATGTACAGCACGGTGACCAATCCCGCGCCAATCGCGAGTGATAGAGGGAGGTTCCGTTTGGGATTCTGTACTTCCGCCGCTGCAAACGTCACGTTGTTCCACGAATCACTCGAGAACAGCGAGCCCACCATTGCTGCGCCGAACGCGATGACGAATGCGCCGTTCAGATCCACGTGTGGCGCGAAGTTACCAGGCCCAAAATTGGCCATTATCGCGGTCGCGTTCCGGCCAACGGTAAGTCCGAGAATGATCAGCAGCGCCAGGACACCTGTCTTGGCGATAGTAAGCGTGGTCTGCACCAGCTTGCCCTGGCGAACGCCCCTCAGGTTGATCCACGTAAGCACCCAGACCGTGACGAGCGCCGCGACGCGTTGCGCCGACAGGCCCACATCTACGGGAGCCCCGCCCAGCGTGAAAGAGAAGTGCGGGAACCACGCGTATAGGTCCGGAGTGACTGTCGGCCAGAGCACGCCGAGGAACTTGCCGAATGCCACTGCGACAGCGGCGACCGTTCCAGTCTGAATCACGACAAAAAGCGTCCAGCCATAGAGGAACCCCACGACCGGTCCCATTGACTCACGCAGAAATACGTATTGGCCGCCGGCCCGCGGGAACATGGCAGCGAGCTCGCCGTACGCGAGTGCGCCGAGCAGCGTGATGACACCGGTGAGTACCCAGACGGCGATGAGCCAGAACGGCGTCATGACGGACCGCGCAATATCGGCGGAAACGATGAAAATACCGGACCCGATCATGGTCCCCGCCACCAGCATCGTGGCGTCGGTAAGTGTCATCGCTTTTATGAACTTGGACTCGGCCGCAGCCGTGGTGTTATCCGTTCCGTCGCCGGAACGGCTGGTATTGTCAAGCACCCATGGTCTCCGGCTCCGGGTCGGCGCGCGGCATTTTATGATGCGCAGCGCGGAAAATTCGCGTGAATGTAACCCCACGCAGGGGCAGAGGCTAGACTCGCCGGACGACTCACCAAGTGAGACTGCACCGTAGTTTGCAGGACAAAGTACACTGTATCGCCTGGTGCTTTATCGCGCAGACGCAAGATTTTTTTGGGGGTGGTGCGGCGGATCAGAACAGCACCTGGATGTCGACGGTGTCGCGAACAGCAGATCCGTCTGGCCGAACCGCGGGCCTGAATCGAAGTGCGAGCAACGTTTCGCGAATCCGGTCGTTGTAGCCGCGATCCGGGGTCGGAGTAAAGCGCAGCAATGTTGACTTGCCCGTCGTGTCCACGTCAAACCAGGCGGTGAGCTTGAACCCGCGAACACTGGACGGAGTTGGCAGTGGCGGCAGCACGAACTGCTTGAGCGTCGGCGGAAAGTTCTTGGCATTGCCGCCTCCGGTGCCGGCCCCGACTGCACTTCCCTTCCCAGTGCCCTCTCCGGAGCCGATGCCGCCCCCGGTGCCCGGACCGGCACCCGCGCCGCCAGTCTTGCCGGAGCCTGTCCCTGCGACGCCAGCACCCGATGCGGTGGTACCGGTGACCTGCACCTGCGCTGCTACCGCCGCCGGTACAACCTCGGGTTTGGGTGTCGCAAGGGGAGGTAGAACCGGCGGTGGCACCGGTGTGACCGGCACTGGTGGAGTCACCGACGTCACGGCGCTCGCCTGCGGCGCTATCTGCACGAAGTGCAGCTGCGGCGCACCATTGTCTCCGAGACCTCCACCTCCGCCGCCAGCAGGACCGGCGCCCCCCGCCCCGTCGCGGTGCCCGTAGTCGATACCGGAATCGAGCGCCGGAAGCAACAGCAATACCAACAAAAGCAAATGCGCCAGCAGGGATAAAATCCACCCTTGCCAGCGCGTTTGCTTCCGCCGCGGAATGCCGACGGGCGGACGATACACCAGAAGCCTTACTGCGTGGCCTTTGGCGTCACACCGATGACCAGAACGCCGGCGCCACGCGCAATGTCCATCGCCTGAATCACCTGTTGATATTTCGCCGCCGGATCACCCTTGACGAACATAATTTTCTCCGGACGAGTATCGAAGGTGGTATGTAGCATCTGGCTTAGCCCAGTCGCCCCGCCTGATACCGGCTGCTTGTTGATCAGGTACGATCCATCCTTCTGGACCTCGAGCACGATCTGATCGGAGCTTGGAGCCGCAACCGGTTGCGGCGTCGGATCGGGAAGCTGGACGTCGATCGCCTTCCGCGCTGTCGGCACGATCACCATGAAGATGATGAGGAGAACCAGCAGCACGTCGATCATTGGCGTGAGGTTCGGCTCCGACGTGAAGCCCCCACGACTTCCTGTAGACATTGCCATTACGGTGTCCCTCCCTTACCGGCGCTCGTTGCTTCGATGTTGTCCGAGGCGATCAGCGACCTGGTTCCGGGCTGCTGATCGCTGACCATGGCTGTCATGTGAACACCGTTGTGCGCGGCGACATCGAGCGCATCCAGAACCTTGCCGTAATCAAGATTCTTATCCGCCTTTACGTACAGAACGAAGTCCGTGCGCTTGCTATAGATGTCGTGAAGCGCTGTGCCGAGCGACGCGTTGGCGATCGCCTGCCGGTTCAGAAAGTACTGACCCTGGTTGTCGATGCCCAACACTTGATCCTGGTCCTGCTGCGGGTGCGGGATGAGGTTCTGACCAGCCGGCGGCTGCGCGTTGACGCCCGACACGAGCGTCGGAATGATGACCATGAAGATGATCAGCAAGACGAGCATGACGTCGATCATTGGAGTCACGTTTGGCTCCGCGCGAACCGCGTTCCCACCCGACGTTGACATTGACATAGATGCGAATCCTGGAAAAGTGAGGTGCGGCTACAGTCGCGCCCTACCTACGATGTACGGCGCGGACTGTCGCCGCACCGTACATCGTAGGTTACTTCGAGATCGGGGCGTTGCCCGCGGTCGCCGTAGTGTTGAACTCACGTGTGAAGCGGCTGCGGCCGAACTCGCCGGAGACGTTCTTGATGAGATAGTCGATCATTTCCTTGGACGTGTAGGTCATCTCAGCCGTGAGATTGTCGACCTTGGTCTGGAAGTAGTTGAAGAGCCACACTGCCGGAATTGCGACGAGCAGACCGAGAGCGGTCGTGATGAGCGCCTCGGAGATACCGCCAGAGATCGCCGACAAGCCGCCTGAACCAGAGACAGCCATGCCCGTAAAGGCGTTGATGATACCCATCGTAGTACCGAGCAGTCCGACGAACGGAGCGGTTGCGCCGCTTGTCGCTAGCACACCCAGGCCGCGCTTGAGATCGGTGATCGTCATGAGCATTTCACGCTCGATCGCGCGCTCCGCAGAGTTGATGTCGGCGATAGTTACCGAACCATCCTGAACGAGAGCGCGGGTCTCCTGTAGCGCACCGGCGAGAACTCGAGCGACGTGTGACTTCTTGTAGCGATCGGAAAGGTTTGCAGCCTCAACCAGGTTGTCCTCTTCGAGGAACTGCGAAAACTCGGGAGCGAACTTGCGGGTCTCATTCTGCGCGGCGCGAAGCTCCCACCACTTCTTGATCGAAATTGACAACGTCCAGACCGACATGATCGCGAGCACGTAAACGATGCCGCGGGCGAAGCCGGCCATCTGGCCCCAAAGGTCAATTAGCGAGAGATGCATTTTTCTTTACTCCGTGGATGGGTGGGACGGTTAATGAGAGATCGTGAACGTGAACGGCTGCTGCACAAGCTGCTTGACCTTCTTGCCGCCAACCTCTGCGGCGTAGAAGCGCATCCGCGGAAGGGCGCTCTTCACAGCGGCTGAGAACAGTTCGTTGGTCGCCTTCTTGATGACCAGGGTGCCGGGTTCGGCACGACCCGTGGTGTCAACAACGAACTCCGCATCGACCTCACCCTCGATACCGGCGCTGCGAAGCGTCTCTGGGTATGACGGAGTGATGGTGCCGGACGCCATCGCCGCTGGCTTCTCGACCTGATATGCGAAGTACGTCTGGTTGTCGGAGACTGGCCCCGTGCCGCCAACAACTCCCTTGCCGACACCACCAGCAACGCCCTTACCAGTGAAGTCAGCTGCGTCCGTGGCTTTCTTGGAAAGATCGATGTCCGGAATCTTTATCGGAACAATTGGTGGCGCCTGAAGCACCTGGAAGCCCTTTGGTGGCGGCGGCGCGACCGTGACGTTCTTTGGCGGCGGTGGCAGCTCCTTTTTTGGCGGAGGGGGCTCGTCCTTCTTTACCTGGACGAATTCGATCTTCTCCGCCTTCGGCTTCTCGTTCCGGATGGCGGCGTTGGCCGTCGCCCAGACCGCGAGCCCGATGATCCCCGCGTGGAGTCCAATGCTGAACGCAGTGGTTCCCGGGCTTCTTTTGGCTTTACGCTTGGACTCGATTAGCTGGTTGAACATTGCGGCAGCATGCTCCTCAGAATGACCTGGAAGAAGAATACAGACGCACGATTAACCAGGAATGGGTAGAAGATTAAGCTTCCGTTAATTCAAAAACTTTAGCGCGTGTCTAAATCTCCCTCGCTTTACTCCGGGGGTATCTCCAGATCTTCCTGCGTGACCCGGTCCGCGGCGTCGAGCGGCAGCGTCAGCGTAAACAGCGAGCCCTTCCCCAATCGCGACTGAACCGTGAGAGTTCCGCCGTGGGCCTGGGCGATCCACTGGCTTATGGCGAGTCCGAGTCCGAAGCCGCCGCGCTCCGCAGTGCGTGAGCGAGCGCGGTCCGCACGCCAAAAGCGTTCGAATACATGCGGCAAATCTGCGGCAGCGATGCCCAGACCCGTGTCGCGCACGGCGAACGTCACGTTGTCCGGATGCCGTCCCAGTCCAATGTCAACGCGTCCGCCACGCGGAGTGTACTTGATCGCGTTCGTGACCAGGTTGAGAAACAGCTGTCTAAGTCTAGTCCGGTCGCCAGCGACAGTCACGTCAGCCGTGAACGGAAGATTTACCGCAACGCCGGCGCCCTCACCAAGTATCAACGCGGTTTCGTAGACTTCCAGTGTCAGCGCGCTCAGGTCCACGCGCTCTCGATACAGATCGAATCTTCCCTCGTCGGCACGAGCGAGCGTGAGGAGACTCTCGACGAGATCCGCCATGCGAGTGGTCTCGTGCAGCGCTTCCTCGAGCGCAACGAGGCGTTCATCCTTGCGCGTTGTGACGCTCATGGCTCGCTCGACGTCGGCGCGCAGCACCGCGAGCGGCGTCTTCAGCTCATGGCTCGCGTCTGCGGTAAAGCGACGCAGTGCCGCGAACGAAGCCTCCAGCCGAGCTATCATCGAGTTTAGCGTGTTGATCAGCGCGGCTATCTCGGGACTCGCCTCATCGTCCGACAAACGCCGGTGCAGGCTCCGGCCGTCGGTTATATCGGCGACCCCGCGTCGCACCAGCTCGATTCGGCGGAAAGTTCCGCCGATCAGAAGCCACATGCCCCATGATGTCAGGACGATCACCAACGGGACCACGGCGAAGAGCGTCGTCACCAGTTCCTGAGGGAGGCTCTGCGCACCCCGCACGCGCACCCCCGCAACCACACGCGTGAGCTGCGTAGTGGTGTCACGAATGGCGTGGGCGACAAAGAGAATCCGCTCCGGCCCCACGTTGATCACACCAGCTGGGCCGTCGTTCGGAAGGTCGGCGATTCCGTGTTGCAGCGTTGCCCAGTCTGTGTCAGACAGATCACGCGCGTCCAATGAGGAGAACACGACATTGGCCTTTCGACCGACGATTACTATATAGCCTGGGATAACGTCGAGCCGTTCCGCGACACGCCGTGCGATCCCTTCGGCACTTGACGAATCGTGCACCAGAATCTGTTCGTGCGCACTTGCCGATTGCTCGATAATCCGCGTTGCGAGGTCCACGTCGGCCAGCGCTTCGCGTCCGATCGCGCTGTATCCACCCGCCGTCCGCGACGCAGACACCGCAATCCCAAGCGCCGCGCCCGTCACGATCATCGCACTCGCAAAGACGAACGTGAGCTTGAGTCGCGCGGGTATCATCCGCGCACAACGTAGCCGACGCCGCGCACCGTCGAGATCAGCTTCTTGTCATGATCTGCGTCGATCTTCTTGCGGAGGTGATTGATCACGACATCGACAATGTTGGTGCCGGGGTCGAAGTGATAGCCCCATGCATATTCCGTAATGAGCGTGCGGCTCATTACGCGCCCGTGGTGGCGCATGAGATATTCCAGCACCGTGTACTCTTTGGGAGTGAGCTCGATGGCAGTCTCAGCCCGGCGCACCTCGCGCGTGTCGATGTCGAGCGTCAGATCCGCAACCTGGATCAGGGGCGACGCCATTGCGCGCGGCCGACGCGCGAGCGCCTCAACCCGAGCGAGCAGCTCCTCGAACGCAAACGGCTTAGTGACGTAGTCATCGGCGCCGGCTCGGAGCGTCTGCACTTTGGCATCCACCGCGTCCTGGGCGGTCAGCACCAGAACCGGACGCTGAAAATTGCGCGCCCGAAGATCGTGCAGCACTTCCATCCCGGATTTACCCGGAAGGCGCATGTCCAGAATTATCAGATCGTAGTCGCCAGTGATGGCCAGACTCTCCCCGTCATTTCCATTCTCGGCGAGATCGACGGTCCATCGCTGCTCTTCCAATCCGCGCTTGACGAACTGGCCAACGGTTGGGTCGTCCTCGATAACGAGGATCTTCATCCCTCCGGTCGGACCCGAGCGAGTTTACGCTTGCGCGGCCGGCGAAAACCGAATTCGCGCATCTTGCGGTACAGCGTCTTGGTCGAGATCCCCAAGGCTTCAGCCGCGCGACCCTGGTGCCAATGAAATCGGACTAGCATGGCTTCAATATGCAGCTTTTCCAGATCCGAAAGCGGAGCGCCGCGCCCTTCGACGCCAACTGCGCCGGTCGCGAGGAGCAGGCGCAAATCACCCGCCGAGATGTTTTCGCGCGCGGCGAGAAGGGCGCAACGCGCCAGGACGACGCGCAGCTCACGCACGTTTCCCGGCCAGCTGTACGAGTTCAGGACGTCGATTGCTTCCGGGACGATCATGCGCGGAGGCCCCACCTGCTCCGCCAGCAGTTCAGCCGCCAACAGCGCCAGATCCTCGTGTCGTTGGCGGAGCGGAGGGATCGAGATTCGCTCAACGCCGGTCGCGCTGCCGAATTCGGTCACGTCGGCGCTATCGTCCACGCAGAGAATCACTCGTGTGGTCAATTGAATGCGTTGGGACCCGCCGATGCGCGTGAACGAATTGTCCGTAATCGCATTGCGCAATACCGTGCGTGCCTCACCGTCAAGCGAATTCAGATCGATGACAGTCGTCCCACGATCTGCCGCCAGGAACGCCCCGGTCGGCGTTGGGCCGCCGGACGGCACTCCCTGGCGCCCCACGAGCGCCGCCGCTCCAGTGAGCATCCCACCGGTCTGCTGCACTTCGATGAGCGAATCACGCACGCCGCCAGACAGCGCGTGTAGATAGCGGGCAAAGTGGCTCTTTCCGACACCGCGCTCGCCGTGAACTATCACGGGCGCAGTCGAGCGCGCGAGTTCAGGCAAGCGGCCTATGGCTTCGCGCAGGACCCCGTTCTTTGTGACCATCGATGTCGGCAACGCGCGAGCCCGTGCGCGCAGCATTACGTTGGCCTTTCCGAGCTCCCGTTTCTCCCATGCACGGCGCACCATTACGTCGATCTCGGCCATCCGGTACGGCTTGGAGATGTAGTCGTATGCGCCGAGCTTGATCGCGGTGATCGCCGTATCGATAGTTCCGTTACCGGTGATAATTATCACCTCGGGCGGCGCGGGCTCATTCTGCAGGTGCCGCAGAACCTCGAGGCCGTCCATCTGCGGCATCACGATGTCGATAAGCGCCACGTCGTACGGAACGGCATGAAGCTCCGTCAGCGCAGCGCGGCCGTCGCGGCACATCGTGACAGTGTATCCGCGGCCGCGCAGGAAGTGCTCCAGAATCGCGCCTAGATGTTCCTCATCCTCCGCGATCAGTACGCGGATGGGTGCACCGTTGTCAGCGCTCATGCTTCCTCCGTGGGCAACAAAATCGTAAAGCGGGTTCCCTTGCCCGGTTCGCTCGAAACTTCGATCCGGCCGCCATGATCGGCAACTATTCCGTGGCAGATCGCGAGCCCCAGACCGGTACCGCGCCCGGGTTCCTTGGTAGTGTAGAATGGCTCGAATATCCGGGCCATCTCGTTCCGCGTCATTCCGGAGCCTTCATCCTGAACCTCGATCACCACGTGATCCGCGCCAAGCGGTGCAGATCGGGTCCGAACCAGGACACGCCCGTACTGCGGCATGGCGTCGGCCGCGTTCATCAGCAATGCAAGCATCACCTGAATCAACTGCTCGGAGCTGGCATACACATTGGGCAGCTCCGTACCCAGCTCCGCCTGTACCGTGAGCTGCTTGAACCTAGCGTGATGCTTGAGCAGAAAGAGTGCGCGCTCCACTACGCTGTTCACCTGAATCGACTGGCGCTCCTGCGCACGCGGACGGCTGAAGTCCAGCAGACCATCGATGATCCGCTTGCAACGCTGCACTTCGCTCTCAATAATCTTCAGATATTCGGGATCGCCGTCGGCGGTCTTGGCATCCAGGGCCATACTCTCGGCACACGCGGCGATCGTCGCGAGCGGGTTGTTGATCTCGTGCATTATTCCAGCCGCCAGCCGCCCGACTGCAGCCAATTTTTCATTCTGGGCGACTGCTTCGCGCGCTTCTACCCAATCGGTGATGTCCTCGCCAATCGTGATGATATGGGTCACAGTTCCGGCAGGATCGCGAATTGGGATCTTGGACAGCCGATATGTGCGAAGCGCGCCGCTCGCGGTTGACTCGGTCTGGAACTGTTGCGTCTTGCCCGTAAGAAAGACCTCGTCAAACTCCCGACGAACAACATCTTCAGGTTGGCGGTGCAGAATATCAAAAATGGTACGGCCAATCGCCTCCTCTCGCGACACACCCTGCATTCCCGTTTCACGCTTGCGATTCCATACCGTGATCCGATAGTCTCGGTCAATTACATAGAGACCGAGCGGCAGCAGATCGAGCACGGTTTCGGTAAACCGCTTCTGTTCCTGGACTTCACGCATGCGAATCTGTAGATCGCTCTCGAGGCGCCGCGAGCGTTCCGAATTGGCGACATAAGCGGCGAGGAGCGCAGCGAGTGCATCGACAAACCGTTCGGCAGACTCTCCAGCTTCCGGCCCGAACCGGGCAAGCAGTATTCCGACACGCCGGGGACCGAATGACATGGGGCGGGCCACCACTCCAGGAACACTTCCCGCTAGAGCCGCACGCACCTCACCGATTGATGCCTCGTCCGGACCTGCCGCCCAGGTCCGAGTCAGCTCCCCAGCGACGTCGAGCCAAACTGCCAGCTCAGTGGCGCCGACCGTTGCGTGTGCCCGTTCGAGGACGTCCTGCGCAACCAGCTCCGTCGGCCTGGCATCCGTGAGGCGCATCGCGATATCCGCCAAGGCACCAACAAGATTTGCCGGATCGGTCTCTTCCGAAAGCGTCGTAGAGCTGGTCTGCGGGCGTGCTTTTGTTGACAAGGTCACTTCCTAGGCGATCGGCCTTCATCGGGTCACTGGTAGGACAGGATGACCGAACGATTGGTAACGTATCCGATCATCGGCCAAAATGACCAACGTCACCCACGCGGGAGCATGAAAAAAAAAACAGCCCCGGCGCGCGGCCGGAGCTGTTTACTGCTCAAAATGCGCGGTCAGCTCGCCGCAAAGACTACACGCAGCTGCTGGACCGCCCATTCCAGGTCTTCACGCGACGTGACCAGCGGCGGCGACAGACGGATGACGTGGTCGTGCGTTTCCTTACACAGCATCCCACGATCCATCAGCGCCTCACAGTACGACCGCGCCGGCACGTGCAATTCAATCCCTACCATTAAACCCCGTCCACGCACGGCCTTGATGTCCGGATGCTTGATCGCCGATACCTGAGCCTTGAGCCATCCGCCAAGCTCAGCCGACCGCTCTACCAGCTTTTCATCCTGAAGCACGTGCAACGCGGTTCGCGCCACCGCGCAGCCGAGCGGATTGCCGCCGAATGTACTGCCATGGGTGCCGGGACGAAACACGTCCAACACTTCGTGACTGGATACCACCGCCGACACTGGATAGAAGCCGCCAGCCAGCGCCTTGCCGAGTATGTACACGTCCGGCCTGACGTCCTCATGATCGCACGCGAACATGCGGCCAGTGCGGCCGAGACCCGTCTGGATCTCGTCAGCCATAAATAACACGTTCTCCGTACGGCAAAGCTCGGAGGCTGCGCGCAGGTATCCGGCAGGCGGAATCAGGATTCCAGCTTCGCACTGGATTGGCTCCATGAGCACCGCGCAGGTGTTGGACGTGATCGCCGCCTTGAGCGCGTTGATATCGCCGTATGGTATCAACTTGAATCCGGGCGCGAACGGGCCGAAGCCGGCCCGATACGACGGCTCCGATGAGAAACCGACGATAGTCGTCGTACGACCGTGGAAGTTGTTATCGAAAACAACAATCTCGGCCATGCCGTCAGGAATGCCCTTCTTCTCGTACCCCCACCGACGTGCAGCCTTGATTGCCGTCTCGACTGCTTCGGCTCCGGTGTTCATTGGCAGCACCGATTCCATGCCGCATAATTCGGCGACCTCCTCGCAGAACAGCGGCAACTGCTCGTTTCGGAATGCGCGCGAGGTGAGCGTCACACGATGTGCCTGCTCAATGAGAGTCGCGAGTATACGAGGATGGCAGTGTCCCTGATTAACTGCGGAGTAAGCGCTGAGGCAGTCGAGGTAGCGCTTGCCGTCCACGTCATAGACCCAGGCGCCTTCGGCGCGCTGTATCACGATGTCGAGCGGATGATAGTTGTGCGCGCCCCACTCGTCTTCGAGTGCGATGTAATCCGCTGGCGTTACTGGAGCTGTTTCGGTTTTGTTGGCGACTGCTGTCATACTGAGTGCGGCTGAGGTTGATTCACTGATAGTAATTTCGCACGGAAGCGCCGGTTAGTTAAGTGTGACGCCAACTATGCGTAAGCATGCTTCCAACACGCATAAATATGCGTACGCCTTGTGCGAGAGATTTGTCGCTGCACGGGACGAGGACGCCGAGCGAGATGTGAATCGCTACGGCGTTGCGATAGGCTCGGAGTCGCGATGGGTTCGGTTGAGCGATTGGTTCTTGACAGGCTAGAAAAACGGATATACTATGGTCATAGTACTAGACTCTTAGTAGGAGGATGGCAGGATGCAGCGACTCACGCCACGAGAGGTTGAACTGATGACGGTCCTCTGGGAGCGCGGGCCGAGCACCGTCGCGGAGGTCCGCGACGCACTCGGCGACGGCTCGGCGTACACCACGATACTGACTCTGCTGCGCGTGCTCGAAGAAAAGGGCAATGTCGCGCGCGAAGCCGAGGGGCGAGCGCACCGGTATGGCGCGCTGATAGATCGCGATGAGGCGAGCACTAGCGCCATCGACAGAGTTCTGGGACAGTTCTTTCGTGGATCTCCGGAAGAACTTCTCACACAACTCGTGTCGGATCGGGAACTGGATGCCGCGACGCTGAGAAGATTGCGAGCGCTGCTGGATGAGCGGCTAGAGGAGGGCGGACGATGAACGCGACAGTATTTGGCTACGTCGTGCTATTCACGGCGTTACTGGCCGGCGCCGCGGCGGCGGTTGAATGGGGGATGCAAGGCCGGATGGCGACGCGGCAATTGTGGACTGTCGCGATTGCGCTTGCGGTACTTGCGCCGCCGGCGGTACTCGCGTGGAATGCGCAGGCGCCGACATCGGAGAGTGGACAGTCGGAGGCAATCGGGATCTCCACTACGCGCCTTACGTCCGCCGTGAATTCCGGCCGCACGGTTGTGCGCCGGACGGGCGCTTTTCCCGCATGGATGACGTCGATCCTGTCGTCCCCTTCCGCGCGTGTCAAAGCCACGGTCGCGGCGTCGCGGTTGAATAGACGCCTTCTTGCCGTCCTACTTGGATCATGGGCACTCCTGTCGCTGTTAATCGTGACCTGGCTAACGGCAGGCATCTTCCACTGGCGTCGCGCGCAACGGCTTTGGCAGCGGACGACGCTAGACGGCGTAGATGTAGACGTATCTCCATTCACTGGCCCGGCGGTGCTCGGTTTCCTGACCCACCGGATTGTAGTGCCGGCATGGGCGACCACAATGCAGCCGGAGCATAGACAGCTGGTGCTGGCGCATGAATGCGAGCACATCAAGGCGCGCGATCCGGAGCGGTTGCTTGTCGCAATCGTGGCGCTCGCTCTGATGCCCTGGAACCTTGGGCTCTGGTGGTGTGCGGCGAGGCTGCGCCGCGCAATCGAGCTGGATTGCGACTCACGAGTGCTACGCCGGTTCCCAAATCCGAAACTGTACGGGAACGTGTTGCTCGACGTCGCGGCGCGCGGTCGCAAAACTGGCTTGATCGCTATCCCGATGGTCGGCCTGTTGCAGCCCGCGTCACAACTCGAGTTGCGCCTTCGCGCGATGACGCGTACGCGTCAGGCCGGCTATAGAAGCGCAATTATTGGCGGCCTTGCGGCGACGGTAGCAGTGTCGGCTGCCTTTACGGCGCCGGTTCCGTCGTTCCCATTGCGCAAGGCGACGGCCGCTTTGATGACGCGGCGATCGGGACTGGCGCCCGCTTTGATCGACCGATCGATTGCTGGCGATACCGTGCCCAAGGTGCGTACCGATAGTATGATAGCGCTGCTTCAACGGCGCGACAGCCTTCGCACGATCGCACGTGAAATTGCAACACGGACTCGGGAGCTAAATCGCGCTCGGTCGAAACTGGATTCTACGAGTGCCACGCTCCGCGCGCAGCGCACAGAACTGGACGTTCAACAGACTCGACTATCCTTGCTGCAGTCTCGGATGCCACTGGAGCCCACGCTGGATTCTACCAGTGCCACGCTCCGCGTGCAGCGCACAGAACGGGATATCCAACAGACGCGACTATCCTTGCTGCAGTCGCGCATGCCAGTGGATCCGAATCGGACATACTTTGCGTACCAGGTCACCACGCCGGCCTCGATACGTCCAGGGTCGCCAACACCACGCTATCCGGATGCGCTACGCAGCAAGCACGTCGAGGGCGAGGTGCACGCCACATTCGTTGTGGACGCGACAGGACGAGTCGAGCAAGGCAGTATCCGCCTTACGCGTGCTACCAATCAACTGTTCGCCGATGCAGTTCGCGCTGCATTGCCGCAAATGCAATTTGCGCCAGCGGCGATACGCGGGACACACGTCAAGCAGTTGGTAGAGCAGCCATTCACCTTTGCGATGGCTGATAGCAGCAAGTGACGCCAGGCAGGCATATTTTCTGTCAAGTATTCCTGCCGACCCGCCGTTGGTACCGACGCACCGCTAATCGCCCGTCTTCACAACTTCGCTATCTCGGCAAGAATCTCCGCGTTTCCGCGCTTGCCACTTGGCGTTTCTTCCACGTGTTCCCACCGGAGCACCCCGCCCTGGTCCACCAGGAAGTATGCTCTGTTGGTGTAGAACGAGTCCCTCCACATCACGCCGTACTCCTGCCCTGCTTCGCGTTTGAAGTCGGATAGAAGGTCCGTTTTCATGTGATGTTTGGCCTTGAATTCCTTGAGTGTCGCTACGGAGTCAACTGATATGGGTAGCACCACCACGCCGCTGCGTGTGAAGTCGTCGTAGTCGTCTGAGAATTCGCACAGTTCGGCAGTGCACGTGCTCGTGAACGCGAGCGGAAAGAACGCAATCAATGCCGCACTCTTTCCCCGGAATGAAGCGAGCGATACCTGCTCGCCCGACGTTGACGCAAGTGTGAAGTCAGGTGCCGCGGAACCGATCGATGGGACTGCTTTATTGACGGTGAGCATTTACGTTGTCGATGTAGGGTTTCAGACCCTCTCGCCGAGCACCATCAGGAGAGCCTCCGGCTCACGCGCCTGGAGCTTGAGCGATGATCCGTCATACAATTTAAGCTCTACCGCATCCCCGCCAGATGCTCCGTACGCGCGCGATCGCTTACCCGGCGCGATGTCGAGCACCTCGTACCACGAGGCGCTCGCGGGCTGTGCCTGCGCTATCGACGACAGTCGCACCTCGTGCCGAAACGCACCGAACCCGGACCACCACGCCAAGGTGTCGTTACGGACTTCGACCGTAAAGCAGGAGAAGATGGCGCCTACTGCGAGTATTACGAAGAGGATGACAACTGGGACGCCGATGACGCCGGGTGGACTGGTTGACCAGTCTGTATTCCAGACGGACCGCGTGATCAATGCTACGGCCGCTGCCAGCGCGGTGGCGATTCCAATGGTTGCGTAGCTCACGCGAGTCCGCGAGTACGGGACATTGCCCCTCACACCAGCGCGAAGCCCCGCACCGGTCCGAATCTCTTCCATCAACGTCGTCGCTCCAACGAGGGCTGCGGCTTCGGCGCGGTAATGCCCGTCGCACTTATGCCGAGTTGGACGCCACGGTGGCTGGAGTGTTAATCAGAAAAAACACCAGTCAATCCTCTCTCGGAGGCGACGTCGGTCACATGATGTAACGGATGTAAACAACGAGCGCGATACAGAAGACTATCGAGTAGAGAATCACGATGTTATCGCTCTTCTGCTTGGGTCCTTTGGGGGTGGAACGCCTGCTTTTCATCAATCCCTATCCTTGTCGCGAGCGCGGTGCCGCCACGAACATTAAATAGCCGAAGGTGAGGGCGAGTAGCCAGTAAACCCCCGAAATAGCCCAAAGGCTCGGTGTTGCGCCCGGAGCCAGCGCTGGCCTCGTCAAGGCGAACGCGCCCACAAAGGCGTGGCCAGCGTTCCCTACCACGTAGGATCGGCCGAAGACTCCACCTACTATCGCGTCTTTTACCATCCAGCCCGTCATCGCGAGGCCAAAAAGCGCGGCACCGTAGAGCTGGAGAGGGATCGCCATCGCCGCTGGGTCTGCAACGCCGACCGCCCGTGCCACCTCGATGGGCGCAAAAATCAGCGCGATCGCAGCCACGCCCAGAATGACCGTGGTACCGACTATTATCCCGCGTGATCCCGGATTCGAGATTCTGCTCACCGAAGCCATCGTCCGAGATACGTGGTTAAGCGGGCCCGCGCAATGGCGAATGCCAGTCGCCCGAGCGTCCGGCACCTGGCTGGAGCCGCGTGTCCGTGCCTGTCGGGCGCGAAATACCTCGGGACATCGTATCATTCGGGAGGAGAAACTCCACTGGATGACACCGCAACTCGATTGGGATCCCGACGCTGACTCTGCGCAGCGGGCCGCACGCGTGATTGCGCTGTTCGCGCTGGACGCGGTGGTGGACGCGCGTGACAGGGTCCGGAAGCGCGACGCCGAGTCCGTGCACGAATTCCGGGTCGCACTACGCCGACTGCGAGCGTGGATCGGCCTCTACAGGCCAAGCCTGGACGATACACTCCGCAAACGGACACGGCGTCGCCTTGCAGGGATCGCCCATGCCACGACGGCATTGCGAGACCTGGACGTGCAAGTCGCCTGGCTGATCGCTGAGCGCAAAGCACTCGGCGAGCCGCGACTAGAAGCTGCAGAGTGGATAGTTCGGAGTCTTAAAACCGATCGGAAGCAGGCGTGGCGACGATTCAGAAAGGTCCTCGCGCGTGACTTTGCACGTTCGGAACGTGATCTTCGCCGGGAGCTCACTCGTTATGTGGTAACACGAGACATCCGCACCCGTGAGGAGATCGCTGGCATGCGTGCTGTTACCACGGGACTGATGGGGCAACAAGCGGAAGCGCTCGCCACCGCATTCGCAAGAATCCGGTCGCCGGACGACACGAAGCGGTTGCACCACGCGCGCATCGTCGCGAAACGCACACGATACGTGCTCGAAGCACTCGCGCCGCATCAGCCTGCACTGTCCCGCGTGTCCGACGACCTCGCCCGCTTTCAGGACGTGGTTGGCGAGCTGCGAGACGCACAACTTCTGGCGCATCGCGTGACGCACGAGGTGACGTCCGTCGCCGCCGAGCGCACGGCGCTGGTCGCGAGCGAGCTAGTGTACCGTCCAGCTGGGGTGATGGACTTCT
This sequence comes from Gemmatimonadota bacterium, assembly GCA_041691775.1. Taxonomy (GTDB): domain Bacteria; phylum Gemmatimonadota; class Gemmatimonadetes; order Gemmatimonadales; family Gemmatimonadaceae; genus Fen-1247. The sequence goes on from JBEPUB010000001.1 coordinate 411,547, forward strand.
CACGTATCGTCACCGAATCGCCGTTTGATGCGTCGCTGTCGCTGCTCTTCGCACTACTTCGCGACCGAATCTCGGCGGCGTCACGCACAGTGAGCGCATCGCTGCACCCAGATGCGCGGCGACGACTGGTCTCAGAAATCGAAAGCGCGCGGTAGGGCGAGACCTGATTCGCCCTACCGCGCGCTTACATGCGTGACACTGTAAAGTGGAGGCTAAGGGAATCGAACCCTTATTCTCGCCTTGCAAAGGCGATGTCCTACCGTTGAACGAAGCCCCCGAACCATCTATCGCACGGCGCAGGGTGACCCGCGCCGCCTAAATCTAGCCACGCTACGCGGCGAGGATGTGCATCCGCCGAGCCGTGCTACTCGTGCGCGGGCAGCGCGTCCATGGTCTTGGGGTTCACCGGAATCTGAACTTCATCTCGGAATGGCGACGTCATGAGCAACACACGCATGCGCGGGAAAGCGTCCATGAAGCCGATGTAGCATAGCCCCCATATCCCGAGGAAGCCGCCAGTTATCGCGACTTCCCAGAGGCCGAACGGAAGCTTGCCATCCACTGTTACACCATAGATGGATGGATAGATCTCGTCGTAACGGTGCAGATACAGTCCAACGACGAGACACATGGCGAAGAACGCCATCGTGGGCAAGTACACCTTTGCCGCGCGAGAGAGCAGGCCAAAGAACGGCAGCACGAACATGAGGAACACAACGGGCACCGTAACCCAGCTCCACGGAGCGATAAGACGGAGTCGCGCCCAGTGCGTCTCCTCACCGAGGTTGCCGTACCAGATAACCAGGTACTGACCGAAGGTGAGGTATCCCCAGAACGCGGTGAAGGCAAAACAGAGCTTACCGAGATCGTGGAAGTGCACATCGGTAATCATGTCGTGGCGACCGAGGTGGCTGCGCCACGCCATTGTGATCAGCGTCCATGATGCGATCGCAGCGACCCATGCACCCATGAAAAACCAGTAGCCGTACAGCGTACTCTGGAAGTGCGGATCCAGAGACATGGACAGGTCCCACGACATCACGATCCAGAACAGGGCGAATGCGAGCACCACGAACACGGCAAGTCTGCCCTGTAGCGAGTGGGTCGAGTGCAGTTCCCTGCGCTCTTCACCGAAATTGTTGCGCATGCGCTCGCGTATTCCGCGCGCCCACGAAGAGCCAGCTTCCGGAACAATGCCCACGTCCAAACGGACCGAGGTGTAGATGTACCACACGCTCAGGATTGTCTGAATGCCGAACAGCACCAAGTCGCGGGTGATGAAGAACGGCACGTTCAGATATTGGCGCTTTTCCTCGATCAGCAGCGGCTGATGAGTCCACGGGAATATGTGATTGCGGCCAAAGAACAGAGTGATGCAGAGGATTACGAATGCGACCGGCAAAAACGCGACGTAACCCTCCATGAAACGCACAATCGGTCGAGACCAGCGAGCGGTGGAAATACGCTGCACGGCGGCCATCGCAACGCCGGCCGACGATACTGTCGTGAAGAACAGCCAGTTGAAGTGCACTGCCTGCCAGGCGCGGTCGGCGCCGACGAACGCGCCGAATATGAATGCCAGCGTTCCAACGACCGCCAGGATCGCGCACGCCATCTTTATCCAGCGCGCAATCGGCGCTTGGGTGCCAGCAATTACTTCTTTGCGCGTGAAGAGATGCGCATCGGCGTGCACGCTCATCGCTTGATCTCCTGCGGGAGACCCGTCTTGTAGATAGTCGAGTCAAGCAGCGGCGGTCCCACGCTGGGGGACTTGGGGCTCAACGGCAGTGTGGTCTCACCATTCGGATACCAGGCCTTGGCACTTCCTTCTGCCGGCGAAACGAATGGTGCTGGCTTGGTGGGCGCAGTGCGGGTGTAGCCGGGTACCCAACGGCCGGTGACGCCGGGCATTGCCAACGGGCCCGTCGGGACGGTGTCAGCCACCTTGCCCTGCAGCGCACGGATGTAATTGACTACGTCCCAACGGTCCATCTCCTCGACCCGGTTGTACGACGGCATCGCGCCGCGTCCGTTCCGGATCATTCCGAAGATGTAGCCATCAGAGCGGCTCTTGGTGAGATCCATTGTAAGATTGATGCCGATCATTCCGTATTTCGTAGCGGGACCATCGCCCAACCCTTTCTCGCCGTGACACACTTCGCAGTTGATGGCGAAGTACTTGTGACCGTTTGCGAGTGACGCAGCCGTAACCGGTGTCGGGTTAACGATGTTCGACATCGAGTCGATGGTGCCAGGCAAAGGGCCGTAGGAAGTCTCGAAGCCGGCACGGGCAGTGCCATAGACCGATACGGAGTACTGCGGATTGCCGCGCGACGGAATGGTCTCGTCGCACACGTCACGACGAGCATCACAGTGGATCGCTTGCCACGGGTGTAGCGACGGCTGGCGACGGAAATCGCTGAACCACTCGCACGCTGACAGGCTGAGTGTAAGGGGCGCGACTGCAAGCAGCGCACGAATTGCTCTAGCGTTCAACACGCACCTCCACGGCACCAGCATCGCGTAGCAACTGCTCTGCCTCCTGCATCCTGTCCGGCGCGGGCTCGACCCAGACGCCGTAGTCACCATGACTGAAGCGTTTGTCGTAACCCACAGTGTGGGTAATCCGCGGGAACCGCGCGGTTGCGAACAATCCGGCGACGGTGGCCAGAGCGCCAATGAGCACCATCACTTCGAAGCCGAAAATCGTGTACGGGACCCACGTTGCTATCGCCTTCCCGCCGACGACGATCGGCCAGTAATCCGATATCCAGATTGCGATCCAGTAGCCGAACGTCACACCAGCAAGCCCGCCGATCAGCGTGAATATGCGCACGGCGCTTGGCCCTGCGTCTATCGCGTGCTCGATCTCGTGGCGCGGTGTTGGAGAATAAACCGTGAACTCGCCGACCTTCTTCTTCTTGAGAACGGCGATCGCGTCGCAGGTCGCGTCAAGCTCGCGAAACAGCCCGATAACACCGCGCATCAGTCGAACTCCCCAGGCGTGTCCGGCATGTACGGCAACGGGTGACCCGTGCTGTCGATGCCCATCGCGTGTCGGTGCTTGAGGCGAGGCTTGACGATTTCCTTGATCTCTGTGATCGCGATGGACGGGAACTGCTTGATGAACAGCAGGAACCACATCGAGAACCAGCCGAACGAACCGCAGAGAATCGCGTAATCGACCCAGGTTGGACGATAGCCCGCCCACTGCCATGGCTCGTATTCATGCGACAGCGACGGCACGACAATCACGAAGCGCTCGAACCACATGCCGATATTGATGAAGATCGACAGTATCCAGAGCCATGTCGTGTTGCGGCGGCAATACTGCGAGAAGAGCGACAGCGGGAGTACCATGTTGCAGGTGTACAACAGTGCCGACGCCCACCACCACTGTCCCCACAAACGGTTCGCGAAGAACTGCTTCTCGGCAGGGCTTCCGCTGTACCACGCGACAAACCATTCCATTGCGTAAGCGACACCGACGACCAGTGAGGTGAACAGCGCGAGCTTGGCCGCTGCATCCAGATCGTTGATCGTTACGTAATGCTTGAGATTGAACCACTTGCGCAGCGGGATAATGATCGTGAAGACCATTCCGATGCCGGAGTAGATCGCGCCAGCCACGAAGTACGGCGGGAATACCGTAGTGTGCCACCCGGGCACGTCCGACATTGCGAAGTCAAACGACACCACCGAGTGCACAGAGAGAACGAGCGGTGTCGAGAAGGCGGCGAGGAACAGATAGGCGCGAACAAAGTGACGCCATTCGCGATCAGTATTTCGCCAGCCCAGCGCGAGCTGTGCAAAGAGACGCTTACGAATCGGGTTTGTCTCGCGATCCCGAAGAACCGCGATATCAGGAACGAGCCCAATGTAGAGGAATGTCGCGGAAACCGTGAGGTACGTCAGAATCGCGAACACATCCCAGACAAGCGGGCTCTTCATCTGCGGCCAGATGTAGCGCCAGTTCGGATATGGAATGAGCCAGAAGAACTTCCACGGGCGACCAAGGTGCAGAATCGGGAACAATCCGGCAGTCATGACGGCGAACACCGTCATTGCTTCAGCACACCTGTAGATCGTTGTTCTGAACCCAGCGCGGAACAGGTAGAGAATTGCGGAGATCAGCGTTCCCGCGTGTCCGATACCAACCCAGAACACGAAGGTGATGATGTACACGCCCCACATCACGGGTGGATTGTAACCCGCGACGCCCAACCCATTGTAGATCTGATAGCACCATGCGCCGGCGCCGATCAACAGAAACAGGATCGCAACTCCCAGCCCGATGAACCACTGTCCTGTCGGGTGAAGCGTTCCTACTATTTCGTCGTCAACCTGCTCGTAATCCTTGACAGCCGGAAGTCTTATGTCGGCACTGGGTATGTTCGGCCGTCGCAGCAGCTCCACATCCGTTACCGGTCGCGTAGCGATTGCCATCCGCGGCTCCTACGCGTGCGCCGGCGCAGTAGCCGGCGCCGGGTGATTGACTTTCTTCAAGTAGACTACCGCGGTAAATGTGTTGAGCTCTTCGAATACATGATAGGCGCGCTCGTCCTTGATCAACCGTGTCACCGACCATGTCTCGTCCGCAGCGTCACCAAAGGTTATCGCGCGGGACGGACACGCCTCAGCGCATGCCGTTGTGAACTCGTCCGGCCGCAATGCGCGGTTCTCCAGCTTGGCACGATGCTCTGCACCTCGGATGCGCTGGACGCACATGGAGCACTTTTCCATGACTCCCTTGCCACGTACGGTGACGTCGGGATTCAACTGCCAGTTGAGCGGTTCCGGAAACGCGTACTGCGGGCGATGCGGCTCACCGTAACCGAACCAGTTGAAGTAACGCACCTTGTACGGGCAGTTATTGGAGCAGTAGCGCGTTCCGACGCAGCGATTGTACACCTGCACGTTCAATCCATCGGGTGCGTGGTACGTCGCATATACCGGGCAAACGGGTTCGCACGGCGCGTTGCCGCAGTGCTGGCACATCATTGGGATGAAGCGGGTCTCGAAGTCGGCGCTACCATCTTCGCCGCCTTCGTAATAGCGCTCGAGACGGATCCAGGCCATCTCGCGACTGCGCGTGATGTTGGCGCCGAAGCCTGTTCGGTCGGGCATTATCTGCCCGATCTGCCACTCGGCGCCCACCGTAGGAATGTTGTTTTCGGCGTAGCAAGCCGTGACGCATGCCGCGCAACCAGTGCAGCGCGCGAGGTCGATTGTCATGGCCCAGCGACGCTGTGCCATGTGACTCCAGTGATTGGGATCGTACATCCCCTTGTCCTTGGAGGTTGGATCGCCAAAATCACCCTGTGCGTCGTTCGCCACTGGGGACCGAAGTCCCGGCAGGAACGCATGCGATGCATCGCCTGGAAGATGCTCTTCCTCTGGCTCCACATGCTTGTGTTCGCCACCAACGCCGAGCTCACCAACTGGAATCGCGCGCGCAATGTCGCGAAGATGCTGCCGTGCGGAACCCTCGGTCGTCGCGAGCAGCACACTGCCACCTGCCTTCGCCACGCTCGCCCGGGTACTCACCAGCGCAAGGCCGCCCGCGGCGTTACCCGCTAGCGGGATGAGATCGTACGCGTTTTCTCCGGCCTTGGCGTAGCGGCCCGCGTTCACGTGACCGCGGCCCGTTGCAACGGCGATGGTATCCTGACGAATGCCGAGATACAAGTACACTGGTGCAGTGAGCTTTCCTGCACTCGTTGATACAGTTACGAGATCGCTGTTGTCGAGACCCATCTTCGCCGCGGTGAGCGGATGCATCTCAACAACCGTCTGCCACGTGAGCTTGGTAACGGGATCGGGAAGCTCCTGCAGCCACGGCTTGTTCGCGCCGCGTCCGTCGCCCAGCACCGGGTGGTGATAGACTACAAGAAAGACTTCTCCATTTGTTGACGCGATATCGGGCGCGGTAGCAAACGTCGGCCCTGCGGGCCCAGTGGGCTTCGCGGTACGAGCGAGCGACGATCCGGCGACGATTCCCTTCGGCAGCGCTGCCGCCATTCCCGCATCGCCGCCCGGAATGCGCGCGATAAGCCAGCTGCGATAGTCCGGAAGCGCATACTTCGCCGCATTCGCTGGATCACCCTTCGCGACTGTGATCAGCACGTCGGACGTCGCGCGCGAATCGAACACCGGATCCATGGATGGCTGTTGCAACGAGAGCGTCCCGCGGATTGGCTCCGCGTCGCCCCATTGTTCCAGCGAGTGATGGTCCGGAAGAATGAGATCACACATTTCGCTCGTGTCACTCATGGTGCTGGCGAACGACACCTTGAACGGCACCTTGGCCATCGCCTGAGCGAATCCCGTGCTCCTTGGCATGTTATACGCCGGATTCGCACCGCGAACCATGATCAGCGAAACAGCACCCGAGTTCATGCGATCCACTAGCGCGCGCAGTTCCGACGCGGGAGCGATTCCTTCGTAGCCGAGGATCGCCTGGTCCGGTCGAATGGTCGTGCCAACAGCACCGTTCGAGTGATTCAGCGACGCGACAACAGTGAACAGGTCGACTGAGTTCGCAACGTGTCCGCCGGCAAGTACGAGTCCCGGCTTGGCGGCACGGTATTCGTCGACAACTGACTGAAGACGCGCTAGGTCAACGCCACTCGCCTGTGCCGCCGCGGCAACCGGCATGTCTCCTGAGAGAGCCCGCGCGATTGATACTTCGGTGCCTGGCTTGCAGTCAATCCACGTGTCCGCGTTCAAGCCCGTGAGCGAGCGACGCGCACCAACGTAGACGAGACGCGGAGCGCCGACCAGCTTGGCGCGCGCATCGGACCAGTCCAACTGTTGCGGAACAGACGGTCCCCATCCATCCAGAAAATCACCGCCGAACGAAACGATCAGCGTTGCCGCGCCGAAATCGAAGCGCGGCCACGCAGCGCCGTAGGCCGCCGTATGGGCCGCAATCGCAGCGCTGTCCACACCGGAGTCATAGCTGATGTGCGGCGACATGCCGAAGTCTGAGAGCCACTGATCCAGGAAAGCCGGAAACGAGCCGGACTCGTGCTGATTGATGAACACGGCGCCGCTGGCGCCGCGCGACCGCGTCTCACCGAGTTTTTGCGAGAAGAGCTGAAGCGCCTCGTCCCACTTGGCCGCCACGAGCTTGCCGTTCTTGCGAATCATCGGCGACCGATAGCGGTCCGGATTGTACAACGCCTGCAATTCGGCCTGACCGGTGGCGCACAAGGCGCCACGGTTGAGCGGATGCGCTGGATTGCCTTCCAGCTTGGTAGTCCGTCCGTCGCGCGTCTCGGCGATCACACCGCAAGAGGCTGCGCATCCGCGGCATGTGGTCGCGTAATAGGTCGAAACGCCAGGTACTGTATTGTCTGGAGAGACAAGATACGGAATCAGCTTCTCGACCTTGTCGGAAGTGCAGCCGATGCTGGCCACGACCGCCGCTCCCCCGCCAACCACCTTGAGAAAGTCTCTGCGCTTGATGCCCTTCGATTCTGTTTCGGTGCTCACGTCATTGCTCATGCGCGACTCAGTAGTGACAGGCGGCGCAGTCGTAGCGCGCCTTGAAAGGCGGGTTCGACTGGCCGATATGGCAGCTGACGCACCAACCCATGTTCAATGAGGAGTACTGCGAGACTTGCTTCATGTTCTGGATCGGCCCGTGACAAGTCTGGCACGAAACGCCAGCGTTCACGTGACTCATATGCGGGAAGTGCACGTACTCTGGCACCTTGTGCATCCGCACCCATGGGACAGGCTGCTTCTTGTTCCAGTATGCCGCAAGCTTCTTGATTTCCGGCTTGTTGGTCGCGACAAGGGCGTGACAGCCCATGCAAGTCGCGACCGCCGGCATTCCAGGATCCGGCGATTTGTTGGCGGAGAAGTGGCAGTACAGGCAGTTCATCTTCAACGTCTGCACATGCAGGGGATGTGGAAAATGAACCGGCTGTTCGGGGCTAAAACCCTGCGACGTGGAAGCGCCGCTAAACGCCGAGAGCATCGTGGCCGCCGCGGCTATCGCGATGAAACCCGATACCGTGAACCACTTCCTTCGCAACGCCATCCGTGGATCGTAGTTAAAAGGCGAGTGAAACGCTCGGCTTTGTGAAAAGGTTCACAAGCCAAGATGTGCGCGAATTATCGCCGGCGCGGGGCTATGATGCAAGGCCGCGCTTGATGCGATCTATCGTGCGCAAAACCTCAATTGACATCGCGCGAAGCAGCGCGATCTCGCGGGTATCGGGCGAAGCGCGAAAAGCCAGCGACCTGATAGACCGCATAATTCGCTCGTGATGGCGTGTCTTAAAGAACTGGACGGCCTCGAGCGCTTTCTCCGCATCATTGAACATGAGCTCATAGTCCGCGGCCAGGGACGGGGGCGCGTCTCGCTTGGGCGGCGGGATGTACCGCGTGGCGTCAGCAGCGGCAAGATGCAGCTCGTACAGCGCCAGGAGAACCGCCTGGGCCAGGTTCAGCGAGCTATGATCGGTGGTCGAAACAGTGACCACAAGGTGGGCGCGGTCCATTGCGTCGTTGGGGAGCCCGCTGTCCTCGCGGCCGAACAAAAGCGCGACTTTTCCCTCCTCAGCGGCGCTCCGGATCAGCGGCGCGGAGGCGCGCGCGTCGGTCAGCGTGCGTTTCGCCGCACGCCGGCGCGCGGTGAACGCCGCAACCTTCACGCAGTCGGCCAACGCCTCATCCAACGAATCAAAGTGGCGAATGCGCTCGATGAGGTCGCTCGTGCCGTGCGCGATTCCGGCCAGCCTGACATCGGTGTACTCGCATGGCCGCACGAGGCGCAGTTCTGTAGCCCCGAAATTTTTCATCGCGCGCACCGTGCCACCGATGTTTACGGGGTCCTGGGGCTCGAAGAGCACAACGACAACGCGGGAAAGAATGGTCTCAGGCACGGCGTAAGGTACTAGAAGTGCGTCCAAATCCGTCATACATCGTGTCGTGGTGCCAGACAGCCGGTCGCGCGGCTACTCGCCGGATGAATCACCTGAGGCTAGCCGCCTCCAGAACTCCGGTAACTGCGCGGCGGCGCTCAGCGCTGGCGCCAGTCGGCGATCGCTGAGTGCATCTGCCATTGCGCCAAGTGTGACGGCGTGCGCTGGGCGATGGATGATGTCAATCAGATCTCCGGTACCTACGTCCCCTTCCTCGATTATTCGAAGGTATGCGCCGAGGCGACCGACGGATTGAAACAGCCTGGGGAAATGAACGTCGCACATGCGGATGCCGAGCTTGAAGCAGGGCAACCGCGGCTGCGCGACCTCGAGCACCGCGGTTCCAACCTGCCAGCGCTCGCCTACTAACGCCGAGCCGAGATCGAGACCCTGCACCGTAAGGTTTTCGCCGAACAGACCTGGATGAATGTCGATACGCTCATGCTCGCTCCAGTATCGATAGTCCTCGGTGGCATAGGCGTAAACGGCCTTATCGATGCCGCCATGCACCGTCCTATCGGCTTGATCGTCGCCGGCCAGGTTCACGCCGCGAAGTGTCACGCGCCCTGCAACGGGTTCTTTCCAGATACCGGTGCGGACTTGTTCGCCACGCCATTCGACATCGCGAACCGCGCCGACGTTGACGGATAGTACGCGTGGCGCGACGCTCGATGTCGTTGTCTCCGATGCGGGAGTATCTGTCATGCTACAATCTGCGCGGGTTGCGAGGGTAAGGACCGTGACGGCGCCGGAGCAATTGCTCGACGGCGCCCATCACCCGCGCGTTGGTCCTGCTAGACCACCGGGCGCCGACCAGTTATCACCCGGAAAATTACGACGATTATCGCAAGCACAAGCAGTATGTGAATCAGTCCGCCTACGACGGGAAAGACCAGGAACCCGAGCAGCCACAGCACGAACAGGATTACCGCTATTGTCCAGAGCATTTTAGAGCCTCATCCGAGAGAGTGTGAGCCTGACTACGAAGCCACAAGCGCAACAGTCATACCGGCGGCTCCGAATCACGTGCTGGGAGTGACATTCCCGGATCAATTTTCGCGTGTTGCTCGTCCATGCTATGGGCCAACTGGCGACCGATGAGTATGCGAGTGGCACGGAGATCGTGCCCCATGTCGATTAGCAGGATCGCAAGATCGCCGCTCCCCCAGAGGAGACCTGCGAACACGACGAGACGGCTGACCTCTCCCAAGAGCGTTGGAAGTGCCTCGATCCCTCCCTCGACAAGGCCAGTGATGACCTCAGATACAAGCAGGAGGATGAGCACGACTGCCATGAGCTTGAACAATCGGGACAAGTACTTGAGACCGATATATGGCTCGAGATCGGCCGCCCGCACCTGCATCCTTGGACTAGCCGTTGGCCGGCGGCCGCGTGGGTCGTCAGCGGCGACAACGGCTTCGGGGGTCGCTGCGGTGCTGCTTCGTGGGACAATTCGCTCGCTCACTTCCGCGTCCGCCATACTCAATCTCCCGTTCCTGTCCAACGCGCGGGGTAGCCGCGCGTGTCAATGTGAACGAACGGGCCGTGCACCCCGTTCCCAACGTATATCCCGCAGCCACCTACGAGCGACGGATGCGCCCGCTCCACCCGATCCACAGAAGCAAGTATCACGCGCGCGTCCTCCATGTTGATGCGCCCGTCGTGATTCAGGTCGCCCATCCGGCCGCTAGCGTTGCTTTCGATGTAGATGTCGGCCGCGTCGCCGTACATGTGCCGGCTGAGGCTGGCCCTGCCTCTGGGATCGCCGCCGCCGCGATTGTATTGAGGGGTTCGAAAGCCGCTCATCACGCGCACTCCTTCAGGATTGATGCCATGAGCTTTGAGGTCTGCTAGAACTAGCTCCAGCTTGTCGACGAGCTTCATGCTTGTCACTACGTACTTGGGCCATACGTTGGCCTGGTCGTGCGTGAGAAAGTCACGTATTTGGAAGTGCTCGGATAACCGAGTGTTCTCGTTCGCGGGTGTTACCTCGATAAATCCGGTTGGCGGTCTGTATGGCACACGACCGCGTGTGCTGATGCTGGCGCGCGGCCAGTTGCCGATGAAATAGAGGCCCAGCCGACCGCGGCGAACGTCCTTCGCGGGCCGCGGCGTTATGACGCTGAAATCGGCAATCCGCTGCAGCGTGCCAGACGCCGCAAATGCGGCTTTCACGATGCCCGGACTCCCGGCGGCGGCGCGAATTGTCGCCTGCAGCTTGCCGCTCTCGCCGGTCGCATCTCCTTCGATTTTGGCAACCACCGCCCTGCCCACGACGTCAGTGACATATGCCGCGGTGGGTGCGTCCGCCGAGCTGAGACCGTTCACCACCGCGGCGGTGGCTGGCGTTACGATGTTAACTTTGTCGCCGGTCGCCCTTGCTGTCGCGATGGAGAAGGCCCAAGCCAACCCCAAAAGTGTCAGGAATGCGTTGGACGCCTTTTCGAACACCTGTTCGGCCCGGTCGGAGATCCCAACCCGCCTCACGGTGAAGTCATCAATGCCTACCCCCACAGAATGCACGGTATATCGGAGCTGTTCAACCGGCTGCGCGACATAAGCGGACTGGTACAAGCGGCCGGATACACCGGCATGGCGGCGATAATTTTCGCAGAAACGGGACTCCTCATCGGCTTCTTCCTGCCAGGCGATTCCCTTCTGGTTTCAGCTGGATTGTTGGGATCGCAGGGGTACATCGACGTATGGCTCCTTGGTCTGATCCTGTGTGTCGCCGCGGTTGCAGGCGATACGGTTGGCTATCACATAGGTAAAGCGAGCGGTCCACGACTGTTTACCCGGGAAGATTCGCTTCTGTTCAACCGCAAACACCTCGTCAGGGCTCACAAGTTCTACGAGCGGCACGGCGGGAAGACGATCATCATTGCGCGTTTCATGCCTATTATCCGGACGTTTGCACCGGTAGTCGCCGGAATGGGCGAGATGCAATACTCCCGCTTTCTGGCTTACAACGTGGTGGGTGGAGTGGCATGGGTATGGTCTATGCTCCTCATCGGGTTGTTCCTTGGACGCACATTTCCCGGTGTCGCCAAGCACATTGAGTTGGTCATCGTGGTAGTTGTCTTCCTTTCAATTCTGCCTGCGATTATCGCACGCCTTAAATCCAAACCGGAGAACTGACATCATGGCATTTACGCTTCCTGCCCTCCCGTATTCTTTCGCCGCGCTGGAGCCCTCCATCGACGCTCGCACGATGGAGATCCATCACGACAAGCATCACGCGGCCTACGTGAATAACCTGAACGGCGCCCTGGAGAAAGCTCCCGAGCTTCAGGCAAAGTCGCTCGACGATCTGCTTCAACATCTCGATTCGGTGCCCGAAGCAATACGCGCAACCGTGCGCAACAACGGTGGCGGTCATTGGAATCACTCGATGTTCTGGGAGATCATGGCGCCGAATGCTGGCGGCGAGCCAACGGGTAAGCTTGCCGATGCGATCAAGAAATCGTTCGGTGATTTCGCGACTTTCAAGACACAGTTTGCCGACGCAGCCGCTAAGCGATTTGGCTCAGGTTGGGCATGGCTCGTCAAGGACGCGGGCAAGCTCACGATCACGAGCACGCCAAACCAGGACACGCCGATCATGGAAGACAAGCATCCGATCCTCGGCGTTGACGTATGGGAACACGCGTACTATCTGAAGTATCAGAACAAGCGCCCGGACTACGTGGCCGCGTGGTGGAACGTGGTCAACTGGCCCGAAGTGAGCCGGAGATTCGAGGCGTAGCAGCGGTCGCGGCAGGCCGCCGTGCCCGCCGCGACAGCGCTATCTGGCTGCGTCGCCTTCCAGATACGTGTAGCCTTCCAATCCCGCGAGGTAGTCCGCGATAAATGCGTTGGCCTCGTCGCGGGTGATGTTCTTGGCGTTGCTGACCTTGCGACGGAATGTCGTCAATAGGTCAGCGGCGCGAAACTGAACATAGGCGAGCACCTCGGTAACCGTGTCGCCGTGGACTAGGTCGGTGATCTCGTACCCGTGTGCCTTGAGCCGGATGTGCACAGCGTTTGTATCGCCGAACAGATTGTGCAGATCGCCAAGTATTTCTTGATACGCACCGGTGAGAAATATCCCGATGATGTACGGCTCACCGTCGTGGAACGGGTGCAGCTCCAGGCTCTGGCGTGGCGCGTTGCGGTCACCACCAACAAATCGGTCGATCTTGCCATCACTGTCGCACGTGACGTCCTGAAGTGTTCCGCGGCGAACCGGCTCCTCGTCGAGCCTGTGCACTGGCATTATGGGGAATAATTGATCGATCGCCCAACTGTCCGGCAGCGACTGGAAGAGCGAGAAGTTGCAAAAGTAGCGATCCACCAGCATCGCTTCCAGATCCTCGATTATCTCCGAATACTCTTCCCGGTCCTTGCGTGCTTCGCGGGCGACGGAATTGATGATCGCGAGGTGCAACTGTTCAGCGCGTGCCCGTTCTCTGAGCGACAACACGCCACTCGCGAACAGTTGCTGTGCGCGCTCCTTGTCGAATGTCGCGTCGTGAAACACCTCGCGTAGCCTGCGCGTGTTCACGGTCTCAAGGTCAGTAGCCATCTCGTGCAGCAACGCGTGATCGTCCTCAGACAGTTCCGGCGCGACAACCTCGGTTACCGATTCCACGTCAATTACGCTCAGCAATAGCAGCGCGTGGTGCGCCGTGAGCGCGCGCCCTGACTCGCTGATAATGTGCGGCATGGGAAGCTCCTCCTCCCTGCACGCTTCCGCAAGAGTGTACACGATGTCATTCGCGTATTCCTGCAAAGTGTAGTTGACACTTGCATGCGATGTTGACCGGGTTCCGTCGTAATCCACGCCCAGCCCGCCGCCCACATCAACGTGAGTGACGTCGACTCCCATCTTGCGCAGCTCGGAGTAGTACCGCGCTATCTCCTGCAGGCCTGCCTTGATGTAGCGGATGTCGGTGATCTGCGAGCCCAAATGGAAGTGCAGCAGATGCACGCAGTCCAGGTATCCGGCATCCGTGAGCTTGTCGATGACGCGAACGAGCTGCGACGGACTCAGTCCAAACTTGGACTTCTCGCCGCCGCTCTCAGCCCAACGACCCGCGCCCTCGGCGAACAGTTTTATGCGGATGCCGATATTTGGCCGCACGTCCAGCTCGGCCGCAACCTGCAACAGCACATCAACCTCACTCACCTGCTCCATCACGATGAAGACCTGGTGACCGAGCTTCTGACCCATTAGAGCGAGGCGCATGAACTCCTCGTCCTTATAGCCGTTGCAGACGATCACGTGGCCCGTAGTCTCCGCGAGGCCCAGGACGGCCTGCAGCTCTGGCTTGCTACCGCACTCCAGGCCGACACCGAACGGCTGGCCAAACTCGACTATCTCTTCCACCACATGGCGTTGCTGGTTGACCTTGACTGGATAGATCGTGGTGTAGCCGCCAGTGTACTGGAATTCCTTGATCGCAGACATGAACCGCTCGTGCAGATCGCCGATGCGCGAGCGAAGGATGTCCGAGAACCGAATCAGCAGCGGCATGCCAACGCCCTGCGCTTCGAGATCCATCGCAAGCTCGAACAAGTCCAGCTCGCGTCCACACTCGTCCTTGTCCGGACGAACGACCACATGTCCCTTCGCATTGATGTCGAAGTATCCGTTGCCCCACCCATCGGTATTGTAAAGTGCGCGAGACTCGTCGATCGTCCATGGCTCGGCGCCGATCTGCGCGAACGGTTCGGGGTGGGATGTAGTCGTCATGCTCGGATTCTAATCATGGGTACAGCGTCTCGACACGCCACGTGTCACCGTCGCGATCGTAAACCGTGCGATCGTGCAGCCGACTCAACCGGCCACGCCAGAACTCTATGTGCGAAGGAACCACGCGAAAGCCGGACCAGTGTTGCGGCCGCGGCACGCTCGCTCCACTGAATCGTGCTTCGAACTCCACCAACCGTCGCTCCAGATCGCCTGCATTCTCCATAGGTCTGCTCTGAATGGACGCCCACGCGCCAAGCTGGCTCGCACGTGCGCGCGTCGCGAAGTACGCATCCGCTTCGGCCGGCGTTACCTGCTCGGCGCATCCTTCGATGCGAACCTGCAATTCCAGGGGTGGCCAGTGAAAGCACAGAGCGCAGCAGGGATTACCGAGCAATTCGGCCCCCTTTCGGCCTTCGAAGTTCGTGTAAAACACAAAACCACGCTCGTCGAATGCCTTGAGCAGCACTATCCTGTTCGACGGCCGGCCATCCGTGCCAACGGTTGCGAGCGACATCGCGTTAGAATCGGGGAAGCACTCGCGCGGAAGCTCTGTGCGCGCGCGCGCGAACATTTCGCCGAACTTGTCGAATGGTTCTGACAACGGCGCCATCAGCCGAGTGCCCGCATTCTGAAGCGCACGAGCGCGGCCCATGTGAACGCGATGGTCAGAAATGACAATGCTGCGACGATCGCAGTGAACGGCATGTGCGGCATGGACGGAGTCAGAGCCGCGCGCAGGCCTTCGGAGATGTAGACCAGCGGGTTCACGAGCACCGCATACTTGAGCCAGGGAATGACATCCAGTCCGCGCCACGGATAGTATGCGCAGCCGAAGAAGATCATCGGTGTGATGATCAGGCTGAACATGAAGCCGATTTGTTGCGGGCTTATGAGCACTCCCACCAATAGCCCGAACGCAGAAGCAGCAGCAGCCGCGAGGACGACAATCAAGACTAGCTCGGGGACGTGCGAGAACGTGAACCCAGCCACTGGTCCCATCACGAGGCGCGCCAGCGGTAGCACGACCGCCGCTGCAATGATTCCCTGCACCATCGCGTTGACGATCTTCTCGATCGCGACAAGCTCGACACGGATTGGAGCTAACAGTCGATCCTCGATCTCGTTGGTCCACCCGAAATCCGTAACCATTGGCAATGTCACCGATTGCATCGATGCCAGCAACAGGCTCAGCGCGAGGATTCCCGGTAACAATGCCGCCTGATATCCCGGTTGCGTGAAACCCATCTTTGGAAGTAAGTAGCCGAAGACTATCACGAACAGCAGCGGCTGCATGATCGTTCGAATCAGGAAGAACGGAAGCTCCCGGCGCGCGACGCGAAAGTCGCGGCTGAGTAACGCAACAAAGACCCGGCTCGCCGGAACGGGCGGATGCGGATTGGCGATTGTGGCGATCGGAGCTTGGACGGCGCTAACACTCATGCGTCAGACCTCCTACCGGATCTGGAAATAAAGAACGTCTCCAGAGAACCGTCCGGTGTTTGTCGCTTGAGGTTCTCAGGCGTGTCGAGTGCGAGCAGTTTTCCACGATCGATAAGTGCAATTCGGTCGCACAACTCGTCAGCCTCCGGCATGTAGTGCGTCGTCATGACGATAGTGCGCCCCTGGCGGTGCAACTCGCGAAGTATCTCCCAGAGGGAGTTTCGCGCGTTGGGATCCAATCCCACCGTCGGCTCGTCAAGAAACAGAATCGTTGGCTCGTGGATCAGAGCGCGCGCGATCATCAGGCGCTGCTGCTGGCCTCCACTGAGCTGATCGACCTTCATGCGCGCCTTGTCCGCAATCCCGAGGCGTTCGAGTAGCACGGTCGCGCGGCGCCCCGCCTCACTGCGAGGCACACCAAAGTAGGCGGCATGGAAGATGAGATTCTCCCACGCGTTAAGCGAGCGGTCTGGATTGGGGCGTTGCGGCACTACGCCAATTCGCTGGCGCACCGTCACACTCTGCCGAACCACGTCTGCGCCCGCCACGTGTGCGCTGCCATTGGTTGGAAGCACTCGGGTTGTAAGAACCCCGATCGTCGTCGTCTTTCCAGCTCCGTTCGGACCAATGAGCCCAAAAAACTCGCCCTCGTTGACAATCAGATCCAGGCTCTCCAGCGCGACCGTCTCGGCAGCGCCACGCGGTGGCACGTTGCCAGCAGGCGCCCAGGTGGACGATTCGGCTCCCGGACCAGACCCGGCGGTTGCCGGATAAACCTTCCTGAGCCGCTCGGTTACAATCGCAGGAGTCATGCGGGACAATTTACCGGATCACAGGTCGCGCTGCGGGAGAGCCGAAGCTGCTTCCGCGTCCGACCTGCTCGACCCAGTTTATCTTGCTAATCCCGGCCGCGCGCGGTCTGGGCATGTGCGCATCCAACGGCCCAAGCCTACGAATGATCTTCCGCCGATTCTACGACGATGGGCTGGCACAGGCCAGCTACATGCTCGCTTGCGAACGCAGCTCCGAAGCGATCATCGTGGATCCAAACATGAATGTGGAGACCTATCTTCGCGCCGCTCGCGATGAAGGCCTCCGGATCACCGCCGTAACCGAGACGCACATCCACGCCGATTTCGCCTCTGGATCGCGCGCCCTTGCGGCTGCGACCGGCGCGCAACTCAGCGTGTCTGGCGAGGGCGGCGCCGACTGGCAATATGCGTTTGCCCAGGAACCAGCCGTGCGCGTTCTGCGCAACGGTGACAACATTACGCTCGGGTTGGTGCGCTTCGACGTACTGCACACTCCGGGTCACACGCCCGAACACCTGACATTCGTCGTCACAGATGGCGCGCGCAGCGCGGTCCCGGTCGGCGCGATCACCGGTGACTTCATCTTCGTAGGGGATGTGGGCAGACCTGACCTGCTCGAGCGCGCCGCCGGAAAGGCCGGCACGATGCGGGCCGCGGCTGCGTCTCTCTTCCGCTCGCTACAAGAGTTCAAGGACCAGCCCGACCACCTTCAGATCTGGCCAGGCCACGGTGCGGGGTCTGCGTGCGGCAAGGCGATGAGTTCGGCGTCGCAGTCCACGCTTGGTTACGAGCGCGCCGCGAACTGGGCCTTCGCGCCGATGACGGAACACGAGTTCGTGGAACGCGTTCTCGAGGGCCAGCCAGCCGCACCCCCCTATTTCGGTGCGATGAAACTGCGCAACCGCGACGCACCGGTGCCACACGCTCTCTCTCTGCCACGAATGCTCCAGAGCAACGAGGTGGCAGGCCTGCCGCCCGCGTCCGACGTCCTGATCCTCGACGTTCGCAACGAGGACGAGTACAGTCGCGGCCACATCCCCAACTCAGTGCTGATGCCACTGCCGACTCTTCACACTCGGTTGGATGAGATTCCGCGCGACCGGCCAATCATCCTACACTGCCAGCACGGGGCTCGATCAGCGGTTGGCGCCGCGACACTGGACGCATTCGGCTTCGATGACGTCCATGAGTTGATTCGCGGATTCTCAGCGTGGGAATCGGACGGTCATCAGGTTGCCCGCTAAATGACCACGCCGCGCGGAGGGGGAGGGGGACGGGGCGGTCGCAGCCGTCGGACAGAAGAAGTCGAGAACGCAACATGGGCAGATCGCCGCGCGGCCTTGCGTCACGTGCCCCCGCTCGTGCGCATGGTGTGGCAAACGCACCGCGGATATGCGCTTACGATGGTGCTGTTGCGTATCGCGCGCGCGTTCATTCCGGTTGCGACATTCTGGATTGGCAAGCTCATAATCGATGGCGTGATCGCGTCACGATCTGGGAATGGCACGTTGCAGAACCTGTGGCGCTACATCGTCATGGAGCTCGTGATAGTTGCAGCGGGCGAGATAATGGCGCGCGTCTCCGCGTTGGTCGAAAGCCTGCTGAGCGACCTCTTCTCCAACAAGATGAGTGTCCGCCTGATGCAGCACGCGGCGACGCTCGATCTTGCTCAGTTTGAAAATCCCGACTTCTACGATCACCTCGAGCGAGCTCGACGGCAGACAGTCGGCCGTATCGCGCTGCTCACGCAACTTCTGGGGATTGGCCAGGATTTTCTCACACTCATAACGCTGGCGGGAGCCCTCGTCGTCAGCAGCCCGTGGCTTCTCGTGCTGCTGGTGATCGCGATAGTTCCGAGCTTCCTGGGCGAAACGCACTACGCGTCGCTGGGATACTCACTGCTCTTTCGCTGGACCCCCGAACGCCGTCAGCTGGACTATCTACGCTATGTCGGCGCGAGCGACGAGACGGCCAAAGAAGTCCACATGTTCGGACTTGCCGGCTGGCTCACACGAAAATACGACGAGCTATCGCAGCGATTTTACGACGAGAACAAGAAGCTCTCCATCCGGCGCGCAATTGTCAGCACGCTGCTGTCGTTTCTGGGAACTCTCGGATATTACGGTGCCTACGTAATAATCATCCTGAGCGCAGTACGCGGCCAGATCTCAGTTGGTACTCTCACGTTTCTCGCCGCATCGTTCGGCCGCGGTCGCGATGTGATTCAGAGCATTCTCATGGCGGCGAGCGGCGTGTACGAACAGGCACTATATCTGCGCGATCTGTTCGAATTCTTCGACATGAAGCCGACGATCGCCGGCCAGCTCAACGCGCCAATGGTTCCCGATCCCGTTCAACACGGCTTCGTCTTCGAGAACGTCGGTTTCCAGTATCCCGGCAGCGAGGAGCGCTGGGCGGTGCGCGGACTCAATCTCACTCTCAAGCCGGGCGAGCGAATCGCGCTGGTGGGTGAGAACGGCGCGGGCAAGACGACAGTTACCAAGCTTCTCGCGCGCCTGTACGATCCAAGTGAGGGGCAAATTCTCCTGGACGGCCGCGATCTGCGTGACTACGATCTTGCTTCGGTGCGTGCAACGATCGGGGTGATCTTTCAGGACTTTGTGCGATACGACATGCGCTTCGACGAGAACATCGGCGTCGGCGAGATCAATGCAGTCGAGCATGCGCTCGAAGGTACGGACCAACCGGTCTCCACACTTATCGAGAATGCCGCCGAGCAGTCACTCGCGGCCTCGCTGCTTCCCAGGTTCAAGGACGGGTATCGCCAGATGCTGGGACGTCGCTTCGAGAACGGAGTCGATCTTTCGGGGGGCGAATGGCAGAAGGTCGCGCTCGCGCGCGCATACCTCCGCGCGGCGCAGCTACTGATCCTCGATGAACCCACCGCGGCGCTCGACGCGCGCGCAGAGTATGAAGTATTTCTGCGCTTTTCGGAACTGGTCGCCGGAAGAATGGCGGTCCTGATCTCGCATCGATTCTCGACGGTGCGCATGGCCGACCGGATCGTCGTGCTACGAAACGGTCAGCTTGAGGAAGAAGGCACGCACGAAGAATTGCTCGCGCGCGGCGGCCTCTACAACGAGCTATTCACCATGCAAGCTGCAGGTTACAAGTAGCGCGCCTAGTTCATCAGCTCGGGGATTGGCACTATCACTCCCGTCTGCGCGTCAACGTTATATTGCGTCGCGCCCTGGCCTGGCGTGAATGGATAGATAGTCCATACGAGAACAGCCGGTTTCCCCTTAAGCGGTCGCCAGTACAAATACGCGCGCGTAAACGCGCCGGAGAAACCGCTGGCCTGCGCGATTTTGATCGCTTCCGATAGATCCATGAACGGCATCACTATTGGATAGATCGCGGTTTGTATCGGTACGTTGACCGGTGCGTATGTGCGACCTGCCGGACCGTCCACGACGCTCATGAGGCGCCCATCCTGGGGTGATACGAACTGGTACAGCACAGCGAATGGACGTGCCCCGGTCGCGGTGGGCGTGCTCGTCTGTTGAATATCCACCCACACCAATTGCGCGTCGCCACGCCACCGACGCGCGTCTGTCTTCGCTGAGGTCCCGTTGTAGGCAACGTTTTCCGGAGGAGCTGGCGGCTCCGGGTTTGGATTGCCGGCTCGGAAATACGCTCCATCAGCGACTGGCTTCACCCTGCTCTTCGCATAGCCAGCGGCACCAACCAGCAATGCGGCGCCTACTACCCACTTCACCCACTTTGGCGCAGCCGGAGACTGCTCTTTCGGCTCGCGCTTTTTGGGCCGATACAACGATTTGATTATCCGGTCCAACTCGCCCATCAGGCGCTTGCTGTCTTCCTTCCAGCGAAGATCGCTCAGCTCAAACGCATTACGCGTTGTGAGATCGTGAAGGTCACGCGGCAGGTCGCGCGTACTCGGCATCGGCGCACCCTGCACCAGCACCGGAATTACTCGCAACCCTCGATGCAACGCCGCAACTACCTCTAACCTCACGAAGTCGTTCGGGTTCTGGAGACGCGAATATCCAGATTCATCCACCACCCATCGCTTGCCCATGACGACGAGCATCACCATCGATTTTGCCACTGCATCGTCAAGTGCCCGGACAAAATCCTCGCCGGGACCGATGTGATCTATGTCCACAAAGATCTGCTGCGAGCCATACCGTGCAGCCAGTGCGTCGTAAAGCCGCCCTACGTGACCAGCGGTGTCGTCGCGCCGATAGCTGATGAACATCGCGACCTTTCCGGTCATGACGGGGGTTCTCCCGCTCGCGCCGGAATCATAGCAGCGATATGGGCTTGAGCCGCACGAACACACGCCAATGCAGCACCTCGTCGCGCAGGGACTCCGCCGCATCTTCGGCAGAGTCGCCGAGCTGGGCACCCGTGGCCGAACGGTCGGCGATCTGTTCGCGCAGCGCCGATAGATCCTCGTGCATGCGTCGCGATCGCCGTGCAATGTTCCAAAAATCTCCCTGACTCAAAAAGCCGTGTACGGTAGCCGCGACTGTGGGGAGAAAGACGGATAGAATCCCCAACGTGACGAACGTTGGCTCGGGCACATGACTGATACGCGTGGTCGCAACGCGTCCGAACATGTATGATAGCGATAGTCGCCCTTCGTACCAGAGCCCGCCAAGGTGCACTACCGCGATGAATGCTGCCACCGCAAATAGCGATGTTGCAAAGAGATGAAGATTGCGGTGAACGCGGTGCATCCGCCGCTCATTGTGAATGTGGTACTGAATCTGGCTCGGCAGTGCGCGATCGAACAACAGGCTTCGGCACGCACTCAGATATTCGGGTGTCATGACGCCGCCGCACACAGAAATTTCGCGGACTATCGCGCGGCAATACCACGCGATCCAGGTGAACTCCTCGGCTTCAGTCGCGCTCTCGCCCTGAAACCGAAGGGTGCGCGTTGGCCGGCCGAGCGGCCAGAGGAATACGAGATGGCGTATCTGTTCGGCAAGCGAGCGGTAGTCTATCCATCGTCGGTGATACCGGCCGTTCGATGCCTGACGGTACCGCCACAGAATCCAGGCGAGCAACGCAAGTTCGGCTAACGCCACCCACGACCAGCCGAGACCTTCGACGCCCGTTATGCTCGGCCCAAATTCGGCCAGTAGCGCGCCTACCACTGCGACAGGTGCGAGCAGATACATGAGCGAGAACACGTTGCGATAAAGTGAGCCGAATTGCTCGGCGAGGCCGTCCGCCCAGGCGTAATACTCGAGAATATGGTCGCGCAGTGCATCCTGCAGTTCGCTCGGAATCGCTGGCGCCTCGCTCCACTCGCGGCTCCACTCGTCGCGCGCCCGCCCCGCAAAATCCTCCTGATCGTACTCGGATCGCTTTCTGAAGGGCCATTCGAGTGCCGATGCGCGTACCAGAAAGTTAAAGAGATTGTGCACCGACTTCCGGGCTCGCGTCGACAGAAACTCGGTGAGTGGCGTTAGTTCCGACTCCTGGTCGTCCCCTGTTGGTTCCTCCGGCGGTAGTGCAAGCAGGTCGCGTACGACGGCGCCGAGTGCTTCAACCGAAGTGCCAGCCGATTGCCTCTGCGTGGGAAGGAGGAGTGTCCAAGTCGTGGGGTTCCCAATGTCGATCCAGACGACGGGGATCTCCAGCTTCTGCGCTTCGCTCACGATATCGCCGGTGCCGCCCAATCCGTTCGACGGCTTGCCATCCCAGATGGCGATGACAAGATCGCTATGCCTGAGCATTGCCTGTCCGACGGCGAGGTAAGAAGCCGGCCGATGGTCGGCGTCGGACGCTCCGTCCATTTGTTGGACGCACTCGACACATTCGAGCGCCATGAGACGGTCGAACGCCGCACGCGGATGCTCGTACAGCGTATCGGCCGGCGCTTCAAAGAATCCCTTGTACGCTTCCGGCGCGAATGGGAGGAGCACGTTCAGTTTGTAGCCCTGAGCGATGCCTTCTTCCGCCACTAACTGATCCGCGCCTTCGGCGAGTGGAGTCACAATGCGAAACAACGGCTCCGCGGTGCTGTACACCCCCGGGTACCAGGAAGCTGCCTGTAGCGCGGCGCGCCTGATCTCGATCAGCGCCTCGCGCACGCGTAGCCTGATTTCCGCGAACTTTTCCGGGTCGGAGAGGAGCCGGTTGATTCGGTGACCGCTGACGCCGACGCGTAGCGCGAGCCGCGGCTGCGGGGGGGTCTTTGAATCGAGAGGCATCAATCTCCGGACGGAGTGGGACCTAATTCTGCGGCGTTCCTCGCTCGGTGGCAACCGTCGACTACGGGGCGGACGGAATCGCGGGGTGGGCCGGGCCCTCCCGCACGACTTCCCCGCCCTTCATTACCATACGCACCTGGCGGATCGAGTGAATATCGGCGATCGGATCGCCGGCCACCGCGATCAGGTCGGCATAAAGGCCTGGTTTGACACTTCCGAGTCGGTCATCCAGGTGAAGGATCCGGGCCGAAGTCGAAGTCGCGGACTGTAGCGCCTGCGCCGGAGTCATTCCGTAATCCACGAGCATCTCGATCTCGCGCGCGTTGTCCCCGTGCGTGAAGACGCCCACGTCACTGCCATTGATGATCGTCACACCTGCGGCGAGCGCAGCCCGGAAGCTGACGCGCTTCGCGGTGATCCGCGCGGGCTCCGGATCAGTTCCCTTGCGCCAACCGCCGTACTGAGCGATCGCGTCGCCAGCTGCGAGCGTTGGGCAAAGCGCCACGCCGTGCTGCGCCATGAGCTTGAAAACGTCGGCTGTTCCGTCGTCGCCGTGCTCGATGGTATTGACACCGGCTAGTACCGAGCGGCGCATGCCTTCCGCCGTGGTGGAATGCACCGTCACCATCCTACCGCTGGAATGCGCGACGTCTACAATTGCCTTTAGTTCCGCTTCGGTGAACGTCGGCATCGCCTCACCGCGCGGCCCCCAGCGATAGTCGGCATAGACTTTTATCCAATCGGCGCCGGCCTTTATCTGCTCGCGCGTTGCGAGCATGACACCGTCAATTCCGCTCGCCTCCTGCGCGCCTTGCGGCACGTCCCAGCGCGGGTCGAATCCCTTGGGACCGTAGCTCCCCGTCGCGACAATTGCGCGCGTGACCACCAGCATGCGCGGGCCTGGTACGATTCCGCGGTCGATCGCCTGCTTGAGGCCCACATCGGCGTCGCCCGCGCCTTCCGTTCCAAGATCGCGCACAGTCGTAAAGCCAGCTAGTAGGGTGTTGCGGGCACTTACCGTCGCCCGCGCAACCCGTAACGCGAGCGGCTCCTTCAATACCTGATCGTTCCACGAAGTCTCGTTGTACGGATGCAGCATCATGTGCGAATGCGCCTCTATGAGACCAGGCATGAGCGTCGTACCGGCGAGTTGAACTTCGCGAGTGCCAGCTGGGATCGAGATCTCTGCGCGAGGCCCGGCGGCTACTATTCGTTCCCCGCGTACGAGCACCACCCAGCCCGGGCGCTCGACGCCGGCGGGGGCGTCGAATACGCGATCGGGAATCAGTAGAATTGGCGTGGTTGTATCCACGGGGGCGCGCTGCGCTGTCGCGGCCGCCGGCAGCGACAGCACTGCGGCCGCGATCAGCGCGACTAATAGGCGAATGTTCATCAGATAAACCTGACACCGCGGACGGCTTTCTTCGAGAGGGCACTTGAGGAAATTCCGCTTCGAGTCCTTGCGGTTCTGCCCCGCTCCGGGACACGTTTCAGCAGCCTTCGGGCACCGTAATCTCACCAATCAACCGACGGGATACCTACGATGCGATCGTTTCTTACAGGCATGGCGCTTTCCGCATGCGTCCTGACAGTCCCTCTGGCCGCGCCGCTCGCTGCTCAGGAACAGGCCAACCCCATTGCAACCGCACTGAAAAGCGAGCTGCAGGGCGCTCAGCGCAACCTTGTCGCCGCCGCCGAGGCGATGCCTGCAGATAAGTACGGATACAAGCCAACTCCGGCGCAGATGAGTTTCGGCCAGCTCGTGCTTCACGTTGCCGGTACCAATTACTTCATGTGCGCGACCATCGCCGGTACGCCCGCGCAACACCCAGCCAAGCTCGATCCGACCGCCGCCAAGGATCTTCTCGTTGCTCGCGTCAAGGAATCATTCGAATATTGCGCAACCACGCTTGCACCAATGGACGACTCCAAGCTCTCGGACGTCGTGCCATACTTTGGCGGGCGCAAGATTTCCCGCGGCGGCGCGATGATGGGACTCGCCGGTGACTGGTCAGATCACTACGGTGCGTCGGCAATCTATCTCCGCCTGAATGGAATCCTTCCGCCCACAGCAAAAGGCGCGAAAGGCGAGATGTAGCAGAAGTGCTTACGAAAGCGCCCCGGTAGATCTGATAATGAGATCTACCGGGGCGCTTTTGTTTAGGCCTGCTCGATGCTTACATGGCTAGCGGCTCATCTACTCAGCCAACGCCAGCATCTGCGCGGTAGTGCGATTGGCTGCGCGCATCACCTTGTCCGGATAGTTGTGACAACCCGGCGTATTGCTTCCGTGCACGCAACCGTTGTACCGGAGCAACGCAGTTCGCATGCTGGACGAATTCTTGACGTTGTCCTGTAGAATGCTTGCACCGTGGCAGATGTTCGCCTCGATCGAGAAGAGGTTGGACGAGCCGCAACCCCACTTGCCAGCATGGGTCGGCATTACCTGCATGAGACCGCGTGCGCCAACAAAACTCCGCGCAGTGGTGTCGAGTGTCGCATCTTCGGTGAGAAGCACACCTACGAGCAGAGCCGGATCGAGATTGCGCCGGTTGCCTTCCTCAACTACCGCGCCGGCGATGCGATCCGCGGCAAGCTGGTCAGTCGTATAATGGCGCAGGACTTCTGAAATGCGCGAGGCCTCTCTGCTGAACGAAGGTGCTTCGATTACTGCGCCAGCCAAGGTGATTCCCGTGGCCGGCTGTCGAAGAATGGGCGATCTCTGCTGCGCCGTAAATATCACGCCGGCTGCAAGAAGAACTCCTGCTGCAATGAAGTGACTCACCGATCGCAGTGCCACAATCCAATGCGGCATGCGTGTTGGCGCGCCCGCTTCCCTTCGTTCTGTTGAATCAGCCAATCTCGACTCCTATTTATTGAATGGGGACAAGTACGCGTCCCTTAGCATCCTTGAATGCGCGTCCGAGGCGGTCCGCAAACCCCTCGAGCGCTACGATATCACGTTCCCTTACCGAGTACTCGGCCGATGTCGTCGGCACACGGTATGTCGCAGTTGTCGGAGATGGCGATGGCCGCAACTGTCGCCGGCCCTTCACCAACACCGCGCCACGCGAGTGCGCGAACTGCCACATCCTGCGTCCGATCTGAGAATTGGTCAGCGGACATGCGGGATAGCGCTCACGCACAAGCCTTATGAATCGCTCGTTCGTAATGATGCGGCGATCTTCTGAAGGTTCTGTCACGGTGCCATCCGAGGCCGGCGCGCCGTGCCCGTCATGCTGCTCGGGAATCTCTATCGAGATCCGAATCGTGGCCCCAAGCAGCTCGGCCACCTGTCGCAAAAGATCGAGCGAGACGTTATACCGCTCGTCGTGTTCGATGTTACGGATGGTGGACGGCGACAGGGATAGTTGAGCGGCAACGTCTTCGCGGCGCAGGCCTCGAAGTTTTCGGAGTCGCTCCAAGTCTCTGCCGATCCATCCGGCCATACTTATCTGGTTAGTGCGATTACTGGTATACGTATAAGGTTAGCTGCACTGATACTATACGTCAAGTGTTTACAGTTTTCCGTTTACAGTTACCGTACGCGGTCGCTTATCTGTGCGGTGGGGCACCCGATGCGCTCCCCCTCCAGTGCAATTCCAGCCAGACCAGTCGTTATCATCCCGGCATGTCGGTTTTGTTAGCGGAACGCGCCTTGCCACCACGGGAGTCATGAAGGAAAACGAGGGCCTCTATCGGGCGGCACGTTTCGTCAAGCGAGTCTTGATCGGTGGCGTCACTCTAGTCATGGTCGTCGCAGCTGTCGGATATCTCTTTTTGATGCGGCAGGTCGATCCGAGCTCGGCCTGGGCATCTGCCAAACGTGAACTGGACGGTGGGATCCTCCAGTATGGCGAGCAACCGATCCGCATCGCTCGAGTGTATCGTCGGCGCCCAACCAACTATTTTCGTGCCGCTAACGGACTGCTGGTTGCGACCACCGAACGCGTGATCTTCATTGGAATCGAGCCGCGCGACAAGCTCGCCGGTGCAGACGCGCCGTCAGCGATTCTCACAAGCGAATTTCCCAACGACACAACGCTCTCGGCGAATACCCAGCGGATCTATTCACTTACCGCGCATGGCGTGGTCCTGCACCGCGGGAACCGCACGGAGTCGTACGCCGCGTCGGGTGGCTACGAAGACGACCTCGACTCCCTTGTATCGTACGTGCAGCGGACACAGCGCGCCCAACGCGCGGCGGCTGCGCAGGATCGCGCACTTCGGGAACAGCTAGCCGAGCTGCTGAAGCAACCGTTACACTACGTGGTCCAGCGCGGTGATGCCCTCTCAAGCATTGCTGCACGCTACGGCGCGACAAGCGATCAGATTCGCGAGTGGAATCATCTTCCAAACGACAAGGTTCGCATCGGAGCCACATTGCTTGTTCGGCCCGGGCGGTAGCCGCTAACGGCGGTCGAGCAGTTCTCCGTTCACCTTGTACCCCATTCGGCGAACCAGCAGAAACCCCAGCGCGGCGCCAGCACTCTGGATGAGGATGTGCGTGACATCCATGAACCGATCGGCGATTGGGATCTTGCCGATCTCGAGCACCACAGCGAGGTAAATCGCGGGCAACATTCCGCGAAGCAGTCCCCTTCCGCGCAATGGCCAGACGGCCAATAGCGCGCCAATAGGAAAGAAGATCACGCCCTGCGTGACGACGTCCGTGACGCTGAACAGATCTCCCCGCGACGCCAACGCCTGGAGCGGGATGAGATGATCCGCTGTGAACTGTTCCGCCATCGAGCTGGCAGAAAGGTCCAAGCGAAACGGGCGCCAGCTCCAGACCATTATGACCAACGAGTAAGCAACAGCGACAATCTGCGCGCGCTTTCGAACTGGAAACCGCCGGACAAATGGCACGAGCCACCACGCCGCTACCATTGCGCCAACCGACGCGGCAATAACATGAACCACGGCAGCGCCAAGAATTATTGGCTCCGCCGCCACACCATGCACAACCTCAACGGCCGGATACAGAATCGCGGCGCCGCATACGACGATCAATGCGGCTACTCCGCCTGACACGCCGCTTTCCGCCAGGGCGACCACCGCGAACAGTCCCGCGGGAAAGAAGATGAAAAGGTCCGTGAACGGAATCTGCATTATCGATTCCGGCCGCATCGCCACGATTGCGCGTCCTATGCGGTCACCGATTCCTCCACCCAGATTCGGCAGAAGATCCTGGCGAAAGAGGGGAATGAACGATTCCATGATCGTCGCCAGCCCATAGCCGGCGGCAAGGATGACGGCAGGAATCCCGAGGTAGGATCGCTGGCCCGCGGTCTCGTCGATAACGGCGAATGCGCCGAGCGTAACGAGGCCACCAAACAATCCGCCGATCGTATCTGTCGTGACGTCGATCAGGCTCGCCTCCCGCACGGGTGAGAAGAGCTGCAGTGTTTCGACGCTCGCGCTGAGTAGCAGCGAGACGATCGTCAGCGTAACGAGCGTTGCGCTCGGACGAGCTAGGCGGCTGGTGGCGACCCACACCGCACCGAGGCCGGCGAAAAGCAGAACATTTCGCGCGGCATCAATGGCGTCGCTCATATGTGGCGACAGATTGAGAGCCCGCACCAACCGCGGTCCGACGTCGGCCCAGGTCGGGTCCGGGTGGAGATTGCTTAGAGTGGCGACCAGTATTATCGCGACGTACGCCAGACGGGCTGTACGGGCGTGGCCTGGGGTCATCGAAGATGGACGCATTACGGGTTGCCTACGCTCGCACTCCGGTGGCCGAAAAACAAGGCTCAACCGCGATTCGGTGCCGTCGGCTTTGACAGTGGGTGTAATCCCACTGCAATTTGATTCACTTGGCCCTCTACACAATCAAGACATGAGAATCGCAATCATCGGCGCCGGAGGCGTTGGTGGGTATTTCGGCGCGCTGCTGGCTCGCGCGAGCCACGACGTGGTTCTGTATGCTCGTGGTGACAACCTCACCGCCATTCGTGCCAACGGAATAACCATCCGTGATGTCAACGGCTCTTTTTCCGTCCCCGTGCACGCGACGAACTCGCCGGATGACTTGAGTGGTTCGGAGTTCGCGATTGTCGCCGTCAAGAGTTATTCGCTCGCTGATGTCGCGCCAGTGGCCAAGACGCTCGCACTTGGCGGCGCAACCATCGTCCCACTACTCAACGGCGTGGAAGCTGCGGCCGATCTCGAACGCGCCGGAGTTCCGCGTGAGCAACTGCTGGGGGGCCAGACGAATGTGAGCGCCTTCAAGGTCGAGCCCGGAGTGATCCAGCGAGCGCTGTGGAAGGAACGTATTGTCGTGGGCGAGCTGGACGGAGTTCTTTCGCATCGCGCGATGAACCTTGTCGAGGCACTGCGTTCTGCGGACATCGAAGCGATTGCAACTACTAACATCGTCGTCGAGCTGTGGCGCAAGTTCAACATGCTGTGCGCAATGGCGGCTGCGTGCGGAATGGCGCGTAGCGATGTTGGTGGCATTCGTGACACCGAATTGGGCCACGTTCTGATAGAACGTGCAGTTGCTGAGATCGCCGCCGTAGGCCGAGCTCGCGGCGTCGCCATCGCCGATACGCAGGAAGCCGACATCATGCGCGGGATCGAGTCTTTGCCACCGACGATGAAGCCCAGCTTCCTGCTCGACATCGAGCGTGGCGGGCCCACCGAGCTCGACGTGCTGAGCGGCGCGGTATCACGATTCGGTCGCCAAGCGCATATTCCAACACCGGTTCACGACACCGCCGCCGCAGTGCTCGCGCGGCGCACGTGACAACGCAGTGCGTACGCTCCAGGCTGTAAAATGCCACTTCCAACAACGACGTAGCACGGTTCTGTGTCGGAATGACAAGAGCGGCGTGAAAAGCTCCCGTCGGTGAACTAGATCCTCCGCACACCAACGGGCGTCATCGCGAGTCCGTAGAAATGTGATGGTCCAGCACGCTTGCCGTTCACATACATCTTATTGGGGGTAGCAGCCATGCAGGTATTCATGCGCAGGACCATTCGCTGCACTGCGATTGCCGCCACTATCGGTGCGATGGCCGCCGCTCCGCTCTTTGGTTGGGGAGAGCGTGGCCACTATCTGACCGGCCAGGCGGCCGCCGCCAAGTTGCCAGTTGCAATGCCGGCTTTTTTCAAAGCGGCGGCGGCACAGCTCGCGTATCTCAACCCTGAGCCGGACCGCTGGCGCGATCGTGCCGAATCGTCTCTCGATCCCGCAATGGATCAGGCATCAGCCGCGGACCACTTCATCGACATGGAGATGGTGGCGCCCGATCGATTGGCCGCGGCTCTCGCCGCGCCAAATCGCTACGCATACGCGGATACGCTTCGGGCTGCGGGTGTTGAGGCAGTGAAGTTCGGTTTCCTTCCATTTCGCATGCTCGAGCTCACCCAGCGACTGCGCCAGGAGTTTCGGCTCTGGCGCGCAGCACCCAATGATCAGGTGCGTGACTGGGTCCAGCAGCGCATCATCAATGACGCCGGCATCCTCGGCCACTACGTCGCCGACGGCTCGAACCCGGCGCATACCAGCGTCAACTACAACGGCTGGACTGGTGACAATCCAAACGGATACGCAACCGACAAGCGGTTTCACTCGCGCTTTGAATCAGCGTATGTGCAGACGCACATCTCGATTGATGATGTGCTGCCCGGTGTAGATACGACCGTATTGTCACTTGGGTCGCTCCGGCCCGCTATCATCGCGTACTTGAAAACCACGAATGGCGAAGTAGAGCACCTGTATCAGTTGGACAAGGCAGCGCCATTCGACGCCAATACAACTGCCCCGGAGAACAAACGGTTCACTGCCGCGCGGCTGGCGGCCGGCGCGCAGATGCTCCGCAATCTCTGGTGGACGGCCTGGGTCACCAGTGCGCCCACCACGCCGCAGTCAGCGCCCTAGTCTTCAGATCATTTCGCGAAAATCTGGCCGATATCGCGAAACGCCTTGAACTCCAGGGCGTTTCCGCTTGGATCACGGACGAACATCGTTGCCTGCTCACCCGGGAGCCCGACAAATCTGACGTAAGGTTCGATCACAAACGTGACCCCGGCGGACTTAAGCCGCTCTGCCAGTTTTTCCCAGTCTGTCATTTCCATAATCAGCCCGAAATGCGGGATCGGAACACCATGGCCGTCCACAGCGCTTGACGCGCGGTCGCCCACCGCGGCCGGCTGCAGGTGCGCAACAATCTGGTGGCCGTACAGGTCGAAATCGACCCACGCCGGGTCGCTACGCCCCTCCTTGCAGCCCAGCACATCGCCGTAAAACGCCCGTGCCGCGGTCAGATCATTGACGGGAAATGCAAGATGGAAGTAGGGCGTCACGTGGGTCTCGGTTGAGTTTCTATATGCGGCAGCGGAGGTTGGTCGCCGAGCCTGAACGTTGAGCGGCATGACCCCGAGCCGCAAGGGGTACACACCCCGGACCTATCGGAATTTATTCGGGTAAGTAATGCCGGGCTCGCCGGGCTAACGCTGCCCGGCCGGAGCGCCGATACTCCCTACACGGCGGACCGACCGAGCGGCACGCCATATACGTCATCGCGAATCATGTACGAACGATCATCGATCGCTCGCTCTACAGTCATTGTGGGCCTTTGCACCCTTGGTGCGCTACTTCTTCTTCAGGTGGCGGACCGGGCGCTGCTGCCTGGAATCTCCGCATGGGGACTGCGTGTGATTCCCATATTCGTCGCTGGCGCGGCGGCCGCGACCGCGGCGTACATCGTGAGAAGCAGGGAGCATCAGCGCGCGACGGCGGCCGCGTTTCTGCGCGAATCGGAAGCCCACTTCCGCTCAATCGCCGAGGACGTAACCGACGCGATAGTCGCGGCCGACAGCGACCATCGCATCGTGTTTTGGAATGCGCCTGCCGAGCGCATGTTCGGGTACCCCGAATCTGAAGTTCTGGGACAGTCGATTGGGATTCTGATCCCGCCCGACCGACGCGACGCGCGTCTCGCGATCTTGCGCCGTATCCAGAACGGCCAGGCGATGGTTGCAACACGCCCAGTTGAGCTTCGAGCTGTCCGGAAGGACGGTGCGATATTCGTGATCGAGATGGCGTTGAGCGTCCGCAATGGCGCGGAAAGGATCGTCTTCACCGCCGTCGTTCGCGACGTGACTGAGCGCACGCGCGCGGCGCAGATACTTCGGCAGCACATGGCTACCATGCGGGCCGTCACCGAGGGCACGTCGGACGCCGTCTGGGCAAAGACGCTGGACGGCCAGTACCAGCTGATCAACTCCGCGGGCGCGCGGATGTTCGGCGTCCCAGCCCACGTGGTAATTGGATCGGCCGACTCATCGATATTCGGCGAAGCCCCTGCGCGGGCGATTCGCGAGCAGGATGTCACAGCGATCAAGGCGGGTATCCCGACGGTCAGCGACACCACGTCTCGCGACAGCCACGGCGTGATGCGTCAGTATGTAACAACGCGCACCCCATGGCGCGACAGCGAAGGTGGCATCATCGGACTGATCGGAGTCTCGCGTGATGTTACCGACAAAGTGCGCGCCGAACGGTCGCTGCGCACAAGTGAAGAACGCTACCGGCAACTCGTGGAGCACTCACCGGAAGCGATAATAGTGCATCGCGATGGAATGCTTCTATACATCAACAAGACCGGTGCCGAGGTCTTTGGCGGTGGTGAAGCCGACGAGTTCATCGGTCGCTCACTCTCTAGCTTCGTGCATCCCGATTCACAGCAGCGACTGGTTGATGCGGTAACCGCCCGCGAGCGCGGCGAGTTCGCGGCCAAGCCTGCCGAGTATCGCATTGTCACGAACAACGGCGCCATCGCGGACGTGGAAGCGTTATCCGTGGCGGTGGAGCACAACGGCATGGCTGCGGTCCAGACGGTGCTCCGCGACGTGACGGCGCGGCGCGCGGCTGAATCCGCGCTTCGCGATCGCGAGGCGCGGCTGAATCTGGTGATGCATCAGATTCCAGCAGTGCTCTGGGCCACGGATCGCACCGGTCGGTTCACCTCCGCACTCGGAGCGGGCCTGAACGCACTGGGGATCGAAGCCAGTCAGCTGATCGGAACCCACGCGCGTGCGCACTTCGGTACCGCCGGCGACACGGATTCGGACAGCAGCGCCATCTCGATCGCGTTGCGCGGTGACTCAGCGTCGTTCGAGCTCGCGTGGACCGGACGCAGTTTTGCATGCAGCGTGGAGCCACTCAGAACGATATCGGGTGAGATCGAAGGCGCGCTGGGCCTTGCGGTGGACATCACCGAGCGCAAAGTGCTCGAGACACAGTTGACGTACCGAGCGTTCCACGATCCGTTGACCGGGCTCGCCAACCGCGCGCTGTTCCGCGATCGCGTGATGCACGCACTCAGTCGCATCGGTCGCGGCAAGCACGTCGCGATCGTGTTCCTAGATCTGGACGACTTCAAGACCGTGAACGACAGCCTGGGCCATGCGGAGGGCGACCGTTTACTCGCGGCCGTCGGCTCGCGACTCGTTGGTGCCGTGCGCAGTCACGATACGGTCGCGCGGTTCGGTGGTGATGAATTCGCCATTCTCCTGGAAGAGCTCATCAGTACAGACGAGGCGTTGGACGTCGTGGCCCGAGTGGAGGAATCGTTGCGTGCACCAATAGGCCTGCGCGGCCGAGAGGTCAACGTCACTGCGAGCATCGGACTCGCGCACGCGGCACCGGGCGATGCAGCTGACGACATTTTGCGCAACGCGGACGTCGCCATGTACAGCTCCAAGGAGACTGGCAGCGCGCGACACACCGTGTTCGAACCGCGCATGCACGCGGCGATAGTTGATCGTCTCGAGTTGGAATCAGATCTGCGCGGTGCAGTGGCACGGAATGAGCTGCACTTGTTGTATCAACCGGTCGTTGCGCTCGACACGGGAATGATCCAGGGCTTTGAGGCCCTTTCACGCTGGGCGCACCAGACGCGCGGCGTGCTCGCGCCACAGCATTTCATTCAACTGGCGGAGGACACTGGACTGATCGTCGATATCGGACGTTGGGTCCTGAACTCCGCATGCGACGAGCTAAGCCGGTGGCATCAGATCGCGGCCACCGGTGCGGCTGGCCTACACGGGGAGCTCCGGATGGGTATCAATATCTCTGGATCCCAACTGGAACACCCCACTTTCATCGACGATGTGGCCGCAGCGCTCAAGCGAAGCGGCGCACCCGCGGATCGCGTCGTTCTCGAGCTGACGGAGGGGACACTCATGCGTCGCACGTCCGACGTGCTCGTGCGACTACACGCCCTCAAAGGATTGGGGGTACAGCTCGCGATCGACGATTTTGGCACGGGGTATTCCTCGCTCAGCTATCTGCAACGATTCCCGATCGACGTGCTGAAGGTGGACAAGACATTCGTCGACGGAATCACGCGCGATGGCGGAGATGGCGCGCTCGCGCGTACGATTCTCGCGCTCGGAGAAATGATGAACGTCCGCACTCTCGCCGAGGGGATCGAGACACAGGAGCAATGCGACGCGCTTACCGCGCTCGGCTGCAAGTTCGGCCAGGGTTATCTCTTCTCTCCTCCAATGCGCGGCGAAGATGTTGCAGGCTGGGCGGCAGGCCACGCGTCGCGCTGGGAGAAGCGGGGCGCGTCGGTTCGATAGCCAGTAGGCACTCCGATGTCAGGGGTCCGCGGCCCCGCCGGCGTCCTCCCATTCGCAGCCGACGGTCGTAGATTGCGCGATGGCGAATTCGAACGAACGTGGCATCCTTGATCTGAGCGGCCGTCGCGCGCTCGTTACTGGCGGATCCAGAGGAATCGGTGCGGCAATCGTCCGAATGCTGGCCGGTGCGGGCGCGGATGTCATGATCGGTTACCGGACCCGGAGTTCCGATGCGGAAGCCGTCGCCGCCGACGCACGCAGGCACGGTGTGTCAGCTGGGAGTCACGCAGCGGACATTGCGACTACCGGCGGCGCCGAAGAACTCGTGCGGGCAGCAATGACCGAACTCGGCGGCATAGACATTTTCGTCGCAAACGCGGGGATCTGGCCCACGGAGGACGTGGCCTTCAGCGCGATGGAGGCCGATCGCTGGCACGGAACAATTCGCGAGAACCTGGATTCGATCTTTTTCACGACCAGCGCGGTCGCCAGGGTGATCTCCGATTCAGGACGGATAGTCCTCATTTCTAGCACAGCCGGCCAGCGCGGTGAGGCATTCCACGCTGACTATGCGGCGACGAAGGGTGCCGTGATATCGATCACGAAATCTCTCGCCGTGGAGCTGGCACCGCGCAACGTCACCGTAAACTGTGTCGCACCGGGATGGGTGGACACAGAGATGGTCGCAGGAGCGGTCGCCGGCCAGGGGCTCGATCGCATCTCGCGGGCGATTCCACTGGGGCGAATCGCTGCGCCCGACGATATTGCCGGGCCGGTCGTTTTCCTCTGCTCGCAGCTGGCGCGACACATCACAGGCGAGGTCATCAACGTCAATGGCGGTAGTGTCCTGTGTGGCTGATGGTGCGGCCCGTCCTAGCCCGTCCTAGCCCGTCCTAGCCCTGCCAAGGGCCGGACGCTATCTTCTGCCACCCCGCAATCCTGACCGGACATAGCCAATGCGTATGACGCTATTGAGTCTTGCAACTTGCACCGTCGCGCTGATCGGATGCGCATCTGGCGGTGTGGTAAGCGAGCAGCAGGACCCAGTGCTCGTGATGATCGCCAACGGCGGGAGTTTGCGCTACAACAAGGATGTCCGCGTGATCACCAGCAGCGTCGATGGCTCACCGACGACCTTGTGGCCTCGACTCAATTCGACTTATGCCAGCATGGGGCTTCCGGTCACGGAGCGAGATAGCACGAAGTATGCGGTCGCCGCGCAAAACGCGTCGTTCAACGGCAGGTTCATGAATCAGGCAATGTCACGCATTGTGGATTGCGGCGATACTCCGACTGGATCGCGAGCGAATGCGTATCGTGTCTGGTTAACCGTTGTCAGTCAACTCCAACCATCGGCGACGGGGACGACGCTCCGGACTTCTGTGGCGGCGAAAGCCCAGGATCCATCTTCGTCAACCTCCTCCGTGCAATGCGGAACGACAGGGGAACTTGAACACGAGATCGCGAAGCAGCTCGGCGCACGAGACTAAGCTGAAGCAGCCTT
Organism: Gemmatimonadota bacterium; assembly: GCA_041691775.1. Classification (GTDB taxonomy): domain Bacteria; phylum Gemmatimonadota; class Gemmatimonadetes; order Gemmatimonadales; family Gemmatimonadaceae; genus Fen-1247. Next base: position 447,783 of record JBEPUB010000001.1, read on the forward strand.
CATCGCAGCAAACACAAGAACTCCGCCGAGCTGTGAGCTCGGCGGAGTTCTTGATACGTGCAGCAGCGGGCTAGCTAGCGTTCGTTGCGATCCTGTCGCCGGTCGCGTCGATCGGTTCGCGCATCGTGACGGTCATGCTTCACGTCGCGCTTGTCAGCCTTGATGTCGCGATGATCTCTGGCAACCGAGTTGCGGTCACGAGCAATGTCGCGGCGATCCGCGCGAATTCCGCCGACGTCGCCATTGGCGCGGTCGGTGCGGATATCGCGAACGTCCCGGTGAATGTCGCGTCTGTCGGTGCGGATGTCGCGATTATCGTGGCGAACTCCCCTGCGATCGGCGTTGATGTCACGCCCGTTCGTGCACTGACCGGCGTGAGTCGCGCACCAGGCATTCTCAGCCGCAGTGCTGCGCGTAGTCGCCTGGGCGCCCGCGGACATGGCGGTGACGGAAAGTGCCGTAGCCGCTATGGCGGCGATGGTCCCGTATCTCATTTTGTAATCCTCCTGTAAGGAAGTGCTGACGCCACTCTCAGTGGGCTCACATGAATAGACGACGGGGGTGAATGAACGTTAAGCGTTGGCGGCGTCCGCGAGGAATGGATATGCAGTGCGGACCCGCTCAACTTCGAGTGCAGACACTGTAACTGCCACGGTGCCCGCCGCGCCTGGAAGCGCCCTGGATTCCAACGGAGATCCCCATGGGTCGTACGCGGCGGAACCGCCATCATACGCGATCGTTCCGCCCTCACCCGTTCTGTTGACTCCAATGACATAGCACTGATTCTCTATCGCGCGTGCACGCAACAGCACATCCCAGTGCGTCCGTCGCGCCGCGGGCCAGCTCGCAATGACAACCATCAAATCCACGTCCGCCGCCACACGACGAAACAGCTCGGGAAACCTGAGATCGTAGCAGATGAAGGGGCTCACCCGAACGCCATCAATCTCTATCACCAGCGAATCGGCGCCGGCCTGGTACGAACGCTGCTCATCCGCATATGCGAACAATCGTTGCTTGTGATACACCGCTTCAAGCGATCCGGATGGCGTGAATACGAGCGCGGAATTTCGCGCAGTACACGCGGGCTTGTCCACGTTGCGAGTTGGCACTCCAGCGATCAACCACACGTTGCTGGCCCGAGCAATCTGGGACAGCCGCTCGACGCGCTCGCTCGTCATCGATTCCGCGAAGTGCTCTACGTCCATCGTAAAACCGCTGGTGCACATCTCCGGCAGCACTACGAGTCTGGCACCGTCAGCGGCCGATTCAGCGACGAGTTGTGCCGCACGATCGAGCGACACGTCTGGATCGTGCCAGCCGATGTCATACTCGCCGAGTGCTACGCGCAACGCACTTGGTTTGGCCGTTGCGCCGGCTCTCAAGCTATACCCTCGCTAAGCGCGGCGCGGAGCAACACACTCCCCTCGCGAACCATTGCGGTATCACAACTAAAGGCGAATCGAATTGCATTCGCGCAAGTGTCCCCGAACGCATCCCCTGGCGCGCTACCAATCCCGGCGGCGGCAAGCCTCTCCGACAGCGCGGCTGCGTCGGGTACGCCGAGTCTGGTGTAGGCCGAGTCGTCCAGCTCTACCCAGACGTAGAAGGCGCCGCGAGCCGCAAATGGGCGAATCCCCGGAATCCCACTCAACGCAGTGAGCATGATCTCGCGGCGCGTGGCGTACTCCGCACACATTGCGCGCAGGTGATCGACCGGGCCCTGCACCGCGGCGAGCGCGCCCCACTGAGATAGGCTGTTAACACCGTTGATGGTGCAACGAAGCAGCTTTGGGATGCGATCGTGGAGCGTGGGCGATGTGGTGACAATGTAGCCGACGCGCAGTCCGCTCATGGCGTGCGACTTGGAGAACGAGAAGATGCTGATCACCCGATCGGCATAGTCGCCGGCGATTGAGCCGATGGATGTATGAGTCCACGGCTCGTACAGTATGTCCTCGTACGCCTCGTCAGAAATAATCCACAGGTTGTTCGCGCGGGCGAGGTTGACGATTTCGAGCAGGCGGGCGCGCGACAGTATCGCACCGGTAGGATTGTGCGGAGTGTTGAGGAAGATTGCTCGAGTGCGAGGGGTAATCGCGGCCTCGATGCGATCGGTGCGGTACTCGAAATCGTCGGCTGCGCTGAGCTCGACGCCCACCGGAACCCCTCCAGCCATGCGGACGTTCTCGACGACTTCGGTCCACATCGGGTCGGGAAGTATCACCTCGTCCCCGGGCACGAGCAGAGCGCCGAAGGCGACAAACAGCGCGTGCATCGCACCATTGGTGACAAAAATATCCTCGGCGGTAATACCGTTGAGACCGTTCCGGTCACGGACCTTAGCCGCGAGAGCATCGCGGAGCTGGGGGATGCCGTTGTTAGGGATGTAGTGAGTCTTCCCCGCCCTGGCGCCTGCGTCGATGGCGTCGAGCACCGGCTGTGCCACTGCAAAGCTTGGATCGCCTGACTCGAAACGGAAGACACGCATCCCAGTGGCCTGAGCCTTGAGCAACTGCTCCCGGATCTGAACGATTTTCCCGAGTGATATGGCGTCGAGATAATGGGTCGGGAGCGGGGTGACTGGGGCGTCGGCTACGTCTGCGGCGGTCATCTAGTCTTGTCCTTCAGCGGCTGCTGGTAAGAGGGAGGGGAGAGAAAAAGAAAATGCCCACCTGACATGAAGTCTGGTGGGCATTGAGGATAGAACATTCGAACGACCTCACGCATGCGTCAACCAGATCCCGGGAGAGGGAAGTGGCTTGCACTTGCTGAAATTGAGAAAACGAAGAGCGGTCATCGATAGTTTTGGTGAGCGTCGTCCCGAGCTAGACTATCCGAACACATGATGGATGTCAACCGCAGCCGCCGATCTTGTCACTAATTGGCTATTCTTCGCCAACCCCATGACGGCGCCAGTGCCCTTGGCGCTTTCGCTCGCAGAATCTGCCGTCGCCGTCGCAATTGGCGGCGCCAATGTGGATTTCAAATGCCAGACGTTGGACGGGCCGATTTACGGGACCAGCAACCCCGAGCGTCACCGCACATCGCTCGGGGGAGTGCGCCGGAACACTCCGCGCTATGATGGGATCGTGGCGCCTTGCGGACGGCGCGTTCAGCCTGTGATCGGCGGTTGCTACTTGTCGTACTGTAGCGCGATACGAAGCTGAGCTATGGCATTGTCGCACGCAGCAAGTGCCTCAACACGGTGGCCACCAAAGTCGTGGTTTGCGCGCTGCATCGCAGCCTTGGCACCCTGTAGGGATGCAATCGCACGACGAATCTCGGGGTGACGTTCCATGCGAACGGCGAGCATCGCCGGTGCGAGCGGCTGTGCTGCGGGCGGCACGCTTACTTCAGCAGGTGACGCAGCGTACACGGGCGCAATTGCTATCAGCGCGACGGCAAGTGTAAGACCTGCGCGTGAGAAGGACAAACGCATACAGCCTCCGGTTGGGTGTCTGCAGGGTAGACGCCGGAGACAGCGAAGTATTAAGCGGCAGGCTATTTCTCGCGGCCCTGCCCTAGCGCACAGTGCCCGCCGTCACGACGACCAGTTTGGAGACTTACCTCATCGCGGCGATCCTGACAAATTCCCCAGATGCAACGCTTGGTCAATGCCTGGGTCTGGACCGCGATAGTCTTCATCGTCCTGGTCGGTTTCTTCTATGTGTCGATAGTCTGGCTCGTAACGGCACCGTTCGATCCAGGGCGCTATGCCGCTGGAAGAGCGTTCCGGCATCTAGCCGTGGCGGCGACGTTTGTGAATCCGTACTGGCGCTTCCACACGAGCGGCGTGGAGATTCGCGATCCCCGCAGGCCGTACGTGGTGGTTGCGAACCACGAGAGCTATGCCGACATTTTTCTGGTGTCGCATCTCCAGTGGGAAATGAAGTGGCTCGCCAAGGATACCATATTCCGAATCCCTGTAATGGGTTGGATGATGCGAATGGCAGGTGACGTGCCGATAATTCGGGGCAATCGGGGTAGTGGAGTGCAGGCTCTCGAAGCGTGCAGAGATCGCCTGTCCAAGCACGTCTCGATAATGATCTTCCCGGAGGGAACCAGAACCCGAACCGACGAGCTTCTCCCGTTCAAGGACGGCGCATTTCAGCTCGCGGTATCGAGCGGCGCACCGATCATTCCGATAGCGATAGCCGGCACGCGCGACGCCATGGCCAAGGGTTCGTTCAGCTTCCGCCGAGCCAACGCGATGTGCAGAGTTCTCGACCCGATTGAGACGGCTGGACTCTCGAGTGCCGACGTCCCGGCGCTACGCGACCAGACTCGGGAGAGGATTGCGGATGCGCGGCAGCAACTGCAGCGCGAGCTCGACCAGCGACTCGCTTAAGTAGCGCGCAGCGCACAGCCTACCGACCCGACAGGGCGCTGCCAGAGCTCAATATCCTACGGCTCCGCCGGACGAGCGCGGCTCGTACACACCCACCCAGCGACCGTCAGCGCCGCGCATCAGCGCGTTCACGTTGGTAAGGGCGGTTGTCGGCTCAAGCTTGTGTCCCATCGCCGTGAGCGAATCCATCGCGGACTTTGAAAGGCCCCCCGCTTCGTAGATCAGTACATCCGGCCACGCCTGGTCGTGCACTCGGGGCGCAAACATCGCGTCGGGTAGAGACATGTGCTGATCAATCACGTTGAGTATCACCTGCGTGACACCCGTGATGATGGTCGGTCCCCCGGCAGCACCCACAACGAGAAAGAGCTTGCCCTCCGGATCCAGCACGATCGTCGGCGCCATGGCGCTCAACATCCGCTTGCCGGGCTGAATTGCATTCAGCTCCCCCTGCACCAGTCCGAACTGATTTGGCTTCCCAGGCTGCGATGCAAAATCGTCCATCTCGTCATTCATGAAGAAGCCGCCAGCAGCGACGAAAACCCCGGAGCCATAGCCGCTGTTCAGCGTCGTGGTCGTGGACACGGCGTTGCCGGCCGCATCAACGACAGAGTAATGCGTGGTATGCATCGGCTCTGCGGCAACGCTGAACATCGGTGACGGCGTTGCACGGTCTGGCGTTATGGTCGAGGCAAGTTGCTTCGCATATGTCTTGTCGGTGAGAAGCCCGAGTGGATTCGTCACGAATGCGGGATCGCCAAGCTTCGTGTTGCGGTCGATGAACGCGCGCTGAAATGTCTCGGCGAGCAGATGCTTGTACTCGGCGCTGTTGAACGACGGAAGCGTCTTCCATGTCTCGAGCTGATTCAGAATCTCGATCGTGGTCACGCCACCACTGGACGACGGTGGCATGGCGTAGAGCGTGTAGCCGCGATATTTGCCCACGATTGCGTCGCGCATTACTGGCTTGTAGGCCGCGAGATCCTGCTTGGTGATGATGCCGCCATCGCGTTGCATCTGCGCGACAATTTCATCCGCTATCGGCCCATCGTAGAACGCGGAAGGCCCCCGGTCCGCGATCAGAGTCAACGTCTGCGCCAAACGCGGCTGGCGAAGCAGCGTTCCACGCGCCAGTGGGACGCCGCCTGGAAAAAATACCGCGGCGCCCGCAAATTGCTTGATCAGGCTGGCGCTGGACGACAACGATCGCGATAGCGCGCTATCGACAGTGAAACCATTCGCGGCCATTCGAATTGCGGGCTGCATCACATCATGCAGCGACATCGTTCCGTATTTCGCCAGTGCGGCCGCCATTCCAGCGACGGAGCCGGGCACTCCGGATGCGAGAGGGCCATCGGTGCTCTTGTTCGTCATCCGACCGTTCTCGATGTACATGTCACGCGTCGCCGCGAGCGGTGCGGTTTCGCGGTAGTCTACCGCTGCGGATTGGCCGTTCGCCATGCGGATGACCATGAAGCCGCCACCGCCGATGTTGCCAGCGAATGGATATGTGACCTCGAGTGCGAATCCCGTAGCGACAGCCGCGTCCACGGCGTTGCCGCCTTTCTTGAGAATCTCCACGCCAGCGTCGCTGGCGAGCACGCTGTTTGTCACAACCATCCCGTGATCAGCCACGGCAGGTGGCCGCTCACGTTTCGCCGCCCAACCCTCGGGGAAAGCCGGGCGCACGATTGGACTGGCCGGACGCGCCGCACTGGCCGCACTTGCCGAATTCTGACCGTTGCCGCCGGTAGATACCGCCTGGCTGCATCCAGCGAGCAATAGCGCGAACGAGACCACACCCGCTGCGATGCGCCGGTGCGCCGGAGACGCATCGAGATAACCAGAAATCAGTTCCACGGACTTCCCCGAATTTGGCCCTACGCGGGCGTACATCCAAATAACATACGCTATAGGCTGAACAGCGGTTGGGCGCCTTGTCCGTAGTCGCCCGGATACCGTAGAGCGTGTTGAAATTACAACTTTCTGGCTCTCCCCCGTCCACTCGGATCCGCACCTGCCTTGGTCACCGCACCAGCCGTAGAACCCGGCCTGAGACTCGACTGCCTCGGAATCAGCCATCTAACGGCCACTTCCGAGCTGCGCGAGCGGATAGGCTTCTCCGCTTCGCAACTCCGAGAAGTGCTCTCAGCAGCACGACGTGATTCGCGGATCGAGCGGCTCGTAATCGTGGCGACATGCCATCGCACCGAGCTGTACGCGGAGACACCCAGGAATGGGCCACAAACGGCTCAGATGCTGCTCGAGTGGTGGTCAGTGGCTTGCGGCGTCCCCGTCTCCGCTCTGGCACCGCACGCATACGTGCTGGCCGGCGTCGACGCGGCACGACACCTATTCCGCGTGGCCGCTGGCCTGGATTCAGTGGTACTCGGCGAAGCGCAGATCATTGGCCAGGTCGCGAGTTCGCTACGGCAATCGGTTGCCGTGCATGCGGCGTCGCCGCTGCTCAAGCTCGCTTTCAAAAGCGCGGTGCGAATGGGCGAGCGAGCACGCGGAGCGGTCTGGGGCCGACTCCAGGCCGCAAGCCTGGGCTCAGCGGCTGTTGACGCAGCGGCGGCGGCCGCGAACGGTCTTCGCGGCCGACACGTCGTCGTCGTCGGCGCGGGCGAGATTGCTGAGCTCGCGTTGCGATCGCTGTCTTCGCATGCGCCGGCGCGAGTAACGATCGCGAATCGCACAGTCGAAGTCGCGCGGGAAGTCGGGTCGCATCACGGCGCAGAAGTCTGCTCGCTCGAAGCTCTGCCATTGCTTATGCGTGACGCCGACGTGGTCATAGCGGCGACTCGCGCAATAAGGCCGTTCATCGACCAGGCCACGGTTGCTCAGGCGCTCGCGGCTCGCCCCACCCGCCCGCTCACGCTGATCGACGTCTCGCTTCCGCGGAACGTTGATGTGTCCGTTCGTCGTGTCGCCGGTGCCAACCTTATCGGCATAGACGACCTTGGTGCCTACATCGCCGCTTCGCACGGTGAACGTCGCGCAATGATCCCGACCGTCGAACTCATGGTTGACGAGGAGATCGCCGCCCTTCGACTGCGTCTTGCACGGCGTAGCGCCGTGACGGCCCGGGCTGCTGCGGCCACGGCGACGACGTTGTCGGCATGACCCGTCAACGTTTCACACTGGGGACACGGCGCTCCAAGCTGGCGCTGCATCAGGCCCGACTTGTCGTTGATCTGCTCGCGACGGCACATCCGGACTTAGACATCCAAGTACGCGGCTATGATGCATCCGGCGATACCATGCTCAGCGTACCTGCACCCGAGCTGGCTGCCGACGCATTTACAGACTCGATCGAGCGCGCACTCGCCGCCGGCGAGATTGACGCAGCGGTTCATTCTTACAAGGATCTGCCGCTGGAAGCAACACCCGGTCTGGTGGTTGCGGCCGTGCCGGTACGCGCGGATTTGCGCGAAGCGTTGGTCTGTGCCCACCACCTCAAGTTGAGCGAGTTGCCTGCTGGCTCCGTTGTCGGAACATCAAGCGAGCGCCGAGCGGCGGCGGTGCTCGCGCTGCGACCGGACCTACTCGTCAAGCCAATTCGTGGCCCGGTTGACGCACGCGTCGCAATGGTGTTGGCCGGCGACTACGACGCAGCCTTGCTGGCGCTCGCCGGATTAGAGCGACTCGGACTGGTGCAGCACGTGACGGAGATTTTTGATGTCACGACGATGCCGCCCGCGGCTGGGCAAGGCGCACTTGCGGTACAATGCCGCGCCGACGATCCGTTCGCGCTCGGCCTACTCAGCGAAATCGATGACGTTGCACTGCACAACAGCGTTGACGCCGAGCTGCGTTTCCATTCTCTGACGGAGCAGGCGTGATCCAGCCGCTCGCGGGACGTCGCGTTGTCGTAACCAGGTTCGAGATGGAAGACGGACCACTGGCGACGTCGCTGCGCCACGCCGGCGCCGAGCCGGTGGTCGTACCACTGATTGGCATAGACCCTGTCATGGATAAGGGCGCTGCCGATGTGCGCTCGGTTCGTGACTTCGACTGGCTCGTCTTCACGAGCGCCAACGGCGTGCGCATTTTCTGGGCGCGGCTGGACAATTCCGAGCGGGCCGCATTCCGCGCACACCGCGCGATAGCCGCGGTTGGCCCCGCCACCGCTCGCGCGGTGGCCAATTGCGGTGCGACTTCCGCGCTCACTGCGCCCGAATTCGTCGCCGAATCACTGGCCGAAGCCCTTGGCGATGTGGCGGGAAAGCAAATTCTCTGGCCACGCGCCGCCGGCGCCCGATCGGTGTTGTCGGACACACTGCGTGAGCGAGGTGCCAGCGTAGTGGAGCGCATCCTCTACGACACAGTCGCGCTACCCGTCGCCGATGGAACGAGAGATCGGGTGCTAGGCGCCGACGCAATCACCTTTACCAGCCCTTCGGCAGTACGGGCGTTCGTTGCGTGCTTTGGAATCGACATCGCGCCCCGCGTTGTCTGCATAGGACCAGTTACGGCCGCAGCGGCGCGCGACGCCGGTCTCATCGTTAACGCGGTCGCCGTTGTATTTACTCTCGATGGAGTGGTCAGTGCGCTATCGAGCATGTTTGAAACCGATTTGGACCGAAACGTGTCGCCACCTCGTCAGTCGAGGCATCGGTGACCCATTCGGGGCGGTTTCCGGCAGTCAGATTGCGGCGCTTGCGTCGCAACGAGACGGTGCGCCGAATGGTGAGAGAGACGTCGCTGCGTCCCGAGCATTTGATCGCTCCGATCTTCGTCACAGATGGCGAAAATATCGTCGAGACAATCGAGTCCATGCCGGGCGTTACACGAGTTTCGGTCGATCGCCTCGACGCGATTGCGGACAAGCTCCTCGCGCTCGGCATCCCCGCGGTGATTCTGTTCGGCGTTCCGGCGCCGGAGCGCAAGGATCCTGGAGGCAAGGAAAGCTACGCGGCTGATGGCGCAGTACAACGCGCCATTCGTGCGCTCAAGTTACATGCGCCGCAGCTCGTTGTGATTACCGATGTCTGCATGTGCGAATACACTTCACATGGCCATTGCGGCCTTCTTGACAAACATCAGCGTTTGTTGAACGACGCAACACTTTCGGCGGTTGCGCGGATCGCTGTGTCGCATGCTGAATCCGGCGCGGACGTTGTCGCGCCGAGCGGCATGATCGACGGTGGCGTAGGCTCAATTCGGAAGGCTCTCGACGACGCTGGATTCACAGACGTATCGATCATGGCCTACGCCGCGAAGTACGCCTCGGCGTATTACGGCCCATTCCGCGAAGCCGCAGGCGGGGCGCCTGCCTTCGGTGATCGAAGAACCCACCAACTCGACCCAGCGAACAGTGGGATCGCGTTGCGTGAGTGCGCACTCGATATTGCAGAAGGCGCGGATTTCCTGATGGTCAAACCCGCTCTCGCCTATCTCGATATTGTGAGCTCGGTGCATCACGCGCATCCGGGTGTGCCGCTTGTCGCCTACAACGTGAGTGGCGAGTACGCCATGGTCAAAGCCGCCGCAGCCAAGGGATGGGTTGACGAGCGCGCGATAGTGCTCGAATCACTCACATCGATGCGCCGGGCCGGCGCGGGATTGATCATTACTTATCACGCAACGGAAGTGGCTCAGTGGCTCCGCGACTAATGCCCGAGACGCAGCATCCCGCGGCGACACATCGGCACTCGCCGCCGCGCGGCGTTCAGGAGACTCTCGCGGCCAGCTTGGCCTCGGACTCGATACTGGTGCGCGCGTGTCGTCTAGAGACAGTGCCCTACACGCCCGTCTGGCTAATGCGCCAGGCCGGGCGATACATGCCGGAGTATCGCGCGCTGCGCGCCAGACAGTCGATGTTGGAGGCGATTAACGACCCCGCGACCGCCGCGGAGATAACCCTTCAGCCGGTCCAAGCACTCGGTGTGGACGCGGCGATCATCTTCTCCGACATCCTGCCGCCGCTCATTGGCATGGGACTCGACCTCGATTTCGTATCCGGGACGGGACCGCGCATCGCGAACCCTGTACGCACTTCGCGCGACGTCGACGTTCTGGGCACACCGCCCGCCGATGAGACAATGCGCGGCACGCTCGGCGCGATACGACTCGTTCGGCGAGCGCTGCCGGCCACAACGCCACTCATCGGGTTCGCCGGCGCTCCATTTACGCTTGCGTGCTACGCGATTGAAGGCGGCGGCTCGCAACGCTATGAAGTCGCGAAGAGCTTCATGTACGCCGAGCCGGCGGCGTGGAGCAGGCTCATGCGACGACTCGTCACCGTTCTCGCGGATTATTTGATTGCTCAGGCACGGGCCGGCGCAGACGTATTACAGGTGTTCGACTCCTGGGCAGGCGCGCTCGGCCCGCACGACTATGCCCGGTATGTCAAGCCGTACAATACCGCATTGTTCAAGGCCGTGGCGGCCGCAGGTGTACCCGTAATCAACTTCAGCACCGGCACGGGCGCGATCATCGACGACGTAGTCAATTGCGGGGGCGATGTGCTCGGTATCGACTGGCGCACGCCACTGGACGGCGTGCGCGCGACGTACGGTCACCGCTGCGCGATCATGGGGAACCTCGATCCAATAACCCTTCTTGCTCCATGGCGCGAGCTCAAGGGACAGATCGACGACGTGCTGCATCGTGCCGGCACCCAGCCAGGTCACATCTTCAACCTTGGTCACGGCATTCTGCCCACTACGCCAGTTGACAACGTGCGTCGGCTGGTTGAGTACGTGCAGGAAAACACAGGACCCGGCACCCGCGATTGATATGAACTCCACTGAAGCGCCGGTCGGTGTCCTGCTGATGGCGTACGGCGGGCCTGATTCGCTGTCCGACATTGCTGGCTATCTTGCCGACATTCGCGATGGACGACCAACGACGCCGGCCGTACTCAAGGAGATCACGCATAATTATCAAGCGATTGGCAGCAGGTCGCCAATCGCAGCACTAACTGCACTTCAGGCAGACGCCGTCGAGGACGCCCTCAATCCCCAACTGGGGCCGGCGCGATTCCGCGTGTATGTCGGCATGCGGCACTGGTCACCGTGGATTGAGGACACGGTTGGACGGATGGGCGCCGAGGGTATCACGCGCGCCGTGAGTATGGTGCTCGCGCCGCACTACAGCGGGATGAGCATCGCACGATATCAGGCGAAGATCGCAGACGGACTGGAGATGTACCGCACGAGCATCGCGTTTGCACACGTGAACAGTTATCACACCGCCCCCGGTCTGATAGACGCACTGTCAGATCGCGTGCGTGCCGGAATCGCGCGCTGGCCCGAGCGGGAGCGCGACTCGGTGCATGTGATTTTCAGTGCACACAGCCTTCCTGAACGCATTATTCGTGCTGGCGATCCGTACGATTCGCAGGTCCACGAGACCGCGCAACTGATCGCAGCTCGCGTTGGACTGCCAGCCGATAAGTGGTCCTGGAGCTATCAGTCAGCCGGACGTAGTCCGGAACCGTGGCTCGGACCGACGTACCCTGATCACCTTGCTGCGCTCGCGGCTCGCGGAGTGCGCAACGTCGTCAGCGTGCCAGTAGGTTTTGTAAGTGACCATGTCGAGATTCTCTATGACATCGACATCGAAGCTCGGCGCATCGCGGGATCGCTTGGGATGCGTCTCGAACGGCCGCCCTCGCTCAACAATGACCCCCGGTTTGTGCAGCAATTGGCGTCGATCGTGGCAGCCCGCGCCGCGGAGGCGGGCTGGATATCATGACCGAACCCGCGACGGGGAGCAACAACAAACACATTCTGGTCATAGGCGGCGGAATCGCGGGATTGGCCGCTGCATTACGCATTCGCGCGCTCGATCCATCGTGCGCAGTTACCATCGCGGACGCCGGTGCGCGACTGGGCGGCAAGATTGCGGGAGAGATGTTGGCAGGATGCGTAGTTGACGGCGGGGCCGATGTGTGCGTCGGCGACAAGTTGCGCGCAACACACATGTTCGCCCAATTAGGGCTCGCGGAACGCGTGATTCGCGTCAACCCTAACTCGCTCCCCACGTATGACCTGCGAGAAGGGCAGCTACAGCGAAGCGCGGCGAGCTACGACGGCGAGCTGCTGACCTTCCCACACGGGATGCGGGAGATAGTGGACGCCGCCTGTGACGCGCTGGACGGAGTAGTGATCGCAACCGATACCTCCATCGCCACGGTTAGGCCGGACCACGCCGCTTGGCAAGCGGCAGCAACGTCGAGCCGAACATTCGTCGCCGACGCGGTGATACTCGCTACACCGGCGCCAGCCATTGCTACATTGCTCAACGCCATTGCGCCGCACCAAGCCGCGGATATTGGCGCGTTGGAATATCCGCCGCTCACGACCGTGACGATGGCCTGGCACGCTGACGACGTCCCTCGCGACCTCGACGGTACCGGCTATCTCGCGGCCGACGCGGGCTCCGCGGTCACAGCGTGCACATGGACATCGTCCAAGAATCCATCGCACGCGCCCCCAGGAGTAGCGCTGCTTCGCGGATACGTTCGTGGAGTAGGCGGAGATGCCGCGGCGTTCATGCTGGAAGCGATTGCTACCGTACTCGGCGTCACTGCACTTCCAATGTTCACCCGCATTTACGAATGGCCCGCCGGCATTCCGGTATATGACCCGGCGCACGACGCCAATGTGCGCACGCTCAGTGATTGTCTGCGCGCAACGCCGGGTCTCTTCATTGCAGGATCCGCATTTCATGGCGTGGGTATCCCCGATTGCATCACTTCCGGAGAGCGCGCTGCAGAGTCCGCGGTGACATATCTAGCGACAAGACAGCCAGAGCGAGCATGACAGCAAGCACGACGGTCGTAGTAACGTCAGAGTCGGAGCGCCATTACGAAGCCGCGCTTCACTACTTTCCTGGCGGAGTCAGCTCGCCAGTGCGCGCCTTCAACGGCGTGGGCGGTACACCACGCTTCCTTGTGCGGGGCGAAGGCGCATACGTTGTGGACGCGGACGGCAATCGTCTAATCGACTACGTGCTCGCATACGGTCCGCACATACTCGGGCACGCTCCTCAAAGTGTGATCGCCGCGATCACCGACACAGCCGCGCGCGGCACCAGCTTTGGCGCGCCGAGCACTCAGGAAACCGAGCTGGCTCAACTCGTTCAGGAATTCGTTCCGTCCATGCAGGTGATGCGCTTTGTCACCTCCGGCACCGAAGCGGTGATGAGCGCGATCAGACTCGCGCGCGCCGCGACCGGCCGCGACCTGATTGTGAAATTTGACGGAAACTATCACGGCCACGCCGACTCGGTACTGGCACGCGCTGGATCCGGCGTCGCGACACTTGGCTTGCCCGACTCACCCGGCGTGCCAGTGGCAGTCGCCCACGACACGATAGTACTGCCGTACAACGATATCGACGCAGTAAGGGCGGCATTCGCGGAACATGGTCACGCGATAGCGGCTGTCATCGTCGAGCCGGTCGCGGGAAATATGGGATTGGTGTTGCCGGCGCCCGGCTTTCTCGAGGTACTGCGCTGGCAGACCACCGCTTACGATTCGGTATTGATCTTCGACGAGGTGATGACGGGTTTCCGCATTCACCGCGGCGGCGTGCAGATGTTGTATGGTATCACGCCTGACCTCACGACACTCGGCAAGGTGATCGGAGGGGGCCTGCCTGTGGGAGCCTACGGTGGCCGCAGCGACCTGATGCGACAGATTGCGCCCGACGGTCCCGTCTATCAAGCCGGAACACTCGCCGGTAACCCGGTGGTGATGGCGGCTGGGATCGCGGTACTCCGCGAGCTGGCAAAGCCGGGAGTGTGGCAGCGTGCGGCGGATGCAACTCTCGCGCTCGCCGATGGTCTCGTCGCCGCGGCGCACAGCGCTGGTGTGAGCTTACAGGTTCCACACCTCGGGACAATGCTGACGCCGTTCTTTAGCGATCAGCCTGTTACCGACTACGCCTCAGCGCGGGCGTCCGACACCGGCCGATATGCAGCGTTTTTCCATTCCATGCTCGAACGGGGCGTCTCACCGCCACCGTCCGCATTCGAGACATGGTTTGTTTCCACCGCGCACGGAGGTGCTGAAATCACGCACACCCTCGAGGCCGCTACAGAGGCGCTCCGCGGCACGTAGTTACACGCTAGCGGCCACGCGGCGGCATTTCGGCAATTGACGACCAGTATTCTTCAATGCTGCGCACGGCTGCTATGAACTCGTCGAGATCGTTGGGCTTGCGGACGTAGCAATTCGCGCCCAGTGCATAGGTGGCCGAGATGTCCACACGCGCGTCGGACGAAGTGAGCATCACGACGGGTATGCTGTTGAGCTTGGGATTTGATTTGATCGCGGCAAGTACGTCGACACCCCCCTTCTTGGGGAGGTTGAGATCCAGGACCACGATGTCAGGCCGCGTCGCGGCGGCGTGGATCTCGCGGCGCTCGAGCATCGCCATCGCTTCCTCTCCATCTTGCGCCACCGTCAAGCAGGTCGCGCGCGTCGGATCAAGCGCTTCCCTAAAGAGTCGAACATCTCCGGGATTGTCCTCTACGAGCAGGATGTCGAGCGGCGTACGGGGAAGCGAATTCATGATTGAAGATCCTTGCACGATGGAATTGTGAAGTTGAAAGTGCTACCCCTGCCGACCGATGACTCCACCCAGATCGTGCCGCCGTGTCGCGCAACTATGCGCGAGCACAAAGCGAGCCCAATCCCAGTGCCGGGGTACTCTGTTCGGGTGTGCAGTCGTTGGAACATTGCGAAGATCCGCTCAGAATACGCGGGGTCGATTCCGATGCCGTTGTCTGAAACCGAGAAAGTCCAGCCTTCATGCATCGCTCGCGCGGTGATACTGATCCGCGGCTCATCCTCGTGGCGAAACTTTACCGCGTTGGCGATGAGATTCTGAAATAGCTGTTCCAGCAGCACGGCGTCTGCGCAGATCACTGGCAGGTCAGAGTGTGTGATCAACGCTCCGGAGTCGACAACCAGCGCTTGCAGATTCGCTACAGCTCGGTCTACCATGTCACCCGATGAAACCGAGACGATCTGAAGTCCCGATGAGCCAACACGGGAATATGCCAGCAGATCTTCGATAAGCTGATGCATGCGCGCGGCGCCGTCGGCGGCAAAATCGATGAACTCCACGCCGTCGCTGCCAATCTGGTCACGGTACCGGCGCTTGAGCAGTTGCGTGTAGCTACGCACCATTCGAAGCGGTTCCTGGAGATCGTGTGACGCCACGTACGCGAACGCCTCGAGATCAGCGTTCGAGCGCGCAAGGTCCGCGTTGGCCGCAGTGAGCGCCTCTGTTCGCTCGCTCACGCGTCGTTCCAGTTCAGTATTCGCGATCGACAGATAGAGATCGGCTAACTTTCGCGCGGTGATGTTGGTGTAAGTCACAGCGAGCTCGTTGCCAGCACGTAGCGCGGTAATCGCACTCCACTCCGGCCGCTCGGGTGTGCCGTACTGATATTCCTGCCGAAAAGGCTCGCCGGTCTGCAACACGCGAACGTATTCTCCGAACTGCTCTCCGCCCTTCAGGCTTGGGTGCGTCGCGAGCAGCGAGCTGCCGATGGATGACTCCGAATCCGCCGCTCCGCGCGCAGCCGGATTGGCGTAGACCCACTCGAAGTCCACAACTTCGCCGTTGACCTCGACCGGATGAAAGAGAGCCAGCGCATCGGGTGATGCATCGATGATTACTCTAAACCGCTCGTTGGCGTAGCGCTCGGCATCCTGAGCTGCGACTTGGGCGGTTACGTCCTCCTGCATCGCGACAACATGCTCGATCGCGCCGGCAGCGTCGCGCACCGGATAGAACGTACTCCGCGTCCACGTCACGTGCCCGGATCCGGCGATCAGGACGCTGTCGTAACGCACGGGCGGTGTTGTGACGTGCTCTCCTGCGAACGCGCGACGTACCAACGGAAGCAGTCCCGCGGCGTCGAGCTGGTGGTCGGTGAGTACCGAATAACCCGGGGGCGCATCGGTCGCAGGAGCGCCCCACAACCGCTCGAAGGCGGGATTGCTTTCTATCGGCCGCCCCTGCACGTCAAACAGAACCGTGCTCACCGGAGATTGGTGAATGAACGCGCGAAAGCGCGACTCACTCTTGGCCAGCCCCTCGATGACACGCTTGTGGTCTTCGATGTCGGTGCACGTGCCGAACCACTTCGTGATGGTTCCGGTATCGTCGCGGACCGGAACCGCGCGTCCGAGGTGCCAGCGATAGGACCCGTCGACTCCCTTGAATCGATACTCGATCTCGTAGGGTTCGCCCGTCGTGAACGCGTCAGTCCACCGCGCCACGCAATCGGCTAGATCGTCTGGGTGAACCACGGGCGCCCAACCCCAGCCGCGCGTCTGCTCGAGAGTCAGGCCAGTGTAGCTGTACCACCGCTCGTTATAATAGTCGAGCTGGCCATCAGGCTCCGCGGTCCAAACGATTTGTGGAATGGCCTCGGCGAGGGTGCGGAACTGAGCCTCACCGGACGCGGAGTCGAGCGCCTCGAGAGCGAGCGCGTGGAGCGAACCAGCGGTACCTGTCGAGGGCAATGCGTAGCGGCCGGCGGCGGAAGTCGGACGTCATCGCGGTCATTCCGCGTAGACGCTACCGTTAAGTAAGTATCGACAGAATCGCCGATTTCCTTCAAAGTATCCTGGTCGCCGCAGACGGCGCGGCAGCCAACGCAGCAACGGCTGCGCGCCCATTTCATGATCGCGCGAGCTCCGCCAACAACATTTGTCTTCGGGGCCAGTTTCCAGGAGATATGATGCGTGTCAATTCAGTCGCCCGCTGATTCAGGCGCCGCGACAACCACCGCGCGTCAAGCACGGGGATCTGGTGGTCGGAGCGAGTCCAATCAGTAAGAACCGCGCAAACCGGGGATGCGGCCCACGTTGTACGTGAGTCCGGCGTAGACCGCGTTCGAACCCATGTTGCGGACATTCAAGATCGCGCCGGCATCCAGTACCAGCCACGGCCTGACTTGCAGCGTTGGGCCAAAGAGAAATCCGATTGCAGTCGATGACCCAGCAGCGCCGCCCGTCCCGGGATACGCGAACAACTCGGCGGCCCCTCCAACCGGACCACGGATCGGGGAGCCGGTGGACACGGTGAGCAGCGTCGCGTTTGTCGGCGCAACGGTCCCGTCACCAGTTCGATGAGTATAGCCAGCATTGATGTCCACTTCCGCCGGTCCTAGCTGGCGGCTGGATATCAGCAATAGCGACACGTCGGTCGTTCCGGTTCCGATGTCGTGCGCGCCGGTCGCAAGTTTTACCGATCCCTGTATCGAGAAATCGTGCAGGATCGGCGCGGCGTCGAGCACCCGCTGCTTCAGCGCGATAGCAACATCGTTAGCGCCGGATTTTGTCGCGCCGAGTGCGGAGTTGCGTACGTAGCCGGTTTGCAGTTCCAGTTGTAAACGCGGAAGCACACCGAGCTTGACGACCAGCGGAGCGACGAATTGTGTTGCGTTGCGTGGTTGTGCGTCCTGTACGCCAGCCTCTATCTCGACATACCCCGGAGCGATTGTGTACGCGTGAGTGGCAACAGTCGGACGCTCGGGCTGCACGGCGTGCGGATCTGACTCAGCCGGCGTCGCCCGGGCGGAGTCCGGCGATTGCGCTCGCAGCTCAGTGGCAACAGTCGCGGAAGCAACCGCGCCGAACAGAACCGAAAACACGATCGCACTTCGCCGAATCCGCAACTTACGTATTGCCAATACTACAACGATCCAGACCGAGTTCCACCCACGGCAGTTATGGGAGACGGCGGCTTTTTACTGCTTCCAGCCATTGGATTACCCCTCGCTGTTGAGCCGCCAAAACCGACACGACTGAGCAACAGCAGCGCAATTATGGACAGGACGTTCTTCACTACGGCTGCAGCCGTGGCAACAGCCAGGATATGCTGGAACTTTGGCGGAGGGGCGGTTCGTACCTGGAAATAATCCGTGACGAACAACACGGAAAACGCGACCATCACCAGCGCCAGGATCCCGCATATTGATCCCACCACGCGCTTGACGCGTCGGTCACCGGCCAGCGATGCGATGGTCGCTGCGAGCAGCAGCCCGAGGAGCGGTACCAATAACAAATTGCTGACAGCGCCCAACGTTTGGAACCGCCAGCGTTCGTCACTCACGTGCAGAGGCCACGCCTGCATTGTGGCATCAAACAACGGAAGCACCACCAAAAGGGAAGCGAGTAGATAGCCAGCGCGGGCCAAAGACCGGTTTGTTTCCATAACGCCTGAACGGTGGGGGAAGGGATTCGGGTGCAAGCGAAAGTATAGGCTGACATTGGGTCGCGCAACGTGTCGCGCCCTAGCTCCTATAATCTGTAGGCTGAAGTCGCGTTCTCGCGCAGAACCATGCGCGCCAGTTTCTCGGCGCGGCCCCTCGTGATCTCACCGTCGCGCAGCATCCCCGTGAGTGCGATTGCAAGTGCGCGCCGCGCGGTCATGCTCCCGATCCACGCTGCCTGTTCCCATCCCTGCTCTGCGCCACCATCAAAGGCATCGCTGCCGTAGAGCACTTTGTCGGGAAACTCGCCGAGCCAGCGCCGCAGAACGCCAGCGAGCTCCGTCGGCGAAAGAATGAGGTCCATCGCGGAGATGTCTGTGTAGATGTTTGGCTTGGCGAGGAGCGCCTGCGTCTCGTCAACGAGTGGCCAGCCTCCATGAACGACAATGAACTTCGTGCCGCGCAGTGTGGGGTCATTGAACGCTGACTCCAGCAGATGCGGCGCCGCGCCGGCCGAGCGGTAGTAGCCACCGAACGTCTCGAGCACGTGGATCTGCACAGACATTCCCCGCCGACCAGCCTCACGTGCGATCACGCGGAAGAGGTAGTCTTCGAGCGGCTTGTACTGTGCACGAGTCGGCGCACCACCACTCGCGTATTGCGCATAGACACGTGCCGCTAGCGCCGAATCCGGATCGTCGAAGTCGAGCGGCCGGAGATACGCCGCCTCGAACTTGACCGCGACAGCTCCGGTCGCGCGTTGCCGTTCCAGCGTCGGCACGATGACGGTACGCACGTAGCCCTCGAGCGTGCTCGGCAGGCGCGTCAGGTTGAGATCGCGCATGTAACGCTGGAGCAGCTTGGCTTCCTTCGGATAGAGCGCGCGCGTGTCCGGCGTGCGCGCCGCTTCGTTGCGCGTGTCGAGCGGGAACATGAGCGCGTCAACGAACGATATCCAGCGAAAGCGCGGCGACTCGAGGCCGGTTCCCATCGCGACGCGGTTTGCGAGCATGACGTCAACACCCGCCTGGTCGAGAGCCCAATCCGGAAATTGCCGCCCTCGCTCGGCGATCGTATGCGCGACCGCGCTGGTTAGCGAGGCACGATACGCGCTATCACTTGCCGCGTCCGGCAAATGGTACAGCGCATTCTGGGCCTGGCGCCAGATCGGATCTTCGGGTGTGAGTCGATGGGGAAAACCGAATGGCGGGATGCCATCGAGCGGTAGCGCATCGAACTCGCTGTCCGGGGGCGCACCTGCGGGAATGGGACGCATCGGATGCGCGTGCGTGTCGATGGCGCGGATCGTCGCGATGTACGCTGCGAGCGCGGAATCGACGGGCGCCTGAGCGACGACAGGCGCGGGTGCGAGCAGAAAGAAGAACGCGGAAAGCGGCAGTGCGAAGCGCATGAGTGGAGCATCCAGGACGATGAAGCGTTTAACGATAGCAGCTCCCGAGCGTCGGCGTTTCCTAGTGGGGTGAACGTTGGATCGGGGGTTAGGACTGCCCCGACGTTCGCCGGAGCAGTCCTTTCTCTTCATCAGCCGTATTCCTCCATTTCATACACCTCGGACGTACCCTCCCAGCCAGGCCAGTTCTTTTGATGCAGCTCCATGAACGTGCGCCCGATCTCCAGCGCGTCCGCCTTTGAATCCACCTTCACGATCGCCCAACCGCCGACCACTTCCTTGGCTTCGGTGAACGGACCGTCGGTCACGGTCAGCTTACCCTTCTCGACGCGAAACCGGGTGGCGGCCGATGTGGGCTTGAGTCCGCCCGTGTCCACGACCTTGCCGGACTGAAAGCCTTCCTGCACGAACTTTCCCATCGCCTCGAGCAGAGCCGGAGGCGCCCCCTCGTCGCGATACTTCTCGCTGGCCTTAAGCATCATCAGGAACTTCATAGTTGTGTCTCCGTTTGAATGTCTGTTGTTGGCTTTATGAGCCCGTGCAGTTAGACGTCGAACGACCTGGCCTAAAATCGACATCTGCTACCAAATTGAGTCGAACCAGCTGAAAGTGGTGGCCAAGGGCCACATTCCTAGCCAACGGGATGCGCATACGGAAGGAGGTCGGCTCGGTATCTCTCATACAGGGTTGGGGGTGCCGCAACGCTCGCGCCCATCAGCAACGCCTTGAGTTCAAGAGCGTTCACGCCGGCTTTGCCGAGGTTGTGATTGTTGGTGATAACGTAGGTGTCACTGGCGCGCTCGGCGATCTCATTGATTCGAGTGATCCAGGGATTCAGCTCATCGATGCTGTACAAATAGTCATAGCGACTAACGGCGTCAGCGTCTTTCCTGAACCAATCGTTGTAATTCCGGCCGTGAATCCGGACGTAGCCCGTTGGTGCGGTGATCCTTGCGCTTGGCTTGATGCTTTTATTGAAGAGCGGCTGATCTATGTTGACGAAACCGATTTCCGTTTCAGCGAGGAACTCGTAGAATGCAGGTACGTTCCACGACTCATGCCGAACCTCGACAACAAGAGGATAGCGATTGAATACCGCCGCGACATCCTCAAGCCATAGTCGATTGCCCTCATCGTTTCTGAAACTCCACGGGAACTGAACAAGCAACGCGCCTAGTCGGCCCGCGTCGTACACCGGATCTAGCGCGGCACGAACGTCGGCAACGTCCTTGGCTGTCCAGGCCTCGCTGCGTTCGTGTGTGAAGCGTTTCCACAATTTCATTGTCAACTTGAAATCGGGAAAGTCCGTCACTTTTCTGAGCCACCCTGCAGCGGTGCTCGCAGGCGGCGCGGCATAGAACGTCGCGTTCACTTCGACGACATCGAAGTAGCGGGCGATGTAGGTCAGCCGATCTACGCCTCGTGACATGGGCTTGGGATACATCGTGCCTTGCCACTCCGGATATATCCAGCCTGCCAGGCCGACGCGGATCATCGATGTCGCCGTTCGTTCATATGTGAGATTGTACTGAAGACCGTTTGGTAGTAAACGCGCGAGTGACGCGGCTGGTGAAGCGATATTGGCGGGAGTTGGGAGCCATGCATGCTGTCGTTACCGCTGACCCATCGAATCGGCGCATCGGGACGCGTCCCGTCCCGAAAACGTGCCGTTGTAGCACCGGCCCAGTGATGTCGAGGACGCCGTTAGCGCGGGACCAATTGAAGCGTGATGTGCGATGGATGCGCGGCATCATGGAGAAGCTGCTGATGCGCCACCACGTAGGTGCTGTCCCGCTCATTGTTGCCCCCCGTGTTCAGATTACGGTCGTACTTCGGGAATAGCGCGGACGACACAACAACACGAATACTGTGGCTCGGTTCGAATACGCGCGATGTGAACCACACGTCGATGTCGTACCGCTCTACCGAACCCGGCGTTAGCGGGATGGCCCTGTCGAATCCCTTTCGGAACCGTGCGCGCATCACGCCGTCCTGTACGCGCTGCGCGTGGCCATCCGGGGCCACGTCCAGCAGCATCACGTTCCAGTCGGTGTCCTTAGCGTCGGTCACGGCCCAGATCGTCGCCGAAATAGGTCCGGTAACCTCAATCGGGCTGGTCAAGGGCTTAGACGTGTACACGAGCTCATCCCCGCGAGTCGCATCGATCGACGTGTAGTCCTCGTTTAGCGATGTCTCGAGCTCGCGCGAGTCGATCAGGAACGGGGTTAGGTCCGCGGGATTGTACGTGAAGGTGTCCGCCGGGGCACCGGTCGGCGGCATCGTGTCCAACACGCCGCTTCCTCTGCTAGTATTCGCGGGACCGGTTGAGCTTACATACCACTTGGTCGCAACCGCTCGCGCGAGCGGCCAGGCGGCCTCCTTACGCCACGCGTTGTCGCCGAGGACGAAGATGTCGACAGGCGGCTCGCGATCGACACCGTTGTCCTTGCCAAGCAAATAATGGTCGAACCAGCGGAGCTGCAATCTCCTGGTGTCGACGCGGGACTGCGGCCCGAACTCGCCCGCCACGTAATCGACTCCCTTGTGCGCTCCCGGTCCCATGACAAGCCGGATGAAAGGGTGACCGGGGACACGGCTGAGAGCATCCGTGTAATCGATCGGACCGCGCGAATCGTCGTACCAGCCAGAGATCTGAAGCACGGGCGCACGAACCTTTGCGATGTTGGTCGTGACGGCATGGGCGCGCCAGTACGCGTCGAGCGTTGGATGCGCAATCCAGCGATCCCAAAGCTTCACATCGCCGCAACCGAGCCGCTGCGGCAGATCGCTCAGCGGAAGATGCGTGAGCGCCGAGCCGATGTCGAGATCGCTGATGTTCTGCAGTGTTCTTGCGCGCATGAGACAGGCCCACGCGACGTTGATGGGCGAGAACACCATGTCCTCGTAAGGTACGATCCGCCACGGATCGCTACTGGCGGCAGAGGGAGCGATCGCCGCGAGATGCGGCGGTGCGCTCACAGCTGCGTACCACGCAAGCCGTCCCTCGTCCGAGTGACCTATCAGGCCGACCCGACCGTTTGCGCCCGGTAACTTGGCCGCCCATTCCACCGCGTCGTAGCCGTCGCGAACGTCAGTATCGTAGTCGCCGAAATCGGTGCCATCAGACACGTCGCGCCCACGGACGTGCTGCGCGACGAAGATGTAGCCACGCGAGGCCCAGTAATTTCCCGCCGGGTGAAGGATCCGCGTGTACGGTGTGCGCTGAAGCACCACGCCGAACGGACCAGTACCCACTGGACGTGCTACATAAGCTGCGAGCTTTGCTCCGTCTCGCGTAGTCATATAGACCAGTGTGTCCTCGGTGACGGCGTACTGCGAGTCTGACACGGCGCCGGGCCAAAGTAGATAAGGTTTCTCCACCACGAACGGCGAGGACCGCCGCACCAGCCGGATCATCTTTCCCGCGGGCTTCCCCTGCGCAAGGAATACTCCCGTGAGCGTATCTCCACTCCAGTGCGCGACCATGGATTGGCCGGCATTTCCCGTCAGCTCGAGTGAGTCTGAATGAACGCGCACGCGACTCACGTCCAGAATTGGCTCGCCTGTGCGGCGCCTTATGGAGCCTGCAATCGAGCTGTCACTTCCCGTAAAGTGCGCGAACCCCATCCGCCGCCATCCCACGAATCCACTTCGGGCGACGGACCCACTCGCCATGTAAGCATCCCAATCACCAACGAGAGTTGGCCTGGAAGCCCCCCCGGCGCCCGGTGACGCGCACGCGAACACGCAGGCCGAGAAGCCGGCGAGGAGCAAGGACGCGAAACTGCGAATCCGGCTGGTGGACAAAAAAATCATTTAGACGGCTCTGGTCGAGAACGGGTCGGTGATAACGCAGCAAGAGAATGCACGCGTACGGCTCCCGGCGCCAGTCGGGAGCCGCAGGACCTGTCCTATCCAGCCACGCGAATGCAGCGTAACTTCGCCTAGTCTGCCAAGGGAGCCGAGCCCGTTTGCTGATCAGTGACATGAACTGGATGCAGGTCGAGACATACCTGCAGCATGACGACCGCGCGGTCCTGCCGCTCGGAAGCACCGAGCAGCACAGCCACCTGCGGCTGACCACAGATTGCGTACTCCCCGAGAGGGTCGCCGCGGATGCTGCCGCACCTTTGGGGATTCCAGTTTTTCCCGTACTCGCCTACGGTGTCACGCCATACTTTCGGGCTTTCCCTGGCTCCATCTCGCTGCGCGTGGAAACACACCTCCGCGTCGTTCGCGATGTACTGGACAGCATGGCACACAGCGGATTCCGCCGAATACTCATCGTCAATGGTCATGGCGGGAACGGAGCCGTCCAGCAATTCGCTCAGGAATGGGCGGCCGACCATTCGGGTGCTCGCGTAATATTTCACAATTGGTGGAACGCGCCACGAACCTGGGCGAAGGTCCAGTCTATTGATCCTGTCGCATCACACGGCTCCTGGATGGAAAACTTTCCGTGGACGCGTCTACCCGACGTCAAGCTTCCGGACAGTCAGCGCACCATGGTGGATCTCGAACGTGTCCGGGCACTCGATCCAGAGGCGCTTCGGGAGTACATAGGCGACGGCAATTTCGGCGGTCGCTATCAGCGGTCGGACGCCGAGATGATCGAGCTCTGGGAGGTTGCAGTCGCTGAGACTCGTGCGATTCTCGACGGATCGTGGGGTGAACCGGCTTGACGGGATCCTGACGTGCGCTTTCTGATATGGGGTACGGGAGCGATTGGTGGGACAATGGGTGCACATCTCGCGCACGCCGGTCACGACGTCACTGTTGTCGACTGCGACCGTGACCACGTGTCCGCAATCCAGCGTGAAGGTCTTCGAGTGGAGGGCCCGATCGCGGAACTGACCGCGCACGTCCCCGCGTACACGCCCGACACGCTGACTGGTGAATGGAACACCATCATACTCGCGACGAAAGCGCAGCACACACACGACGCGTCCGTCGCGCTCCTCCCGCATCTCGAGCGGGATGGTTGCGTGATCTCCGCGCAAAACGGTCTCAACGAGCTCGCGATCGCAAGTGTGGTGGGCCAACCAAGGACCGTCGGTGCATTCGTGAACTTCGGCGCCGACTACATCGCGCCAGGCGTAATACATCACGGTGGCCGCGGCGCAGTGGTTGTCGGGGAACTGGACGGTCGGCTCTCGCCACGCGTGAGGGACATACGCGAAGCGTGGGCCGATTTCGATCGCGACGCCATCGAAACGCAGAACATCTGGGGTTATCTGTGGGGCAAGGAGGCGTACGGAGCTATGCTGTTCGCAACCGCGCTCACCAACGAGTCGATCGCCGACGCGCTGGCGGATGCGCGTTACCGAGCCCTCTACATCGCCCTCGGGCGCGAGATTCTGTCTGTCGCGCTCGCTCGCGGAGTGACGACGGAAGCATTCGACGGATTCAATCCTGCTGCGTTCCTCCCCAGTGCAACCGACGATGCAGCAGGGCGGTCGATAGACGATCTGGTAACCTTCAACAGGCGCTCTGCGAAGACGCACAGCGGGATCTGGCGCGATCTTGCCGTCCGCAAGCGCCCTACCGAAGTCGATGCGCAACTTGGCATCGTAGTGAGACTCGCATCCGAGAGCGGCGTTCCCGCCCCGCTCACTGCTCGGCTCGTGCAGCTCGTTCACGACATCGAGACTGGCGTACGCATGCAATCGCTCGAGACGCTCGATGTCCTCGCTGCGCTTTGCGTGTCCAAGAACGCTGCATGAACCAGGATTTCCAGGGGCGCCGCGCGATTGTGACCGGCGCCGCACACGGCTTCGGACGCGCGATATGCGTGGCACTCGCAACGCGTGGAGTCGAAGTGTGGGGATGTGACATAATCGAGACCGAGCTCGCCGAGACTGCAAGGCTGTGCGCCGTGGGTGGCGGAGTATGCTCGACTCAAGTGGTCGACGTTACCGTGAAGGCGGATGTCGACGCGTTCGTTGCGTCGTCGGCCGCTGGCGGCGCAATCGACATCCTCGTGAATAACGCCGGCGGCGTGCTGGGTCAGACTGGGAAGCCGCTGGAAGACGTCACTGAACGAGAATGGCAGAGCATCTTCGACGTGAATGTCACCGGCGCATTCTATTTCTCCCAGGCCGTCTCGCCACGCATGAAGGCCGCACGATACGGGCGCATTGTCAACGTGTCGAGCGGAGCCGGACTCAGCATCAGCCTCACTGGCATCCAGGCGTACGCGTCGGCGAAGGCGGCGCAGATCGCGCTCACGCGGCAGCTCGCGCACGAGCTTGGTCCATGGGGGATCACCGTGAACAACATCGCCCCGGGCTTCGTGCGCTCCAACGAGACGACCGAGCGACAGTGGCAATCCTACGGCGACACGGGACAGCGCGCACTCGTCGACCAGATCGCGCTTCGCCGGCTGGGAACGCCCGAGGACATCGCGTTCGGCGTCCTGTTCTTCGCGTCGCATGATGCGGGATGGATTACAGGCCAGGTGCTTTCGATCGACGGCGGCAAGTGATGGAAATTGCCAATGTCATATCCGACCTCTGCTCCCGCCGATCCGTCATTCTGGACCGACTGATCGACTTCGCCCGGATTCCGAGCGTGAGTACAGACCCTGGCCATAGCGCGGACGTGCAGGCAGCAGCGGCTTGGGTCCATGCCCAGCTTGCCGCTGCCGGACCAATCAGCGTTCGTCGGCTGGATGCGCGTGGGAATCCGATCATCTATGGTGAATGGCTCGGCGCTCCCGGACGACCCACCGTGCTCGTTTACGGCCATTACGACGTGCAGCCCCCCGACCCCCTCGATCGGTGGGACTCTCCCCCTTTCGCGCCGACGATTCGTGACGGTCGCCTCTACGCCCGCGGCGTTTCGGACGACAAGGGACCGATGCTGATCCCGATCGAGGTCGCGCGCTCATTCTTCGCAGTTGCTGGCGCGCTTCCGCTCAACGTGAAGTTTCTGTTCGAAGGTGAAGAAGAGATCGGAAGTCCAAGCCTCGATTCGGCCATTCGCGACAACACGGAACTGCTTGCCGCCGACGTTGTGCTTTCCGCCGACGGCGGGATGTGGCGTATCAACGAACCGTCGCTCACGGTATCAAGCCGAGGCATCGCCGCGCTGGAACTGACTGTGACTGGTGCGGCGAAGGATCTACATTCGGGCAGACACGGTGGCGGAGTAGCCAATCCCCTGCACGCGCTCGCAAGTCTCATCGCAAGTCTTCATGACGAGCATGGACGTGTAGTAGTGAACGGGTTTTACGACAAGGTAAAGGAGTTGCCGGCGGCGGAACGCGCAGAAATCGCAGCACTTCCTTTCGACGAGAGCCAGTATTTCGCGCAGGTCGGCGCACCTGCTGCATTCGGGGAGGACGGATACTCGACACTGGAGCGACAGTGGATCCGGCCGACGCTCGAGGTGAACGGGATATGGGGCGGCTACCAGGGACCGGGCGAGAAGACCGTGATCCCAAGCGAGGCACACGCCAAGATCACATGTCGGTTAGTACCGGATCAGGATCCGTACGAAATCATCGCGCTCGTCAAGGACCACCTCCAAAGGCTCACTCCACGAGGCACCACGCTCTCGGCGACCGGAGCGGAACACGTTGCATGGCCTGCGAGCATACAGACAGATAACTTTGCGCTCGCCGCTGCGGCTCAGGCGCTCAAAGCTGTGTACGGCGTGCGACCGCTCATGGTGCGGATGGGCGGCACGGTACCGATCGCCGAGCTGTTCCAGCGTCACATGAAACTGGATACCGTTTTCTTCTCGTTCTCCACGGCGGACGAGGATTATCACGCACCGAACGAATTCTTTCGCGTACACCGCCTGCACGAAGGACTCGAAGCATGGGCGCGCCTGTGGGACATCCTCGGAGCTACAAACGTGAAGCGCTATCGTGAGTGAGCGAACACGCACGGATAGTCTCGCGGCGGCTGAAGCGCGCGTAACAGCGCACAGCGCTTCCCTGCGCAAGGAACTTGGCGTACGCGATCTCGTTCTAACGCAGATCCTGTTCATCGTCGGGCTGACCTGGATTGGCGTAGCCGGAAAACTCGGCTCCTCGCACGTCATCTTCTGGCTACTTGCGTTGCTGCTGTTCTACCTTCCGTCCGCTGCGGTAGTCATCTATCTCAACCGGCTGATGCCGCTCGAGGGCGGCCTGTACCAGTGGGCCAAACTCGGCTTCAACGAGACAGTTGGATTCATGCTCGCGTGGAACCTGTGGCTATACGTCATTCTCAACACGTCTGAGATCGGGTTGCAGTGTGCCACCTACATGTCGTACGCGATAGGCCCGAGCGCCGCATGGCTCACGAGCAGCACATGGTTCGTAGCGCTGTCGTCAGCGGTGGTTCTTTCATTCATGATAGGTGCGGCTACCATCGGTCTGTCGATCGGCAAGTGGATCCACAATCTTGGCGGCGTGATGATGCTGGTGATATTCGGCGCGCTGCTGCTGCTTCCATGGCTCGGTCTCGCGACCGGGCACCTTCGCCAGTACCACCCGTTCCGTACAAGCATTCCCCCGTTCTCTCTCTACAACCTGAACATCCTCGGCAAGCTCGGGTTCGGCGCACTCGGCGGCTTTGAGTATGTGGCGATTCTTGCCGGCGAGACGCGCTCACCGGGGCGTTCTGTGGGGCGGTCGGTTCTTATCGCGGCACCGATAATCGCATTGATGTTCGTGTTGGGCACGAGCACCGTCGTAGCCTTCGTGCCCACCAACGACATCGACCTCATCGGTCCACTTCCGCAGGTTCTCCGCGCGGGTTTCGGCCCTTTCGGCATCGCGGGGCAGCTCGTGACCGTGGCAATCGTGATGACACTCGCAATGAGAGTGGCGCAGACCAGCGTAAGCTTCACCGCGGTGACGCGGCTTCCCATGGTCGCCGGATGGGACCGCCTCCTGCCGGCGTGGTTCAGCAAGCTTCACAAGACGTACAGGACGCCAGTCAACTCGATAATACTTGTGGGCGTTGCCTCGTTCGGCATCGCGTTGCTGAGCCTGATTGGAGCCGGGCAGGCCGAGGCTTTTCAGCTTCTGTTCAACGCGGGCGGAATGTTTTACGCGTTGACTTACGTGGTGATGTTCGCAATTCCGCTCTTCGGCCTTCGAAGCGTCGCTCCGCGGCCTCCGATATGGCTCCGAATCACGTCGACGTCAGGACTTCTGATGACACTGCTGTACGTGGCGCTCTCGGCCTTCCCCATCATCCACGTGGACAACGTGGCGGTGTTCGCGTTAAAGATCTCGGGCGTGATTGTCGCGGCAAATCTTGCGGGAATCGCGATCTTCATATCCGCGCGGCGCCGGGGGGCACGGACGCCGCTGGTCGGTGCGTGACGATATTGAGTTGCTGGTTCGGCGGCCGTGAGGAGTTGCGACTGCCGGTGGGGTGACGGGATGTACTCAGTCGTCGCGGTGGCAGATTCTCCGTGGGTTTGGCCTCGTGCTAACTCGTCACGAACGCGTGAACCACGAACCCGTGATCTCTCGCCTCAGTGTTTCTCGTTTCTGAAGCCAGGCAGGATACGGAATCCCGGATCAATGCCCGGACGCGTCGGCGTATTTGCTACAGCCCACCCGGTCGCATACATCCAGTCGGCCATTCGTGTCAATTTCGCGTAATTGATCCTGTCGGCCTCGTCAGTTGGCTTGTGATAGTCGGCGTGAAGATTAGTTGAGAATGAGATCGCGGGTATGCCCAGCCGAGCGTACGGAATGTGGTCGCTGCGAAAATACCATCCCTCCGGATGGCTCGGTCGATCCCAGATACTATCAATCGCGAATTTGGTGCCCCGTTGATTGGCAGCCAAGGCCATTTCGACAAGTGCGGTAGAATTGCGATGCGGAGGCTGCACGCCGAGGATGGTTGCAGTGTCGGGACTGTTGCGACCAATCATGTCCCCATTCAGCACCGCGACGATGTCACCCAGAGGCACCGTGGGATGAGTGCTAAAGTAGCGAGACCCCAACAAGCCTCGCTCTTCGGCACCATGCCAGACGAAGATGACTGAGCGTTTACCGGGATGTTTGGCGAACGCGCGCGCGATCGCCAACATTGCGACGCATACACTACCGTTGTCATCGGCACCATTCCAGATAGAATCACCAGCAATAGCGGTACGCACGCCATCATGATCAATGTGGCCGCTGTACTCAACATATTGCGCCCTTAACCGCGGATCCGTTCCTCGCACAGTCCCAACTATGTTGACGGACGGATAAAGAAAGTCTTCAGTGACTAGTTGCGCGGTAAATCGCTGGTTGGGCGCGCGCAGTGTGTTGAGTAGCGCGCGACGGACCCATATGACCGGCGGTTGAGGTGCTGGTCGGACAGCACCGCCTTGTGGATCAGGCCAGTATGCAGTTGTGCCGGCGCTGTCGATGCCATATCGACCCCGCGTCATTGCGTCGCCAGCGGGTCCAAAAGCGGATTCGGATGCGGAATCCGCCGCTATGATAACCGCAGCCGCGCCCATTTGGAGGAACTTTTGAGAGAGCGCTCGCAGTGCGCCAGTCGCATAACGTCGCGCTTCGGCACCGGCGGGTGGTGCGGCAAGCTCGGTGGCGACGGCCTTTCCGCGCACTTCTTCAGCACCGACGGTCGCTCCTGGCTCGACGAAAATAAGCGGAGCGTCAACCGATGCATCGACCGGTGTAAAGACGACAGCATCTTTACCCAGGACAATGGTTGTGCCACCGATCGCGATGTGACTGTTGTCCGACTGGCGCAAGCGGTGCATCGACCACCACTGAAAAAACGTTCCGTCCTTACCGGCCGGTTCGAGACCAGCCTTCCGCGCCTGTTGGGCCATCCAAGCTCCGGCCCGCAACTCATCAAGGGTGCCGGCTTCCCTGCCACGCATCGCGTCCGAAGCAAAGAAGTAAAGGTCGCGTTTTAGATCGACCTGTCGAATCGCTGAAAGCGCCGGCGGCGATGCAGCAACGTTGGCGGAGGCCTGCGCACCAACGTCCGTGAGTGCTACGAAACAACCAACCGAAGCGCAGATCGTGGCGACCAGCGCGGAACTAACAATTCGCATCCTATTTCTCCGTGGGAGTGCAGCGCCCGTTTGATCTGGAGATCGGTCGACGATAGCACGAGTTTGGCTGAGGCCGGTCCGGGGGGCGCACGGCTAAGCTACGGGCTATCCAAGCGTGGTGCTCGGAGTCGATACGGCTCACGTCGTCGAGGGATGAGCTTCGACGTGTCGGGTTGCCAAGCAAGGATGTTGGGCAATAGCAGCGGTATTCCTCCCAATTGGATCCCTGGGGGGCGCGCGCCATCCTTGTCGCGCTCCCGGCGGGTGCACGCTCGCATGGGGTAGGTTTTATGCACGAGAAACGGGGTGTACGCAGGTGATTTTCCCTGTGTAAACCCCGCTTCGTACGTCGTATCGGGATGACAGGATTCGAACCTGCGACCCCCTGAACCCCATTCCGTTATGCGCGAATATCCGGCGATGTCTCGGTATAGCACAA
Source organism: Gemmatimonadota bacterium (assembly GCA_041691775.1). Taxonomy (GTDB): domain Bacteria; phylum Gemmatimonadota; class Gemmatimonadetes; order Gemmatimonadales; family Gemmatimonadaceae; genus Fen-1247. The sequence continues at coordinate 479,199 of JBEPUB010000001.1, forward strand.
CATACTACACCACAATAAGTTACCGTATCACGCGATATCACTGGCTGCCCCTGAATATGGGTGCCGGTGGGTACCGCGTGGGTTTCTGATCGGTTTGGGATCGATGACCCCTGACCCATGTCATCGCCTTCCTCGAGGACTTGATGGCGCTCAAGCTAACGAAGCGAACCGTGGATGCCCTGCACACCGACTCTGGACGTGCGGTCGTTTTCGACACCGAGCTCACGGGTTTCGGCCTTCGCGTGATGGCGAGCGGTGCGAAACAATTCTTCGTGCAGTACCGAATGGCTGGAGGCAGACGTGCGGTAAAGCGCCGGCTCACCATCGGTCGGTACGGCTCCCTCACGCTGGATCAAGCACGGGCGGAGGCGCGGCAGCTACTCGCGCTGGTGGCGCAAGGTAAGGATCCCGCAGCGGAGCGTGCTCGCCACAAGTCAGTACCAACGATCGCCGAGTTGGCGCCTGCGTTCATTGATCTCGTTCGTGCGAAGCGAAAGACCAGTACGGCCGACGAATACGAACGGCAGATGACGCGGAACATCATTCCAGCACTCGGTCGGAAAAAGGTGTCGGACGCCTCGCGCTCCGACATTGGCGCTTTGCATCTATCGATGCGCGATCGACCCATCCTGGCCAATCGCGTGCTTGCACTCTTGGGCGCGTTCTTCCACTGGGCGGAGGTGCAAGATTACCGGCCAGAAAACTGCAACCCGACTAGGCACATCGAGCGGTACCCTGAGCACAAGCGTGACCGATACCTCACGGCGGATGAATTCATACGGATCGGCGCCGCTCTCGTTCGAGCCGAGCGCGAAGGCCTACCTCCTGCGCCGGATCGGCGTCGTAAAGAGCCATCGGCAAAAACAGCAAAGCATCGTCCCAAGAGCGCCGACAAGACAATTCCCGCAAACCCATTCGCCGTGGCGGCGATTCGATTCCTGCTGCTTTCCGGGTGGCGCGAAGGAGAAGCGCGCACGCTCCTTTGGGACGCAGTGGATCTTGACCGCGGTCTCGCCTTGTTAAGCGATTCCAAGACTGGACGGAGCGCGAGGCCGCTTGGAGTTCCGGCCGTCGCCGTGCTGGTTGAACTGCCACGAGTCGCGGGCTCCGCATACGTCTTTCCGGGAGCACGTGAGGGACGACCGATCGTCAATCTGACGCGGCTGTGGGAAGCGGTTCGCCACGCCGCCGGAGTTCCTGACGTGCGGATTCACGATCTACGTCATGCCTTCGCGTCCGTCGCGGCGAGTGGCGGCCTATCGCTTCCGATCATCGGCAGTCTCTTGGGCCACAGGAACGCGAGCACAACGCAGCGCTACGCGCATCTCTCCGCCAATCCACTTAAGGCGGCCGCGGACCGTACAGCTGGGGAAATTTCGAGCCTTCTCGCTGGGACAACGGTTCAAATTATCCCTCTCCGGCGAGCGTAATCCCGGGGTCCCACGCGGCATCGCACTCGCCACGCAGTAGCCCGTTTTGTTTTTTTTCGACCTACCGGATCCTACCGCTTTCCATCGACGCGGAGGTCACGTGATCAGCCAAGAATCAGCGGAGCAGATAGCAGCGGCCGCGCTCCTTGGAAACGGCTATAGGCGTCGGGGGTCTGCCGTGAGATTCAACGATGCCCGTTGCCTAACGGTTTACGGGCCGGGCGTAGGTGCTCTGATGAACGCCTGGATTGTCTACGGCGCCGCGCCGGCGCTGACTCTGGGATCTAGCATCGTTGTCATCGTCCCCGGGCTGACAGGGAATGTCGTATACCTCAGCCCCGCAGGCGACGAGGGGTGACGCACGAACGACCGGTTGCACTCGCTGCTTTAGGCTAGGCGCGATCGACGTCACAGCGAGTCGACCAACACCGCGCTGCTGGCATGGTGCTCGGCCGTCCTAAACGATCTATTCGATGGGGACATATGAGGACCATGCGGACCGTAGAAACGCCATCCTAACCGCTGCCAGCCGCCTTCTTCCCGATTAATACATGCCAGTCGCGGGTGAGACGCGCAGCCTCGTCCGTACACCCGCGTATACGCGATCGAGGAATGTCGGCTTGCACCCTCTGATCGCTCCAACCATCAAGCCGAAAGCCATAGAGGTAGCAGCTAAGATTCGCCACTCGCTGACCGAGCAGTTCGTGGGCATCGCCCAACGTCGCCGGCGAAATGACCTCGCTCTGAGCTAGGTCTGCGAGGTAGGCCCTCGCAGCGATGATGCCGCCCTCGTATTGAGTCTGCCTCAAGGCGAATACGGCGATCTCGTCCGCTGCCTCTTCCTCTCGGCCCGTCAGCGTAATCTTGTTGCGTTCGATGAGCTCGTGACCGATCTCGTGCAACGTGATGAAAACCATTGCCCATATCGGCGCGGGAGTGTGGTATCCCTCGTGCCCCGACCACTTTCGCGCCGCCTCCGCGTCCTCGTCGTCGAAGTGTTGTCCCACTGCCGCTGCGAGTTCGTAACACACCACCACCCGGTCGTTGGCGTGGTCGTAGTACGCATTCTCATGCCCGCATTCCGCGCCGACAATCGTCAGTGGCTTCGTCAAGCGAAAGGCATCGTGTGCCACTAGCGCGGCGATGCGGACGGATGACCATCGCAGCAGAAGCTGCCTGCCCTTCCGTGCGGTCGGCGACTTTGCGGGCAGCTCCTTCCATGACACCCAGCCTAACCTCCCGTTCGGCAGGTCTGCGACCTGGGCGTTCGCTACGGTGGGATAGCCAACCGAGATTGCTGCAATCGTAAAACCAAGCACGGATATACGCGCCCAGGCCGGTCCGGAGCGAGCAACGCGCTCAGCGAGTCGAATCGTGCTCACCCGCTGGCACAGCTCAAGATCTCAAGGCCCACGGTCGTCGTCCTCCGTGGCAATTTCGTCCGAGTCCATTGGAACGATCCGCGCATTGCCGCCGGCCACTGGCTCCAGCGTGATCGAGTAACTCCGAACGGTGCTTCCGCCCGCCTCGGCGACGTTGCGAAGCTCCGCGAATTGCATCAAGTCCGCGAACCGGGAGTCCTCGACACGGTCGCAGAATGCACGCTTCGCCCGTTGCCATCCATGCCCCAGACGGAACTGGACCTGCCACGTCCCTTGAGGCACGCCACGCAAGACTGCGTTGGCTCCTGCACGAACGAACATACCCGCCACCACACCACGCGTCACGGGACGAACGAGCATCACACTCGCATCTGCATCCGTCCCATTTTCTACCCTCAAGTAACTGCGCCCAGGATGCCGGACCCGGACTATTCGGGCGCCGTTCTTAATCGAGTCCGACGAAGCGCACGAGGCAACCGCGGGGGGGAGCGGTTGAGGGCTCGCCGTTGACGCGACGCCCTTCGGACCCGCCTCGGCGGCTGCCATATGGATTGGTGACGGTCGGCTGTCGAACCAGAAACCGAGGACAAGAACCAACCCAATAGCTATACCGGCGGCGCCTCTGCGCCGAGCTTGTGAGGGATTCACATTGCGACTTACGACCGACCGAGCATCGGCTGAGCGCGCAACCACGGCATCGCCGTCAGGACTAGGAATATCAACGACGCGACCGCACCTGCACCGGATCCTTTGTCCGGCGTGTTCGGGCCCGGCGTGGAAGACTTCGCCACAACTACACTGGGCGCGGATCATAGGAGTTGGGTCCTCCCTATTTCCCGGCGAAATTTCGGCATCGGCGATGGAAGTGAGCTTTGTGACTCCGGCTATGGTGTCTCACCAAGCTAGGACGACCATCGTGAAAATATGGCACTTCTAGAGTGTCTACCCAGATATCTGTAGATCATTAGGGCGGCTGCCCGCAGGTTCCGCGCATGGTGCCAATTCAGGTGCGCTTTGGGTGGGCCGTGCAGAAACTGCGGCGCAAGGCGGGATACTCGCAGGAGGCATTCGCTGACCGCGTCGGCGTCCATCGCACGTATATGGGAACGATCGAGCGAGGAGAGAAGAATATCTCGTTACGGAACATCGAGCGGATCGCTCTCGCAATCGGCCTGACTGCCGGCGAGCTCGTTTCTGCTTCCGACGAAGCAATGCGTCCGAGATCACGCTAGTTCTTCGTCGCCGCGAGGCCAATCCCAGCAGGGTTTTACGCAAGTACCCCGCCGAACACTACCGAACGTGCTGCACCCCATCGGCACGGCGAGGCGGTCCGACCTTGCGGCTCACCCACCCGCGCCTTAACGAAGTAGTGAACAGCGCCCCTGGCTCAACACGATCGCACCCGCCAGCGGCTTCTTTTCAACGCAATCGCCGTCGCCGACATTCGGTATATCTTGGATAGAGCCCCGTAGCGATTTTCCGCCCACGAGCTCCGTCGGGCGCGTGCAATCCAGCAGCTCACCTCCGAGTGACAATGCTACCCACCCCAGGGGCCGCGATGACGCTGCCAAAGCCCTATTACCAGCAGCTCATGGCGGCCGCCGAGCGTCTCATTGAGCAAAACGAACTCGCCCCCGCTGTAATCACGGCATTTACCGCCTGCGAGGTGCTGACGGAGCAGCTCTTCGACGAGCTTTGGCGTTCACGCGGACTTCCGCAGTTGGCGCGGCCGATCGGAATGGCATTGAGGAGCAATAACCTCGCGGATGATCGGGTGCGAACCGTCTACAACGCACTCAGTCAAGACCGCATCGAGAATCAATTGTTCTGGCCGTCATTCAAGGAGTTTGCAAAGCTGCGCAATGGACTCGTGCATGGCAACGAACGAAATGTGCCCCTCCAGCGCGTCCGGGATGCCATCGAAGCGGCGAAATCCGTTCAGGACTATATCATGCGACGCTTATATCCGTTCGCACTGCCGCCCGCCCCGTAGAGAGTTGTTCATCTTGACGACGTCCAAATACGGGGGGACCGAGGGAACGCATCAGCGGCCCACGCCGAAAAGGCTGCACCTCAGGTGACGCCACGCCGTCACAGCGGAAGGAGACGATCCAGCCTTTCGCGCATCCGGCTTACGGAAATGCGCATGTGCTCAGGTAGGTGGGACTGACGATCGGTAGCGCCACCAGAGTTTGATTTACAGACAGGTAGGCAACGATGTGACCATTGATCACCAGAACCGGGGGCGTTTGCGTATATGGGTTGAATGGCGAGTACGCGCCGAACTGGCCGCCATATTTTCCGTACTGGTTGAAGATGCTCGTCGCGCTGTACGGCGAGCCGTAAATCCCGTACTGGTTCTCGACCGACGTTGCGTTGTATTGATTCGTGAGAGTTCCGAGCGCCTGCCCATCTCCACCGAGCACGGTTGCGCCGGCAATCAGAGAGCATACGGTAACTGGCGGGGCAGTTACTGTAAGCGTGGCAGTGCCTACGCGACCTTCGCTTGTGGCCGTAATCTGTGTGGTGCCAACTGTGAACGCCGTTACAATTCCCGTCGTCGCATTCACCGTAGCAATCGCCGGGTTACTCGACGCCCAGGCCACGACGCGATTTGTTAGAGTGCTACCAGCGGCGTCGGCGAGTGTAACCGTAAACAGTCCGGAGCTGCCCACCTGTAGCAGGCCAGACGGGGGAGCAAGTGTTACAGTCGCCACTGGTACCTGCGCCGCGACGACAGTCAGAACGGCGGTGCCGGTCACCTCACCGGCGCTAGCGCTGATTGTAGTCTGACCAGGAGCGAGGGCACTCACAACTCCGGTGGTTGCAACTGTCGCAATCGACGAATTCGTACTCGCCCAGGTGAGCTGGCGACCCGTCAATTGATTGCCGGCTGCATCGAGAGCGACAGCGGAGAAAGAGGCGGAGGAACCCGCGGTAAGAACGCCTGTCGCAGGGCTGATGACAATGGTCGCAATTGCTGGAAGCGTAACGGTCACAGTCGCTGAACCGCTCTTGCCCTCCGCGGTGGCGGTTACCACCGCCGAACCTACGGAAATGCCGGTCACGCCCCCGCTTTGGGTTACGGTTACAACGCCGACAGAACTTGACGCCCAGGAGATCGATCGGTCAGTCAGCGTATTCCCATTCGCATCCTTCACTGTTGCGCTCAAAGCGGCCGTGCCCCCAACTACCACTGAAGCTGATCCACTGTTGAGTGAGACAGAAGCAGCTGGTGGCGGGGAGGGCGGAGACCCACCGCCGGGCGCAGTAACAGCGTCGCCACCTCCCGAACCACCGCACGCCAGGGTGAAATAACCCGCCGTCAGATAAACCATCAGACGCAAGCGGTGCGGCATACGACTAGCTCCGTGAGGTTGCGAGGACTTGTGCGAGTTCTTGCCGCCACCACGAGGCCCGGTTCGAAGGCACCACCTGATTATCGGTTCGAGCGTCCCCAACCGCCAAATTCGACACGGATGCTGGTGCATCGGAAGATCCGGATCCACGAACTATTATCCGCCGACGCCTAGATGTGGATTGCAGCCCTTCCTATGAGCAATTGTGGCGGCGTCATCGATTCAGATCACGGTAACGAGGCGGCTCCCGACGCGAGACGTTGTAAGAGTCAGGATCGATATTGAGCTCCTTAGCGACGTAGAACGCCGCTCCACGCGCTGGATCGTAAACTGAAACCTCTGCATGCCCGAGTTTCCAAGCGCGCTTTATTTGTGCGTCTAGTAACTGATCAGTTCCCCCGACAAGTCCGTGGAGGTGAGGGTTGAGCCCGGAGCCACCCAATTCAATCGCGAAAAAGCTGGGGATGGGTCTCTGTGCAAGACGGGCCAAACGGCGAATCAACACATTTTCAAACTCACGTTGGAGTTTCGCTGGACTGGCGGGCTTCGACGTCGTCAACGTCAGGAAGTGAGTCCAGCAAAACTCCGCAAGGTGCAGACCCCAGGCCCGGCGCCGTTCAATGACGGATGCCTTCTGCATTGCAAGGACGGTGGAGTGCGGAGCGCGTTCATTCACGAGCGGTGAACCCAGTTGCGGAAGCGCCCTACTGCGTCGTCGTCGGCCTCGCTGGCAGCCTCGGCAGTCTCTCGAAGCGTTTGGCCGCGCAGTACAGTCGGCTTGGATGAGCAAACCGCGGGCATTGCATTCAAGACAAGCGATCGACTATATCAGCCGTACTTGTCGTGTCGTTATTGTGGTTCCGCAGCGAGTTTCTGAGGCGTGGTATCCCTCGGGGCGTCAGCGGTGTACGTGCTCGCTGTTATGTGAGTAGGTCTAATTCGGACGATCGAGACCATCGGTTTCGAGACGGAGGTGGCCGTGCTCGCCGATTCGCGTGGATTGCCGTACAGCCTACAAACCACAACACTCGCGCCAGCCGCATCACTTCACTCCGCTTGCTCGTCACGGATCGCGGCGCTGCGGTGGGCTGGGGGAGCAACGATTAGACGGGTGTCCGTATCTGCGGTCGATCGACGTCGATGTCCAGCGATCCACGTAGAGAGATCTGCAACGTCGTACCTGACGAGCGATCCAAGTTTTACGAACTCCGGACCGCCGCCATAGACCCGCCAACGCGCCAGGGTCTGAACGGCGACACCGAGGTGTTTACTCGTCTGCGCGGTTGTGAGGAGATGGACTTCTGACATTCGCTACAACTCCCGATGCGGGTGGGAACCTCGGCTCATTTGTGAGCGTGCCGCGGCAACTCCCGATCAGCATACTGAGCGTCCAGCAATCCATGCAGTATTGCAGAAAAAGTCAGAATACGACTACCCTACTAGGATAAATCCGGGTATAGTCGGGAATGCCCAGACGCTCACATCCTACCGCACTGCGAAAGGAAATATCGTGGCGCACGTTTCGAGTCATTCGGGAACGTGGGTACACGCTTACTGGTTTCCGGACGGCGCTAAAGAAGAACGGTTACGGTCCGCTCGCGAGCGCGATTGGCAACTGGTTTCCTCCGCTCCGGCTTTGGTCCTGGCAAGCCGACCCCGCAGAGTGGCGACCCGGAGTAAACGCCGCGTCCGGCAAAATCCAGTCGAAGAAGGATCAAATGACGGATTGGGACCGTGTGCGTCTTCCCGATTCTGCTTCGCTTCGCGACTTTTGCGCGTTCACCGGAGCCAGTGCCGACTACCTCTTGCTCGGTTGTGGTTCCCCATTCCGCGGTCAAGTGCGAACGAACGCGAAGCTCCAGGCTGACCTAGGAGAATACCTTCGTCGCGAAGCAGGGGTGGCGAGTGTCAAGCGATATGTTGTTGACGTTAACGCCGAAGAAGTCCTTCGCCACACGGTTGCGGAAGTCCGAACCGGGTTTGTTAACCTTTACGCAACCCTGGACGAAGTCGCGGACTGGATCGTCGCGTATACCCCCAAGTCGGCAAGCAAATCAGGCAGGGGAGCGAACCGGACGTCGGCGAACGGCGCGCTCGGCGTCGTGAAGCTTCTAATGCGGCACGGTCCGAAGGCGGGCTTTCGGTTTCTTACGTTAAGGCCGGACGATCGGGCGCAGAATTCCGAACTTAGCGACCATCCGAAATGACAGAGCAGTGCACGCACGCCGGTTAGCGATAGGCGTTCAACTCGCGACGCAGAACGAGCTAACGGCGATTCGCACCGAAACCGCTGGCCTAGGCCATAATCTCATCCACGTCTAAGGTCGGCCAATCGCCCCACAGCTTGTCCAAGACACATGAGCTCGATGTTGGAGGGACGCATGATCTTCGGTGCTGCCTCGTGCCAGCCTCAAACTCGTGGCGCAGCACAGTGAGGTCTGCGGAGCTTCGGACTTGCAGAAGGAAGGTTCGCGACTGAAAGCCACCCCCCACCTTCTCCGAGCTGTGCCCTAATTCCTTCCGCTGACAAGATCACCGATTCAGCAGATTGTAGGGATGCGTTCGGCGATTCCACTTTAGAACCTCGACACGCCAGTAGGGACCCTAGTGGCAGCCTAGTTACACGTCGGGTTTTGGGACCTCGGCGGACGCTTGCTCTTCCGCAACCAGCTTTACAACGTTCACCGGGGGGAAAATGATGGCCCCGTGACGCGAACGGGCGGTAATATTCGTCACCAGTTCACGGACATACGGCATCACCAGCGCCGGAGCATTGGCCTTCGCAAACTCATCGAAAGCCATGACTCCCGGGCCGTCAAGTTTCTGGAATCGTCCCGTGACCACGGCATCTAGACTCAATCGTGACGTCTGGCCCAACGCAGGTAAGATGCGTACAACGACGCTCACCTCCCGTAACGATTCGTCCTCGAATCGACGGCGTTGGATCCCGAAGTTAAATTGCAAAGAATCCGGTTTTCGTTCGTCCGGCCCAATGTCGGTGAACGCGAGCCGATCAACGACAACGCTGCTGAAGTGAATGCCGGGGTTTTGGTGCTGGGGAGCAACGGAAGGAGCGTGCTCATCGTCTACATTGGACGTGTCAACCATCATGCAATCTCTCCGTCCAAAAGCGCTTCACGCTGCGACGGCAAACGGTACATGCCTCTCCCCCGAGACGGTGCCGGCCTCCATAGAGGCCTGCACGACTACGTTATCCGAAACCGAGTCCATCCAAGCGGCACCGACACTGCCCGCCGCGGAGGAGAAATCCATTCCCGTGATGATGTAAGTAAACGCTGCTCCGTAATGGCCGGTGTCGTTTGTTGTCTCGACCGGGAGAATGCGACTTGGAGCAACAGTCTTATATTCTGCCTGAGAGAAGACTTGGCCTGCGTGGCTCCGTAACGCAACTAGATCCTGCTCCAGCGCGTCCCATGCCGCCGCCTGATCAACTTGAAACTCGCTCACGATCATGTACGCCTCATCGCTTACGGGCCGGGGACCCAACCAACCACGGCACTTCGCGATATCGAGCCCCGGAACGAGGCCCGCCATCTCGGCCGTCCGAGCAGCGTCCACAACGCTCGCGCTTACCTGACCAAACTGCTGCTGCAAGTCAGAGCGGGAGAGACCCCGTGCATTCCAACACGCGAGCAAGAGTCGCTCGCCAAAAGAATTTTCCGTGGGCGGCACAACGATGTCGCGGTGCGTTGCAAGTCCGACCACAGCTTCGCCCACGTGCACTGGAACAACGCGCACGTCCTCTGGACGTCCGTGCACCGCGTCTCGCACGAAAACTACGAGCGCGATCTGCTTCGATGCGTTCACCTGCCAAATACTACCGACTGAAACTTGAGGCATTCGTATACTTAAGTGACTTGGGGTATGAATAACCGTTAGCGAACGTGCTCGTTTCGCCGCCGCCTCTCCATGCAGCTCCCAAGGCGGATGGGCACGGTAGAAAAAGTGAGCTCTTTATATCGTGAAGCGTCGTGGACCGGTCAGCTTTGCAGTCATGTACAATACGACCCAGCGCTCTAGAAGTGGGCGGAGCTGCTCACAAGTAAGCGTGTAAAGATGAACGACATCGGGGTCACTCCCATTAAAAATGGCTGGCTTCAATAGCGCAGTCTCTTTGAAGAATATCCTGGTGCCGGGTTCGAATGGAGGGCATGGGCAATCGCACTCACTTTCGGAGACAGTTCCCTCGGAACCCATATGAGAGCAAAGCGCCACACGCGTAGGGAACGCCCCAGGATCCTCATCAAGGATAAGGCCCGGGTGATGTCCGGAGATACTCTTTATGCGCCAGTGATGGTCCTTGATCATCCAAACGGATCCCTGTACCAGCAGCGGACTCGGCTTCGCGGGCAGAGGTATTTAGACAGGCCAGGGTGCGTGGAGTGGCGGGTCGCCAGATGGCGGCCACGTCTATCGAGCATGGACGCGAAACCTCCGCCTCTCCAAGGCTGCTGTCAAGAGGACGTTTACAAGTAACCCAACCCGTTGCGGCACTCCCCATCCCAGCTACCCCCCTCGCGCAACCAATGTGCCCTTGAAGTTGCCTTCGAACGCCATGGACGCTGAATCGGGCCCAGTGGACGCGCCTTCTAAGAATCGGCACATACGACCCCAACTTCAGCGACCCCGTCCTGCTCGGCGTCGGACGAGACACGGCGGCGAGTGGTAAAGATAAAAAGCGACAAACCCCGGCTGGTTTCCACAGGTCCACCAGTACGCCTTGCCCTTCTGGCAAACAAAGCGGGGGTGGTCACTTCCCGTGCCACGCAATCAGATGCGTCACAGGGGCCGCTCGATACATAGCGTTGGGCGCCTTAGTAGCCGGCAGTGTCCTCTCATTTTGTGTCGCGCGCCACTCTCGGCGAAGTGGCGCTTATGATTACGTTCGGCTATCAGCCACGTTCTAGGAAACTACTCGACTGGGCCGTCGAATTGCTTGCGAACGTGCAAGCGCACCTCGAGTAGCAAGCTCGACGATTTTCCTATGCTGCGGCAGCAAGGCAAACGCACCCCGGACCGCCATTAGGAATTGCGGGACGACTTCGTCCGGCTGACGGTGCCGCAGGAGAGCCTCCAGGCAATGCTCTGTGAGCTCCTCCAACGTCGTCCCCGTAATACTCGATATGGCGACTCCACGAAGTGCGTTCGCAGCGACTATGGCCGCAGAAGTTGCATCGACCTGCGCCGATGCCAACAGCCCCACCACCTTGCGAATGAGGGAAGACTGTTTGGCATTTCGAATCGCGAAGAGTATCGTGGAAGCGCGGATCGGAACCACCGCATGACCCCATTCGATGAGTTGAACGACACAACCTTCGAACCGATCGGAATCAATTGCTCCCGCGACGTGCAGCGCCTCCACTAGAGCGATCGTCGAAAAGGAAGGTGAATCATACTGCTGCTTATTGATCGCGCGGAGCCCAAGATCGTCTGCGTATAGTGAAGCACCCTCGGCCCGTGCAATCACCATGGCGTCGAACGACGGAGGGCCAAACCGTTCGCGCCAGAGATCGTCGTCCTCACTCATCGCGGACAGGGGTCGTAACACGACCGTAGCCGCCGCCATGATGCGATCGCGTAGCACCCGCGAGTGCCCGGCGTCGGCCGCAGCCGCGCCCGGCGCAACGATGTCCAAGGCCGGTCGAATACCGGCTTCGCGAAGTGTCATGCGTCCGGAGCGCGCCGTTGTTTCTAGCTCGTGAAGCTCATCGTCCCACTCATCGAGCATCGCCTTCGGCACAATCAGCACGGCGCGATCTTGCAACCGGTCCAAGAGGTTCAGGCGATGCATGAATTCTAAGGCCGGTCGCGTCAGAACAACCCGTGTGGCCGCAGCAGCTGACAAAACGGAATTCGAGTATTCCAGATACGGCGGTCCCTCGGTCATAAGTGTTCGCGCTGGGTCTGCCGCAAGACCCAACGCGAGGTCGATCAAGGAGACCCCTAAAGCCTTCGTTACGATTCCGAGCGGTACTGGCGTTTCATCGTACTGTTTAAGTACCCGATGGCGTTGCTCTGTCCCATCGCGAAGCGCCGCCATCATGGGCCCAAAGGACTCGAGTGTGGGATTCGTGCCGATGCGAAAAACGCGAAACATTGGGAGCTCAGGAAAGTGTGCATTGAACGTTCGTATACTGCGCCGCAAGAGGTACAGCGCCGCCGGGAGGACGCGTTCGATGCGAACGCTCTGGCCGGTCCACAGTTCGGGGTTCCTGAACACGGTGTCACCCACTCGCCGCCCAATGAGGTCTGACACAACACGGTCGGTGACGAGATACTCGCCGAGGCGAGCGTCGACCGGCGGTTCTCCGAAAATGAGATACTCGCTATGCTGACCGTCTTCCGCTACTAGTCGAACGAAAGTATCGGGCGCCACGACGCCCTCCTGACCGTCGGTTCCGACATCATCATCAGGGTTGCCATCTTCTACATCGTCGGCGCTGCGAGCTTGCTCTTCTGCGGGTTGACTACTGCCGCTGGCACTCGCGTCACCATTCTCATCTCCGGCGCTAGCTGCACCCGTACCGGAGTTCGTATCCCGGTTCATCGACGGCGACATCATCACCGTAATGAAGTTGGCAACCATCCGTCCATCGCTCGGCGACTCGCGGAACGCGCTAAACGCCACCTTGGCTGCCACTTCGTAATTTCGGAGAAGTACATAAATGTTCGCGATCCGCATGCGGTCCTCAGCGGTGAGGTCCGGCAGTGCAACCGCCTCGCGAAGAAGAGGCTCGGCTGACGGGGCATCACCAGCTCTCGCGGCCGCATGCGCCGCCATAATAAGGGTATGTACGGGGATTGTGCCCGCTTGGGCACGGAGTTGCTTCAAAGCGGCGAGTGCGTAACCTGCCGCCGCCGGGTAGTCTTCCTGTCGCCACGCGAGCTCCGCCGCCGCTTGTAGCGCGACCAGCGGCACGCTGAACGGCGGTTCGCCTTCCACAGAATCGGTGCGTTCAAGCGAATCAACGAGCTCGCGGACGAGCGGAAAGTTCTTCAATCGAAGAAGCGCACGGACAAAGGTGCCGAAGGCCGGGTGGCCTGGCTGGTGGGCGCCGGCTTCTCGGAAAGCAGAGACGGCACCCTCCCCGTTTCCAACGCCAACAAGCCTTACTGCCAACTCCACTAAAATCTGCTGAGCGGCCGCCGGAACACTGGCTTGAGTCGCCGCAGTACGGTACAACGCTTCGGCGCGATCGAATTCCCCAGCGTCCGCGGCGGCGCGGGCACGAAGTACGCTCCGATTTGGGCCCCGCTCGGGCACGCCGGCGAGATCCAAATCATCAAGCGAGTCCAAAGCGAGATCCAGATCGCCGAGCTCGATTGCAACGTCGGCGAAAGACTCGAACGCCTCGAGATCGGCGGCCGTCGGCTTCACGGGGAGCGTCTGCCTCGCCCTCGCGAGATCCGATCGCGCTTCCGCTGGGCGCGCCGCGTTGGCATGAACCGACGCGCGGAGTATGAGTAGTAAAGCAGTGTCGCCGATTCGCTCATCGCTCAAGAGTGCTAACGCACCGTCGACGTCGCCTACGCTCAGACGCAGGACCGCAGCGCGGCGAACGATGTTTGGATCATCCGGGATAAGGTCAGCAGCGCGTTGAATGTCCGCTTCACCCTCGGGTGCCCGTCCGATCCGTTCGCGTGCGAGACCACGCGTGAATAGGGCCCTCGCGAACATGCCGGTCGGATCTCCAGTTTCTAAAATCCCCACCGCTTCATCGGCATTGCGCTCTGCTTCTTCGAGCATCCGCTCTCGCTCGGTAGCGCGAGCAATCTCGGTGCTGGCATTAATTAGCGCGGTGGCGCGCATGAATAGCCGTGCGGGAGTGCGGCCGCCAGTCGCCAAAAGATCAGCGCTCGTGCGGATAGCGCCTTCCCAATCGCCATCTCGAAATGCAGCTTCTGCAAGGCCTTCTTGATACACGGCACTCGTGCCGATACCGATCGGCGGGTCAGGCGGAATTGCTCCCCGTGCTCGCAGAAGTTGAGCACGAAGCGCCCATGCCGCGGCATGAGATGGATCTGCCTCAAGCACAGTTTGGACGATCTCCTCGGCCTCGTCGGCCTGCCCCGCCGGAAAGAGAGCGTAGGCATAGTTGTAACGCGTATTCAGCCAATGTGACCGTCGTTCATTAGCTGCGAGTGTAGTCATACCAGCTTCCTCGGCTTCATTAGCCGGGGGCAAAGTAAACTCGACTGCACGCGCCATGTGGAGAACTGCTCTTTCGTACTCCTGCCCGAGCAGCAACGCAACGCCGAGCGCTGTGTGAAGCTGACGCCGCACGTCAGCGCTTACACTGACGCCTCGTAAGCTTCGTTCAATACTTTCGAGCACCCCGAGGGCCGTCTTAGGCATGTGACTCGTCTCAGCTAGCCGCCGCGCATCCTGGATTTGTTCGGCCGATCGGGAATCCGCGCCTAATGGACGTATGGGAAAGCCCCCCATTTTCAGTAGAGCCACAACCGCAGACCGGTCCCATCGCCCGCCGCGTCCTAACGTCAGCGCTTCGCGTACAAGAAGACTCCACGCCGCTTCCGCACGTGACGGCTCCTCTAGTGCCCGACGGAGACCGCCGATTGCGACCTGTGCCCCCGACGCCGCGTCGGTGTCGACGTCTAACGTCACCACCGACAGACGACGAAGTGTCGCTCCAGCATGCTCTACCTTGTCGAGTACGTGGAGCGTGACGGACTGAAGGTCGGTCCTCCCCTGTCGGAATTTGCGTACATCCGCGGCGAATGTGTCGCGCACTTCCGGGGTACTTCCCGGGCCAACAGCCAGAACTACTTCTCCAACCGTTTCCGGTTCGAGAAATCGGTCAGTGATGTCACGAATCGCCACCGCGAGCGCGCTGCGCCCGCTCACTGACCGTTTGCATTGTACGGTGATTTGCGGTCGCCGATTTCCGAATTCGATTAATATGTCGTCGCCAGGACCGCCCTGCTCTCCGGCCACGGCTGTTGGAATGTCTTCGCTTGGAGGCACCCAGTTGAGCCGCTCTTCTAAGAGGATACGCACAGCGATGTATGCGGTTATGCCTGCTTGGTGTTCAGCTCCGCTTGAAACCGACCGACCACCCATCGATCCTCCTTACATGGTTCGGTCGCAAAATCGACCTTGATTAATGCGCGACAACGCCCGCACACTAAACAGCGACGGCGTGAATGCGCACTACGCGGATAGCGAGACGGTCGCTTGCTAGAAGAGAGACTAAGCCTATCCGTTCTCGTCGAAACTACGACGCGTGGGTGCCCAGTGGGTACCGAATGCCAAGCGCCCCGAGTTAGTAGATCGGGGCGCTTGCATAACTCATTGTCTTTTAATGACTTACAACATCGGGATGACAGGATTCGAACCTGCGACCCCCTGAACCCCATTCAGGTGCGCTACCGGGCTGCGCCACATCCCGTCCGCAGCTCTCGCCGCGGCACAGTCTCTAAAGATAGTCACCCCACCCTCACCGGTCTACCCGCCTAACACCTCGGCCAACGCACCCACCTTCCCCACGTAAAACTCACCAAACTCCGCGTACTCCGCGCTCGCCACGTCGAACCGCATCTCAGACACGATCCTCTTGAAATCCAGCGGGTCCGCCGCGAAAAGAGTCACTCCCCATTCCCACGCGTCAAAGCCGATCGCGCCGGTGATAACCTGCTGCACCCGGCCAGCGTACCGGCGCCCGCTGAGTCCGTGCTCGTGCATCAGCCGGCTGCGCTCGGCGATCGGCAACGAGTACCAGTTCTGGCCCGGTGCGCGCCGCTTCGACATGGGATAGAACGATACGTACGGCATCGCCTCCGGTCGCTGCGGATACAATCGCCGCCGTACGTGGGGGTTGCTGCGCTCGACTTCGAGCTTTGCCTGGACGGCGGCCCGATACTCCTTGTCGCCAGCCTCGCCGCCCCGCGCTTCGGCCTCCTCGGCGAGCTTTGCCGTCATATGGTAGAGACCGGCCTCGGTCACGCTCAGGAACGAGTACGTCGGCTCCAAACGCCGCATCCACGGCTGGCGAGCAAGCTCGCGCTGAACCTCGCCGATCGCGTCGAGCGTGGGACGAAAATGGACGAACATCACGTCCGAGGTCGAGCCGATTAGCGCTGCGGCTTCGCTCCAACCGTCAGTCGCTCCCGCGGTTGGTTCGAAAACGGTGCTCTCGGCGGTGCCAGCTGGTGTGTTCCGCTCCCGATCGATTCGATATATCTGATGCAGCGCATACCACCCTTCCAGTGTCTCAGGCGGCTGCTCGGCTTTCTGATCCTTCATCCGGTACCCTCCAGAACGAAAGCTATCGCCGTGCGGAGGGGGCGGGAGCAGCGACGAACGCAACCATGAATGGCGCACTTCGCGCGGGCGTCGGTGTCCCCAGTCGACTAACTCGCCCAATAATGCGAAGAGTACAAGCCCCTATCAAAGTACTCTGTATTACAAAGTTGATTCAAGGCAGTCCGCTCGCGGGCGCTGAAGGGCCGCCGGACCCGAGCTACCGAAACTTGAAGGGCTACAACTCGTTCTCCCGCACGTTTGCGATAAGTTTCTCCGGTTGCGTTGGCGCATGCCATCGGCAATCATGGCCGGAACGGCCGCCGGCTTCCCTTCTGCTAGTTATGCCCTCTTCGCTCACGCGAGCAAAGCGTCTGCTCGTTGGCCGACCACTGGCCACTGAACGTCTAGAACACGAACGACTCAATAAGAAGACCGCGCTAGCGGTCCTTTCTTCCGACGCAATCTCGTCGGTCGCATACGCGACCGATCAGATCCTCTTCGTACTCGGCGGCGCGATCGGTGTCGTCGCCATCGGATACGTGATTCCAATCACCGGCGTCATCGTCGGCCTGCTGCTGCTGGTTGGGCTGTCGTATCGCCAGACGATATTCGCGTATCCCAACGGTGGCGGCTCGTACACTGTCGCGAGAGAAAACCTGGGAGTGATGCCGGGCTTGATCGCGGCTGCCGCACTCCTCACCGATTACATACTCACGGTCGCTGTGTCGATCTCGTCGGGGGTGGCCGCCATGACGTCGGCCTATCCGTCGCTGGTGCCGCACACGATCGCGATCTGCATCGGCGCGATCCTGCTGCTCATGGTCATCAACCTGCGCGGCGTACGAGAATCAGGCGCGGTGTTCAGCGCGCCGACTTACATATTCATCGTGATGATGCTGACGCTGATCGGCGTTGGAGCGTGGCGTGCGTGGACCGGAACCGAGCTACCGCCAGGTATCGTGCATCTGCCCAAGGTGGATCCAGTTTCAGCGCGCCTGCACGGCACCGCGACGGATCTCACCGGATTCGCCCTCTTCTATCTTCTGCTTCGCGGATTCGCCGAAGGTTGCTCCGCGATGACCGGCACCGAAGCGATCTCGAATGGCATTCAGGCATTCAAGGCGCCAGCACAGAAAAACGCGTCCAAGACCCTGGTGTGGATGGTCGTCATACTGAGCGCCTTCGTGCTTGGCGTCGCATACCTGGATCATCACTACATGGTGATGCACACCGAACAGGAAACCGTGTTGTCCCAGCTCGGCCATCGCATACTGGGCGATGGTCCAGCTTACTTCATGTTGCAGTACTCCACATTCGCAGTGCTCGTACTAGCAGCCAACACCGCGTTCGCGGATTTCCCGCGGCTGTCAGGGATTCTCGCGACCGATCGCTTCATGCCGCGACAGTTTTCGGCGCGTGGCGACCGGCTCGCGTTTTCCAATGGCATAATCATGCTTGCCGCGGTCGCGATGCTTCTCGTGACGGCGTTCCACGGCGATACCACGGCGCTCGTTCCGCTATACGCAATCGGCGTGTTCGTCTGTTTCACGCTGTCGCAAGCTGGAATGGTCGTCCACTGGTTCCGAAGTAAGGAAGAAGGCTGGCGCTGGCGCGCGACGCTCAACGGACTCGGCGCAGTCGCAACCGGTCTCGTTTCGATAGTCCAGATCCTTACCAAGTTCACGGCGGGAGGATGGATCGTCGTCCTCATCATTCCGATAATTATCTGGTTCCTGACGACTATAAAGACTCACTACGACGCGTTCGCGAAGGAGATTGCCTTCGACGGAACGTCGCAGATCATGCCGTTGCACCACACGGTAGTCGTACCCGTGGCCGGTATCACAAAGGCCGTCGCCGGCGCGCTATCGTACGCAACGGCGATCTCGGATGACGTGAGAGCGATCGCGGTAAACGTCGATCCTGCAACTACCCAGAGACTCAACACGGAATGGGAAGCGTGGGACATTGGCATAGATCTGGTTGTCCTGGATTCACCGTATCGCTCGGTGGTACGTCCCATTGTGGCGTTTGTAGATTCCCTGTCGTTGAATCAGCCGGGCGAACTTGTCACAGTAGTGGTTCCCGAAATCGTCCCACGCAGATGGTGGGAGCATCTCTTGCATAACAAGACGGCGCTGTATATCCGCACCGCATTCCTCTTCAAGACAAACGTCGTCGTGACTTCGGTTCCATTCCAGTTAGGCCGTTCCCTACGCCTGCGCGACGCCTTTGCGCACGACGCGCAGTTGGACGAAGAGCGGGAAGCGCAGAAACACGTAAACGTGGGCGCGTAGTGTCGGCGCCCGCGATCTCGGATCTCGCGTCTATAGAAGAACCATCGGGTCGCCGGCTCAGCAAGCTATCCCTGCTTGCGCTCGGAGTGGTATTTGGTGACATCGGTACGAGTCCACTGTACGCGTTCCGCGAATCGTTCAGGCCGGAGTACGGTCTCGCACGAACGCCGGAGAACGTATACGGAGTCGTGTCGTTGATACTATGGGCCCTCATCCTCACTGTGAGTGTCAAGTACATCGTCTTCATAATGCGCGCGGATAACCGAGGTGAGGGAGGAATCCTCGCGCTGCTTGCGCTGATACTTCAGCAGCGCGAGCGACTGTCGCCACGATGGCGCGTGACGCTCGTCATGACGGGCCTGATCGGCGCCGCGCTCCTTTATGGCGATGGCGTCATAACGCCGGCGATCACCGTGCTGAGTGCCGTCGAGGGACTGGAGGTCGTTACACCAAGTCTGAGTCACCTGGTGGTGCCGCTTTCGGTGATCATCCTCATTCTGCTCTTCCTAGTGCAGAAACGCGGTACCGCAAAGATCGGCTGGGTATTCGGTCCGATCATGCTCGTCTGGTTTGGCGTCATGGGTGTACTCGGCGCGTTGTCCATAATGGAGCATCCGCACATCTTGCTGGCGATCAGCCCGCATTACGGACTGCAGCTCTTTCTGAACGACGGGCGCATTGCGTTTCTGCTTCTTGGCGCGGTGGTGCTCGCGGTCACGGGCACCGAAGCGCTGTATGCTGACATGGGACACTTCGGCCGACGTCCGATCCGCCTGGCCTGGTTTGCGCTCGTGCTGCCTTCGCTGATGCTGAATTACTTCGGTCAGGGCGCGCTTGTGCTGAACAACCCCGCGGGCGCGGAGAATCCGTTCTTTACCATGATTCCCCACGTCATGCTGTACCCGCTCATCGCACTGGCGACGATCGCGGCTGTCATCGCTTCACAGGCGCTCATTTCTGGCGCGTTTTCGCTCACGCATCAGTGTGTCCAGCTTGGGTACAGCCCGCGCTTCAACATCATCCATACATCGGGCGAGGAAGCTGGCCAGATTTACGTACCGGAAGTCAACCACGCGCTGATGATAGGGTGCGTGGTGATGGTGCTTGGCTTTGGCTCTTCGGCTGCACTGAGTGCGGCTTACGGTATTGCCGTTACCGGAACGATGGTGATCACCACTCTGCTCTTCACCCAGCTCGCCCATCTCAAGTGGGACTGGAAGCCGTGGCAGTACATATCGTTCGCGGGCTTCTTTCTGACTATCGACCTCGGCTTCGCCGCATCGAACATACTGAAGATCGAATCGGGCGGTTGGGTGCCGCTCGCGATCGCGGGTGCGATCTTCACGCTGATGACAACGTGGCACGCTGGCCGTCGCATCACGCGCAAGCTGCTCCGCGACGCGAGTCTTCCACTCGATTCGCTGTTGAAGAGCGTCGCCGAGAATCATGTAGTACGCGTGTCGGGGACCGCGGTATTCATGACTGCGGATTCGGGCGGCGCACCGATGGTCTTGCTGCATCACCTCAAACACAACAAGGTGCTGCACGACCAGGTAATCCTTCTCACCATTCAGGTGAAGGAGATACCGGAGGTGATCGACGGCGAGCGAATGACGGTGACCAAGCTTCCGCTCGGATTCTGGAGAGTCATTGCGCAGTATGGTTTCATGCAAACGCCCGATGTGCAACTTCTGCTCAAGAATGCAGGCGCCTATGGCCTGCACGCAAAGCGAATGGACACTACGTACTATCTGGGACGCGAGCAGTTACTGCCGATAGGAGGCACCAAACTGGCGACGTGGCGCAAGAAGCTGTATGCGTTCATGGCGCGCAACTCGCTCTCCGCAACGGCATTTTTCGGCCTTCCGCCGAACAGGGTGGTGGAGCTGGGCGCGCAACTCGAGATCTGACGCGGCCGCGCCACAGCGAGGCCGCAGCTCGCTAGGGTTTCACGCGTGCGGAAGTACTAATTATGGCGCCGTCAGAAAGGTACATCACCAGACGGATCATCTTACCGGCCGGTAGACTGCGCCTCGTTCCGATCAACATCAAGTGATATCCGCCAGGGCGCATCACAAGCGTGTGAGCCGGCGCGATCACCAACGACTCCCGCATCGCCATGCGCGATTCTCCCGTTGAATCAGTTGACGACTGGTGCAACTCCACCACGCGTGCGTCATCGGACGAGAAGTGTGATACGACGACCGTGTCGCTGGTTCCATTCACGAAGCGGACGTAGGCGGCTGTCGTCGAACCCGAGTCAGGTGCTGCGCGGACCCACGCGTCTTCCAGATCAAACGTCGCGCTGTGGCGCTGCGCGTCCCGGTTGCAGGCACAAAGTGCAAGCATGGCGACAGCCAGCATCGAGAGCTTCATCGTGTGTACCCTCATGCGCCGCGAAGCAATTCGCGGATGTCAGATGCCACGTCGCCGGTGTCCATTCCAAAGGAGTATAACAATCGCAGATCACCGCGTTTGTCCACGACGAATGTCTGAGATGCATGAGCCACACCGTATCCGTTCGCCGAGCCGGTTTCTTCACGCGACGAGGTGATGTGAAACGACCGCTCGATGTTTGCGAGCGTTGCGGAATCGCCGGTCGCCGCGATGAATGCAGGATCGAAGCGAGCGACGTAGCGTCGCAACGTCGCGGGATCGTCGCGAGCCGGATCGACCGAGATGAATACAAACCGCACGCGCGACGCGTCTCGGCCCAGCGCGCTCTTTACACGCTTCCAGTCGGAGAGCGTAGCCGGGCAGATGTCCGGGCAGTGCGTATAACCAAAGAAGAGCAGCACGACAGAGCCACGTTGATCGGCGAGCGAGAAGCGGGCACCGTCGGTCCGGGCAAGAACCACGGACGGCGCCGGACCCGGGGGCTCGTATGCGGTTCCGTGAAACGAGGCCGGTTTGCATCCAATGGCGAGCGACGCAGATACGACGACCGCCACCAGTCCCCGTTCCAGCGATACTGCTTTTAATAGTTGCATATATCAATTGCCGTGTATAATTCAGTCCGAATGGATCAGCCTGACGTGTTCGACGCGATTATTATCGGTGCTGGCGCGGCGGGTCTGGCCGCGGCGAGCGAGCTGCGCGCCAGCGGGCGTAGCGTAGTCGTCATCGAGGCGCGGTCCCGAGTGGGCGGCCGGATCTTTACCTACCGCGACCCGGCAATTGCAGTTCCGATCGAGCTGGGCGCCGAATTCCTTCATGGCGCCACTCCCAACACTGATACTCTAATCGAAGCCGCAGGGTTGACGACGGTGGACGTTGTCGGCGACCACTGGCGGGCGCGCGAAGGCCACTTCAAGCAGGTGGACTTCTGGAAGAAGATCGAGAAGGTGCTGGGAAAGTTGGACGAGCATCGAACGCCGGATCGCAGCTTCGGCGATTATCTCGCCGAGCGGGCTGCGAGAAAGCGGAAGCCGCGGGACGCTCGTGCACGGAAGTTGGCGACGGAATTCATACAAGGCTTCCACGCTGCCGATGCCGCGCTCGTGAGCGAGCGCTGGCTTGCTAGAGGCGGCGATCCCGGCCAAAGCCCCGACGAGCAGCGCACCGGACGCGTGCTGGAAGGCTATGATCGCGTGCCAGTCTGGCTCGCCCGCGACGTGTACGACGCAATCGAGCTGAATACGTCGGTCACAAAAATTGTTTGGGAGCGTGGCAACGTCACGGTCACCTGTCGCAACTCCCAGGGCATGAGTAACGACATCAGCGGGAAGACGGTCGTTGTCACCGTGCCGGTGGGTGTCCTGCAGGCAGCGCCGTCCGAGATCGGAGCTATCACCTTCGCTCCCGAGATTCCGGCTGTCGCCGACGCCGTGCAGGGGCTCGCCATGGGATCGGTTCTCCGGACCGTATTTGCCTTCAGCGAGCGATTCTGGGAGAAAGGGCTCCGAAACGCACCGCGGCATGGCGGCAGCGGCCTCACGTCCCTCAGCTTTCTGCACAGCCCCGGCGCGACCTTTCCTGTGTGGTGGACTCAGTTCCCGGTTCGCGCGCCCATGATGGTTGGCTGGGTCGGAGGCCCGGGTGCCCGCGACCTTGGCGGACAGTCCGACGCTGACATAGAGCGGATCGCGCTGCATGATCTCGCGCTGCATCTGGGAACGACGTACGAGCGCCTAGCCGGCCTGGTTCGCGGGAGCTGGATGCACAATTGGGATACCGACCCGTTTTCTCGCGGCGCCTATAGCTACGCAACTGTCGGCGGCAGCGGCGCGGCGCGAAAGCTGGCGAGGCCCGTGGAGCAGACGGTTTTCTTTGCGGGCGAGGCCACCGACACGGGCGGCCACGGCGGGACCGTCGAGGGCGCACTCGCTACCGGAGCAAGAGCGGCACGGGGAGTGCTCCAAGCACTGGGTGTCGAACCCATTTCAAACCAGTGAGGTCTGTTGGTGCTTAACAAAATCATTCCGGCGCTTCTAGCCGCGGTCGTCATCGCTCTGCCAGCCGGCGCCCAGAAGACAACTCGTAAGGCAACCAAATCAAGTAGCTCGGCGAAGTCCTGGAGCCCGACCGGAGCGTGGCGCAGCATTTACAGCGACGGAACCGTCAAGGTCGCGCTGGATTCCACCCAGACCCATAAAGAGACTGACGGGACATATCGGGTACGCCTTCGCTGGCAATACCCTACAAGCCAGATGATTGGAACCAAGCACGCCTATACGACAATGGTGGACCGCAAGCTCATCGATTGCACCACCCAGGGCATCAAGCCGATCTCGGCGGAAACCTATGGCTCAGGCGGAAAGCCGGTATCTGGCTACGAAACCACAGATGCGCAGCTTCGACAGATCGACTGGGCGAAGCGGCCGCCTGGTAGCAGCGCGGGAAAGGCGTACGCGGCTGTGTGCGGAGCGGTAAGAAAATAGGTCGATGACCGTCATTCCCGCGAAAACCTCCCTCATTCCCCCGAAAGCGGGAATCTCGATGAGTGTGTACCGACTCCGAGAGGGATTCCCGCTTTCGCGGGAATGACGACTGTGCAGCCGGGAATGACGGCGGCTATTCAGCCCACCTAGTTGTCCTCGCCATCCAGCGACCAGGTCGCCGAGTTATCCGCTGTCATTGCGTCGCGCAGAGCCTGCGCGGCGCCTACACCGGTCTCTGGATCCAGCCGAAGCTCGCCGCTCGCGTCGTCGTATGAGAACAACTCGGCGTAGCGACCCCAATCCACGACGGTCTCGAACTGACGCCGCGCTTCGCCGCCGGAGAATGCTTCCTCCAGCTCCTCCATAAGGCGATCCGAGTCAAGTGTACCGGATGGCGATGCGTCGAGCTCGCGAACTATGTGACGCAGAAGCGACACGTGCGCCAGAGCGTAGTGCCGGAACATCGCTTTCTCAACGTCGAGATCGGCGTCCGCGAATTCGATGCCCGGTTGAGTGATTACCACTACGCGATCCTGCAGGTCGGCAAAGCCGAGTAAGTCACTGGCTTCGACGATCGCAAGCACGTCGTCGCTGCGAAGTTGCAGATCGCGCGCGAGGTCATGCACGTTCGCATGGCCGCCTATGCTCGACAGGTACTGCACGAACCCCGTGAGATCATCGATGCCCACGTCAGGTAGCACCTGATAGCGACGCGGCCGCTCGGGGCCCTTCGGCACGCTTGGTCGACCAACCAGTGTCGATGCATCCTCGGTGGGATTGGTCATGACACGATAAATCGCATCGACTAGATGCTGCCGAGCTGGTCCGTGATGTGAGCGCTCAGCGGCCGGAAGACCGGCTAGCTCGATGCGGATGTGACCCGGATTCGCTCCAAAGACGAGGATGCGATCGGCAAGCGTCACAGCCTCCTCGATGTTGTGAGTGACCAGCAACACCGCCTTGGTCGGCATCGACTTCGAGATCCACAATTCCTGCAGCTCGGCGCGTAGCGTTTCTCCGGTGAGTACGTCGAGGGCGGAGAATGGCTCATCCATGAAAAGAACTTCCGGTTGAACGACCAACGCGCGGGCGAACCCCACTCGCTGCTTCATTCCACCGGAGAGCTCTTTCGGAAATGCTTCCTCGTAGCCGTCCAATCCGATGAGATCGATCGCCGCCACCGCGCGCGTCCGGCGTTGCTCGGCGGGAACACCGGCTGCCAACAAGCCAAGCTCGACGTTCTGTAAGACGGTGAGCCATGGAAACAGTGCAAAACTCTGGAATACGATCGCGACGTTCGGATTGATTCCCTCGAGTTCTTCGCCATGAGATAGTACCTGCCCCGCCGATGGCGGCATCAATCCGGAGAGCAAACGCAATAGCGTTGACTTCCCCGAACCTGATGGTCCAAGCAGCGCAACGAACTCGCCGGAGTGAAGCGCGACACTTACACGATCGAGCACGGGCGTACGATCGTCGCCATAATACTTGTCAACGGAGCGGGCTTCGAGTATCACCTCGCCTCGCTCGGCCGCCGGTGGTGCGGTGAGTGTCACGGTCATTGAGATTGCCTCATTCCAGACGGTAGCGGGACTCGGCGATGCGATACAACTTGCGCCACACGAGCCTATTTCCAAGTATCACGACAGCCGCCATCACAAGAGTAGACGCAAGCAGCAGCGAAAAATTCTGAGCGTCCGCCGCTTCCGCGATGAGCGCTCCCAATCCGGTAGTACTGATCTTGTGGCCTGCAAATATCACGTATTCTGAGACGATGCTCGCATTCCATGCGCCACCGGTCGCCGTGATCAGGCCAGTCACGAGATACGGAAAGATTGCGGGAATGATGAGCACTTTCCACCGACGCCATCCGGAAAGTCCGTACACGCCTGCCGCTTCCTTGAGATCCGATGGAATCGCCATCGCCCCTGCTATCACGTTGAATAGAATGTACCACTGAGTTCCGAGCACCATCAGCGCGATCGCTGCGATGTTGAGCCCGCCGGGAAGCTCGAGCAGAATGAGCAGCAATACTGAGAACAGCGCCGTTGCGGGGATGGACGCAATTACCTGCACCACCGGCTGTAGCCGTCGCGACCATTTCGGGCTCATCCCGACCGCAACGCCGAACGGAACAGTCCACACGGTCGCAATGATGAGCGCCGCTAGCGTGCGACCGAACGTCGCGAGCGTCGCGACGAAAATCGTCCACCAAGTCTTGCCAGAAAGCACCGATACGGAGTGGAACGCAGCAAGACCACCCCAGATCACCAGTGCGCCTGCCGCGAGCGCAGCAAAAATTCCGAGCAATACCCGCATCCAACGTGGAACGGTGAGCTTCGCCCGCTCCACGTTCCGTGGCTCACGAGGCCGATCCAGAGAGCGCTCGATTGGCGCGACTGTATGCTCACGAAGCCAGGCCACCACGCTGGAGTTGCGCAACAGATCCAACATCCACGATTCCGACGCGTCGCCGCCCGATTGCTCGAACTTGAACTTGTCGGACCAGGCAACGAGTGGACGCCACAGCACCTGATCGAGCGCAACGATAACGGTTACCAGAGCGATGATTCCCCAAACAATCGCGCGTGTGTCGCGCGCATCAGCGGCTGCCGCGAGATACGATCCAAGCCCGGGAAGCCGGAGATTGTTGGCGCCAAGCACGAACTGCTCGGACGCCATGAGAAAAAACCAACCACCGGCCCAGCTCATCATGCTGTTCTGAATCAGAGCTATCGCGCCGAACGGTAGCTCCAGGCGTGTGAACCTACGCCATATCCCGAGCCGGTACACGTCCGCCGCTTCGCTCAGCTCGCGCGGTATGGTTGCGAGCGACTGATGGAAGCTGAATGCGAGATTCCACGCCTGGCTCGTGAAGATCAGAATGATCGCCGCGAGCTCAAGCCCAACCGTACGACCAGGAAAGGCGGCCGCGAGCGCGAGCACGACGCCGGGCATGAACGACAGGATCGGGATGCTCTGCAGAATGTCCAGGACCGGGAGCATGATCCGCTCTGCATTCCTGCTCGACGCGGCGGCGCGTGCATAAACGAGGCTGAAGACCAGCGATACGATATAGGCGACCGCCATCCTGAGCGTAGAAAGGCCGGCGTACAATGGCAGCAGCGAAATGGACGTGTCGATCCGAACATTTGGCGACAGCGGCGCACTCCACCGCGCCGCGGCCCGCGCCACGCCAAATGCGATGGCGCCCACAAATAGCACCAGCATCACATCCAGCCACCATGGCGTTGGACGAACCCCACCCGTGCGATCGGACGCGGCTGCCTGCGCTGGGATGGGTAGGGGCTGGAGCATGGCTATTGGGGTGGAGCGGGAGAATACCCCTCGGCCTCGGCCCCCGTCAACCTCGGATTGGCGCGATCAAGATATTGCCGCCACTCAATCCCCGTTCGCCGCAGGAATTCAAAAAATCGATGCGACAACACACGCAACCGGCTGAGCGTCGTTCATGCCTCTGAGCCGGTGTCAATCGCCGCGATGGCCTGAATCTCAATGAGCATTCCGTGTCTGAGCTCTCCGGACGGAACCACCGCGCGTGCGGGACGGTGAGAACCCATTACGCCCGCATAGACGGCATTCACCTTGCCCCATACCGAGACATCCGAAACGTATACCGTCATCTGCACAACCCGAGCGAGACTGGTGCCAGCTGCCTCGAGGATTGCCGCAACGTTCGACAAGGCGCGCGACGTCTGTTCCTCTATTGTACCGGGCGGGCGTGACGGATCTGCAGGGTCGATTGGAAGCTGACCGGCGACGAATACAAATCCGCCATGCACCACGGCTTGTGAATAGTGGCCCGCTGGCGTCGGTGCGTTGACAGTCGATATGAAGTTCATGTTGGTCCGGTGTCACGTGTGGCTGAAACGATCGTAACGTAAAACGTCGCACCGGCTCACCTGGCTGGCAATGCCTCCGCCGCCGCGAGCGGCTCTGCGCGTGGCGTTGCCGATGGAGGCGAGTTCAAGATGGACTGACGCGTCATTGCTGCCGCTCCGAGCGCGTCGAGCGCGCTTCCATGATACGGAACCAGATCAGCAATACGACAAAAAAGGCAGCACCAAACACCGCGACGCCGATATGAAAGTGTACGGCGGCTGAGATACCGTCGAGGATCAGCAGGGCGATGCAGACGACGCCGGCCATTACCGACGTAACGACGAAGCGTCGCCTCGGCCACGCCCGTGTCCGTTCGATCCATCTACTCGCCATGGCGTGATGTTCCAGCGGGAATAAAGAGTATTCGGATTGTCGCGAGGCCCATGGTGAATCGCACCCTGACTGAAGATGCGCGATAGTAAGAGTCGCAGTTGGACTGCAGAATCGCAACCGGGCCCAACCGCCTTTGGGCAACCATGGCATTGTCATGCGGCGGACAGCTTGCTCCAACAGCTGTTTGGGTGTCTGCTGCGGCACCGCGCCGGTGGCAATCGCTCAACCGGCCGTGGAGTGGGTGCCGGCCGCGCTGGCAGTGCAGGAGAGCGTAGGCAATACTGGCCCAGTCGCACGCATCATACAGACTTTCGCGCCGCATTCCCTTCCCTTCGCAACCGCTCCGCCCCCCACGTTGCTCGCGTAGTAGCATCTTTTGCCGGCGCGCGCGGCCGCACTACGCGGGCAAGCGTAGCAGCCAAGTCTCATGTCCCCGCGGATGGGCGATTCATGCAGTTCTACATTAGTCCGTTCGGAACCGGTGCACCTACCGGCTCGGACGTCTCGCAGTTGCGGTGGTCGCTCACGCATCGCACGCGCAACTTCGCACGGTGACCGTTACGGGACTTGAGCGGCTTTCGCGTCTACAACACGGCGCGCTACGTCGGCTCCGGCGCACTCGACCTTTCCCCAACCAACGCGATCTCGTCCGCGCGTTGGTTGGTGCGCATCAGCGGGAACTGGGTAGGTCCATACTCGCCGTTCGACGAGCCGGGTGTCGTGCTCGGCGCATACGGCCTGATGCATCTGAGTACTCGTGTGCGACTATCTCCATCAGCCGTTTTCGATTTAGGCGTGCAAAACGTCTTCGACCGTACCTATCCAGAGCTCGTCGCTGGCCACGTCGTAGCGCCCGGCGAGCCGCGGTCCGGATATCTCGGACTTCGCTACCAGATGTAGGGCGCGCGCGGGGCCGTGCCGCCTCTCACAGAGCCATCGAGCCGCCCGGACGGGGCCGCAAACATACGTCGTGGTCCGGATCGTGCTTTTGCTATCCGCCATGGGTGGGTTCATCAACTTCTGGCGGGCAACACGACCCGCGTGGGTGGCAAATATGCGGACTAAGACGATCTTCTTTTCCCTGGCCAGTCTTACGGTCATTGGCGGCTGCGCAGTCTCGACGCAACAGGAAGTGCAGATGGGTCAGCAGGAGGCACAACAGGTATCAACCCAGCTCCCGATGCTGCAGGATGCCCAGATCAACACGTACGTGAACGATCTGGGCAACCGCATCGCGAAACTCACATCACGTGGCGACCTGGATTGGCACTTTGCCGTAGTCAACACCGACGTCGTGAACGCATTTGCGCTGCCAGGCGGATACGTGTATGTGAACCGCGGAATCCTCGAGCGCGCCACGAGCATGGACGAACTCGCAGGTGTGATGGGGCACGAAATCGAGCACGTCGTACTGCGCCATTCTGTCAAGCAAATGGAACAACAGCAGGGCGCCAATGTAGGTCTCTCGATCGCGTGCGCGCTAACGACCGTCTGCAACAACCAGGTCGCGGCCACGGCGATCAACCTGGGTGGCACAGCGGTGTTCGCCAAGTTCAGTCGAGAGGACGAGATACAAGCGGATGACGGCGGATTTCAAAATGTGGTTCGCGCCGGCATCAATCCCGAAGGGATGTTGAGCTTCTTCCAGAAACTGCTCGCCGAGGAACAGGCGCAGGGCTCTTCATCGGCGACGGCGCCGTGGTTCGCAGATCACCCTGGGACGCAGGACCGAATCGTGGACATTCGGCGAATGCTCAGCAAAATGTCGCCCGCGACACTCAGGGGCTTGGAGTCCGACTCCCGTGGCTTCCAAGCCATGAAACGACGTCTTGCGCAGCTTCCAAAAGCCCCGCCGCCAGCGCAATAGCAACCGTTCGTGGCTCATGGAAGCCGGTGCGTTGAGCCCACTCTGCGCGCGGCGGTAACTTTCGTTAATGCCGCCGCGCGCAGTCCTGGTTGCCACGATCGCCATCGCATCCGTCACGATCAGTTTCACACGAGCGGGAGCGCAGGCCATCGCACCGGCCGACTCCCAGGCAACATGCAGCTTGTCCGTTGTCAAGTCGGCGAGCTGCGCGCCGATGACGTTGCAAGAGAAGGCCGCATTCTATACCGATCGCACGGTCTCCGCGCGCACGTTCCTCGGCACTGGCTTCGCCGCGGGCGTGGCACAGTGGAAAAAAACTCCGTCAGAGTGGGGATCGGGGTTGAGCGGCTACGAACGGCGTTACGCCGCTGCGTTTGGTGGGGGGTTCGTGCGTCACACGACGGAATTCGGCGTTGGTGCGTTGTTGCATGAGGATCCACGATTCGAACCCTCAACACACGACGGATTCGCGGCGCGAGGCGCTGATGCACTGCATAACACTGTGTTCGTGCGCACTGATGACGGTGGTCACCGGCTCGCGTGGTCGCGTGTCGTCGCGTCAATAGCGACCGGATTCGCGGTGAACAGTTGGGAGCCGCGACGTTTGCACGGCACGCATCACGCGCTGGTGCTGTCGCTCGCCGGCATGGCCAGCTACGCCACTGGCAACTTGACGCGCGAGTTCACGCCCGACGTCAAGCGCTACCTATTTCGCAAGCTGCACATCCACAATCGAATGTGACGCGTCGCGCGCGCCAGCGCACATTGATCCAATAGTTCTAGGTCATCGGCGCATTCAGCTCGCGGTCAGCGTTAGCAACCTCTCGACCGATGCGGCGATGCAACAGGCACTTGGCAAATGTTTCACAAAACTGTCGCAACATTGTGATCAATTCGCCCAAAACGGGCAATTATGTCGCAAATCTGTCGTTGCAACCGCCGTTTATGCAGATGTTCTCGACGGTTTGGTTGTGGCACGCAATCCGCATGGAGATGTGATTGCGGGTGTGTACGAATGTGACGCACTCGCGATGTTCTTCATTGTTAAATTGCCTGTTGAAGTTCCTTCGTAAGTCCACGGATCTCGAACCCGGGGTACATGCATGATTGCACGCATTGTTGGAACTGGCGCGACCACGAATGTGGTGCGCAGCTCGCCCATGAACGGCGGTTTGTGATTCCCGTCGTCTGTGGTCCGTTGTCGGTGCTTCCGCATTCTGCTAGTACGTGGAATCCCGGCCCACGTCCAAGTGTCATGAAACGACTATTGCGCAACGCGCAACCGGTGACGTATCCCGTGTTGTTGCTTGCGTGCGGCGTGATGATTGCGAACGCCGCTCCTCCGTTCGTGCGGCCGCCGCTTACGATGTCACCAATTGTGGTGAATGCGCCTAGCGGTTCCGAACGGCTTCTCGAGATGCGCGGAGATACTCTCGCCCGCATGCTCACGCGCAAGCACGTTGATTCCGTTACCGCGTCCGAGTGGGCGCGAGAATTTGTTGTGTATGGCGCACAGGCGCAGGTGAACCCCAAGCTGCTCGTCGCTATTGCGTATGCGGAATCCGAGTTCAACCCGCGGGCGCGCAGTCATGCGGGCGCGATCGGCCTCATGCAGATCGTTCCGGAACGCAACTCGTGGCGCGAGTACGAGCCCCGTTGCGGCAGGATGAGCGCCAGCAGCCTGCACGAGCCACGCGTCAACATCTGTTTCGGCGCACACATCTTTGGTGAGTTCCTGACCCGTCATCACGGCGATAGCGACCGTGCCCTGGCGGCGTACAACAACGGCACCGGCGAGATGAGCGCCTATCCCGACCGCGTGTACAGTAGCCTCGCCGCGCTGAGGCGTTAGGGCACCCCTTACCACCTCGAGGACGGCTCAGGACCTGTCCTCGAGGTAAAGATTAGGATGTTTGCGGCCGAAGCTTGGGGGGATCCCCCAAAAAAACGGCGTCTATGCATCCCCAGCAAAACAGTTCGGTCGGTGTCGCGCTAATGCTCCCCGTGCTCCTCATCATCGCGCTGGCCGCATGGACCGCAACATTCCTGACTGGCGGCAATCCCAACCCAGGACACTAGCCCCAGCGCCAACCCGAATGCCGAGCTAGCGTCTCCGGGTAGGCTGCTGACGCTGCGGCTGCGCCGGCCGCGGTTGCGGCGGTGGCTGAGGTCGCGGCGGCGGAGCGACGGATCTTGGTCGGGCTGTGGCGGATGACGGGCGCAGCGGCGGAAGCTGAAACGTCATCGGCGCCGGGTGAGCCTGGCGAGGTCGCAAGAACGCGCCAATTGGGCCCTTGGCTACTGGTGGGCGCGGTACGGCGACGCGGTGTGTCGCTCCCCACGGCTGTAGCCCATACTGGCCGTTTTGGGAGGCATCGATGCGCCCCCGCCGCGGAGCGCGGTAAAGGTAGACCGGCGAATAGACCGATGCATACGGGTAGCCGTAGGGGGCGTATCCGTAGGCTAGACCATACCCATAAGGTGAATACAGGTAGCCGCCGCCAAACGAACCGTAGCCTGAATACCCGTAGTCGTATGGAAAACCATATCCATAGCCTACCGGATAGGCGACGACGGTGCCGCCGTAAGCGCTGGCTGGCGCAATTGAGCCATCCGGCGCCGAAGGATGAAAGCAGGCTCCAAGAGCGAGCGCGCAGACAGCGGGTATCACGTACTGACCGACCTTCGAAATTCCGTGCCGCATATGACCTTCCGGGCTTAAACGAGCACATCGTCCTACACTTCCCGGCCAAAAAAGATGCGCACGAACGGTGCCGGCTTACGAGCTGATCTTCCGGGGATCCGTACCCACTCCGACATAGGCGCTGTACCTTACGCGATGACCGAACCCTTGGATCGGCTGGACTGGCTTCGCGCGCTCGATACACGCGGAATGCAGGACTTGCTTGGAATCGAAATAGTCGAGCTTACACCGGCACGCGTCGTTGCCACCATGCCGGTGGACGACCGCACTCGGCAGCCCTTCGGCCTGCTGCATGGCGGTGCGTCGGTCTCGCTCGCGGAGACAGTGGCCTCGCTCGGAGCATTCGCGAACATTGACGTGACTCAGTTCGCAGCGGTGGGAGTCGAGATCAACGCGAATCATATCCGGTCAAAGCGCGATGGATCGGTGCGCGCAACCGCGGTGCCCGTGCACATGGGACGCACAACTCACGTGTGGTCCATCGAAATCGTCGATGAGATGAACCGGACTACTTGTGTGTCGCGGTGCACTCTGGCAATCGTGCCGATTCCCGCGTCATCGATTTAGGTACGCTACCTGTCGTCTGGGTGCAGACGAGGCTCGAGGGGCGACGCTGCAACCCGATGAAACTCTGGAGCTGCCGTTTGACACGGCGGACTGACGGAAGCGGCGCGCCACGGAGTCAGAGCAGTGACAGGAACGGCCGACAGAGCTCCTTCTCGATGCTCGGAGAGATGGTTCCGTCTGCCAGGAGTGCAAGCGCTGCCTCGCGAGCAAGCCGATAAGCGATTCCTACCAAGCGCGCGCGCGCCCGGTTTCCCAAGGCGAGCTGATGCAGCGGATGCAGTGCCGTGCGTACGGCGTCCCCCACATGCCACGCTTCCACCGTGCGTCCAGACGCCACGAGCGACTCTTCCAACGATCGTACAAGGGCAGCTCTGTTATCGTCGACGACGGTGTTCCGCGCGATGCCGAGGATCACGATCGGCCTCGTTCGTGCGAGTGTCTGCACAAATGCCAGGGCGCGAGGAGATGCCGTGTCCTTTAGCCACCCGCTCTGTTGCGGCATTATTCCGTCCCAATGCAAGCGAATGGTGAACCCCGCGTTGCCTGGCGTTTCACAATGGTTGCGGCGCAGCCGCGGCGTTCGTGCGCCGTAAACTCGGCATCTCCTCACTCAGCAACTGCAGCGTGAGCGAGCCCAAATCACGAGTGATGATGCCGTGCTGCAGCGCCAGCAGTCTGCCAGCGATCAGCATGGTCACAGGAAGTTTTGCGTCGGCACTAATGGCGGGGTGAGATATGCTGATTGTAATCAGCCCTGCATCACTGTCTGCAGCCCTGACGATCAGAGGCGCACCTCCAGCCGCGTTGCTTACCGCCCAATCGAGGACGGCGGTCAATGCTTCCTGCACGTGGACTGGATCCACGCGGACGCGCGCGGACGAATCGGATACGTCCGACTGCAGTTCAACGCGAGCGCGCCGGGCGTGCGCACTCGCAATTGCGAGCGCAGGCCTCAACAGTTCCGCAAGATTCACCGGTTGAAGGTGAACCGGCACCAAGCCCCGGTCGAGCTCGATCAGCCACTTGAGGTGTCGCACCTCGTCGTCCGCTACGCCAATCGCAGATTGAGCGTCCGAGAGCAGCTCTTCCTGATTCTCATTGAGAGTCCCGAATGGACTGGAGAGCAGGACGTGAAGTGGTAGCTCCGCTTCCTGGAGTCTCGCGCCCATGAGATCCGTCACGTCCGCCAGAAGCGACTGATACTCCTCCGCCCGCGCGTTCGCTGTGCGCTCGTTCTGTATGGCTTCGTCGCGCGCACGCACAACGGCGCCGCTCAACGTCTGGACCGTTGTTTCGATCTCGTCGAGCTCGTCAGGACGTCCCGAATTGGAAACCGTCAGCGCGGTCATCATGTGTGCTACGTCTCGAAACGTCCTGGTGGTATCCGCGCGACGGGCCGCATCGCTGGAGGCGGTCGTCGCGGCCATGCGTTCCACACGGCGCGCAACATATCGGGTGTTGACCCAGGCCGTGGCGAGCGATGCAATCGTTGCGATCGCGGCGACAACGACGACGATCTCGGGCGCACGATGGGCATACTGGCCCCAATATGCGAGCGCTGCCACGGCGAACAGGCCGACGATACCTGGTGTAACAGCGAGATATAGCCGTTGGCCGATCCTCATTCAGCCGCTCCCATCTCACCGCCGCGGCCTGCGTGCGGCGTAGCTGTCGTGTCGAGGAACGACACGACATGCACGTCCAGACCCCATGGGTTGTTCACGAGCTTTTCCACGATTGACCCGTATCGCAGGCGATGCCAGCGCGACCTCGTGCTCTGGCCAATGATTATCAGCGATACACCATGGTTGCGCGCGAAAGTGCCAATCACCTCCACAACATCATCACCGACCAGTTTCACAACTTCCGCACCCATCGCCTCCGCGGCCTGAATGTTGTCCACGAGCTTGCGCTGGATCGTGGAGTCGATCCGGTCTGCACGCTCGTCCGGTGTCTGCACGTACACACAGTACCAGTCCGAGTTGAGACGACCTGCTATGCGGCTCGCCTTTCGAAGAAGTACGGCAGTGCGCGGTGGGTTGCTCGCCATCGCTACGAGCAGCCTGTCTGCATTCTTCGCAGTTGCGGCCTTGCCAGCCTCGCGACGTACGATGCCCTCACGCGTGCGATCAACCGCACTCGCAACCTCGCGTAGCGCCAGCTCGCGGAGGGTCGTGAGGTTCTCTTCGGTGAAGAAGTTCTCCAGTGCCGACGCGATCTTGGAATTGTCGTAGATCTTGCCGTCGGTGAGGCGCTCGCGCAGATCTTCCGCAGAGAGATCGATGTTGATCACCTGATCGGCGCGTGCGACAACCCAGTCAGGAACGGTTTCGCGTACAGTAACGCCCAGCGTGCTCTGGACAATGTCGTTGAGTGACTCGAGATGCTGAACGTTGACGGCCGAGATCACATTGATGCCATTGTCCAGAAGCTCGAGCATGTCCTCCCATCGCTTGCGGTGTTTGGAACCGGGCACGTTGGTGTGAGCCAACTCATCGACAATCACCACTTCCGGATGGCGCGCAATGATGGCGTCGACATCCATGTCCTCCAGCGTCACGCCGCGATAGACAACCTGCCGGCGCGGAACGACCTCGATGTCGCGAATCTGCGCGTCCGTATCGGCTCGGCCATGCGTCTCGACAAAGCCCACCGCCGCGTCAACGCCGCGACGCTTAAGCTCGTGCGCTTCGACCAGCATGCGGTAAGTCTTGCCGACTCCGGCTGCTGAACCGATGTACACCTTGAGACGGCCTCGTGTGTGCTGACGGACAAGTTGCAGGAAGTCCGGTCCACCCGCGGGGCGGGGGACCGGTGAGTCGTGCCGCTCGTCCGTGCCGCCCATCAGAAGGTCATCCCCACCGATGTAACTACGAAGCCATCTCGCTTGGAAAGAGAACTCAGGCTCGTGGCCGGATCTGGGAACATTGGGCCCGGTCCGCTGAATCCGCGCAGCTCTGTGCGCCACATCAAGCGAGGCTGCGGCGAAACATCGATGCCGATCGATGCGCCTGCGCTGCGGAATGAGGCCGCAGCCGCGGGAACTGTGATCAGAACCTGTCCCGGATCTCCGAAGTACTCCACCCTGCCGTTTACTGCGACAGCCGGTGTTACCTGGTAACGTCCAATGAGAACGGCACCGTGCCACGAGTCGTCGCCGGCACCCGAGCCTCGCTTCTGGATTCCATAGTCGCAAGTCGCGGCGAGACCAAGCGCATCGGTAACCTGCACCTTCGCTATCACCTCGTTAAATATGCGTAGCCGAGACGGAAGCGAATCCGGCTGCTCATTGCCGACGAAATTGTCGTACGATAGAGTGACGCGTGAGTTGGCAGCGTAGTCGAGTCTGACTCCGACTGCTTTGTCCGAGTTGGTCTCCGAGATGTTTTGCCATCCGTTGACCACAACAAACGTGGACGTCAGCTTGGGCGTCGCCTGCCACACTGCCCGGACACCGGATTCGTAGTATGGCGTGTACTCGGCAACAAGCGACCGGCTATAGTTCCAGTTGTCGCGCGAGATGAAGCTCTCGTTTCCGATATGCGAGAAAAATATTCCGCCGTCAATCCAGAGATTGTCCGCGACCTTGTAACCCGCAAACGCCTCCTGTATGAATCGGCTCAGAGACGGGCCGCTCACGGTACCGTTGGTAGGCTCTCCCGCGTAGTTCGCCTGCACCGACGTGCCAGCCTGCAGCGCCAATCGGCCATGAATCCTAGGGGCATCCACCCTGGCCTCTACGAACGCGAGGTTGATGTTGAACTCGTTATGCCGTGCAGGTTGCGTGGTGTACGACCGGTCGAAGTTCGTCGGACGATCAAAGTCGTACGCGTAGTAGCCATCGACGAATGCACCGAAGCTTGTCTTCACGGACGTGTCCGGCGTTACAGTCTTTGTACTATCTGGGGCTGAGTGCTGCGCTGTCGTGTCGGTCGACTGCGCCATCGCCTGCTTCCCAGCAGTCAGCAGGGGAACAAGAATGGCAACTACGCACGCGCGAAATATTCTGGTCACTATATACCTCTGCTCACACTATTATGTGAGCTGGTGATGGTGGCGCGCTTACCTGGAAAAACAGAGTCGAGCGCCATGTTGAGAAAGAGTACATTTACGCGGGGCTCGCCAAGGAAGCCTAGCTGCCGCCGCTCCGTATGTTGCAGCACCATCGCCCGAATCGCCTCAGGGCTCGCGCTTCGCGCGCGCGCTACGCGTGCGACTTGAAGCTCTGCGGACGCGGGTGAGATGTGTGGATCAACCCCTGACCCCGAGGATGTGACGAGATCCGAAGGGATGTTGCCCTTGACGGCGCCATCCAGCTTCGCCGCACTATCCACGGCCTGGGTAATGAGGGTGTCGGCGAGTTTTCTGTCTGTCGGTCCCTTGTTCGTACCGCCGGAGAGTGTGTCGTCGTAACCATTGCCGGCGGCGGAGGGGCGCGCGTGGAAGTACTCCGCGCGAGCGAAGGTCTGGCCGATCAGGTCGCTCCCGACTACCTGCCCATTCGCACTCCGAATTAGTGAGCCGTTGGCCTGGCGCGGGAAGATGATCTGTGCGATCACGGTCACGACGCCGGGATAAATGAGGCCCGTCACGATCATCAGCGCAAATGTTGCGACGATCGCAGGGCGAAGCTGGTTACGAAGCATTGGTGTCATTTCCTTGGTCCTCTTATACAAGACGTGTGACGACGAGTAGCATATCGATGAGCTTGATGCCGATGAAGGGCACGATGATGCCGCCGAGGCCGTATATGAGCAGATTGCGGCGAAGTATCACCGATGCCGCTGCGGGGCGGTACTTCACCCCGCGGAGCGCAAGCGGTATCAGTGCAACGATGATGAGCGCGTTGAATATCACTGCGCTCAGGATCGCTGACTGCGGCGAGTGAAGCCGCATGATGTTGAGTGCCTGAAGGGCCGGATACGTCACGAGGAACATCGCCGGAATGATGGCGAAGTACTTGGCGACGTCGTTCGCTATTGAGAATGTGGTGAGCGAGCCGCGCGTCATCAGGAGCTGCTTACCGATCTCCACCACTTCGATGAGCTTGGTGGGGTTGGAATCCAGGTCAACCATGTTTCCGGCTTCTTTAGCTGCCTGCGTGCCGGTGTTCATCGCGACACCGACGTCGGCCTGCGCGAGCGCAGGTGCGTCGTTGGTGCCGTCTCCAGTCATTGCCACCAGCTTCCCGCCGGCCTGCTCACGGCGAATCAGGGCCATCTTGTCTTCTGGCTTGGCTTCGGCGAGGAAGTCGTCCACGCCAGCCTCGCGCGCGATCGACGCGGCTGTCAGCGGATTGTCCCCGGTGATCATCACCGTACGAATGCCCATCGCGCGAAGCCTATCGAAGCGCTCCTTCATTCCGCCCTTCACGATGTCCTTGAGATAGATCGCACCGAGTACCTGCGTTGCGCCGTTGCCACGCTCAGCGACGACGAGTGGCGTCCCGCCTTCGCGTGCAATGCGCTCGACGATCTCATCGATCGCATTCGGCACCGTTCCGCCGTTATCGCGGACCCATCGCGCGACCGAGTCTCCAGCGCCCTTGCGCAGCTCAATTCCGTCCACGTTCACCCCACTCATTCGCGTTGACGCCGAGAACGGGATGAACTCCATCTGACCGTGCGACTCACCCGCGCAAAGCTCCCGCGCGCGAAAGTTGAAACGATCCTTCGCAAGCACGACGATGCTGCGACCTTCCGGGGTCTCGTCCGGTAGAGAGGCAAGCTGGGAACGGTCAGCCAGATGCTCTACTGTGACACCAGGTACGGGGAAGAACTCGACCGCCTGCCTGTTGCCCAACGTGATCGTCCCCGTCTTGTCCAGCAACAACGTGTTGACATCACCGGCGGCTTCCACCGCGCGGCCAGACATCGCTATGACGTTCTGTTGAATCATGCGATCCATTCCAGCGATACCAATCGCCGACAGAAGGCCGCCAATCGTCGTAGGGATGAGACACACTAGCAATGCGATCAGAACGGGTATCGCGACCGGGCCTCCGCTATAAATGGCGAATGGCTGCAGCGTTACCACGGCGAGCAGAAAAATTATCGTCAGTCCCGATAGGAGAATTGTGAGGGCAATCTCGTTCGGCGTCTTTTGGCGCGATGCGCCTTCGACAAGTGCGATCATGCGGTCCAGGAATGTTTCTCCAGGGTTCGCTGTTATGCGGATCACCAGATAGTCCGACAGCACTTTTGTTCCGCCCGTTACCGCGGATCTGTCGCCACCGGACTCGCGAATCACGGGTGCAGATTCACCTGTAATCGCGGATTCGTCCACGGATGCCACTCCTTCTACTACCTCGCCGTCGCCGGGAATCACATCGCCGGGCTCGCAGAGAACCAAATCTCCTTTCCGCAGCTCACTCGAGGCGACACGCTGGACCGCGTGCCGGTTCGCGAGGCTCGCGAGCTTCTTGGCGCTGGTCTGCGTGCGCGACTTTCGGAGCGTGTCTGCCTGGGCCTTGCCACGCCCTTCCGCCATGGCCTCGGCGAAGTTCGCGAAGAGTACCGTGAACCAGAGCCAGATAGTGATCTGCAGAGTGAACCCGATGTCGCCGCGGCCGAGCGCCGCGTCGCGAAACAGCGATATAGTTGTGAGAACACTGCCGACCGCTACGACGAACATGACCGGGTTCCGGATCATATGACGCGGCGCGAGCTTGACGAAAGAGTCGCGGAGCGCACGCCGTACGATGGGTGGATCGAACAGAGGTCTTTTTTGCGTTGCCATTAGAAGAGCCTCCCGGCGCCCATCAGTAGGTGCTCGACAACGGGACCGAGCGCGAGTGCCGGAAAGAAGGTCAGAGCGCCGACGATGAGGATCACACCGATCAGAAGCCCGACGAACAGAGGTGTAGTCACAGGGAACGTTCCCGACGATTCAGCGACGAGCTTCCGCTCCGAGAGGAATCCCGCCAGCGCGAGCATTGGGACCTGCATCGCGAAGCGACCTATCAGTGTCGCGAGGCCGAGCGTCGTATTGTAGTAGTAGGTCGATCCAGTGAGACCGGCGAACGCGCTACCGTTGTTAGCCGTGGTCGACGTGAAGGCGTAGAGTA
The DNA here is from genome assembly GCA_041691775.1 of Gemmatimonadota bacterium. Lineage (GTDB taxonomy): Bacteria > Gemmatimonadota > Gemmatimonadetes > Gemmatimonadales > Gemmatimonadaceae > Fen-1247. The sequence continues at coordinate 519,272 of JBEPUB010000001.1, forward strand.
TCTCTGAAAGGCCGTGCGGCCCGGCGTTGTTCAGGCCCTTGAGACCCGCCGGAAGCACCGCGGCGGCGGCGGAGAAGAGCAGGATCGATGCTGGGAATATCAGAACGTATAGCATCGCCATTCGTATCTCGCGGCTCTGGATCTTTTTGCCCAGGTATTCCGGAGTACGACCGACCATGAGTCCGGCGATGAAGACGGTCAGTATCACCATCATCAGCATTCCGTAAAGGCCTGCTCCGACGCCACCAAAAATCACTTCGCCGAGCTGCATGTTCACCATCGGCACCATGCCGCCGATCGGCGTGAACGAGTCGTGCATGCTGTTCACGCAGCCGCACGACGCATCTGTGGTGATGGTTGCATAGAGCGCGGAGTTGGCGATACCGAATCGCACCTCCTTCCCCTCCATGTTACCACCCGGGTTCGTGGCGCTCCCTGGCACATCGATTCCACGAGCTGCGTGGATCGGGTTCCCGCGAGCCTCGGCCCAGTACGTCGTGCTCACACCAGCAAAGAACAGTACGAACATCGTGGCCCAGATCGCCCAGCCGTGTCTGGCATTCTTCACCATGCGCCCGTATGTGTAGACCAGTCCGGCGGGTATGATAAAGATCGCGAGCATCTGCAGGAAGTTCGTCACCGGCGTCGGGTTCTCGAACGGATGCGCCGAATTGGCGTTGAAAAAGCCGCCGCCGTTCGTGCCGAGCTGCTTGATAGCTTCCTGACTGGCGACCGGGCCCATCGCGAGCACCTGCTTCGCGCCTTCGAGCGTGTGGACCGTGACGTAGGCGCTGAAGTTCTGCAGCACACCCTGCTGTACGAAGATCAGCGCGAGCACGATAGACATTGGCACGAACAGGTACAGGACCCCGCGGATCAGGTCTGTCCAGAAGTTTCCGATAAGACCGGCTGAGCGGCGCGCTATCCCTCTAGCCAGCGCCACGGCCAGCGCCATGCCAACCGCCGCCGACGCGAAGTTGTGGAACGCGAGCTGCGTCATCTGCGAGAAGTACGACATCGTCGTCTCGCCACTGTATGACTGCCAGTTGGTGTTCGTGGTGAATGACGCGGCCGTCTCGAACGCCTGGCGGTCAGGAACGGCGTCGCGGTTGAACGGATTCAGTGGCAGATAGTGCTGAAACCGAAGAACGACGTAGGTGACGAGCATCGTCGCGGCGCTGAAGATCAGCATTGACGCTGCATAGCGCGTCCAGTGCTGATCTTCCTGAGGATCGATACCGCAAGCTCGATAGATGAGCCGCTCGAGCGGGCCCAGCCAGCGCATCGAGCCGTCATATACCCGCAGCACATAGATGCCGACGGGTTTGGTGACGGCGAGCAGCACGACCGAGAAGAAGAGTATCTGGAACCAGCCATTGGCGGTCATGTCAATCGCTCCTAGAACCGTTCAGGACGGAGAAGCGTGTACACGAGATACACCAGGAGAAACACGGATGCCACGGCGGCAACGAGGGCGTCCGCGCTCATGTGCGATCGTCCTCGTGCACGGCCTCGCGGCCAAGCACCTCGCAGCCGCGAATGTAGCCGAGCATGATCGCGAAGAACGCGATTGTAATTGCGATGTAGAGCAGGTCCAGCATTACTCCCCTCCGAAGTGTTTCAGATACTGGCTGCGGAGTGTTGCCGCATGAGTACCTCATTATCGATTGCGCGTCCGGTTGTGCTGGACGTGAACGAAGGCTACGGAGGGGCGTGTTAAGGCCGCATTAAAACACGCGGCCGGAGGCGTTAAAAAATTGTTAACGCTCGATCACGCGTCAGAGTCATCCGCGGCGAGGATGGTGTCGGCGCCCGGCAGCATCAGAACAAACACGCTTCCTCCACCTTCACGCGGTTGAAAACGGAGGTCTCCCCCCTGCCCCATTGCTAGTCCGCGTGCGATGGCCAGCCCGAGGCCGGCGCCGCGGGTGTCGGAGGGAACACCGGGAGCGCGATAAAACGGCTCGAAAATGCGCCCGCGCTCCGAGGCCGAGATCCCGGGACCACGGTCGCTCACGGATACGATCAAAAAATCTCCGTCGCGCCGCACGCGCAGCTCGATGGGGCTTTCCGCCGGACTGTACTTCACCGCGTTCTCGATGAGATTGACCACCACTCGGAGCGAGTGGACGAAATCAAATCTGCCCACCAGTATCGAGTCACCATCGGTTTCCTCCTCGGCGTCGACGCGCAGCTCCCGGTCGAGGAATAGTCCGGAAGTACGCTGGATAGCGGCACCGATGAGATCATCGGCGGTATTGATCGTCGACCTAAACTGGATCGCGCCGCCCGTGAGTCGCGACAGATCCAGCAGATCGGTGACCAACGCTGTCACGCGGTCCACCTCTTCCTCGATCGACGCCGCAATCGCGTCTCCCGGGTCCGCGCCGCGTTCAACTATCGTGTGCGCAAGCGCCTTCATCGTCGTGAGGGGTGTGCGGAGGTCGTGCGATACTGCCGCGAGCAACGCGTTCTTGAGCTGGTCTGCCTCGCGGAACGCTTCCGCGCGCGATGCGTCAGCCGTCAGTCGCACCCGCTCCGCACCAAGCGCAGCGTAGTAGGACAACGCATCAAGGAATTCGCGCTGCACCACCGCCAATTCAATTCCGCCTTCATTCGTGATTCGGAGTGCACCGACGTTTTCGGTACGAACGCGAAGCGGAATCGTGATGACGCGCGCACTCTCCACCATTGCCCACGGAACGATGTGGTCGTGTGGAGCGGAGTCGCGTGCACTTGTAATGCTTATTGTTCCGTCCAGCCGCTCCACCGTCACGCTCCCCTGCTCGCTGGCCCAGGAGTAAAGGGTTTGGGAGTCCGTATCCCCAAGATCGGTTGTCGAAGCCGCGACCAGCTCTCGCGGTCCGGCGTGCGCCACGAGTGACGGCTCGCGTCCAGGCGCGCGGAACGCATACACCTCGCATGAATCCACGCCCAAAGTGAAGCGGATTACCTCCGCAATTGCAGCGAGCGCGGCTTCAGGACGCGCCGCGTTCAGGGTCTCCGCACCAAGAGCAGCCAGTCGCTCGACCTCGGCCGTACGGGCAAGAGCCTGCGCGGTGCCGTGTTGTGCCCGCGCAAGAAGCTGCGCTGCAACCACACTCGTGATCAGAAAGGCAGCTAGGACAAGCCAGTCCAGCGGATTCTCGACCAGCAACGTGTTGTACGGTGGCAGGAATGCCCAGTCAAACGACAGAAACGCCAGCGCCGACAGAGTGAGGCCGAGCACGCGTCCGCCGAGTGAGCTGCCGAGGAGGACGATCAGCAGGTACACCAAAGCGATATGCGCCTTGTCCAGCTGTGCGCGAACGGGAAGCATCGCCCCAGTTGTGATCCCGAGCGTTAGGAGAGCGATGGTCCATGTCATGAGCGGACGGCGCGAGAATCGCCCAATCATCGGGTCACGACTAATGCGGTTGGGTGTCGTCACGTCATTCCCCGATCTCGAAGCGATAACCGATACCGGGCTCCGTGAGGATCATTCGCGGGCGATACGAATCGGCTTCGATCTTTCGCCTGAGATGAGCGACGTAGACTCGCACGTAGAGCTGAACGTCGCCGGACGAATTTCCCCAGACCGCGCGGAAGAGCTGTTGGTGCGTTACCGGCTTTCCGGCGTGCAGCACAAGAACGCGCAGAAGCGACCATTCTGTCGGCGTAAGGTGGACTGGCTCACCTGACCGAGTGACGGTGCGACGCGCTGCGTCAATCACGAGTTCTCCGATCACCAGCGGGCCATCCGCCGTCGTGACCGGTTTCATCTGTGCGCGTCGCGTGAGAGCCCTCACGCGTGCACGTAGCTCGATCGTGCTGAACGGCTTGGTGACATAGTCGTCCGCACCGGCTTCGAGTAACGTCGCCTTCTCGTACTCGTCGGCGCGCGCCGAGAGAACCAGAATTGGCGCGGTCGACCAGGCGCGGATGGCGGCGCAGACCGCGACGCCATCCATATCCGGAAGGCCCAGGTCAAGGATCACCAGGTCCGGACGGTTCGCTTCAGCCGTAAGAATCGCCGCTCGACCGGTGGCCGCTTCGAGGACAATGCTCGCCTCGTTGTCCAGCGCTTGGCGCACTACGGCGCGGATCTTCGGTTCGTCATCGATAATGAGCACAGTCCTGAGCGGCATGGCTCTATTCTAGCACGAGTTCCATAACTGGTTGAAAAAACCGTGTGTTCGCGCGTTGAGTATCGAGCCAAGCTAGGAGGTCGCGGACCCAAACCGTCTACGAGGCGATCCTAACGCTCACTCGCCACTCCGCTGCGTCTTGCAGCAGACCTTCACACGCGTCCCGCGCCGAGGTCATCGCGGCGAGCCTCGGAACGACGCGGGCTGTCTGTTAGCTACCAAGCGAACTCGACAGCACGTTCGCCCATGGGGAAGCAAGCGCTACGGACCGAGGCATCACTCCGTGGGCTATGAATTCCTCGTCATAAAGCGCAGTGCGCCACGGTCGAAGCCAAAACGCGCCTGCTAATCTCCCAGTTGCTGCTCGATGCTCTTCGTCAATGCGCTTTTGACATTGCCGGTGTGCTCCGTGGTGACGGTCTCGATCAGCATCAGCCAACACTCATCTTCCGCAACTGGATTGTGTAACACGCCCTTTGGCACAACATGGAAATCGCCTGGACCAAGCTCTACGTTTCCGTCCTCGAGCTGGATCCGGAGGTGCCCTTTGACGATCAGGAACAGCTCGTCCTCATCGTCGTGCTTGTGCCACGTGAATTGACCGCGCACCTTGGCGATCTTCACGTACTGATCGTTTACGCGCCCGATGATCTTTGGTGACCAGAGCGCTGTAACCCGGGCAAATTGTTGCTCGATGTTCATCACCCCACCATGGTATTGCAGACGGCCGGGCTTCTTGCGCAACGAGCTGATCCTCGGGCTGGCGATGCGCCCGTGTCCAATACCGTCAACTGATTCGCCCTGACGTGATGGGGCTCGGAAGAACATCCCAATATCAGTAACGCGATTCCGACACATTCGGTAACCAGGCAGGCGAGGAGTCGCATCATTAGGCTGGAGGAAGCTACGGAACTCGGGCCGGTGATGCGACTCGCACGGTCTTGTCGATCTCGCGTCCCGGCAGCACTCGCCGCACCGCATCGATCAGCTTGTCCGGCGTGAATGGCTTTTCCAGGAACGCGGTGCGTGACGCGTGAGCTCCACGAGGCAACAGCTCATCATCAGTGTAGTTGGCTGCCTCGATCACCGTGTAGCCCTGCCGAACGAGGATACGGCGCGCAATTGTACGCACCGGAGCCTCATCCTCCACCAACAGGATCGTACCTGACGATCGCGCAGGTCTTGGACCTTCGCACTCTCCCGATGGCAAGTGAAGGAGCCCAGTATCAGTGGGCGTATCCGGACGGGACTGCGAGTGCACATGCGGCGGGCCACTCGGCGTGTTGGGCACGAACAGTTGCACGCCGCTCGCCGTCACGTCGCGCACGCCGACGCGTCAAGGACATCACGAACTTTCTGGGTAAGTGCGGCTGTCGTGCGACAGATGCCCGTTGACGCCATCCGAGCTGCGTCCTGCGAGGACGCCTCCGTCGCGCTTTGACCGTTGGGGCTTACCACCACAGGGAGGTAGATGTCGAACGTCGTACCTGCACCGGGCGCTGACGTGACAGCGATGTGGCCGGACGACTGGCGGACGATTCCGTAAGCAGTGGAGAGGCCGAGCCCCGTCCCCTTGCCAGCACCTTTGGTCGTGAAGAACGGCTCGAATATGCGTGATCGCGTCGTCTCGTCCATGCCACATCCGGTGTCCGAGACGGACAGTCGAATGTGAGCTCCGAGCGTGGCATCGGGACGCTGTCGCACGTACGCCTCATCGATCGTGCAATTGCGGGTCGTAAGTCGTAGTTCTCCTCCGTTAGGCATCGCGTCGCGGGCGTTTACGGTCATGTTCACGATCACCTGCTCGAGCTGACCGGCGTCGGCCCATATGAAGCCAAGATTGTCCGCGAGATCCGCCACGAGGACGATATCCTCGCCAGCCATTCTGCCGAGGATGCCCTGAAGGTCGGTAACGCAACCGTTCAGATCGACGATTGCCGGCTGCAGGACCTGCTTTCGGCTGAATGCGAGGAGCTGTCGCGTAAGCGTCGCTGCACGCGTCGCGGCGTCGCGAATCATGTCCACATCCTCGCGGTGCACGTCACCAACCGGTAGGCTCGCTGCAAGAAACTCGGAGCAACCCTGGATGACGGTGAGGATGTTATTGAAGTCGTGCGCGACGCCGGCGGCGAGCTGGCCGACCGCCTCCATTTTCTGGGCCTGTCTGAGCTGAGCTTCCAGCTCACGTTGACGCGTAAGGTCGCGCGCGATGCCGAACACGCCGACTATTACTCCCGACACAATCACCGGAACGTTGGTTACGCTTGTCTCAACGCTGACCCCGCTCTTGTGACGAAGCGTTATCTCATAGGTACTCGCGATCCCCTGGAGTGCCTGCCTGAAGCGTGTGTATGCGGTTCGGAGTTGCTCTGGCACAATCAGGGAATCAAACGGGACGCCCAGAATCTCTTGCGCCTCGTATCCACAAAGGTTGGTGCACGCTGGATTTGCGCTCTGGAATTTGCCGTCGAGGTCGAGCGAGAAAACTGCGTCCGGATGGTATTCGAAAAGCGAGCGGTAACGGTTCTCGGTTTCCTCCAGCCGCGATGCGGCCTGGCGCGCTTCCGTGACGTCAAGAAGCAGGCCGTCCCACACCGTCGCACCGCATGGAAGTTGCTGAGGCCGCGATGCGCCTTCGAGCCACCGTATACGATCGTTGATGACGATGCGACCAGCCCAACGCCAGGGAGCGCGCATTTCGCGCGCCGATGCCATCGACGCGTGGAAGTGCGCGCGGTCGTCGGGATGCACGACGTCAAATACAAGCCGAGGATTCGCCTGGAGTTCAGCTGCGCTCACGCCGTATATGTCTTCAGCGCCGTCGCTCACGAACGAAAACGTCGTTCTACCATCAACGTCCCGCCTGGACTGGTACATCATCCCAGGAACGTTCGATGCGATACGCGCATATCGATCCTCGCTCTCACTGAGCGCGACCTCAGTTCGCTTCGTCTGGGAAATGTCTTCGATCACAGCCATCATGGCTCGCTCGGGCGCGGTCTCATCCCGGATGATCGAGAGCGTTACGCGTCCCCAGACGGTTGCTCCATCCTTGCGCACGAATCGTTTCTCAATGACGTGTGACCGCAGCTCACCACTCGCCAACTTGGCCATGTAATCCGTCTGCGCAGTGCGATCGTCGGGAAAAGTGACGTCGATACTTGTCATCTGCAGCAGTTCTGGCTCGGAGTATCCAAGCATCTGGCAAAGTGCCGGATTCACCCTGAGGAACCTTCCCGAACAGTCCGACATCCCGATGCCAACGACTGCGTGCTCGTGTAGCGCACGAAACTCCGCCTCGACTCGCTTACGTTGCGTTATATCGCGGCCTATGGCGTAGAGCAGTCCATTCTCATCTGCTAAGGACGATTTCCATTCGAGCCACCGGTATGAGCCGTCGGCGCAGCGCCAGCGGTATTCACTCGGGATCGAGTCCATCCCCGCGGTACGATCGCTCAGCGCTGCTTGCGCGCGGGCCTGGTCGTCCGCGTGAACAAGGTCGAGATAGGGCCGCGAGACCATTTCTTCCATGGTCCAGCCCAGCGTATGAGTGAACGCAGGATTCACCCGCCTGAGGATTCCGTCCGCGCCGACGACACACAGCAAGTCGCGGGAGAGCTCAAAGAAGCGTCCAATTGGCGCACTCGCTGAAGCTTCGTCTGACCGCGCGAGGTCGTGCCTTCTGGTCATTCTAGTTGGACGAATGGGAAGGCTTCACGTAACCGGATGTTTGCATCATCTCGGCGATAGGGAACTTTGGCCGTCCCGGCAGCAGCCGGTGGCGCGGGCCCCGGCGCTACTTGATCGAGCAACTATATGTCATGTCGCGATTCACGAATTCGTGGTGCCGTTGCGGAGCGATCACCGTTTTTTCGGGACGTTCTTCTTCGACTTCTTCGAGGCCACTTGTCTCCTGACATTTGGCAGCTTCCGGAGATCCTCTCGGTCCTTCTTTCGGCCTGTCGCCATCTTGTTGGCGCGCAGCTCGGCGAGGCCGATCACGCGTAGTTGCTCCCCGTCGAGCACTATCTCGGTACATCCCGTCCAGACTTGGTCGAATGACACACCGTCGATATCTCCTAGTAGGTCAATCCGATATGGCGGACGTCCGAACATGGAAATCGTTGCCGGTGTCATGAGCGTCTCGAAGTCAATGACATTGCTCGGCGCGCCGAAGTCCTCCATCGCAACGCAGAGTCGTCGGACGTTCGCCTCTGTTCGCCGATAGAAAAAGTCGATGTCCCCAGTTGCCCGGACAAACCCATGCACGCCTACTGCATAGCCGCCGACGAGCACGAACTCCACCTTTCTGACGTTGAGGCAAATGACGAAATCGAGAAAGTCGGCTACGAGGCGATCATTTGACTCCACCGACTTGGGCCCTTTCACGCTCGGCGCGGGCCAGCAGAACGTCCAACCAGCACGCTGGCACTGGTCACGGACTTCTCCCCGCGCAATCGGCGCGGTACGGCGGCGGTCTGATCCGCTACCCGCTCAGCGGATGCGATCGCGTACGCCTGTTGCGATATCCGCGCAACCGAGCGCACACGCGCTGCTAACGTCCGCGCCAAAGCCGGATCGCTCCCCGGTCCGTGAAGCGAAGCGTGCTCACCGGTCCATGTCTGACGCCGACGTGCCGCCCGTACTGCGCGCTCCAGGAACGCCGCCGACGGCGCGGCGATCTCTGCAACGGTGCCAGCCGGTGCATTCAGCCGAACCGATATCCCGACCGCGGTCAGCAACTTGAGACACGTCTCGAGGCTGACGTTTGGCCGCTGGCCGCGCTCCAATTCCGCGAGTAGTCGTTCACTGACTTCGCAGCGCTGTGCCAGTTCTGCGCGACTGAGGTTGAGTTGCTCGCGCGCATTCAGGAGAACCGGCCCGATTGACGTTGAAAGCATGGCTGCCATTCCTCTGGACGACGGGCTACCGATGTTGACGTGAGGGTGCAGAAGAGACACTCAACGATACCACGCGCGGCGGCGGCGCGCAACCCTTTTATGTGTCTTACGACCCCTTTACGTCCTGACCTGATGACTGAAGTAGGCAACGCGGTGCTCAAGCCTCCCGCAGCGCCAGATACGTTGCCACGCCGAATGCCAGTCCGGTTGGTCGGCTGGGCTACCAACCTCTTCCGTCGGGATTGGTATGCAGCTCGTCCCTCTACCCGGCACTACCAGAAGCATTAGCCATTGCGCTATAATCGGGATGCCTCATACCACTCTCACCGGCGACAAGCAAGATGCCCCCAATTGATCGATCAGCAAGTAGCGCCAGCGTACCATTCGGTGCTGGAGTTATCGCGCTTGGTCTTCTGACGTTCGTCTATTCGGCGCCAGTCGAGGGACTCGAGCCGGTTCCCCGTTTTATCGCTGCGATTTTCCCGTTCGCTTACATCGCTGGCGCCCTTCTGATCGCGAGCGGTGCGGCGATCGCCGCCGGAATAGCCAGGCATACTGCCGCGATAACTATCGCAGTTGTTCTGTTCATCTGGCTGCTGCTACATACCGTGATACTTGCACCACAGCCGCTCAACGGTGGCTTGTGGGTCAGCGCCTTCGAGACCTTTGCGCTGTTTGGAGCAGCGTGCGTGGCCGTGGGTACGACGGCGAGCATCGATATTGGCGCGCCGAGCTCGGCGGCGATGCAAGTAGCGATTGTCGTGGGACGTATGTGCTTCGGCGTGTCACTGCTCGCTTTCGGCGGGTCGCACTTTCTTTACTCGGCCTACGTTGCCTCGGTGATTCCGTCGTGGCTGCCGTATCCATACTTCTGGACTTACGCAGTCGCACTTGCCCATCTCGCCGCGGGCGTCGCGATCCTGACGCGTATCAAGGCGCGATTGGCCGCGACGCTGCTCGCCATTATGTTCGGGTCATGGGTCATCATCCTGCATGGACCACGTGTAGCACATAATCCTGGTAGCCATGATGAATGGACGAGCTTGGTGGTTGCCTTTGCGATGTGCGGCGCTTCATGGGTCGTCGCGTCGTCGTTCAGCGGTGATCGCGGCGTTGTGGGTGAGCGCGAGGTACGCCGATAAGTGGCGACTGCTGCGTAGCCCAATAGAATTCCGTCGCGCCAGATCGAGCATCGTCTTCCAATACCCACGGCCACCGTAAGCTCGATGATCTGCGCAAGAGGCTTCGGAAAGTCTTCATATGCAAACACTTACATGCAGTCTGGAAAAACAAAAGCGTCGAGATCAGAAGATGAACTCGACGCTCGAATATCAAAGCGGGTGATGGGGTTCGAACCCACGACATCCAGCTTGGGAAGCTGGCGCTCTACCAACTGAGCTACACCCGCACACCCGCCTGCAAACTTCTAAGCCACAACCAGAGCCACAACCAGAGCCACAGATCGGGATTGAACCGATGACCGCTCGATTACGAATCGAGTGCTCTACCACTGAGCTACTGTGGCACGACAGCTCGCACAAACACGGCGTCGCTAATCCCAACTTTAATGCCCTCGCGCGGACTCGAACCGCGATGCCTTTCAGCACAAGCACCTCAAGCTTGCGTGTCTACCAATTTCACCACGAGGGCGGTCCAAAGAAATCTGACTCTGGATGACCAATCTCCGGCTGTCACGCCGGCCCAATCTGCCGTACGGGCAGGCTCCTGTGCATGCCCTCTTGAATCCGAACCGATCTGAACACGGATTCCCGCTTTCACGGGAATGACGAGCTTGGATTCCCGCTTTCGCGGGAATGACGAGCCTTGATTCCCTGTCCTCGGGAATGCCGAACTAATACGTACGGGGCCGACGGGGGTCGAACCCGCGACCTCTCGAGTGACAGTCGAGTGCTCTAACCAAACTGAGCTACGGCCCCTCTTACACAACCTTTCCACTACTCCCGCCACCCGGGCGGGCCCAACAACCTAACCAAACATCGCCCAACCCTATAGCCCCAAGGGGAATCGAACCCCTCTCTGCACCGTGAAAGGGTGCCGTCCTAACCGATAGACGATGAGGCCCTATCGCTCCGCCCATGGGAAAGTAGCGCTAACGGGATTCGAACCCGTGTTTGGGCCTTGAGAGGGCCCCGTCCTAGTCCCCTA
>JBEPUB010000002.1:0-485429 GCA_041691775.1 Gemmatimonadota bacterium
CCCCCCGGGGGGGGGGGGCCCCCGGGGCCCCCCGGGGCAAAGACCTGACCCTGAGCTCATGAGCTCTCTACATATTCGCAGCGGTCACGAAGCTGTTGATGATGATCCCCCATCCACTGTCGGCTCCGATCATCTCGCGGATCGCAGACGCAGCTGGTCCGTACGCATCTAGATCCCGGTGCTCAAGCATCACTTTCGTCTTCTTGGGACCTTCCGCTATAAAGGTCACTTCAATCTCTGTAAGAAAGTTCGGATCGAATTTCCATTCGGCGGTCAACTGCCACGAGAGTACCAGTCGCGTTGGTGGCTCCCACGCGAGCACCGTTCCAATATCGCATTCGGTACCGTCTTCGGATATTCCGTACCAGCGGCCACCGAGTCTTGTCTCGAGTACTTCTGTCTTCAACGGCGACTCACCGATGTGATGCTTCCGCGGCCACCAGGTGTCAATCCCATCCGTAAATACTTTGAACGCGTGCTCGGCGGATGCGTTGACGTAAACTTCCTTGACTACCGGTGCAATGCTGGTCATTCGTAATTCTCCATTTCGGCTGCTGTTTTGAATGCGGCAAGGTTGCGATCCCAAAACCGATCGAGGTAGGCGCGCATCACTTCCACGCCGTGCGGATTGATGCGGTAGATCCGGAGTGTTCCTTCTTCGCGCAGCGTCACGAGCCCAGCATCGAGAAGCACCTTGAGGTGCTGCGATACCGCTGGCCGGGTGACCGCCAGCCCGTTCGCCAGCTTCCCAACTGGCATAGGCTTTTTGGCGAGTCGCTCGAAGATGAGCCGCCGCGTAGGGTCGCCCAGAGCGTTGAATGCTTTCGCATGGTTAGTCACGGCTAACGGTTAGTATAGGCTAACCGTTGTATGGTGTCAAGTATTGCGTTGCTGTCTTGCGTTGCTGTCGGTCCCAAACGTCGCATCCACGAGCGGATGGGTTGAAGGGCGCTAGCTACCCGATCAGGCGTTGCGGGTTTGGGTGAGCAATCATGTCGAGCTGCCTACACCCACTCCGCGCACAACAGCTCCGCCTGCGCGAGCACTGTCTTCACCGCTTCATCCTGAAGATCCGGCGGATATCCATGCTTCTTCAGAATCCGTTTCACCATTACCTTGATCTTCGCCCGCGCACTCTCACGGAGTGTCCAGTCGATGGTCACGCTCTTCTTCACCTGCGTGATCAGTTCCGCCGCAATGACTTTCAGCTTGTCATCGCCCATTGCCTGCACCGCGCTGTCGTTTGCTGCAAGCGCATCATAGAACGCCACCTCGTCATCCGTCAGGCCCAGTGCCTCGCCACGTTTGCTTGCAGCGTCGATGTCCTTGGCAAGCTTGATCAGCTCTTCGATCACTTGCATGGTCGAAATGGCGCGGTTGTGGTAGCCGTTGAGCGTCTTCTTGAGTTTCTCGCTAAAGATCTGCGCCTGCACGAGGTTGTGCCTTGAACGGACCTTGAGCTCATCCTTCAGCAGCTTCTCCAGCAGCTCGGCAGCGACGTTCTTGTATTTGAGACCGCGCACTTCAGCCAAAAACTGATCGCTCAGGATGCTTATGTCCGGCGTGGGCAATCCCGCGGCGGTGAAAACGTCGATCACCTCGCCTTCGGTGGTGATCGCCTTGCTCACAAGTTGGCGAATGGCGGCGTCGATCTGCTCCGGCGTCTTCCGATTGTTGTTGCTCTGCTTGTTCAGCGCGGCCTGTAGTGCCTGGAAGAAACTCACATCGTCGCGGATGTCGGTGGCTTCATCGCTCGCGGCGCAGAGTGCGAAAGCGTAGGAAAGCTCCGTCACCACCTGCACCCAGCGCTTCTTGCCATCCTCCTGTGCGAGGATGTGTTCCTGTCCGGCGGGGATGAGTGCGAGACGCTCGACTGGTTTGCCAGTAATCCAGTTGTCCCAATTGAATCCGTGCATCATGTCACAGGCGATCCCGTGTTTCTCCAGCATCGTCGCGACAGCCTTTGCCTCGTCCAGAGTTGGGTCGCCCTGGCCGCCACTCTCGGTGTACGTCGCCAGCGCTCTCTTGAGCTGATCAGCGAGTCCGAGATAATCCACCACAAGCCCACCTGGCTTGTTGCTGAAAACTCTGTTGACACGGGCGATCGCCTGCATGAGACCGTGGCCCTGCATCGGCTTGTCGGCGTACATCGTATGCAGCGACGGCGCGTCGAATCCGGTCAGCCACATGTCTCGCACGATCACGATTCGAAATGGATCGCTCGCGTCCTTGAAACGGTTCGCGAGCTTGCGCCGCTTGTCCTTGCTGCGAATGTGTGGCTGCCACTCCGGGCCATCGTCCGCGCCGCCGGTCATCACGACTTTAACCACGCATGATTTGCCTTTCTCGGCGTCGGCATCGTCGCCTTTAGTACTGGCCCAGTCGGGCCGAAGAGCGATGAGCTCGTTGTACATGTCGACAGCGATCCGCCGGCTCATGCAGACGATCATCGCCTTGCCGTCCATCGCTTCCACGCGCTTCTCGAAATGCGCGACCAGATCCGCGGCAACGAGCGCGATGCGTTTGGGATTGCCAACCATCGCTTCGAGCGCAGCCCACTTGGTCTTGAGCTGTTCCTTGCGCGTCAGCTCCTCGCCTTCGGTGATTTCTTCGAACTCGTCGTCGAGCTTCGGCAGCTCGGCGGCATTCAAACTGAGTTTCGAGATACGGCTCTCGTAATAGATCGGCACGGTAGCCTTGTCGGCCACGGCGCGCTGAATGTCGTAGATGGAGATGTAGTCACCGAACACCGCGCGCGTGTTTGCGTCGGTCTTCTCGATTGGCGTCCCAGTGAAGCCGATGAAAGACGCATTCGGTAGCGCATCGCGCAGATTACTGGCGAAACCGTATGACATCTCGCCAGTCATTTTATTTACCTTGCCGCCAAATCCGTACTGGGTGCGGTGTGCTTCGTCCGCTATCACAACGATGTTCTGGCGCGCGCTCAGCTCGGGCATGGGCTCGCCCCTTTCCGGCATGAACTTCTGGATGGTCGTGAACACCACGCCACCGCTTGCCCGATTCAACAATTCTCGCAAATGGTCGCGTCCATTCGCCTGGACCGGAGTCTGGCCAAGTATATCGGCGCAGCGCTGGAACTGTGTGAAGAGCTGGTCGTCGAGATCGTTGCGATCGGTAAGCAAGACCAGCGTCGGGTTCTGCATCGCCGGATGCCGCACCACGCGCGCTGCGTAGAAGAGCATGGAGAACGACTTGCCGCTGCCCTGCGTGTGCCAGACCACGCCCGCGCGACGATCGCCTGGTGCGCCACCGTGCATACGGCCGGTCCAGAAAGTGCCCGCACTCTCACGCACCGCCTTGCCGCTCACGGTCATGCCGCTGGCCCGTACTGTTTCTTCCACTGCGGCATTCACTGCGTGGAACTGATGGTAGCCAGCGATGATCTTGTTGAGCGTGCCCGAATCCGGATCTTCTTCGAAGACGATGAAGTGTTGCAGCAGCTCCAGGAAACGCTGCTTCTCGAACACTCCGCGCACCAGGACCTCGAGCTCCAGCGCTGTCTTTGGCGCGTCACCCTCGCCATTGATCGTACGCCAGACCTTGAACCACTCCTGGTTCGCGGTCATGGAACCCATGCGTGCTTGCAAGCCATCACTCACGATCAGTGCTGCGTTGTATTGCAGTAACGACGGAATCTCCGCCTTGTATGTCCGGAGTTGCGCGTAGGCGCTCCAGATTGTCGCATCTTCGTCAGCGGCATTCTTCAGTTCGATCAGGCCGAGCGGTAGTCCGTTGACGAAGACAACGATGTCAGGACGCCGGTTGTTTTGGCCCTCGATCACCGTGAACTGATTTACTACCAGCCAGTCGTTTGCGTGTACGTCGTTGAAATCGATCAGGCGGACATGATCGCCGGCGATGCTGCCGTCGGGGCGGGGATACTCCACCTCGACGCCGTCTCGCAGCATCTTGTGAAAGGCGCGGTTGGTCTGAGCGAGCGAAGGCGTTCCCACTCGAAGCACCTTCCGCAACGCATCTTCGCGTGCGTCGTCGGGGATGAAGCGGTTCAGTCGCCGAATGGCGTCGCGCAGGCGACCGACAAGTACAACCTCGCCAAATCCACTTCGCTCCGCTGCCGGTTCACCGGGTGCGATGTGCGGCCCGTGTCCGATCGCGTAGCCCAGTTCGTGGAACCACGACAGGGCAGCGTCTTCGACGATGGACTCGTTGACGGTCACGGCTTCCGTGGCTTGCTATGAGCGGGGGTTATCCGGAATCTCCGGATAACTGAATCGGCGGGATATGCTGCAAATTTCGGTTGCGGCATATCAGAAGGTTTAATTGGGTGCGCGGCGTTCATTTCCACGGCCCTCCCGGAACCCAATGTGCCAAAAATGCTTCGCCCGAAGAAATGCTATCACGCAGCGGTCTGAGAAACTGTACGACTCGCGCCCCAATCACCTCGAACCGCAACGGTGGACTGATCCGCACTCCGCCACTTCGGAGGTAGCCGCTCCATCGGTGTTGAAAATCTGAATCCTGATAGAACGCCGATGTCAACGCCGCTGGAATGTTGTCGCTCCATGGTGTTCTCCGGCGTTCAAAGCATGCCGCGACTGCGCTCTGCAGACTCGCCCCGTCGAACTCGAATGCACTTGAAAGCGCCCAGATGTCATGAAAGTCTTTCATTCGGCTATTCCGTATATCCAGTTTGACCATTGCTTCGAACTTCTCCGCGACACTGATCACCCGTGGGTATGTCTGGATGCGCGGCGCGGGAATATCCTTCAGGATTGTTGGATATTCGGCCACCTCCGGACTCATGGTTAGAGCGTCTCCGAAGCCGAAGTCGATCTGAACGCGTATGCGAGCCGTGCCGAGGTAGGCGAAGAAACGGGCGCGCTTTCCGGCATATTCTTCTTCAGCCCGGATCGCGTCGATCTTGGTATCAGACATGTCGAAACGGATTCCGTCTTCAGGACATGGCACCGAACAAATCTGCTCAATAATATCGCGAATGTTCTCGTCATCTTCGGATCCGGACGCCAGAAAATCCACGTCGCGAGTTGCGCGATAAGGATCCTGCATCCATATCGTGAGCAGTGTAGCGCCTTTGAGGATGCAACGCGTTTGTGCCTTGGATTCACCGAGTCGGAAGAGTAGCCTCTCGGTGGCAAAGCGTGAGAGCGTTCGCTCGAATTCTTCACCCTGAATCTTCGCGGTTGCAACGAGGCGCGCCCTGATCGATGCAGGTACGTTTGTGGTCATATCGATCGGACATCGAGCGCTGCGCGAAGGCGGCGTGATGGAAGTACTTCTGCTACTCTCGACAGCTCGCCGATGGTCACAAGTCGCTGGCGAAGGCTATCGTCCAGCGCCTCCATCGGGATCTCGGGACCAAGAAGTCGTTCGAAGCGGAAGCAATCCACGACTGTTCTTGCAGGACTGGTGATGCGTGCGGCAACGCCCTCGAACTCCGTCTGCGTCACACCGCACGTCTCCGCGGGACCGCTGAAGCGTACAACCCGTAGTTGGAGGTCCGAAAACCGAGGCATCCTGGCCTTGTGCGGGATTGCGATCCAGACCTCGGCGGGCGCCTGCGTTCCAATTCCGTGGACGCGCAGTGCCGAGAGGAGGCAAACGACGCTGTTCGGAACGCGCGCGCACACCATTGCGAGAGAGTAGTACTCCGTCGGCTCAGCATCCGCGATGCGATACAGGCCACGCGCGACGTGCTCGATCTCTCCTCGCCGGACAAGCCCCGGGAGATAGTCAGCAGTGAGACCGGCGTCTTCCACTTGTGCGGGACGAAAGAACGCACCCAGCCCGGCTGCGCGCAGCCGGGCAATGGGCGAAAGCTCTTCTGGGACTTCGCTTAGTTTCCGGAAATCCGGCTCTTTCATCGCACCAGTATGATATCAAAATAGGCAATCTGTCAACGCAAAATGTCGGCATGGTCGTATCTGATGCCGACATTTCGCGTCAGGCCGTCACGGAACCGGCCACATCGCCCCAGCGCCCCAAGAATGGCCTTCTCGGCTACAGATATCCGCCTCGATTTCTTCCAGCGACGGGGTGAACTGTTGCAGATCTTGCAACGGTTGCGAGGAACCGTGGAGGAACCGGGGTCATGGAGGAACCGGGGTCAGAGTGCACATTTTCGCACGGATGGCGTCTGTTGTGTGCACGCAAGAAAAGTGCACTCTGACCCCGACTTCCCCGTGAAGAGCTGGTCATCGAGATCGTTGCGATCGGTAAGCAAGACCAGCGTCGGGTTCTGCATCGCCGGATGCCGCACCACGCGCGCTGCGTAGAAGAGCATGGAGAACGACTTGCCGCTGCCCTGCGTGTGCCAGACCACGCCCGCGCGACGATCGCCTGGTGCGCCACCGTGCATACGGCCGGTCCAGAAAGTGCCCGCACTCTCACGCACCGCCTTGCCGCTCACGGTCATGCCGCTGGCCCGTACTGTTTCTTCCACTGCGGCATTCACTGCGTGGAACTGATGGTAGCCAGCGATGATCTTGTTGAGCGTGCCCGAATCCGGATCTTCTTCGAAGACGATGAAGTGTTGCAGCAGCTCCAGGAAACGCTGCTTCTCGAACACTCCGCGCACCAGGACCTCGAGCTCCAGCGCTGTCTTTGGCGCGTCACCCTCGCCATTGATCGTACGCCAGACCTTGAACCACTCCTGGTTCGCGGTCATGGAACCCATGCGTGCTTGCAAGCCATCACTCACGATCAGTGCTGCGTTGTATTGCAGTAACGACGGAATCTCCGCCTTGTATGTCCGGAGTTGCGCGTAGGCGCTCCAGATTGTCGCATCTTCGTCAGCGGCATTCTTCAGTTCGATCAGGCCGAGCGGTAGTCCGTTGACGAAGACAACGATGTCAGGACGCCGGTTGTTTTGGCCCTCGATCACCGTGAACTGATTTACTACCAGCCAGTCGTTTGCGTGTACGTCGTTGAAATCGATCAGGCGGACATGATCGCCGGCGATGCTGCCGTCGGGGCGGGGATACTCCACCTCGACGCCGTCTCGCAGCATCTTGTGAAAGGCGCGGTTGGTCTGAGCGAGCGAAGGCGTTCCCACTCGAAGCACCTTCCGCAACGCATCTTCGCGTGCGTCGTCGGGGATGAAGCGGTTCAGTCGCCGAATGGCGTCGCGCAGGCGACCGACAAGTACAACCTCGCCAAATCCACTTCGCTCCGCTGCCGGTTCACCGGGCGCGATGTGCGGCCCGTGCACGATCGCGTAGCCCAGTTCATGGAACCATGAGAAGGCAGCGTCTTCAACGATGGATTCGTTGACGGTCACGGTTTCGGTTTCTTGCGTTTGGCTGGTTTTGAAAGCCGCGTCAGGTCCATCGTCACCCTCT
Source organism: Gemmatimonadota bacterium (assembly GCA_041691775.1). GTDB lineage: Bacteria > Gemmatimonadota > Gemmatimonadetes > Gemmatimonadales > Gemmatimonadaceae > Fen-1247. The sequence goes on from JBEPUB010000002.1 coordinate 7,341, forward strand.
CGAAATCCGCATCGACACGCTGTGGTTTCGCGTCTTGCAACGTCCGGTACCGAGCGTATTCCAGCTCGGCCCTGCTCCGGGCGGCTTCAGCGGAAATCTTTCCAGCGTGATCCAGCAATTCGCGCCCGGAGATCGCCATGAATTCGTCGAGCTTCGTAATCCAGGCGAGCATAGTCATCGGCTTGCGATCAAGCGCCTGGAGTTCCGCGTACTCAAGGTAGAGGTTCACGATGCGATTGAGCACTTGGAGCTCCTCTTCTGTGAGGTAGTTCTTGGCTACGGTCACGTCGTCCTTCCGCACCACGCCGCCGGGCCGCGTAGTTTGCAGGCCCATTAACGGCTTCGCCGCATCAGCTCGTTCTACAATCACCTCGGCGGCAGTGTGTCCGTGCGCCGCCCAGTGCATTTTGTTCTGAATTGTGGCAAAGAACAGCCGCGATTGCTCAGCATCTGGCGAGTAGTCCACGCTGGTCGCGTAGATGTCCAGCACCTTCTGATAGAAGCGCCGCTCCGACGACCGTATGTCGCGGACGCGTTCGAGCAGTTCGTCGAAGTAGTCCGTCTGTCCCGGCCCTGGCGGATTCTTGAGCCGCTCGTCGTCCATGGTGAAGCCCTTCACCAGGAACTCACTCAGGCGCGCCGTCGCCCACTGACGGAATTGTGTGCCCCGATGGCTGCGGACCCGGAAGCCAACGGCCAGGATCACGGGCAGGCTATAATGCAGAACCTGCCGGGAAACCTCCCGCGGACCTTCGGATCGAACTATTAAGTGGGACTTAATAGTTGGCCCCTCCGCTAGCTCGCTCTCAGCGTAAATCGCTTTCAGGTGGAGATTGATGTTCGGCACCGAGGTCTGAAAGAGCTCGGAAAGCTGGACCTGAGTTAGCCAGAGTGTCTCATCTTCAAAGCGGCACTGGACGCGGGTGCGGCCGTCCTCGCTTTGGTAGAGGATGAGAGAGGATTTGGGCGGGGGTGCGTCGGTCATTGTATGGACCGAATGCGAGATGACATGCCGTGTCTCGATGTCACGATGAAGGCCACGGGCTTTCTGAGATCAAAAACTGGCGGCATAGTATTTCCTATGCTCCGCTCTGAGTGGGAGATAGCTGCAATTCCGGGATAACTGAATCGGCGGTAGCGATTCTCTGAACGACACTGCTTATCCTTTGGACGATTCAGTGGCCCATGACATCTTCATTTATAACGCAGCAATTGCATCGAGCAACCGCCCGATGTCGCCGTGAGAGTGATCGATGTCAATGGTTTCGGCAATTTTCTGATGCACAAACGGTTTCTTGAACGGAGGCTTTTCCATCGCGTTCAGGGGTACTCCTTTGCTTCCAATTTGCCTTCGCAGTTGGTTTAAGTCGTAACCGACCTCGTAGTTCACATTATTTGTGGCGACATCGGTAAGAACCTGAGCCGCTGCAGTTTTGTTCTTTGCAGTAATCAGTGAGTACTCCAGGTCCGACGTGAACACGAAGACGTTGAGACCCGCAGCAGCAAACTGAGCCTTCGCTTCCAGGGCGGCTGTGTTAAACTCTGCTTCATCTCTATCTAACGCCGCATCGATCTTAGCGTGCAATGCTGCCTTTCCCGGGAGCATATAGCCCGCTGCTTCAGCGCCGACAATTACCGCTCTGTCTGTTGGCTTTGTCAGAGAATCAAAATCAGTGACGATGAGGTGGGGGATTTTTGCATCACGCCACGCCCGAATCATTCGGAGAAACGGTGAGAAATTCGCATTCCCAGCGGACGATATTATAGAAATACGGTGAGCTTCGGCTTTAAGCTTTTTCTTTAGAAGGACTCGGATGACCCGTGCGTCTGACTCGCCCTCCACAAGGACAACCTTCTCTGCAAAGAAAAGAAGGGCATTTACATCGTTGCTGTAGGCATCGAATATTGCCCGCTCCTTTGGTGATGCGATTACAGGCACATGCAAAGCAGAATGCTTCTCTTGTTTCCTTACTAGTCCCAAACTAGAAAATGGGGTCTCTCCGACTATGTATGGGCTGTGCGTCGTTACAATGACTCTCAAATTATCGGACTGGGCCGCCTGAATGTCTTGGTAGAGTTCTTTTTGCCTTTGTGGGTGGAGGAATGCTTCCGGCTCCTCCACTGCCAATATGAACTGAACGTTCGGATTCTGGGTCGCCTTCTGCTCCAATCGATGAAGGGCGAGGAGCACCCCACTTTGCACGCCAGACCCAGCCTCCGATAGCGCCAGCGTGGTTTGTCCATCGGTCGTCATTTCAAACCCAAGCCGAAGGTTATCCATAATCCACTCACCAACATCCTGAACGTCGACGTCGAACTTGAGCCCCAGTTTATGCTGTGTCTTGAATCCGAAATGCTTTTCGATTTCGGGAAGCAATGCGCCATTGATGTACGGCCGTATTGTGGTTGACACTTTATCGCGGATATCCTTCAGCACGCGATACTCTCTTGGCGTTCCCCCAGCCTTCTGCGGGATCATCTTGGAAAGGCCGTGCTCGCGCAGCATCCGTGAAAGGATTTCCTGGAAAGCGGGCGACGACGCATCACGCAATGCCGGGATGAGAACGAACTGGTTGCGATCGCGAAGTTTCTGGAATGCTGCTAAGCTCGCAGCGGTTGTCTTCGCATTTCTCGCAATTGTTTCGAGAACTGTGAAGGTCAAATCCGCTCTTACCGTAACATGAAGTTCTTTTTCCTTCCCTGCATCATCATCGTAGCGTATTGTAATACGCCGGGCCTTCGCATTAACCGGGAAAATGGGCAACAGCTTTTCGGCTAAATCTGGATGTAGAGCTCCGAGTTTGAGCGTGTCCGCATCCAATTGATTCAGGACAATGTCTATTGTCTTAAGGATGGATGATTTTCCGTGGTCGTTTTGTCCGATAAGCACCGATGTTTGCTTGAGATCGAACACAAGCGACTTGAAAGCTTTGATATGCGAAAACTCGAACGATGTGATTTTCATAGTGTGATTTCCTCGTTCAACAACTTCGGTAGCAAGGTGTCACGGAGGACGGCGAGCGTACGGGATTCGATGCGGTTCGCGATGATTCGATCAATGAGCGGCGACATTGTTTGCGTCATTGCATCGAGCAGTGGACGCGGTGGGATGAGCGCTTTTGCGGCGGTGAGATGGCCGCGCTGAATGTGTCCCATCGTTGTGGCCTTGCCAGCGGCGATCAGGCGGAACTCGTCGAGGTGATAGCGCGTCCAGAGGTAGTAGAACCACTTCGGAAAGTCCTGTGACGAGACCTTGAACAGGTGCTGGTTCAGCGCACCGGGCCCACCGCACCATAGCTCGACTTCGAGGCTGCCAGACCATGAGAACAGCATGTCACCGTCCTGGACGACGTAGGCTGGCGGCAGATCGGTGTTGCAGCGATCTGCTCCGATTGAATCGCCTTTGCGAAGCTGGGCAATCTTGATGACCGGTAGCGTCGCACCGTCACGGGGCGGAAACTTCTGGAGCGCGAGGCCATTCAGATATTGCGCGATCGTATCGAGGCTGCGAATCTTCCATCCCTTCGGCGCGTGACCAAGCGCCGTTTCTTCCAAGTGTTCAGGGAAAAGGGCTGCGGTTGCGGCGTCCATGCCGACAGGCTCACGGCCGTCTACTTTCGCCCGCACCGGATCAAAATCAACGAACCAGCTCTGGAATAGCGTCCGCGCCATCGCCTCCAGCGTTGCGTTCATCCGCCGGTTCAACTCGATCTTGTCGTCCAGCGCTCCAAGCACTGCCGCGATAGCCTTTTGCTCGCGGAGGGATGGCAGCGCTATAGGTGTGTTTCGTAGAATACCGAGATTCGTGTGCGGAACGCCGGTTTGAATCGCATTCTGCCGGATGTAATCCTGCTGCTCGATCGTGGTGAAAAGGTAGTAGAGGAACACGGTGTCGACTTTCGCTGCATCGACCGTCAGCTTCATTTGACTTTGAGAAATCAAATATCTGTCTGCGCCAGTCTTAGGCACAATTGCAACCTGCCCTAGTGTGCCCCGCTGAGTAAAAATCAGGTCACCTCGCTTCGCGCAGTTCGCAGATAATGCGTCGGCCTTGGATTGCGTGACATACGCAAACTCGCCGTCAACCCATCGGCCGTGCCCCATGTTTGTTCCGCGAATCACCGGGACGCCATTTGGGACATAGTCTCTTGAAACCAAGTCGGATCCGAACGGCCCGCCTACCAGTGCATTTCTCACCGGCGATGCGATATCGGCGACGATGCACTCAGTCCGAGTTTCATTCTCCATAACCGAGCCCACTCAGGTTAGCTCTTATGACCTTCTCCAGTCCCGACGACTCATGGAAGTGCATCTTCAGTTCGGCAACCAAACGTTGCATTTTCTCGTCGAATGGTTCATCGTCACCTTCCACTTGCGTAGCGCCGACATAGCGGCCAGGTGTGAGTACATAACCGTGCGCGGCGATCTCCGCAGTAGTGGCGGATTTACAGAATCCGGCGATGTCTTCGTATTTGCCTGCGCCTTTTTCTGTCCGCCAGTCGTGATATGTAGTGGCTATTTCCTGGAGGTCAGCGTCAGTCAACTCCCGATGCACTCGATCGATTAGCGTCCCAAGCTTCCGAGCATCAATGAAGAGCGTCTGCTTCCTCCGATCGCGTAAGCCGCGCTTCGCATCCGCACTCTTGTTCTTCGCGAGAAACCACAGACAAACCGGAATCTGCGTGCTGTAGAAAAGCTGACCCGGCAGCGCGACCATACAATCCACAAGATCAGCTTCGATAATCGCCTTACGAATCTCGCCCTCGCCCGACTGGTTCGACGACATACTTCCATTCGCCAGAACGAATCCAGCCATCCCATGCGGCGCAAGATGGTGGATGAAGTGCTGCACCCACGCGAAGTTCGCGTTGCCCTTTGGCGGAACACCGAACTGCCAGCGTACATCGTCATCCTTACGGAACCAGTCGGAATCATTGAACGGCGGATTCGCGAGAACGAAATCAGCGCGCAGGTCCGGATGCAGGTCGCGACGGAATGTGTCGGCCTGCTCCGAACCGAAATCCGCCTCGATACCACGGATCGCCAGGTTCATGATTGCGAGGCGTCGCGTCGTCGCGTTGCTCTCCTGTCCGTAGATGCTGATGTCGCCGCGCTTGCCGCCGTGCGATTCGACAAACTTCTCCGACTGCACGAACATCCCGCCGGATCCGCAAGCGGGATCATAGATCCGCCCCTTGTATGGAGCGAGCATCTCGACGAGGCAGCGCACCACGCACGACGGTGTGTAGAACTGCCCGCCGTTCTTGCCCTCGGCGCTGGCGAAGCGCGTGAGGAAATACTCATACACGCGGCCGAGTAGATCGACGGAGCGGTGAGTCTTCTCGCCCTCGCTTGCGGCGGTGAGCTCGATGGTGGCGATGACGTCGATCAGCTCGCCGAGTCGCTGCTTGTCGAGACCGGGGCGGGCGTAGTCCTTGGGGAGGACGCCTTTGAGGCGGGGATTGTCGCGCTCAATTGCGACCATCGCGTCGTCCACGATCTTGCCGATCGTCGGCTGCTTCGCATTCGCCTGAAGGTGCGACCAGCGCGCGTCGGCGGGCACCCAGAAGACGTTTTCGGCTTTGTATTCGTCCGGGTCGTCGGGATTCGCACCCTCATAGTCACCCTTTCCGGCGACAAGCTTAGCGCGGTATTCCGCGAAGGTGTCGGAGATGTACTTGAGGAAGATCAGACCCAGAACGACGTGCTTGTATTCCGCCGCGTCCATGTTGTTGCGCAACTTGTCGGCGGTGAGCCAGAGCTTGGCCTCGAAGCCGATGGTTGCGGTGGACTTGGCGGAGGTTTTTTTCGTGGTGCGGGGCATGTGATCGGAGTACGGCGGATGCGAATTACGGGAAACGTTCGGGAGTCATGGGGGTGCCGCTGCAATAATGTGGTACCATGGCGTCGTCGCACAATGGAACATCCAGCCATCAACAACAGGGACGGCACCGCCGGTCGATGATCACGCAGGAGTGGAAGAAATTGGCGCCTGCCATGGCCCCCGGTATATCTTAGATTACAGTGTTGTAAGTTACACTACTGTAACCAACTGGAAGCCGGATCAGGCCATGGCTCTGCACACACCAGCGACCTCTCCTCTCTACGATCGGGCGAAAGAACACGCCGAGCTCGACCGCGCCTGGAATAGCGGGAAGCCGGAACTGCTCATCGCCACCGGTCGGCGCCGAGCGGGGAAGAGCTACCTGCTCTCGCGCTACCTAAAAGACAGGAGGGGCCTCTACTATCAGGCTACGAAGTCCACGGGTCGCGATCAGCTTCGGACTCTGAGTAATGTCGCTGCCACGCAATTCCAGCAAACCGGTCTCGAATTCGCAGACGGATTTTCGGACTGGGAGAGCTTTTTCGCGTTCATCGTTAGACAGGCGGCCGGTCAGCCCTTTCTCCTGATTCTGGATGAGCTTCCGTACCTGCTGGAGGCAGTTCGCGGGTTCGGTACACTGCTGCAGAAAATCTGGGACCACGAGCTTCAGGCGACACAGGTCAAGCTCGTGTTGAGCGGCTCCTACGTGTCGGTCATGCGGCGGCTCACGACTGCCGACCAGCCTCTGCACGGCCGGAAAACAGGATCACTCAGCTTTGCTCCATTTTCGTATCGCGATGCCGCGGAATTCTTCCCCGCGTACTCGGCGCGGGACCGTCTCATCGCATTCGCCACGTTCGGCGGTTTGCCAGGTCAGCTCTCGCTCATCGATCCGTCGCGCGCCATTGCCGACAACATCGCTCAGCAGATGCTGAATCCGAGTGGGCGATTGGCGGACGAGGCACAGCATCTCTTTGATTCGTTCCTCAGGGATGCCGGGGTTCACTACTCCATCGTCCGCGCGATTGCGAGTGGGGAACAGAAGTGGAGTAAGATCACCAATCGAGTCGGGAAGAACTCTGCATCCCTGAGTCGTCCGTTGGACTGGCTCCAGGACATGGACGTCATCACGCGGGTCATCCCGATTACAGAGACCCCACCGGGAAATCCGAAGAAGAATATTTACAGGCTCGCAGATCCGTACCTGATGTTCTGGCATCGTTTCGTGGCAATGATTCGAGCGAACGGGTCAGATGATCTGATGACACCGCGCGAACTCTGGGCTCACTTCGTCGCGCCGGGAATCAACGAATACATGGGCCCGATATTCGAGTCGGTGTGTCGCGATTTCGTCGGGCGAAGCAAGCATCCACGTCTGCCGTTCCATCCCGTGCGCGTAGGCGAGTGGTGGTCGGATGATCCCAGCGAGCAGATCGATGTTGTTGCGTTGGGGCCGGAGGGTCAGGTGCTTCTTGCCGAGTGCAAGTGGGGAAGCGTTACAGTCGATGATGTCGACAAGCTCAACCAACGTCGGGACGCCGTGCTGAAGGAACTCAAGGGCGTGACGCAGGTGCACGTTGCTGTGTTTGCTGGAAATGCGATTCGCGATCGCCGGTTAAAGAGCCGGGTCAGTAACGGTGACGTGCTGCACTTTTCGCTGGAGGATTTGTTTTGATGTGGCGTTGTGCTTGTGACGTTTCGTTGCGACCATCTTCGCGGCGCAATCACTTCGCCGAATCCGCCGCCGTCACAATGATCGGCAGGCTCACTGCTAGCGGCGCAGCTGGCAGGGCAAGACGAAACTCTGCCGCAGTTCTACCGGTGCGCTGTGCGACGACAGTGTCGGCGCGCATTATCACTGCACCACCGGGAACACGGAATTGGAATGCCCTTACGCGGCCGAGTGTTGCTCCCTGGCCGTCGATGGCGAGCACGCGTACGTTGTTGAGCAGCAACGCCTGGCCAGGATGCAGTACGACTGAATCCGGATCGACGCGAAGACTCGCGATCCGCGCTCCGAGCCCGATAATGTCGGCGCTGCCGAGGTCGGCATCGTGCACGCCAACAGCGGCGTTTTGCTCGGCAGTGGCCGCGTCCTGGGCGGCGATAAGTTTCTTGGCCTGCGCCACGCCGTTATCTGCCAGCAGATGGAGAGCTTCCATTGCACTCGAATCCGCCTGCCATCCGTAGCTGTAACGGAAGCTGAAGCTGGCATTTGGGTCGCGCGGGTTGACTCGACGCAAGACTTCACGGCCGCCAGGCCTAACGTGCAGATTCAAGGGAAACGGACTGCAGGCCTCCCTGATGTTTTCGCAGTTGCGCAGTGTTACGCTGTACACGTGGATCGGTACGGTCGACGAATTGTCGATCCAGATTGCCTGGGATGGCGTCGATCCGTAACCTTCGTCGATCCGAGTAGTGACTGTCGCGTTGGTCGGTGCAACGAATCGAGTTTCACGATCCTGCGCGGTGGCAAGCGTTGGTGTCGCCGCGATAGCGCAAATAAGGAGGCGCAATGCTCGGTGCGTTGGCAGCTCTCCTTTCGCTAATTGCAAGAGACTCAGCCACTCCGAACGCTGCCTGCTCGTCCGAGACGAATATCTCATGTAGGTTCACCCCGTTGAATCGGAACCACGTCTATGCCGGCGATCCACACCGACTGAAGATTGCCGGGTAAGCTACAGGGGAATGGTATTTCCCGCCAGCAACGGCTATGGCGCGGAATTCTGGTCAGCTTGGGCAAGCTACTGGAATCCCGAAAAAAGAAGGCAAGCACCAAACTTTCTTACGCGCCTTGTAGAATTCCGCGCCCGCCGTTCGTCGTTAAAGTGAAGCCAGGCCCACGGGCCGCCTCAACACCATTACAGGAGAAGACAATGCCCCACTATATGGTTGCTATTCACCACCCCGACAATTACGTCCCGTCCCTCGAAGACAAAACCATGGTGCACGACATCTCAGCGCTCAATAAGGAGATGATTGCTGCCGGCGTGAGGATCTTCGCTGGCGGTCTGGCGTCGCCAAGCCTCGCGACCTCGCTGCGGGCGAACCCCGATGGCGGAGTCCTCATCACCGACGGGCCGTACCTTGAGGCCAAGGAGCATGTCGGCGGTTTTTGGATATTGGAAACCGCTGACAGGGACCAGGCGGTGGCATGGGCGCGCAAGGCTGTCGTCGCCTGTCGGACGCCCGTCGAAGTGCGAGAGATCTTTTTCAAACCGCCAACCGATTGAGCAACCGGCCCATGCTCAAGGAGGGAAAACCATGTGGAAAAAGAAGCTTGGCGCAATCGCAATCAGAAGCTTCGCACTGATTGCTGTGCTCGGTACGGTGCACCGCGCGATGGCACAGGATGCCGCGAAAACATATCCGAAGATGGCCCCGATCGATCAATACCTCATGTCGGATCAGTCTGCGGAAATTGCACTGGCGCGAAGTGCAGCACCGGAGTCCATTGCACGCGATGCAGAGATACTGGTTCTTGGACGTCACGGATTCGAAACAGCGGTCAACGGAAAAAACGGTTTCGTGTGTATCGTGGGACGTGGGTGGACTGCAACAACTGATGCCGAGTTTTTGAATCCGGAAGTGCGGGTCCCCATGTGTGTGAATGCCGCTGCCGCGCGCACGTACCTTCTGCGCGTCACCAGAATCACCGACATGGGCCTGGCTGGCCGCACGCTACCTCAGGTGAACGAGGCCATCGCGGCCGCCCTCGCCAGGAAAGAACTTCCGCCAATGGAATCAGGGGCGATGTGCTACATGATGTCAAAGCAAGGATACGGCGGCGACGGCGTTGAACACTGGCCCTCGCACCTCATGTTTTTCTATTCGCAAACTGATCCCGCGAGCTGGGGAGCGAATCTGCCGAGTTCTCCGGTCTTCGCGGTAGCGGACCCGCTGGAGCAACTGACTTCGTTCGTGATTACTACGTCACGGTGGTCAGACGGAACGGAAGATCTGCCGGCGAGTTCAGCTTCTGCAGGAAGTAGTGCGTCGCCGCATCACGTACATCCGTAAAGTGCTTACGCGACCCTGCCTGGAAATCCGGGGAGCTGTCCCATGGTTTTTCTAAAATTCTTTGGACGATCTGTAGAATTCTGGTCAGGCCATTCGTCGCCATAGTGAAGGCAGGTCAAGTCGGCCCGCTCAAACAGCGTTACAGCATAACAGGAGAAGTCATGCCGCATTATATGATTGTGGGTCAGCTCCCCGACAACTTCGACCCATCTACGGTGGACGAAGCGACGATACAGGCTATCAACCTGCTCAACGACGAGATGGAAGCTGCCGGTGTCAGAGTCGTCGTGGGCGGCCTCAGCGCGCCCAGCCAGGCGAAGTCGGTGCGGTCCGAGCCCAATGGCGAAGTGCTCATCACCGACGGCCCGTATCTGGAAGCCAAGGAGCACGTCGGTGGTTTCACGATACTGGAAGCCGCCAACATGGACGAGGCGCTGGGTTGGGCCCGCAAGTCTGTCAAGGCCACCGGGATGCCTTCCGAGGTGCGCGAGATACCGTACAGCAATCTGCCGAGCGGCACAGCTCACCCATCGCGGCTGCAGCGGCAAGAGTTGTGAGCACTCCCAGCGGCGAGACCTTCAGTCTTCGCAACATCCCCAAGGTTGGCGCAATCGCAACCAAGAGCTTCGCGCTGCTTATCGCGCTCGGTACTGCGCACCAGGCGATGGCACAGGCTGCCGCGACGACGTACGCGAAGATGGCGCCGGTCGAGCAATACGTCATGTCCGAACGCGCAGCGGAGATCGCGTTGGCGCGAAGCGCCGCTCCCCATTCCATATCTCGCGATGCGACGGTTCTAGTTCTGGGACGGCAGGGCTACGAGACTGCGGTCAACGGCAGGAACGGTTTTGTCTGCATGGTGGGACGAGCCTGGTTGGGAATGTTTGACTGGCCCGAATTCTGGAGCCCCAAGGTGAGGGCCGCGGATTGTATGAACCCGGAGGCTGCGCGTTCGATGTTGCCTGTCGTCTATCTGCGCGCCAGAATGGTGATGGCCGGTCGCTCCCAGGCGGAGATCGTGTCGGCACTCAAAACCGCATACGAGAAGAAACAACTGCCGATCCTTGAGAGCGGCGCGATGGACTACATGATGTCGAAATCGGCGTATCTGACGGACCAGGGGGGCCACAACTTACCTCATCTGATGTTCTATACGCATGTCAAGGACGGTCAAGATTGGGGTTCTGGCGCAGCGGGCTCTCCGGTTATGTCCAGTCCATATTGGTTCGTCTCGCCCAACGCAGAATCCCAGGCGAAAGGCTTACCGCCCATTCTTGTGTTTTTGGTCGGGGCTACAAATTGGTCAGACGGAACGCCTGCGGGCCAGCATTAAGGAGAATTGCAAATGAGACAGCTGAAACTCATAGAACACATTTCGCTGGACGGCGTGGTCCAGCACTCCGCCGATGACGGCGATTTTCCCTACAGCGGCTGGACCACGCCGTATCGCACTCCTGCTGGGTTAGCAACAGTCGTTGCGGCACACGGCGAGAGCTTCGATCTGCTGCTTGGCCGCCGAACCTACGATATCTGGTCGGATTACTGGCCCAAGGCGCCGAAGAGTCCGATGGCGGACGGCCTGAATGCGGCGACGAAGTATGTTGTAACCCACCGGCCGGAGAGCCTGGAATGGGGCCCGTTCCAGGGCATTGGACCGGACATCGTGGATGGCGTTCGCGGCATCAAGGCGAGGGATGGCGCGGACCTGATCCTCTGGGGTAGCTCGACGCTGACTTCGGTGCTGCTCGAGCATGGGCTTGCGGATGAGGTGCTTCTGCTGGTCTATCCTGTTCTGTTGGGCAAAGGGAAACGCTTTTTTGCGGACGGAACTCCGCCACGCGCGCTTACGCTCGATAGCACGCAAGCTTTGCCGTCGGGGATCGTCGTCAGCAGCTACAAGGCCCCTGGACCTTTGCTGAACCAGGGATAAGGAGCGTCTCAGATCCGTTTCATGATGATGGTGATACGCATCAGACAGCGAGATTATAGAAGTCCGCCAGATTCACGGGATGCCCGACTTCCCAGAGGAAGTTCAAGACGCGGCTTGTGGAGTTGAGCATGGGAACACTGTAGCCAGACAAGCATGAGTGATATCCACAAGACGATTGAGGCTGTGTGGAAGATCGAATCCACTCGGCTCATCGCCGCGATCGCTCGCGTCACCCGCGATATCGGCATTGCAGAAGACCTGGCCCAGGACGCTCTGGTCACTGCCCTCGAGCGGTGGCCCGATGAGGGTATCCCCGAAAATCCAGCGGCGTGGCTGATGCGCGCGGCCAAGCGGCGCGCTATCGATTCCCTGCGCCGAGGTCACATGCTTGAACAAAAGCACGAAGAGATTGCGCGGGACCTTGAACACGAACAGCAGCAGTTATCAGATGCGCTGGATCAAGCGCTGGACCAAGTCATCGACGATGACGTACTTCGACTGATCTTTACCGCGTGCCATCCGGTCGTTGTGGTGGAAGGACGCGTCGCGCTGACGTTGCGACTGATCTGTGGCCTCACGACGGCGGAGATAGCACGCGCGTTCCTGGTGCCCGAGAAGACAATGGGGCAGCGGATATTTCGCGCCAAGAAGACTCTCTCGGAAGCGCACGTTCCCTACGAGACGCCGCGCGGAGAAGAGTTGCACCGCAGGGTCGCGTCCGTACTCTCGGTCGTGTATCTGATCTTCAATGAGGGATACACCGCGACATCGGGAGATGAGTGGATGCGCGCTGCACTCTGCGGCGATGCACTGCGGCTCGGACGCATGCTGGTGCAACTCCTTTCGGACGAATCCGAAGCGCATGGTCTTCTAGCATTGATTGAGCTGCAGGCGTCGCGCGCCGCGGCACGCCGCGGACCAAACGGCGAGGCAGTTTTATTGCGCGACCAGGACCGCTCTTTGTGGGACGACGGACAGATTCAGCGAGGAATGGCCGCGCTCGGGCACGCGCAAAAACTCGGTGGTGGCGCAGGTAACTATGCATTGCAGGCCGCGATCGTTGCCTGTCACACGCGAGCGCGCACGCCGGCGGATACCGACTGGGAGCGGATCGTTCTGCTATACGATGCGCTGTTGCAAATCAGCCCGTCGCCCATCGTGGCGCTGAATCGAGCGGTTGCGGTTGGCATGGCGCACGGCCCTACAGCTGGACTCGATGCAGTGGATAAGCTCAGCGCTGACCCAGCCCTGGCTGGCTACCATCTGCTTCCCAGTGTTCGCGGAGACCTGCTCACGAAAATGGGGAGGTTCACCGAAGCGCGTGTGGAGATTCAACGCGCAATCGCATTGACGCAGAACCTGCGGGAGCAGACGTTACTGATGGAAAGACTGAAGCAGATTGGGAAGACCGACTTGTCAGCTTAGGGACCCGGATTTTTCCGATACATGTGGCATGTTCTTCCGGAGTTTGCATCGTCGAAGATCCGACCCAGTTACCGGCCCGTTACGCGCTATCCGGCCGATTCGCTTCTTGACCGATTGCCTCGGTACCCGCATCTTTGACGCTCCCAAACCATGAGACATGGCGAAATGCGCACGCCGAGCCGCGGCACGTTGGCGTTCCTCGGAGTACTTGGCTGTGCGGCATCCTCGCCGCCGTCCAACACGTGGTGCGCGTGGACAACGATGGGCCGCAGGACCGCAACGTCACGATCCTGAGAATGCTCCCCGGTAAATGGGCGTACGCACTGCGAGCGAGATCCATCCGTGACTGATTTACGCGCGCGGGTTCCGCGACCGCTATGGAAGCTCGGCGGAGCAACCTACCGCCGTTTAGCAGGTGCCTTCGCAACTCCGGAGCGCAGCAAGTGGCTGCCTCTGGACTCTCGCGTATTCGGGCCGCCCAGGCACTGGTCTCATACTCCGGAATTCTGCCGTGCACACGGTGCCGAGTGGCGCGAAGTCGTTCCGGCTGGCGTCGCAGAGCGGCAGATGCCGAATTGCGTCAACTATCCTGCCGCGGACATGCTCGCGATGGTCCCGACCGTCCTGCCTGCCGCAGGCGTTGCGCGGCTGCCGAATGCGCGCGTCGTTGGTCCGCAAGGTTGGATTGTCGCAGAGGGAGACACATACCTCCCGGATCACAGTTGGTACGGATACGCAGTTGGGTCATCTCCGGTTTATTTCTGCGATGGCCTCGAGCCGGCCGCGCGTCTGTCTGGCATGACACTCAGCCTGTGTACCGAGTGGTCTGAGAACTATGGTCACATGCTGTTTGATGCTCTATCCCGAGTCTCTCTGTTTGAGCGATCCGGCTACAACTGGGATGACGTGTCGCACGTGCTTGTTCCAAACCTGTCGTCCGAAGGACGGCGATCCGCCGCACAGCTCTGTGGAATACCGCCCGACAAGATGGTTGCGCTCAGCGCCTTTTCAGTTGTGGAGTGTGAGGAGTTGATCGCGCCTTCCTTCCCGGGCGTACGGTGCAATAGCCCGCCATGGGTCGGCGAGTTCTGGCGTTCCAGGTCGCCGCAAATTCCGCAGCAGGGCAGGCGGCTCTATATCAGCAGGCGTGGATCAAAGCGTACGCTGATCGATGAAGACGCGCTCACTCCAGTGCTGGAAGCGGCCGGATTCGAGACGATCGTGTCCAGCGACAAAACGATCCGCGATCTCTTTCCTCAAGCGGAGATTATTATCGGTCCCCACGGAGCGGCGCTCACCGATGTGATGTTCTGTCATCCCGGATCCGTCCTGATAGAACTCACTCCGCCCGGACATATCGAGCCGTACTACTATACAGCCGCTGATTCTGCGGGGATGAGTTACTTCTCGATCCTCGGCGCATATCCCAACGGCCGGTGCGTCAACGCACATTTGGACGATTTCTATATCGCGCCCGAAGTGCTGAGACAGACCATAGCGGCTGCGGAGGCGACACTGCGGCGCAGCGGCGGCCAGAGCTGAACGAGAGATCCCGACGGTGTCGGCGGTCGGGCCCGCGGTGCTGCCAATCGCCACTCACATGACGCCATCCCTCACAGTGAGGTGTCGCTCAGCGCCGCTGCGTTGCCTCCCAGCTCCGCGGTGGCACTGAGCACGCAGGAGCGCGCATGGGCTGATTGGTGCGCGGATCGATTGGCGCTACTCCGCGGGTTCGCGAGACGAAATTGGGATCTTCCGACGCTTCGTACGCGAACAGTGCGACGAGCGTTGCGTTCCGCTTCACGTTGTCGAAGTTGATCTTGTCGTAAGTGTCGCGATTGGTGTGCCACGTGTAGTCGGTGTACGACCAGTCGGACGACGTCAGAAAAAATCCAGGCGCGCCGTAGCAGTCGAAGGCATCACTGTCGGTGCTCTCATCGTGCGCAATTCCCGGGAACATGAGCGCGACGTTGCGCGTCATATCCGCCGGCATGCGTGACATCCAGCGTGCGAGCGATGGAGCGGCGTCGATGAATCCATTCGTCTGAACGCTGTCGATCTCGCCGGTGCCGTTGTCTTGGTTGAACAGCGCCTGGAGCCCTTTCAGCACTTCCGGATGATCGGCTGCAAAGGCCGACGAACCGATCTCGCCCTCTTCCTCACCGCTCCAGTGACCGACCAGTATCGTGCGCTTGGGATGAGGATACACGGTCTTGAGAATGCGCATCGCCTCGAGCATTGTAATCGTGCCCGTGCCGTTGTCAGTTCCACCGCTGCCCGAGTCCCAGGAATCGAGATGCGCCGACAGCATGACGTATTCGTTCGGCTTCTCGCTGCCCTTGATCTCTGCAATCGTGTTGAACACAGGCGATTCAGCTGTCGCGAGTTTGGCGTCAGCTACTGCATGGACGCGCGGACCCTGTCCGTTCGACGCGAGCCGCGCCAAGAGTGAATAATCTTCGCACGAAACATCGAACGACGGAACGCCCGCGGCGCGCGACGACTGAATCTTGTCGACACCCCAGCCGCGCGACCAACCGTTTGAGAGCACACCAGCAACGCCAGCGTGTGCGAACATTGCGGGAAGTGTGCGAAAGTTGACATGGGCGGTTGCGAAGCGTGTGCGCCATTCCTTGGCTGCGCTGTCGCGCTGGAAGACCGCGTGCTGATAGGTCGCCGAATCAGCCCAGGTGTGGATGTCAGCATCGGGGCGACACGTCAGTTGTGGTTCGCTGATCAGCACCAGCTTGCCCTTTACGGTCTGAAGCCAGCGTGCGAAGCCTGCACTGTCGGTGATCTGCTGCGCGGTCGGAATGATGACGACGTCGGCCGTGACTCCGGCAATGGGTGTAGTCGCGCTCCATGCGTGCATCGTTGCTTCTAGGACTCGGTATCGTGGCGATACCAGTTCGAGCGTGCTCTTACCGCGAGTCCAGTCGCGCCATGTGCCGTACTTCTCGTTCCGGGCATCGACGGCCCACGATTTATAGGTCTTCAACAACCAGTCATTGGCCGCGCGATTCGCCGCCGAGCCTGTGAGTCGTGGGCCTATTGAGTCCATGAGCGTTTGTGCAAGGCGCTCGAGCTGGGAGTGGTGCATGCCTTGGTCGTAGATCTTCTGGACGACGGGGTCGCCGGCGGGATTGTCCTGGGCGCGGGCCTGGGCTGGACCGATGAGACTGGCCGCCAAGCTGGCGGCGAAAAATGCAAAGAGGAGGCGTGATCGCATGGAACAATGGTACTTCCTCGAACGAGGGGATCGCCAGTCCGAGCGATCTAACAGCGATGGGAACGGGGGGAACGGGGGGGAACGGGTGTCAGGTCTTGCGCCGTGCGGCCTTGAGCGTCTCGAATTCGCTTACGATTCGGCTCACCCGTGAGTAGTGAACGCCGAAGTGGTCGCCAATCTCGCGCATGGTGTGGCGTCCGGTAGAGAATGCGGCGACGATCGCCTCGTTACGAGCAATCCGATTGTTGCGACCCGCTCCCACTGCATCGCTCGCATTCGGAGCGCCGAGCGGTTCACGAACCGGCCATCGCTGAAGTCGCGGAATTTCGGTGAGCAATGACAGGTCCGACATCTGTGACTGGACCGCGGCGACAAAAGCAGCGTCGCCCAGGTAAATCTGGTGCGTAAGATGTTGCCAGCAGGATGGGCCAACAACTCCATCTTCGACGAACTGGGCGAACGCTGCATTGCGCCCTGCACCCGAGCCGAAGACGGCCGCTATCCAATCAGTTCGTAACCAGTTTGGCGCCCCGACCTCGCCAATCGTTGCCCGATAGCTGCTCCACGGCCAGTCCACTGCGGCCGCGACCATTCGCGCACGAACAGGATTCAGCAGTACGTAGCGCAGGACAGCAAGGAGATGCAGCTCGCGTTGAACGAGTACAGCCGAATAACGGCCTTGATAGACATGGCCGACACACTGATGCGCGCGATTGAATCGCTTCGTGTACACGCCGTTCAATTGCCGCATGCCGCGCGACAGATTGGCGTCCGCTGTCTCGACCACCAGATGGTAATGATTGGTCATGAGGCAATACGCATGGCATGACCAGCGGAATCGTTCGCAAACGTGAGCAAGGGTCGCGAGGAAGGTAGCGCGGTCCGGGTCGTCCCGAAAAATCGCCTCGCGTCGGTTACCACGTGATGTTAGGTGATATACGGCGCCCGGGATTTCAAGTCGGAGCGGTCTCGTCATGGCGCACGATACGCTTGGCACGGCGATTGTCGCGTGGCCTGGGCGCGCCGGCGTGGCGAAATCAACGCACGGCGCAAGACCTGACACCGTATCGCCGTATCGCCCGCCAATCACGGTGCTGGCGAGCAGCCGCGAACGGCCCGGTGCTAGAGCGCCTTTAGTGAATCCGTCTCACTCGCCAGCTCGTTCAGAAATCGCTGCATCTCGAGCACCCGTTTTGCCCCTTCTTTTTTCGCGGTGGCGCTCTGCAACAACCCCGGCATCTGAAGCATGTTCTGCCGAACAGCTGCTACGGCGTGCGGAAGATCGGATGTGAACTTCTCGCGCGTAGTCAACGACAGAATCCGTGCAACATCGATCGCACCCAGGAAGTCCAGGATATCGGCGTCCCGAAATAGCACTGCTACGGCAAGCGTATCCGGCGGACGGTAATACTGGTGATGATCGATGATTTCCTTGACAAGAGGTGCCTTCTCCATCGGAAACCCGGCGTCGCGCAGAATGCTGTCCACAAGCTGAATCGAGCGATCGCCATGATCCACGCCGGCCTTCGCGTACGGTGGGAGCCCGCCCATGTCGTGCAGATACGCCGCGGCATACAACGCGTCGTCGTCCACAGGAACACCTTCAGCACGCGCAAGTGAAAGTGTCATCTCATAGTCGCGCTGTCCGTGCGCCGGTCCCCATGCGGTATGCTGCAAGTGCGACTCGGCGAATGCCAGAACGTTTGCACGCCAGTCAGATGACCGCTCTCGCGTCGTTGCGGGTGATCGTCCCGGTGACGAAAACGCAAGCGTGCCGATAATGACGACAGGTGCGCACAATGCGATGACGATGGCACGGCGTGGTGCTGGAAATCCAAACATGGAGATCTCGCGATTGAATATTTTGAGGAACAAGGGTCCTGCGCGGGCGACTGATATCCGATTGGTGCCGCCCGATACCGCTGCAATTTGCCATCCGGCATCTCGTACGTCCACACACGATGCAAGACGGGGTCTCGCCTGTCACCAGATGCGCACCCGATCGGCCGGCGCGAGGTAGAGCTTCTCACCCGCTTTGACGTCAAACGGCGCGTACCACGCATCGAGGTTGCGCACGGTGAGCGCACGGTACGGTCCTGGTGAGTGACCGTTAGTGAGCAACTGGCGCCGGAGCGCAGGCTCTCGGAACTTGGTCCGCCAGATTTGCCCGAAGCTCAGGAAGAATTGCTGATCGCCGCTGAGGCCGCCGACAACCGGCGCAGGCTTGCCGCCGAGCGAAGCGTGGAACGCGTCGTATGCAGCTGTGACGCCGGCCAGGTCAGCGATGTTCTCGCTGAGCGTCTGTTGGCCATTGATGGCGAGATCGGTGAGCGGGTGGTACGCATCGTACTGCAGCGCCAGCGCGTGCGTGGACGCCTGGAAATGTGCAAGGTCGGTGGGCGTCCACCAGTTTCTCAGCCGCCCGTGCGCGTCGAAGTTGGCGCCGTTGTTGTCGAAGCTGTGACTGATCTCGTGACCGATCACCGCGCCAATAGCGGCGTAGTTCATCGCATCCGCGCGCTTTGGGTCGAAGAACGGCGGCTGCAGAATGGCGGCGGGGAAGTTGAGTGCGTTCATCGCCGGCAGGTTTACCGCGTTCACCAACTGCGGTGTCATCACCCACTCGGTGCGGTCCACCGGCTGGCGCAGCTTCGCGATGCTACGGTCGTACCTGAAGCGCACAACGCGGTCGGCGTTGCCATACGCGTCGTTCGACGACACGTGCAGCGCGGCGTAACTCGGCCACTTGTCAGGATATCCCACACTCACGCGCAGCGTCTGCAGCTTCGCCTTCGCCTCGGCCTTGGTAGTTGGCGCCATCCAGGATAGCGCGTCGATTCGGTGCTCGTAGGCGCGGATCAGGTTTGCAACCATCGCCTCTGCACGCGCCTTGGCACGCGCGGGAAAGTAGCGCTGCACATACTGGTGTCCCACCGCGAAGCCGAGCGCGTCGCTGGTCCAGTCGACGGCGCGCTGATCGCGCGACGCCTGGGCTTGCGCTCCCGTCAGTGTCCTTCCGAAGAATGCGAAGGCTTCGTGGTCGAACGCGGGTGGAAGCACAGCCGCGTGGTCCTCGATGGCGTGGTACGCGAGGAGCGCCTTCCACGAAGAGAGTGGAGCATTTGCGACGAGTGCTGAGATCCCAGTGATGGCGCTGGGCTGCCACGCGACCAGCGAATCCTGACCTGCGAGCTGCGCCGCGGAGAAGAACGCGTTCCAGTCGAGCCCCGGTGCCTTGCGTTGGAAGTCTGTGCGGGTCCAGTGATTGTTCCCCTTGGCAGGGTCCTCGCTGTCCTCGACCTTCCAGTGCGTTTGCGCGATGCGCGTCTCGAGTGCGATGATCGAGTCGGCCGTTGCCGCAGCGCCGGGAACACCTGCGAGTGTGAGCATCCGCGCGACGTGCGCGCGGTACGCGGCGCGCAACGTCGCCATGTTCGAGGACTTGTCCAGATAGTAGCTACGGTCGGGGAGCTCCAGCCCTCCCTGGAGCAGCGCGGCAACGTTGCGCGCCGGATGGTTGAAGTCCTGCGCGACCCACAGGCCGAACAGGTTGTCCGTGTGCAGGTTCCCTACGTTGATCGGATCGACGTCGGCGGTAAGGTGTGCGCCGAAGAAGCGAGCGAGCGCCACGCGGTCGCGCAGAGATGCGATGCTGTCGAGCAGTGGCCGGATCGGCGCGGTGCCGCGCGCGGCGATCGCCGATATGTCGAGGAAGCCAGTGTAGGAGTCGGCGATCTTGCGGAGCTCGGAGCCGGCTGGCGCGTGCGCGGCGGCGGCGCCGTGGACGACTGCAATCAGTTGTTGTTCGGCGTGATCGCCGGCGATGGTGAACCCTCCGTAGCTGCTCTTGTCGGGCGGAATCTGCGTGCGTCGATCCCAGTTGCCGTTGGCGTAGCGATAGAAGTCGTCGCCCGCGCGCACGGTGGCGTCCATCCCGGCGGCGTCCAGCCCGGGGATGACCCGTTGGGCTGCGAGCGGCGCCGCGGCGCCGGCAGAGAGAGTGAGCGCGATGGCAAGCGCGGCAGCGAGTGTACAGCGCGGGGAAGGGCAGATCATGCTACGGCTCCGGGAGAGACAGGACGGCGTGGCGCAACAACAGACAAGTTAGCAAAGAAGCTAGCACGGCTCCGCGCCACCGCGACCCCTCAGAACTTGCCGGCTCTCCGCTGTGGACTTGCGGGACGGGCCGATACGAACGAGTCTTGGTGCAATCCGGCACTGTTTGCCTCTTCGCCGTCCGCCACCATTCAGACCATGCTGATCAAATCCCGTTCCTCGGTAGTGATAGTTGCCGCGCTCGCCTGGTTCAGCGCCTTCGCGAGCGCACAGCTCAGCGCACCACTCAGCGCGCAGCAGGCCCCCCGCGCGATCTACATCGATCCGTCGCACGACAGAGCGCACCCGGCGCGTATGGAGGTGCTGCACATTCCGTCAGGAGATGTGAAGATCAACGGAGTCGCGTACATCGCGTCGGGAGCCGGCGCGCACCCCACGTTCGTGCTGCTCCACGGGCTGCCAGGGAATGAGAAGAATCTCGATCTCGCCCAGGCCGTGCGCCGCGCCGGATGGAACGCGATAACGTTCAACTATCGCGGATCGTGGGGAAGCCCGGGCGCGTTCCGGTTCGCGCAGAACCTGCAGGACGCAGGCGCGGTGCTCGCCTTTCTCCGCGATCCGGCCAACGCGCGCGCGTTCGGTATCGATACCACGCGTCTTGTCCTTGCGGGGCATAGCATGGGCGGATGGGTGACGGTGCTCACCGCAGCGCACGAGCATGGGTTGCGCGGTGCAGTGCTCATCTCCGCGGCGGACATGGGCGGGGTAGCCGGAATGCCGCGAGACAAAGTGGTGGCAGAAATGGCGGACGACATGGAGTCGCTGGCCGGCACGTCCGCACCTCAGATGGCGGACGAGCTCCTGGCACACGGAAAGGAGTGGACGTTCCCGACTGCATACGCCGGACTCGCCGCGCTCCCGATGCTCGTAATCACTTCCGAAGACGGACTGGCCCCGATGAACGCTGCACTCGTCTCGGCGGTGCGCGCGCGCGGCAATACGCACGTCACAACGTTTCACTTCGCGACTGATCATTCGTACTCCGATCAACGTATCGCGCTGGAGAGTGCGGTGGTCCGTTGGCTTCAGACGATGACGCGATAGCTGGCGTCGACTCGTCGCCGGTGCCCTCGTCGCCGGTGCCCGCGTTGCCGATGCATATTCTTCCGAACCGCTTTTCGCCGAACCCAGCCCTCGCGCCATCCAACTTATGACCACACGTCGGCAGTTTCTCTTCCGTGCACCGGTCGGCGTCGCCGGTGCGCTCTTAGCATCTCGTTCCGTCGCAGACGCCGCGGGTATCTCGCCGCATCGCTCAGCGCACCCGCTTTCGGTCTCATCACGGCCCCTAATCGCGGGCGTGCCGCCCGACGCGCCGGTGTTGCATTGGATTCCAAAACACGATGATCTCGTGTACAGCTTTGGTGGCGCAGCGCCGCGACAACGCATCAAGCCTGGCACGCGCATAGTAACCTGGACGGAAGACTGCTTCGACGGCACCGTACACACCGCCGCAGACCTTCCCTCGAAGGTGATGCCCGCAGGTCACGACAATCCCCAGACGGGTCCGTTCTTCGTGGAAGGCGCAGAGCCTGGCGATACGATCGCCGTGCACATTCTCAAGCTCGAGCCAGCGCGCGACTACGGCGTATCATCGTTCGATCCGGAATTCGGCGCACTGGTCGGCACCAATCAGACAGCGATGCTCGCACCCGACTTCGTGGAGACCACTTGGCGCTACGATGTCGACGCGAAACGCAGCATCGCGCGCACGAGCACCAGCGACGGACGTCATTTCTGGGAGGTGCCGCTCGCACCATTCCTCGGCTGCCTCGGCGTCGCGCCGGCTGGTGGCGAGGTGCGCACGTCGATCGTCCCCGGTAACTTCGGCGGCAACATGGACTGCCCAGAAGTGCGCACTGGGAACACGGTGTTCTTCGGAGTGAATATGCCCGGCGCGCTACTCTCCTTCGGCGATGGGCATTACGCCATGGGAGAGGGCGAGATAGTGGGCGCCGCGATTGAAGGTGCGATGAACGTGGATGTGTATGTCGAGTTGCTCAAACACCAGTTGACTCCGATACCGCGAATCGAAAATGCCGACGAAATAATGTTCGTCGGCTCGGGTCGCCCACTGGAAGACGCTGCGCGCGTCGCATTCAAGGCGATGGTCGAGTGGGTGCAGCACGAGTCAGATCTGACGCAGCTCGACGCATACCAGTTCGTTTCACAGAACTCCCGCGCATCGATCATCCAGATTGTCGATCCGGAGTACACCGTGTTGGTAAGGGTCGCGAAGAACCGCCTGCCGACAAGGAAGGTGTGATGGAGATCCACAAGCCGCATTCGATCCGGGCGCCGCGTGAGTTTCTTAAGGGAATTCAGTGTCAGATCCCGTCTCGCGCGAGCTGACGGGAGAGGGTGAGGGCGTACAGTCCCGTGGCCCAGAGAATGAGTCCCGTTCCGATCCCAGCGGCCGCGGTCGCTGCGTCACCACGGAAGAGCAGTGCGCTCAGAACAGCGCACACGACAATCCCCGCGCCCACAGAGTAGTAAAGCGGAAACCGGAAAATCCGGGCCAGCGGGAGGAAGTGCAATCCGACCACCAGGGCGATGCCGGAAGCGACCAGCTCCGGACGATGGAAGTGGCTGGTGAGCAAAACCACGATACCACAGCCCAAACCTTCGAAAATGGTGATCAGCTTGAATTGCCTGCCATGTTCTGCCCAGAAGTCATCGCGGCGCACTCCACATAGTGTCGCTAGTGCCTTACCGCGGAGCAGCGCGCGTACAGCCACGGTTACAAATACAGCGGTTGTTAGATAGAGTGCAAGCCACCGTGCCACCGGAAAGGAATCCACCGACCCAAAACCCCAGCCCAGCCAAAAGAAGCCTAATACGCTCAAGATTGTCGCTCCGATACCGCGACCGAACGCGGCGCCGGCACGTTGAGCGCGAGCGAGTGAGTCTGGCAACGGTGGTGCGGTGATCACATCGACCTCCTTGAACGGTGGATTCAAGAAGCTTTGTCACCGCCCACATCGGCACGGTTTCCGGAGTCGGCCGTCAATGGTATTCAGAAGGTTCAGTGTCTTGCGTCTTGCGCGCACGGCGCAAGACCTGACACTGCTCGACGCTCTGCTCGACGCAGTGCTTCGTGCTATCCTTTGAACGCGGATCGGCCCGGGAAACCGCTCCTTGTTCGGGGTTGAAAGAAAAATGTCCGCCGCAGAGGGTCCTGTCCGTTGATGATCCGAAACATTCAACCCCAAAGGAGAAAGCATCATGAGCGAGTTCTTGTACCTGTTCCGGGGATGGGAAGCGCCGGAATCCCCGGACGAAGCGCAGCAGCAGATTCTGAAGTGGAGCACATGGTTCAAGTCGCTGGCCGCGAAGGGCCACATCAAGGACCGCGGACATCCGCTCGACCGTGGCGGCAAGGTCCTTAAGGGCAAGAAGGGCGCGGTGACCGATGGCCCGTACGCGGAGACCAAGGATTTCGTCGGTGGCTATACCCTGATCGAGGCTCGTGATCTCGCACACGCATCCGAGCTCGCATCCGGGTGCCCCGTGCTTGAGACTGGTGGCGCTGTCGAGATACGCCCGATCCTGAGTCTGCGCGCATGATCGAGCTCGGCGACCATCTCTTCCGACGCGAGTCGGGACGGATGGTCGCTGCGCTCACGCGGATCTTCGGAGTACATAACCTCGAGCTCGCGGAAGATGTGGTGCAGGACGCCTTCTGCCGCGCGTTGGAGGTCTGGAGTTTCCATGGAGTGCCGGAAAACCCGGCTGCATGGCTCATGACCACAGCGAAGAATCGCGCGCTCGACGTGGTGAGGCGCGAGCGGTCCGCACGCACCTTCGCACCGGAGCTCGAACGCTTGCTTCACAGTGAGTGGACTCTCGTACCGACAGTCAACGAGCTGCTCGAGCCGACGGCAATCCAGGACGATCAGTTGAGGATGATGTTTTCGTGTTGCCATCCTCGGTTGCCTGAAGATGTGCAGATCGCGATCGTGCTTCGTATCCTGTGTGGCTTTGGCGTGAATGAGATTGCGAATGCATTCCTCATCACAGAGTCCGCCGTTGAAAAACGGATACAGCGCGGCAAGAAGGTGCTTGCAGGATCAAAGCGCTTGTTCGACCTGATTGAAGCGGACGATTTCGCCGCCAGGCTCACAGCGGTTCAACGTGCCATCTACCTGATCTTCAACGAAGGCTATCACGGCTCCTCGGCGGATCACCCGGTGCGGGCAGACCTCTGCCACGAGGCGATGTATCTCTGCGCAATGTTGCGTGCGCACCCGCTTGCTTCAACAACTTCGACGTACGCGCTGTCGGCTTTGATGTGCCTGCACGCAGCGCGTCTTGCGACGCACGCCGATGCGTCCGGCAACCTGACGTCCGCCTTCGATCAGGATCGCGGTCAGTGGGATCAACGACTTGTAGCCGAGGGCCTCAGGCTCCTGGGATTGTCGGCCGCTGGCACCGAGTTGACCGCGTACCACATCGAAGCTGCGATTGCCGGCATGCACGCGATCGCTAAAAGTCCCGACGCAACGGATTGGGCGGCGGTCGTATCACTCTACGATACACTGATGACGATTGAACCTTCGCCGGTAGTCGCACTCAATCGCGGCATCGCAGTGGGACACCGCGACGGGGCGCGGCGCGGACTTGAGGAGATTCGCGCCATCGTTGGGCAGGATCGTCTCATGTCGTACCCGTTCTACTTTGGTGCGCTTGGTGAGTTCGAGCTCCGAGATGGCCAACTGGCCGCCGCGAGCGAGCACTTCCGGTCGGCGATCGCAGTCGCGCGAAGTCCAATGGAGCGACTGTTTTTCGAGCGACGCCTGCAAGTGTGCAGCGGGCCAGGGAGCGATGAGAGTCAGAACAAAGTGAAAAACGGGTAACGGACGACAGTCGTCACAGGCGGACTATTCTGGTTGTGGTGGTCTGCTCTCAGAGCGCGGGCTGACGTCAACGACCGCCTTGTATCCGCAACGCGATTCATCAACCACTTGTAGTGGGCTCCCGCGATGATGAACGGCAATAGCAGCTCGGGCATGAGATACCCGAGCCAGAGCGCGGTCGGCTTGGGCAGGCCCACCTGTGTGATGTGCTGATCGACGGAGAGCGGGGTTTCGGTCAGCATGAGATATCCAGGGAGGAAATTTAAATTAGGGTCGGAAAGTGCTAACTGTGCGCAGCGAGCTTTTGCAACTCACGTAATGCCGTCATTGCAGCAGCGGCCTTCTCATGCGGGACAAAGATGTGATCGTGGCGCGCGCCGGCGATCACGTTGCAACTCATGCCGGCGTTGGAAAGAACAGCGGAGAATGCCGCGGTGAGTCCGATCGCCTGCAGATCCGAATGAACTGTTAGCGTCAACCACGCTGCACGAAACAATACCGGCAGCCCCATTCGAATCGCGGTGTCTTCCGCAATCACGACGGAACATCCTTCCGGCTCGCGAATGTAGGCGACAACGATTGCTGGATCGATTGCCGAGCCCAGGGGCAACGTTGTAAACGCGTAAACACCGGGGTTCTGGACGGGCTCCATCGTTTGCAGCAATCGCGCAAGGTCGGAGATCGGTGCATTCATGAAGGGCTGCCACGGTGTTGGCGTGCTATCGCCGCGATGATGTGCCGATGGTCTGGTTGCGCCTGGAGACGCCGAGTGAATGTCGCGTAGCGCACAACGGACTGCTCGCCTACTTCACTGTACGATTCAGAGTGCAAGCTCCAGTCCTCAGCGGTCTGTGTCGGTTGGGTAATGTGTAAATCAGTGACTGCGGAGTCCACCGGCAGCGCGCAGGCCGCGCAACATCAGCAGATACCTTTCAGCTTTCAATATGCATGTATAAAGTCGCGGGCGTTTCGGGGCTTGCTACCAGTCCTCCCTTCGCTCCGCGCAACGTTCGCAATATCCGGTATATTCTGCCTCCGCACTGCTGCCGGCCCCGTTTGGTAGCCGTAATTCTCGCGTATGCGCCAGGGTTACGCACGTCCCGAGCGGTGCCGAAGCGGCTTTCATAGTTAAGTGCGATCATGAATTCGGGAGTCGCGTCGGTGAGCGCAATATGAATGTCGGTACCCCTTTCCAACTCGCGCTCCAAGCGCGATTCTCCGGACGCGTCATTCGCGTCTTTAACCTGCCGCCATCGGAGCCCAGTAGTGAGCAACTCAGAAGACCTCCTCGAACAGTATCAGACCGCTCTCCAATCCTCTGACTTCGACGAAGAAACTGTCGGGATCGATCGCCGCCAGTTCGTCTTTCTCTCTCTCGTTGCCGCCGCAGCCACGACGCTCGGCATCAAGCCGGCACTCGCGGAGGCGCGCGGTGCCGCGGGCACTTCTGGACAAGCGGGATTCCAGCAGCAGGAATTGCCCCTGCCGCTCGGCAACGGCGAACCCCCGGCACTTCAATTCCAGCCATACCCAGGCGGTACCGGCGCCCTCATGGAGAAACTCGTACGTGCGCGCGGCGCCGCGGCGTTCGATCGCGGCACCTATGAACCCGAGCCGTGGACCGGTGCCGTCCCCACGTCGGACGACGACATCGCCTTCCTTCCCGCACACCGCCTGTCGGCGCTCCTCAAGGCCCGCCGCATCACCTCGGCGCGCCTCACCGACATTTACCTGACACGACTCAAGCGTCTCAACCCAACGCTGCTCTGCGCGGTCACGATCATGGAAGACCAGGCGCGCGCTGAGGCCGCGCGCGCTGACGTCGAAATTGCCGCCGGCCACTATCGCGGCCCGCTCCACGGGCTGCCGTACGGCGTCAAGGACCTGTTCGCCACCAAAGGCGTGCCCACTACGTGGGGCGCCAAGGATTTCGAGAATCGCATAATCGACATGGACGCCGAAGTCGTCGTCCGCCTGCGTGATGCCGGCGCGGTGTTGATCGCCAAACTCGCCAGCGGACTGTTCGCACAGAACGATCAGTGGTTCCGGGGACGCACCAACAATCCATGGAACCTGTCGCAGGGCTCTAGCGGATCGTCGGCCGGCCCGGCATCGGCCACTGCGGCAGGCTGCGTCGCATTCGGCATCGGCACCGAGACATCAGGCTCCATCGTCTCGCCCACCATTCGCTGCGGTCTTAGCGCGCTTCGCCCCACGTTCGGCAGCGTCAGCCGCTACGGCGGGATGGTGCTGGCCTGGTCACAGGATCGTGTGGGGCCCATCGTGCGCACGAGCGAAGATGCCGCGATGGTGTTCAACGTCATCCACGGCGTGGACGAGAAAGATCCGTCAACGGTGACGATGCCCTTTCAATTCAACCGCGCCATCGACCTCGGCGCGCTGCGCATCGGCGTCGACGACAAGGCACCAAAGGAACTGGTGGACAAACTGCGTGAGCTGGGTATGAAGCCCGTGTCCATCGGCCCCCGTCCGACCGTGCCTGGCATCGGCGGCAGCGGCGGGCTCGATGTGGAAGACGCTGCGGCGTTCGACTCCTACGTACAGATCAAGGCCAAGGAGATCGGGCTCGATCTCAACAACCTGCCGCCGCTGCCGGTCCGCAGTGCAGGCGGCGATGGACGTGGAGCGGCGCCCGCCAATCCGACCGCGCCAGCCAATCCGATGGCCCCCGCCGACTGGAATCCTCGGTTCGTCAACGGCCGCCGCATACCAGGATTCGAGTTCCTGCAAACCGAACGTCGGCGCTACGTCCTGATCAGCAAGTGGGCCGAGTTCCTGAAAGATCTGGACATGTACATCGGCAGTCCGTTTGCCGACGTCGGCGCCAACGCGCAGACCGGCCATCCCAGCGCAGTGCTGCCGTACAAGTTCGGCGTGCCGCAGGCGTTCGGCGGCCGCCCTGGAGCGGCACCCGCCAAGCCGGCGCCGGAACTCAACCCGCAGCCGATCTGTGGTCAGATCATCGGCAACCTGTACCACGATGATCTGATCCTGTCCGTCGCGCACCAGTTCCAGATGCACGACGACACAGTGCGGCGACACCCAACGCTGTAGTGATGAGCGGTGAGATGACCGGTGAGATGAGCTTCAGATACCGTCTTGTAAATGCAAAGTTGCGCTTATCTCCCGCCCTCGGATACGTAAAGCCGTTGGTCCGGATAGTCGAGCTCGATGCGGTAGGATTTCAGCACATTCCCCGCAAGCGAGCCGATGATCGGTGCCGCCATCATTTCGCTCATGTAGCGCTCAAAGACACCCGCATGCTGTGACACGACACCGAACTTCGCAAGATGGATGGATCCCCACTCGGCGCCCGGCAAAAAGAGAGTCTCAAGTGCTTGCCCGCCGAGCATTGCAGCGTCACCGTACGCGCCAGGATAGCGTGGCCAATCCGGATGGCTCCCGCCCCAGGCCTTGAGTGCAACTTCCGAAACCATCGTGTTCGACGCACCAGTGTCGATGAGAAGACCGTAGGTCGTGTCATTCACAACTATTTCAGTTCGTGGAAATCCGGCGGCCTTGGAAACCGGCATCGGGCGCTCCATGCCGCGATGTGTCAGGACATGGGGCTGCGCAATCGTGAACTGCTTGCCTGGATAGTCAAAGACAAGATCGTACTGAGCAAGTACGTGCCCGGGGATCGTGCCATCGGCGTGGCCCGGTGCGGTGCGTGGCAGAGTGCTGCTTGTGCCAATCACGACCAACGTGCGCTGCGGGTTCAGCTTGAGGCGGAAGTTGCCAACGTCGACCTGCGGAGCGTCGATAACCACGGCGAACTCCGAGCCCTCTTCATGCGTCGTTGCTCCCCAACGCAAGCCGAGGTCACGTGCGAGAGGCTCCGTAATCAGGAATCCACCACCGCCCGTATCTATGAGAAACCGCGCCTTGCGCACCGATCCATCGGGTTTATGAAAACTGAGCTCAATGAACGGTCGGTTGCCTTCGACGATCAACGGCACAGTTGCCTGTGCGACGACCGGGGCGACGGCCTGTGCGCCGACGCGTGCTGCAGCGGGAATAAGAACGGCTGCAGTCGCGAGTGCGGCGAGTGCGGCGAGTGTGCGAATCCGCATTAGATCGATTCCGGATGAGGGGAAAAACTCGCTCGAAGCATAACCCAGCTATGGATTATTTGCTCACCGAGTGGGCAAAACCGGCAACCACAACGCCAACGCCACGAGTGTTGCCAACAGTACTGGCGGCGTAATCAGCAAGCCAATCTTCATATACTGACCCCAGCCGATTTTGTAGCCTTTCCCAGCCAGTACATGCAGCCACAACAATGTCGCCAGACTGCCGATGGGGGTGAATTTCGGGCCGAGGTCGTTACCAATGACGTTGGCGTAGACCATGAGCTCCTGGGTAACTGCTGGCACTTGTGCGTGATGAATGGCCAGCGCCCCTACCAGAGTTGACGGGAGATTATTCATGACCGAAGCGACAATGGCCGCGAGAAATCCGGTGCCGATGGTAGCGACGAAATTGCCTTGCTGTGCCAGCCAGTGGAGCGCTTGAGCACCGTAGGCAGTCAGTCCCGCGTTGCCCAGGCCATAAACCACCAGGTACATGCCAATCGAGAACAACACGATTTGCCACGGCGCATGACGCAGTCCGGAGGACACGGACACTACGGCACCACGTCCTCGCTGCCACCAGCGGCCAGCGATCGCCATCAGTGCGATAGCGGCCGCCCCGGTCACGAAGGAAATCGGAATCTTTAATGGCGCAGTGACGAAGTAAGCGACAAGCAGCACCGTCAGTAATGGAAAGGCCGCGCGAAAAACCAGCGGATCCTTGATAGCTGATTGCGGCGGAGCGAGCTCTGTTACCGAATAGCGCTTGGGAATTTTTCGTCCGAATGCTACCCAGAGCACTAATAGCGCGGCCAATACAGAGACGAGATCGACGGGCACCATGACCGCTGCATAGCGACCGAAGCCAATATGGAAATAGTTGGCGCTGACGATGTTGACCAGGTTGGAGATCACGAGGGGCAGGCTCGCAATATCAGCGACGAATCCCGTAGCGATAATGAAGGCCAGTGCTGCCGCGGGAGAAAAATCCAGGCGAAGCAGAATGGAAATGACGATCGGCGTCAGGAGCAGAGCGGCACCGTCGTTGGCGAAGAAAGCGGCGATGATCGCGCCCAGCACCACGATCATTGGGAATAGTAGACGCCCTCTTCCATTGCCCAGGCGAGCCACATGCAGCGCCGCCCAACCAAAGAAACCGGCTTCGTCCAGCAGCAGCGAGATCACGATCAACCCAACAAACGTGAACGTGGCGTCCCAGACAATATTCCACACGACCCCGATGTCCGCCCAGTGTACCACACCCAGCAGCAGCGCGACCAGAGCACCACCCAGCGCGCTCCAACCAATCCCCAGTCCCTTGGGCTGCGATATCACCATTGCGAGGGTGACGACGAAAATAGCCAGTGCCAACATTGAGGAACCTTGAGCTCGGTAGGGGGCGATAATCGACAGTGAATCCATAATGGGGTCGAGTCTTGCACGATGCAAACTGGCGTGGAACAGCTTGTGCTCGGAATAGGTTATTGATACATGACGTTGTGGACGGACGCTTTGGTCGCCGACGCCAGTGGTTAGCGGCGACGGCGACTCGGAGCAACGCTTCTCGGAGCGGGAGTGTAACCATGTTGGCCAGACGGTTGTTGTTCCAGAGATTGCTCGTCGCCCTTATGCTCGGTTCCGGAATGCAGGCTTGCGCCACCGCGGGTGTCCTGTCGCATACCGGCGGAGCCACGCTGGACGTCACGAACCACAACTTCGCGGACATGAACGTGTACGCGATCAGCGAAAATGGATCTCCGCGCCGGCTCGGCATGGCTGGCGGCTTGGGCTCGACCACGTTCACGCTTCCCTACGAGACCTTCGCCTCAGGCCCCGTGTCCATTGTCGCAGTGCCGATCGGCGGTTTGGGCGCAGCCGGTTCCGGCGCAATCAGTGTGCAGAGCGGTCAGACGATCCAGTTCACGATCGAGCAGAATCTCAACATGAGCTCGGTGATGCTGCGATGAGGGCGGCGATCACCTGCAACCTTCTATAGCAACACCCTCCAGCACCGCTCAGATCTCCCCGTATCGATAGCATGTAGCATATGCGCAGGTCTCTATCGGTGGCAGCTTCCTGGTGTTCAGCGCAGCCTGGATAGCGGCGAACATCACATACGAATCCGCTACTGCCCTTTACGGCGATGTCGTATCTGCCACGCGTGAGTACCATCACTTCGCCGCTCCTCCGAGATTGCCGGAGGAGCGGCGCTCCGTGCGAGCGCGATCTCCGCGTTTCGCTGCATCGAAGTATGACTGGCTCGCTCCTCGGTGAACACGTTCTATATTCCCGAGCATGTGCACGATCGCGCTCCGGCCAGACCGATCAGCCGCCGCGACGCGCTTGGGATCGGCGCCGCCATTTCGCGTTACCAACTACCGGATGGAGTGCGCCGGTTAGTTCACAGCCCAGGAGAATGTCAATGACGATTGTCTGCTTCATCCGCTATCAGATCGACCCTTTTCAGCGCGATGCGTTCAAGACCTACGCCGAGAACTGGGGACGCATCATCCCGCGTTGCGGCGGCCACCTAGTTGGGTACTTTCTCCCTCTCGAAGGCACGAATGACATCGGCTGGGGGCTAATCGCTTTCGACAGTCTTGCTTCGTACGAAAATTACAAGACGCAATTGAAGTTGGATCCGGAGGCACGCGAAAATTTTCACTTGGCTCAAACGAAACGCTTCATTCTGCGCGAAGAGAGAAACTTCGTGGAGGCCGTCGATGGGACGTTTGGAGTTCCGTCGAAGATGGTCTGATCGGAGCAGGAATATGCGCCGATGTGCGAGCACAGCGGCTCCGCGCAATTCTTCAAGCTGTTGCAGTCCGTTTCATCCGACCCCTCCCCGAAAATCCCCAAATCCCCGGGCGAGGTCTGACCCCTAGATCCGTCGGCGCAATACATGCATTCGCAAGCTGCCAGAGCTGGCACCCGGTTCCGTCCACCGGGCTGCGCTTCGAACGATAGGTGAACCACTCGCAATCCAAAATCCAAGAGGACAATCCCCAATGGGCTTCGACCAGTACCATGAACCCGCTAACGAACTAAGCCAAACGACTCGCACCTTCGCGCGCATGATCACCGGCATGACGGAAGAAGCCGAGGCGATTGGCTGGTACGAGCAGCGGATGTCGCTCGAAGCGGATGCGCACGCGAAGGCGATCATGAAGAACGCACAGAAGGAAGAAATGAAGCACTTTGGGATGGACCTCGAGTTTCTGCTTCGGCAGAAACCGGAGTGGCGCGAGATACTTCAGAATATCCTGTTCACCACCGGTGATATCGTCGAGCACGCCGAAGAGGCGGAGAAGAAGGCCGACTAGCTGGCAGGTCGGTTAACGTCAGCCTTTTCTCCCTGGCGACGCGAGCGGCTTCGACACGTGTCGATGCGTCGTCGTGGGAAACACGACTCGCGTCGGTAGCTTCAGTCCCTTGATCTCCGCGGCAACTTCCAATCCGGTGAGATGAGGCAGCTCGATGTCGGTAAGCAGAATGAGATTCGGTTGTTAGTCATCACGGCTCATGGGCCTCAGTGTGCGCCTGCAAAGCCTCGCTCGCGATTCCCCGCAACATGCCTGCAAACACAATCTGGTGCAGCGGGAATAGCGCGTACCAGTACAGGCGACCAAACCATCCCGCCGGGTCGAAGATCGCGGTCTGCTGGATCGTGGTCGACGCGCCTCCCGCGAGAACTTCGAATTCAAGCCATGCCCGTCCGGGCAGTTTCATTTCCGCGGCGAGGCGTAGGCGGCGATTGGGCTCGAGCGCCTCGACACGCCAGAAATCGACGGTGTCACCAACGCGGAGCAACGCCGGATGCGGCCGTCCGCGGCGCATGCCCACCCCGCCGACCAGCAGGTCGAGGAATCCGCGCAATCGCCACAGCCAATTCCATGCGTACCATCCCGTGTCTCCACCGATGACCTGAATCGGCGCGAAGGCGGCCGCCGGAGACGCGGCGACGCTCACGGTTCGCGAATCCACGAGCCGCGTGCCGAAGCGCACCCCACCCCACGACCGCGGCTCGCCGGAGGAGGACAGTGAATCGGACCAACGGGTTTCCGCGAACTCTCGCTCTTCGTGCGCAAGCGCTCGGCGAATCGCCTCCTCAATTCCTATCGGCCGAACGTCAAACGTCCGTAAAGCAGCGTCGTCGCGGACCACCGTCGGATGAATGATGCTTTCAATGAGTTTGCGCCCGATCCGCGCATACAAGGGCGTGATCAGCCCGAGCCATAGACTGGACAGATAGGGTGTGAGCGCTGGCACTCGAAGCATCCGGATGTGTAGTCCGCGCTGCCTCGCGTACTCGCGCATGATGTCCGCGTAGCAAACCCGGTCCGCGCCGCCAATCTCGTAAACGGCGTACTGTGACACCGGTAGCTGAAGCGCCGCAAGCAAGTACGCCAACAGGTCGTCGATCGCGACGGGCTGCGCCATCACCCTGACCCAGGTGGGCGTGATCATGATCGGCAGGCGCTCCACCAACGCACGGATCATTTCGAACGAGAGGCTGCCAGACCCGATCACGATTGACGCGCGAAGCTCGAGCACCGGCACGCCAGACTGCCGCAGAATGTGTCCGACCTCCTGCCGGCTGCGCAGGTGGGGCGAAAGCGCCTCCTCCTGGTCGCTGCCAAGCGCGCCCACGTAGATGATGCGTCTCACGCCGCAAGCCTTTGCCGACTCACCGAAGTTACGGGCGGCCAGCCGGTCTGCTTCCACGAAGGAGCCGCTCGAGCCCATCGAGTGCACCAGGTAATAGGCCGCTTCCACCCCGCGCAGCGCGTCGTCCAGGCTGGAGCGGTCGAGGAGGTCACCCGCAACCACTTCGGTGGAGGAACCGGCGGTCCGTCTGACGGCTTCCGGTCGTCTCGCCAGGCAGCGAACGCGGTACTCGTGCTTCTCCAACAACCGCAACAAGCGTCCGCCGATGTACCCGGTGGCACCCGTCAGCAGGATTGTCGACGGTGCTGAGGAGGATGCACCGTTCGGTGTCACTCTTTCGTCGTGATCTGCTGCCAGTCTAGTGGACACACGGCTAAGCTACATGTTCCTGGACCTGAGCGTGCTGGTCGAAGTCGTCTGCTCGTGTGCTCCCTTATTTCCCGAGCGCGGATACGTCGAGCCGTTAGTCCGGATAGTCGAGCTCGATGCGGTAGGATTTCAGCCCGTTCCCCGCCAGCGACGAGAGCACGCGCCAATAACGAGCAGAAGTGCCATCACTGTAGTTCTCATGTCCATGTGCGGAGTCCTCGGCTGGAGCGGCCCGGTTGCTTC
Source organism: Gemmatimonadota bacterium (assembly GCA_041691775.1). Classification (GTDB taxonomy): domain Bacteria; phylum Gemmatimonadota; class Gemmatimonadetes; order Gemmatimonadales; family Gemmatimonadaceae; genus Fen-1247. The sequence goes on from JBEPUB010000002.1 coordinate 42,115, forward strand.
TTAGGAAAAGGCCGCGTATCCTCTTCGCGAGGGAGAGCGTCCGTCATCCACGGTGACGGCAGACGTCACTGCTTAATTGAGGGAGGTCGACACATGACTGCAACCACCAGCTGGATTCATGGCAATGCCCCGTGCGTCGAAGGTCCGGGAGAATATGCGAATGTCCGCCACCGCGGTTGGGGAAGCGAGCTCAATTACGCGGGACCACGCGACGATGAGAACGGACAGAACCTGTCCTTGCGCTGGTGTCAGATCGGCGTGCCGACGCCGACGCCGGTCGATGGCGTGGCGCCGGAGTTGGGGCGCAGCTTCGTACTCTACAATACCGACAGTACGAGTGACCTGCATATCACACAGATCGATGTCTGGGACGCCGGCGACGAGCATAGTGCGACGTTCGCGGGGAAGATTCCACCCCAGCACCAAAAGCACCAGTAGGCGCGGACAATCGGCAACGGCGCTGCTGCGAGAAAATAACTGTGACTGCCTTGAGGACGCCATTTCTTTTTCCGACATCGCTACGTACCTGTGGGGTGCGAGCTATTATCACGCCGCGACGGGTGTTTCGACCCCTTGTTGTCTGCCTACTCGTCCTCACGCTTGCGCCAGCAATGCTCCGCGCGCAGACAGCAACGCCTAAGCCGCATCAGCCAACGTCTCAACAAATGTTCGTCCTTCACGTGCCGAACTTCGTCACGCTGACCCGCGACTCAGCTGTCGTCATGATCAGAAGGCTTGACCGCGGAGTTGTGGATTCACTGGTGCCGGGAGTGGAGCCGTCGGGCATCGTCATTCGACAGTGGCCCGGCACCACTGCGCCGCTGGCAGACGTCAGAACGATCTATCTCGTCGTGTCCAGTGGCCAGCGCCTCAAGCCAGTGGTCCGCGTGCCGACCGTCACAGGCCTATCGATCGACAGTGCGACCGCGCTCGTGAAAGGCGCCAAGCTGCGCGTAAAGCTGGACTCACCTATTGCCGCCTCTGATAGCCCGAAGGCCGTAGTCCGCGAACAGGCACCGCTTGGCAACAGCATCGTACAGCGCTGGTCACTCGTCACGCTCACACCATTCGTGCCGGCTCTTCCGTGGTGGCGCCGGTTGCTCGGACTCCTCGATACGAAGCCGTGGATTGTCGCGGGCACGGTCGTTGGGCTGCTGCTTTTGTCCGTCCCGGTAATTCGTTATTTCTGGCCCACGCCGCCACGAATCGTGTTTACATCGGGCGTTGGCGCAGCTCGCACATCGATCGCTTTCACAGGGCCGCCCGGGCCGGCGAACGCGCCGCCAGCCACAATCGACAGAGACGCTGTGGAGCTAGTCGCCCAGCTCTCGACGACGTCCCACACCGCCATCGCTGTCGCCAAGAACGATGATCTCATTCGCGGGGATTCGCATGATGACTGATGATTCGCCGACGCTCGCTGCAATCTTCCGATTGACGTCGAGCTCCGACGACGCACTGGCGAAGCTCGAAGCAACGAGGCGTCTGCTATCGCTGCGAAAGCAGCTGCCGAGCCACTTGCCGGCGGCCTTCTGGCCAACCGTGCTTGCGCAGATTGGGGTGAGGGTGCGCGAGGCACTCGACATCCCGTTGTCGACGGTGCTTGCGAGCGCGTGGCACGAGTACGGCGCGTTCTTCAAGTACCGTGATCCGGTTCGGTATCCGGCCAATGAGGATATTTTGGTCTCGCTGGCGGAGCACACGATCACGACGACGTTGACGCCGTCGATCGGGATCGTCGTGAACGACCGGCCGGCCGGGTCGATCGAGCTCGAGGTGGCGCTGGCGATCGAACTGAAAGGAGGAATTGCGACGCTCCGGGCTCAGCGCATTCGCTCGCTTCGGCTCGGGAGCGGGCAGGTGACCGGCCGCGTACGATGCGAGGGCGTCGACATCCTCGAGCGGAAATCAGAGGCTTACACCATACCGGGGGAGCTCAACTTTCCGGATGGCATTCCGATCGTGCCACATGCCGGCCGGGCTGGCACTGACCAGCGCCCGGCACCCGCGGCATAACCGCCATCTTCTACCCAATATTCACTCACATTCAAACGCGGGTTTCGCATGGATACACGAATCGGTAAACGCGCACTGCAACGCATGAACCTGCGCATGAACCTGCGCATGCGCAACGTGACCACTCCGTTCAGCGCTGCGGCAATCGCTCGTGTTCTGGCCTTGTCCGTAACACTTCTCAACGCGATTCCAGTCAGTGCGCAGCAGCGCGATCTCACCTCCCGCGGTTCTTTCCAAGTCGAGGAAGCAACCATCGCGCAGATCCACACCGCGATGCGAGATCGTTCGCTCACGTGCGTGAGCCTCGTGCAGCAGTATCTACAGCGCATCGACGCGTACGATAAGAAAGGGCCCGCTGTTAACGCGATAGTCCTGGTGAATCCGGACGCGCTCGCAACCGCCGCCGACCTGGATCGTCGCTTCGCACGCGACGGGATCACGCAGCCGCTGCAGTGCATTCCAGTGATAGTGAAGGACAACTATCAGACTGCGGGACTTCGCACCACCGCTGGCTCACTTTCACTCAAGGGATTCATACCGCGCGAGGATGCGTTCGTAGTTCGCAAGTTGCGCGAGGCGGGCGCGATCGTGCTCGCGAAATCCAACATGGACGAGTTCGCTCTCAGTCCTTACGAAACCGTAAGTTCGATCCTGCCAGGCTACACGCGCAACCCGTACGATCTGGCCCGCGTCACTGCGGGATCGAGCGGTGGTACCGCGGCCGCGATCGCGGCAGACTTCGGAGCCGTGGGACTCGGCACCGATACTGGCAACTCCATTCGCGGTCCATCAGCATTTCTGAGTCTCGTCGGAATCCGTCCGACCATGGGTCTCACGAGCCGCAGCGGCGTCGTTCCGCTTTTTCTCTCGGCGGATGTCACGGGGCCAATGGCGCGCACCGTCGCCGATGCGGTGGCAGTCCTACAGGTGATGGCCGGCCCCGATGCGGCCGACACAGTAACGGCGCACAGCGCCGGAAAGATCCCGCGCAGCTACGCCGAGTCGCTGGTGCGCGACGGACTCAAGGGCGCGCGCATCGGCGTGCTGCACCAGGCTTATGATAGACCGAGCGCGGATTCGGAAGTGATGACACTATTCCATCACGCGCTGGACGATATGCGTGTGCACGGAGCGCAGATCGTGGATCCGGCGGCGGTGGACAGTCTCACCGAGCTGCTGCGCATCGCCAACGCGCCCTGCAGTCCGTTCAAGCACGATCTCAACCGATACCTGAGCGCACTCGGCGATCAGGTGCCAGTCCACAGCCTGGATGAGATCATCAAATCACGCCAGTTCCATCCTTCCATCGAGGTGCGACTGAAGGACGCGCAGGCAGTGACCGAAGCACCGGAGCAGTCGGCGGGCTGCCGCGGCCAGCAAGAATTTCGCGCTCGATTGCGCGAAGCCGTGCTGCAGCTCATGGACAGCAACAAGCTGGACGCGCTCGTATATCCAACCTGGAGCAACGTACCGCGCCTGATCGGCGACCTGAACACTCCAGCCGGCGACAACAACCAACTATTCGCACCAAGTACCGGCTTTCCCGCGATCACAGTACCGATGGGGTTCACGCGCAATGGAACCCTGCCGGCGGGCGTGCAGTTCTTCGGTCGAGCGTGGAGTGAGCCTGAACTGATCAAGCTGGCCTACTCATACGAGCAGGCAACCATGCACAGGCATCCGCCGGATACTACGCCTGCATTGAGGTGAGAGGATAACCGGCGGCAGATCTTGCTTGTGGTCGGGAAATTTGTGGTCGGGTCTTGCACCGTGCGCGCACGGCGCAAGACACTCTGACGCCTCTGACGCTCCGTTCCTATCGAATCCACGTGCCCAGGCGCCGCCACCGGATTTCTGTGGCAGCGCGGAAATAATCCAGGCCACCCTCGGGGTCGTAGGAGTAGTAAACGAACATGGGTTTCCCGAAAACGTTGGAGCGCGGGACAGGGCCGTAGTATCTGCTATCAACTGAGTTGTCGCGATTGTCACCCATCATGAAGTACGTTCCTGCCGGCACAACGAGTGGGCCCCATTCGTGGACGGACGGCGCGCGTACCGGCGCGCCAAATCGGGAGCCGTTCAGTTCAATGCTGTGCTGCCATTCGAAAAGCGGCTGCGGCTGGTCAGCCACTGTGTCGGAGAGCCGGTAGTCTCGATTGCGAATGGGACCGACAACGCCATTTACGCGGAGTTCGCCGTGACGCATGAGCAGCGTGTCGCCGGGCATTCCAACGATTCGCTTCACGAGCGTTGGTGTCACGTCTTCAGGCGTGATGCGAATTGCCGGGTTCTGCGGCGGGGAGACGAACACGACGACATCGTTGCGCTGCGGCGCGGCGTATCCGGGCAACGACAGCTGCGTAAATGGAATGTGCGGGCCGAATCGGAGCTTGTTGACTAAAAGCCAATCACCAACCTGCAACGTTGGCTCCATGCTCCCGCTTGGAATTCGGTAGGGCTCGGCCAGAGCCGCGCGCGTTCCCAGTACAATCGCAAGGACCGGTAGCCAGTCCATGATCGCGGCTCGGCTGCGCACGAGAAGACGTGCCTTCAACGGAGGGGTATTCGATCGGACGTTGCGAATGTGTTTCACTCGGCTGCGCTGCATGTCGTATCTCTTCGTTAGAAAGAGGAATCGTAAACGTTACTTGGGTGTTGGAAATTTGGCGTCTTGCCCGCATGCGCGCACGGCGCAAGACCTCTGACGCCCTTCGCCGGTGTGCGTTGAACATCTGACCGCGAGTCACATTCCCGCTGAACCGGGACACTTCCAAGACGGACTTGACTGTCCCGGTGTGTCGTATGATATATAGCCGTATGGCAATATATCACAACGCAGCGCTCGACGACGTATTCCATGCACTGTCAGACCCGACGCGGCGCGGAATGCTCGCGATGCTGGCACGCGCCGACCGCTCAGCCGCCGAGCTCGGGGAGCCGTTTCGGATCTCCCAGCCCACGGCGTCGAAGCACATCCGCACGCTCGAACGTTCCGGGCTCGTCTCTCGAACGATCGAAGGACGAACGCACAGTTTTCGCCTCATTCCGGCAAAACTTGCGCGGGCCGAAGCCTGGATCGCGCGGCACCGCGCCTTCTGGGCAGGTTCTCTCCAATCACTCGATGACGTAGTCGCTCGACTCAAGGCCGGCGAGACGCGATGACGTCAACTGGCATGGCGACCGCCTTCGAGGTGCGTCGGTGGTACGACGCACCTTCGGAGCTCATCTTCCGGGCGATGACCGACGCGGCGACGCTGCCGCAATGGCTCTGCCCCAATCCTCGCATCCGACTCGACGTGTTGGAGATAGATCTGCGCGTCGGCGGCCGCTACCGGTTTTCGTATGTCGAGGTGGACGGACCAGTGAGATCGATCGTTCACGGACGCTATCGCGTAATCGACGCGGCACGACAGTTTGCCTTTACCTGGACCTGGGAGGCGCCCGATCCTGACGCCGGCGTCGAGACGCTCGTGACTTTCGATCTCCGCGCGCGGAATGGAGGCACCGAAGTCACGGTGACCCACAGCTGCATGCCGAACGATGAGAAGGCGCGCGCGCACCGAAATGGCTGGACGGCGTGCCTCAGCATCCTCGGTGCAGTTATCGATAGGCAACAAACCACCACATTGGAATCAACGGCATGAACCCACTCCTTCGCGACCTATACGGCCATCAGGTATGGGCCGACGCCGAGCATTGGCGGACGATCGATGCCTGCGCAGCAGCTCAGGACGACGTGAGCCTCCGAGCGAGGTTGCATCATCTCCATCTTGTGCAGCGCAGCTTCATGTGGGCAGTCGGCGATCGCGTTGCGCCATTCACATTCGGTGAGCCTGGCGACTTCGCGACGATCGGCGATCTCGAGGTCTTCGCGCGCGGATCGCACGATGAAATCGATCGCGTCGTTGGGAGCCTGTCTGAAGCCCGTTTGTCGGACCGCGTCCTGATGCCTTGGTTCGATCCGCCATTGATGATTACGGTGAACGAAGCACTGATGCAGGCAGCGATGCACAGTCAGTGGCATCGCGGTCAGAACTCGGCCCGGCTTCGCGAGCTTGGGGCGACACCACCGACGGTTGATCTCATCGTCTGGTACGCGAAGGGCCGTCCTGGACCGCGTTGGAGTGCTCGACCCGAGAACACTAAATGACACCCCAAAGACCTGCTGGCGCGACACGCCACGCCCCACCCGAATACGCGCAGGAGCTCGCCATCGGCTGCACGCCCGAGCGGCTGTTCGACGCGATCGCCACCTTGGACGGGCTCCGCGGGTGGTGGTCGACCGACGTGATCGGTTCTCCGGCCGTCGGCGACATCTTACGCTTCGGCTTCGCGCTCCCGAGCCACAATGAATGGATTGTGATGCGAGTCGAAGCCGCACGGATGCCGGCGTTCGTCGAATGGAAGTGCGTCGCGCAATACGTCGCGCCGGGCGCCCTGTCCGAACACGACGAGTGGATCGGGACTCGCGTGACCTTCGACGTCGGTCAATCCACACCCGGCGCGTGCCAGCTTCGTTTCCGTCATCATGGGCTCACACCGCGACTCGAATGCTACGACATCTGTGAGCGCGGTTGGGACTATTTCCTGGCTAGCCTCGTGGCGTTGGTTGAGCGGGGCGCCGGTACGCCGTTCGGGGCATGAGCGCGCGCGTGCCCAAGGACACGCATGACGCGGACGCTCTATTCGTCGCCGTCGCGGCACCGGTCTCATCGGACTGGCATGGGTGTACTGGCGTTTGGGGTGATGTCCGACGTCCGATGTCCGTTGGACGGCCGGTTTTCCGCCACTTGGTATGACCGCCATTTTGGCGAGATTCGCCCACACTCAGATTGGAGAGTAAGCATGTTAGCACGCACGACTCGGTTTGTACGACGCACGGCATGGATGGCTGCGAGCGTTGCGATTACCGCCATGAGCGCTCACGCACAGGTCGCCGGCGTCGTCAATACTGGTCAGGGCCAGACCGGCGGGTCGGCCGATAACGCCTGGAAGTATGTCGCAGGTGGTACGGGTGGGCAGGCAGCCGGGAACGCCGCGGTGGTGGTGAGTGACGGGAACCTCTTCGGTTCATGGAACTTCCGCGATGCCACGGCTGGCACGAACACGAACCGCGGCTGGATTTCGTCCAACGATGCTGTGAATACCACCGCGCCGATTGGCCTGAACACGGTGCAGCTGTTCGTCAACCTGACGGGGTATAATCTCAGCACGGTTGACCTCGGCGGAACGTTCTGGGCCGATGATTGTTCGTCTGGAGTCTTTGTGAACGGAACTGCGCTGTCCGGGTTTGGTCAGGTGTGCGGCGGCAACGCGTGGACGACGGGTCAAATGTTCACCATCGACCAGGCAAGTGGGCTGCAGCAGGGAATGAACCAGTTGGATTTCGTGTACAACAAGACTGACGGCTCCTTCGACGGCGCTCGCGTTGACTTCACCACTAACCAGGGCCAACTGGGCACGCAGTCAAGTGCTCCGGAGCCCTCGTCGATGGCACTTCTCGGCACCGGTCTCGTCGGACTGGTTCCGATGATCCGCAGACGCCGGAATTCGAGGGGATAGCCGACCCGATCCGATCGCCTGTCGAGGCCTCGAGCCTTGGCTTGGGCTCGGTCAGAGCCAAGACACGCGGGTAGAAACACCAGCTTCATGGTCGCATTCGGAGAAATTGGCCCAATCTCGACTCAGTTCGCCGATACTCCAGGAAGAGCACTTCACGCTCGTACCCATGCCAGCCGTCCCGTCCCGCTCGACGGGTGCGGTTGGCATGGGTATATTGGCGTTTGGAGTCAACTGTTTCCTCGAGTCCACGCGCATGGAGCGTCGTTCTGCCGTCCGACAAGTTCAGCGACACAACAGACTCGGTTTCCGATTTATCGGCCGGCGTCGATAGCCAAGACACCAAAGCAGCCGCCAGAAGCGATGGGGGCTCGCTCTCGAGCACCGACCAGCTTTCGGCGTTGCTCTACGATGAGTTGCACACCATCGCCCGCAGGATCCGGCGTGATGATCACGATGTACAGACGCTCGACACAACGGCCATCGTGCACGAGGCGTTCTTGCGACTCGCCGCGCACAATGCCACCGAATGGCCCAGTCGCTCATACTTCCTGGGCGCCGCGGCGCGGACAATGCGCCGCGTGCTCGTGGACTACGCACGCGAGCGCGGCGCCGCCAAGCGTGACGGAGGGATGCGCACGACGCTCGTTTCAGTCGCCGTCGGCGACGGCGACGAACCGCTGGACGTGCTCGTCGTCAATGATTTGCTCGACCGGCTCGCTGCACTGGACGAGCGTCAGGCACGCGTCGTCGAGCTGCGAGTTTTCGGTGGTTTCGAAGTGGATGAGATCGCCGAGATCATCGGAGTATCCTCCAAGACCGTATATCGTGACTGGCGCTTCGCCAAGGCATGGCTAGCGTGCAGACTCACCGAAACGGAGTAGCACCCGCAACACCGCCGACGGACGAAGCGGACCGGCTGCGCCGCGCGCGCGCGATCTTCGATCAGGCGGTAGATGAGCCACCAGACACTTGGAGCCGAATTGTTACGGGCGCAAGTGGGACGGACGCCGCGCTACGCGATGAAGTAATACTCCTCCTCGCCGCGGCCAGCGAAGACCGCTACGGACTCGATCATGCGCGATTGCTCGTCCCGCGAAGTCATGAAGGCGAGGAGAAAGTCGGCAGCATTGTTGCACGGTATCGACTCATCCGACTTATCGGACGCGGCGGCATGGGCACCGTCTATGAAGGCGTTCGTTCGGACGAGGCATACGATCAGCGCGTCGCGATCAAGCTCATTCGGCCAGAGCTGGGCACCACCGGAATGGCAACGCGTTTTCGACACGAGCGCCAGATTCTCGCCGCACTGGAGCATCGCAACATCGCACGTCTGCTGGACGGCGGCGCGACGGAGCAGGATGAGCCGTTCTTCGTCATGGAATACATCGAAGGCATTCCTATCACGACGTATTGCGACGAACGCTGCCTCAGCATTCAGGCACGGCTGCGCTTGTTTCTGCAGGCCTGCGCCGCAGTTGCGCACGCGCACGGCAAGCTTGTAGTGCACCGGGATTTGAAACCAGCCAACATCCTCGTGACAGCTGACGGCAGTGTGAAGCTTCTCGACTTCGGAGTGGCGAAGCTGCTTGGCTCGCAGGACGGCGACGACACCGACACTTCAACGCACCAGGGCGCGCGGCACCTGACTCCGGAATACGCGAGTCCGGAACAGCTTCGCGATGAGCCAGCTTCTGTCGCAAGCGACGTCTACTCTCTTGGCGTCGTCCTCTACGAGCTCATCGCGGGACAGCGGCCTTTCCAGATTCAGACGCGCTCCCTGAATTCAGCACTCCGCGCACTCAAGACCGATCCACCGCGTCCAAGCACGGTTGTAACGGTGGATGCCGCGCAGAAACGTGGGGAGCCCACGGTCGGTCGCCTTCGGGGTCGTCTCGCTGGTGAGCTCGACAACATCACCCGCATGGCACTTCGCGCGGAGGCCGACGCTCGCTACCAATCGGCAGATGCACTCGCCAGCGACGTGCGTCTGTACCTCGATGGACAACCCGTTGCCGCGCATGCAGGCGGACCACTGTATCGTGTGCGGAAGTTTGCGCGCCGCAATCTAGTCGGCGTAGTCGCCGCCACGGTAGCAGTACTCGCACTCTTTGTTGGCAGCGCGGTCGCGATTCGGCAAGCTCGACGCGCTGACACGGCACGCGTCGTTGCCGAGCGCGAGAGGACAACGGCTGACCGCGAACGGACAACGGCCGAGCGCACGAGCACTTTCCTCGAGGGTATTCTCTCCGCGCCCGATGGGCGTTGGTATAGCGCCGGGAAGCCAGATGTGCGGGTCGCTGATGTGCTGGACCAGGCAGCAGCGCGCGCAGATACCGCGTTTCGCCAGCAGCCAGCCTCCGAAGCGATGGTCCGCCGCACTATCGGCCGTACGTACGGTGCGCTCGGGCGATTCGAGGAGGCAGAACGACAACTCGAACTTGCGCTGGCGATCGATCGCCGAATCGGTTCACCCCCCGTACCCAATCAAGCGGAGGACATTCACGAACTCGGCAAGATCAGCTATGCGCGGGGCGACTGGCGCGAAGCGGAGCCGCGATTCCGCAGTGTCATTGCCCTCTGTCACGGAAGCGCGGACACGGTGCGGGTCTGCTACAGCGCCGAGAATAGTCTTGGAGCAACGCTGCTGTCGCGAGGAATGCCGGCAGCAGCGGAACCATATCTGCACGACGTGCTTCGGCGTGCGACACTCGCGCTCGGCCCCGACGCACCAGGTCTCGCACTGCCGACCGGCAACATCGGCGCGGCGCTTTACGGCGCTGGCGACTTCAGAGGCGCAGAGCCGTGGTTTCGGAAGCAGTTGGCGATCCAGGATCGTGCGATTGCGCGCGGGGTGAGAGCGGCTGCCCGTCCACTGGCTCTATACAACTTATCGCGTGTCCTGATTCTGGAAAATCGGCTGCCCGAGGCCGAGCGCGCATTAGACGAGGCACGAATGATTGCCGCGCAGACTGGTACGGCCAATATTGATGTTCCAGTTGTAATGCTGAGCTGGTTGAATACAGCGGAGATCTTCCGGGAGCGCGGAGATCTCGTCCATGCCGAGGTCGCGATTGCGCACGCCGTGCCGCTTGCGGCCAACCTGAGCGACATGAATCCACGAAGGGCGCCTCTCGAGACAGAACAAGGTCGGCTGCTCATCGCTCAACATCACTGGATCGCGGCCGAGCGTCTTCTGAGGCACGCACTACTGATCTGGGACCACACAACCTATGGCGAAGACCCGCGCGCCGCATATACAGAATCTGCGCTCGGCATGGCATTGAGCGCGCAAGAACGTCGGGAAGAAGCGCGTTCCGCTTTGCAGCACAGCGCCGCAGTTCTGACACGCACTTACGGAGTCACCCATCCGTGGACCCGCGAGGCTATGCGCGATTTACAAAGTGTGCAATAGCGGCCGGCGTAAAGTACCAGTTGATTCATCCCGTTCCTACTATCAGCTGTTGTCCTTTATAACCGAACTCCCACCGTTCGTCTTGACCGAATTGATGCCGCCATCTCTCGATGCTGCAGACGCGTACATCTGACTCGTACCAATGACCTGGTGGCAACGCTGCGCACGCTGCATGGCCGCGCGATCATGTAGATGGTCGGGAGGCATAGCGATCGCGGGTCAAGTGTCAGGTTACTGCGCATCAGGCCTGGAAGCTCTGCTCCAAAAACGCTGCGTGCATATCGTATAGGGTGCCACGCCATTTTGCGCTCGCAAGAGTCAACTCACTCGCCATCAGCCTGTTCCCAAGTCCCCTTCGTGACTGCACATTGCGGGGATGTGGCCTTTCCTCGTATTGCTCATGCAGGCGGCGCAACCCGCGCCCACCGCTCCGCCCGTTACCCGATATCAGGTGGTCGCCGCGGAGTACCTTCGAGAAGCGGGCATACCTGTGCTCGTCGCTGCCTTGCAATCACCGGATACGTTGATTCAGCGACTGGCGGTCAGAGCAGTCGGTCGTCTCGAGAATGCGGAGCATGCGGCGTTGATCGAACCGCTGCTCACTTCACCGTACGCCTCGGTGCGCATTGCCGTGATCGAGGCGGCTGCACAAATGCACGCGCCGATCTCGTCCAATGCACTGATCACGGAAAAAGATCCGGCGGTGCGCGGCACATGGTACGCCTCGGCGGGCCGGGCAATGAACGCGTCGGTCGAGTTGGAACACGATCTCGTCCGCGGGCTGGCCGAACCATCGGCAATCACCAAACGCGGTGCGGCGCGCGGGCTCGAGTCCATGATTCGCCTCAACGCCAAGTCATTCCATCCTTCACCGGAGACAATCGCTGAGCTGCGTCGCAGCGTTATCGAAACGCACGACAGCGAACTGCGTTTGCTCGCAATGCGGGCACTCGTTCCCACCCGCGATCGCGACTCGCTGACAATTGCCGCGGCGTTGCGCGATACGAGTGCCGATGTGCGAGCGCTTGGTGTCACCATGGGACGCGTGTGGCGGAGCGACCCCAGTCCGATCGTGCGCTTTCAGGCGCTGTCCGTCGCTGCAACGTGCGAGCGAGCGTCCTTTGCCACGCGCGACGCGAGTGAGCATGTGGCGCTGCTGGCCATCGACGAGTTGGGGACACTTAAGTGTGACGCAACGCTGCTGCGACCCTGGCTCACTCGCGCAACCTCATGGCGCCGCCGAGCACATGCGACTGTATCTCTGACGAAGGCGGATCCCGCTGCAGCCGATGCTGCGGTACGAGCACTCGCAGCATCGCCGGTCTGGCAGGCGCGCGCGTGGGCCGCGCACGCGGCCAGGGTGATCGACGATACTGCAACGTTGGCGGCACTCGCCCGCGATGTCGCGCCCAATGTTGTCATCGCCGCCATGACGACGCCGGCTGAAGCGCTGCGCGCACTTGGCCGAGATCACGCCGGACTCGTGCTGGCGGCGGCTCAGCTGCTCGGCAAGGCCACGCCGTTCGACACGTCGTGGAGTGCTCCGCTCCGCGCGTCATTCGCACGTCTCGCGACGAACCGCCCGGTCACCTGGCGAGACCCGCGCGTCGGCATCATCAAGGCCATGCGTGGCACCGACGCCGCGACACTCTTGTGGCTGGGTGAACGGTTATACGATGCCGACCCCGCCGTAGCTCGTGCGGCAGCCGACCAGATCACGGCGCTCGGTGGAGCAGCGATTGAACCCGCCACCCGCACGTATGCGCCGCCACCGTTTCCCTCCGAACAGGCGTTGACGGCGTTGGACGGAGCAACCGCCTCGATCACCATTCGCGGTAAAGGTTCCGTGACAATTCGCTTCGACACGGATGTTGCACCGATGACGGTGTACACCTTCGCGGGGCTCGCGACATCCGGCCGTTACACCGGCAACACCGTTCACCGTGTCATCCCCAACTTCCTCGTGCAGGGCGGCAGCCCGGGGGCGGACGAGTACGATCCCGTCGCCAGCACTTTCATGCGTGACGAAGTGGGTGGCGCAAATCGACGCGGAACAATCGGCATCTCGACACGCGGGCGCGACACGGGAGACGGGCAGTTCTACATCAATCTCGTTGACAACGCTCGACTCGACGGCGACTACACCGTGTTCGGCAACGTCATCGCGGGCCTCGACGTCGTGGATCGCATTGAGGAGGGCGACGTGATTGACTCGGTTGTGATTCACCCGCGTGTCCCGATCCGCCGTTCTGAGTCACGGTGACGGTTCTATCGATGTGACGGCTCCGTCGCGTCGCTGCGTCCTACAACCAGTTGTCAGGGGAACGATGGCGCGACGAGGGTCAGATAGCGGGCGGTAACCACGGCTTGAGCACTTGCTCCGCCAGCGCCGGCCAATCCTTGTTCGCCGCCGGATTCGCCGGACTCGGGTGCGGCAGATAACGCACGTCTGCATCTGCACCGAGAACGGACGTCGCTCGTCGCTCTGCATAACGCCCAATACCCACAACGGCCGCCGGCGCCAGTGCGCGCACTACGGCCGCGAGCGCTCGATCGCACACCGCCGTAAGCGCTTCGTTCTCGCGCCGACTCAGCTTCTCGGGAATCAGATTGTGTCCGTCCCCGATGAACAACAGCGGGCAGTAATTCCACACGAAGAAGCGCGAGAAAAAATCATCCGGCGAACCGACTCGCGCTTCGGCCCAACGCCAGAGTCGCGATCCGCTCCCTTCGTTGCGATGACACGCCATGCCGAGTATCGGATACTTGGGATGCTGCTCCGGCAATACGCGACCGAGCCGAGTTTCGATGGCGAACCACTCGCGCACCGTCATAACGTCGCCAAACGGCACGCCCGTCTGCGCCATTCCCCAGGGCCCCGGGTTCATGCCGAGCAGCAACACCCGCCCGCGTTCTGTGCCGTAGCGCTGCAGATACTCGCGATGGGCCGCCCACGCATAGTCTAGAGGGTTATAGACGTGGCTCGGCGTCCGGAACTTCAAATGGCCGGCTTCACGTGCCAGCGTGCGTGTGATCCTCGAAAGATCGGATCGGGTCGTCACCATCACCAAACGTAGCGATGCAATAGGCGTCGGTTGAAAGGCGCCACCGGCCCGCATTGGCAGTAGTTTTATCTCACTTCCCAACCTGGAGGTTTCGTGAAGCGCATACACCCCATCCTTTCCCTGGCGCTGCTCTTTGGCATCGTCGGGACTTCCGCGGCGCAAAAGCCCCGATCATCCCTCCCCCGGATTCCGGTGGAATCGTACCAGCTACCGAATGGGCTGACGGTGCTGTTGTCGGTGGACCACTCGGCGCCCGTTGTGGCCGTCGACGTGGAGCACCACGTCGGCTCCAAGAACGAAGAAGTCGGCCGCACCGGATTCGCCCACCTGTTTGAACACGTGATGTTCACAGGATCGGGCCACGTGCCCTACGGCATGCACGACAAGTACACCGAAGGCGTCGGTGGCTCCAACAACGGCTCGACTAACAACGACAAAACCAATTTCTTTGAGCAGGTGCCGTCCAACTACCTCGAAACCGAGATCTGGCTGGAATCGGACCGCATGGGTTGGCTGCTCGATGCGCTCGATCTTGCCAAGCTCAACGCACAGCGCGACGTCGTGAAGAACGAACGGCGCCAGAGCTACGACAATCGTCCGTACGGGCGGGTGGGTGAGATCATGGACGCGGAGATGTATCCGGCTGGCCATCCGTACCACTGGCCGGTCATCGGTTCGATGACTGACCTCTCGGCGGCATCCGAGGCAGACGTCAAGGCGTTCTACAACAAATGGTACGCACCGAATAACGCCGTGCTGGTGATCGCCGGCGATTTTGACCCAGCGCAGGCGAAGGCCTGGATCAAGCAATATTTCGGGCCGATTCCGCGTGGGCCCGCGATCACTCGCCCCGTAGTAGCTGCGTCGCACCTCGACGCACCAAAGCGGTTCGTGTACGAAGATCACGTCGCGCTGCCCGAGCTGTTCATCGAGTGGCCGGGATCGGGTGTGCAGTCTCAGGATCGCGCGGCGCTGAGCGTCATGGGTGCGATCATTAGTGGCGACCGTACTCAGTGGCTCACGAAGGAATTCGTCTACGACCGGAAATGGGCGTCGTCGATCTCGCTCCGGCCCGAGATGAACGAGAATGCCGGAACGGTAGGTCTGACGGTGGTGCCGATTCCCGGTGTCGACCTGACAAAGCTGGAATCGGCGATCGATTCGACGATCAACCGGTTCAGGGCCCAGGGGCCAACCGCTGAAGAGATGAAGAAGGCCACCGCGAGCATCGAATTCGGCGCCTACAACCGGCTGCAGTCGATGCTCGGTAAGGCGATAACGCTGGCAAGCGGCTGGATCTATCATGGCGATCCGTCGTGGTACGCCAAGGACATCACTGAAACCCGGGCTGTTACCGCTGCCGACGTTCAGCGCGTTGCCAACAAATACCTCGGCCCCAACCGCATCGTGCTCTCCGCGGTCCCGACGGGCAAGCGCGATCTCGCGTCACACGCTGATCAGTCGACACCGATCACGTCACCGTTTGCGTCGACTCAGGAGGTGGGCAAGTGAAGCACAGCATCCGCACGATATTCGTCGCGTTGGCGCTACTGGCGCCAACGGCGCTGATCGCCCAGGGGGCGACGCTCGATCGCACAAAGGCGCCACCGGTGGGACCAGCGCCGGCGTTCAAGGCGCCGTCGTGGTCGATGGACACCCTGTCCAACGGCGCGAGGCTGGTCGTGGTCGAGAGGCATGATCTACCCATCGTCACCTTCTCGATTCATTTCAACGGCGGCGCCAATCAGTTGGGCACGAAGGAAGGCGTGTCGGAGTTCGTTGGCGCGATGATGCGCGAGGGAACGGCCACGCGCACCGCCGACCAGCTCACCAATCAACTGGCGCTGCTGGGAACCAACGTCGGCTTTAGCGTCGGCGAAGAATCTGGGAACGCCGGATTCTCGTCGCTCTCCCGGACCTTCGACGCAACGCTGTCGATCATGATGGACATGATGCGACACTCCACGTTCCCGGCGCCAGCGCTGGAACGCCTGCGAGCCCAGGCGCTAGCGGCGTACACCCGCGGACAGGACGTCGTTGGCGTCGTAGCCGCGGAAATCGCACCCAAGCTCCTCTACGGCGACCAACCTTACGGCAAGGTGCTCGACGCCGCGGATATCAGAGCGGCGACGCGGGACAACGTCGCCGATCTGGCCCAGGAATTCTTCGAGCCGGCCAACGCAACCGTGTACGTCGTGGGCGACATGACGCGAGCCGCGGCGAAGGAGAAATTGGAAAAGGCGTTCGCCGCGTGGCCGTCGGGCGGGAAGAAAATCACTATCAGCTATCCCGCCGCACCCGCTCCGAGCCCCACCACCATCTATCTGGTGGACATGCCCGACAAGCCGCAGTCGCAAATCATGCTCGCACGGACAGTCCCGCCAGAGTTCTCACCCGACATGGCGAAGATCAGCGTCATGGACGCGATTCTGGGCGGGATGTTCCAGTCGCGCCTCAACTCCAACATCCGCGAGCAGCACGGCTGGAGCTACGGCTTCAATTCCCGTACATCGTGGCTGAAGGGACCGGGCTCCGAACGTGCGCAGGGCGCCGTCACG
This sequence comes from Gemmatimonadota bacterium, assembly GCA_041691775.1. Lineage (GTDB taxonomy): Bacteria > Gemmatimonadota > Gemmatimonadetes > Gemmatimonadales > Gemmatimonadaceae > Fen-1247. The sequence continues at coordinate 58,728 of JBEPUB010000002.1, forward strand.
AGGGAAAAGACCGACTCGTCGCTGATGGAAGCGATGACGCAGATCCGTGGCATGACCGGCGCGATACCCATAACGCCGGCGGAACTCACCGCGGCCCGGAATGCGCTCACGCTTTCACTGCCGTCGAGCCTGCAGTCGAACGCCGGGACAGAGGCGATCGTCTCGCGAATTGTGGACAACAATCTGCCAAAAAACTGGTGGTCGAGTTACATCGACGCCGTTCGGCAGACCACCGCGGCCGACGTAGCCGCGATGACATCGGAATACATGAACCCGAACCATCTTACAATCCTGATCGTGGGCGATGGCGCAAAGATCACCGCTGGCGTCAAAGCGACGGGGCTCGCGCCGGTGGTCGAGCTGGACAAGACGGGGCAGAAGTTGCCGTGAGCTCGTGGCTTCCGAGTGACCGTTAGACATTGAATGCAAACGAACAGCCCCTCGGTAAGCGCACCGCGGGGCTGTTCGTATCAAAGCAATGAGGGAAATTTTGGGTCGACTACAACGTCGTTACTGGTTGACTTCCAAGGCAGTTGCTGAGCCCATGCTGTTTCCCCCAAGCGTTCGTCGCCGGCGTACGACACCGGCGAGCCCGATGAGCCCTGGAGTGAGCAATAGCACGCTGCCTGGCTCCGGTGTGCTCGTGACGAGGTAGCCGTTGATCTCGCCGCCTGGATTCCTCGTGGTATGGATGTTCACGTACGTGTTGCCCGAATTCATCCCGCTAATCAACGCAACGCGGGCCGCAGCTATGCTGTTCCCATTCGCTGCGATGAATGCCGGGTTGTACGAGCTCGCGAGCATCAGATCAAAAATTCCGCTGTACGTACCCGATTGGACGCCAAGCGGAAAGCCGAGGAAGGTCGGGACGGCAGTTGCGACCCCCGCAGTCCCAGTGAATGGCGCGGTGGTGCAGCAGTGGATGTGCGACGCTGTGGTCGTGCCGAGTAGACCGGAGAAGCTGATGTCGACCGTAAGCTCCGATCCAGCCAGCGACACCGTCGCGAGACCAGTCCCGGGGGAGCCGGTCGGGAGACCAGGCCCGGGGGAGCCGGTCGGCGAGATTGCCTGGCCGTTCAAAACGGCGGTCCAGATCTGGGCGTTAGCACGCGTAGAGGTCGCCAGCGCAGCGATGACTCCGGTAAACAAGACACTCCATTTCCCTACGTGCATGCGATCTCCGCGATCCGAGGTGAGACTTCTGGCGTCATTATGCTCTCCAGCATAGGGTGTGGTGAGGCATCGCACTTGCCTGCCGCATCGTCGAGCGGTCGTGCAATTGGCGTACCGCGCAGGGGAACCTCTGGGCTTCCCCTTTTATCACGGCGAGCCACGCCGAATCGCGACATCGCCTACGGCGAGACGGTCTCTTGTTGGAGTCCTACGGCTCACCGCAGCAGTTCGGCGGATCACCGCAGCAGTTCGGCGGATCACCGCAGCAGTTCGGCGGATCACCGCAGCAGTTCCGCGCATCACCGCAGCAGTTCCGCGCATCACCGCAGCAGTTCCGCGCATCACCGCAGCGGACGACAAGTCTCGTTGCTCTGCGGAGCCGCCGCCGAAACGACGAGACTCGTCCACGTGGCGTATCTCAAGGTCATCGGCCGATCACCGGTACGATTACGCGGGCGGATCTTGCACGATGCAAATTGGCAGGAGTAATGCCGGCGTCTTCTATAGAAGACGCCCCGTTCCGGCGTCGGCGTGCGTTGAAGCGTGATTGGGACTAGCTTGGCGGAGAACTTCCCAACCTCATTTTCAAGCCATGACGACTCGTCTTGCTGCAGCGCTGCTGCTGATTCCGGCATTCGCGATTGCCCAACCGTCCGCCGTGCCAAGCGGACCGAGCCGGCTCCTTCGCGAGCCTACGATCAGCGCCACGCAGATCGCGTTCGAGTACGGCGCCGATCTGTGGGTCGTGTCCCGCGAAGGCGGTGAGGCGCGACGCTTGACGAGTACGCCGGCGATCGAGAGCTATCCGCATTTTTCGCCCGACGGCAAGTTCATCGCGTTCACGTCCAATCGCGCTGGCGTCAACGCCGTGTACGTCGTGGCCACCGAGGGTGGGGAGCCGCTACGCATTACGTGGAGCCCGGCCGGCGAGATCGCACGTGGATGGACGCCCGACGGACGCGACGTGCTCTTCTCGTCGGGCCGAGAATCGGCGCCGACGAGCTACGCGAAGCTCTTCATGATTCCGAGGGAGGGGGGCGCCGCCACGCTGCTACCGTCGGCGATGGGATTTCGTGGGAGCTTTTCGCCCGACGGAAAGCAGCTCGCCGTCGACCGCGTGGACCGCTGGGACGTGGAGTACCGCAGCTATCGCGGCGGCCAGAACACGCCTCTCACGATCGTCAATCTAGGCGACTCGACCGAGACGAAGCTGCCCAACGAACGCTCGATGGACATCGATCCGGTGTGGATGGGTGACAAGATCTACTTCCTGTCGGATCGCGACTGGGCGACGAACGTGTGGTCGTACGACACGCACACGAAGGCACTCGCGCAGTTGACGCACTTCAAGGACGCCGACGTCAAAACGCTCGACGGTCACGATGGCACGCTGGTGTTCGAGCAAGACGGCTGGCTCTGGCTGCTCGACACGAGCAAGAGCGGTGCGCCGCAAAAATTGTCGATCACCGTACGCGGTGATTTCCCGTGGGCGGAGACGCACTGGCAGGACGTCACGCGCAGCATCACGTCGGCATCGCTCGGCCCATCGGGGAAGCGCGCGCTGTTCGAGGCGCGCGGCGACATCTTCACCGTGCCGGTATCCAAGGGCGACGCGCGCAATCTGACGCACTCCTCGGGCGCGGCGGATCACGCCCCGGTGTGGTCGCCAGATGGCAAGACGGTGGCGTGGATCTCGGATGAGGGCAGCGGCTACAAGCTCGAGATCGGGAATGCCGATGGACTCGGGCCGGCGCGGACGCTGTCGATGGCCGAAGCGAAATACGCGTGGCATCCGTCGTGGTCGCCAGACGGGTCGCGCATCGCGTTCGTCGATGACAAAACTCGCATACGCGTGGTTAACGTGGCGAGCGGTCAGATGACCGTCGCCGACATCGGCGGTGCGGCGTCGGACGTGGCTGCGATCGTTCCGCAATGGTCGCCAGACTCGAAATGGCTCGCCTACAGCAAGAGCTTCCCGAATCAGTTCCACCGCGTGGTAGTGTGGTCGGTGACGGACGGCAAGACGCGCGTGCTGACCGATGCGCTCGCGAACGCCACGGATCCGGTGTGGGATCACAATGGAAAGTGGCTCTACTTCCTCGCCAGTACCGACCTGGGACTCGCGAGCGGGTGGGCCGACTTGGGCTCGTTGACCCACAGCTCCACGTCGGGCGTGTACGTGGCGCTGTTGCGCTCGGACGAGCCCACGCCGTTCACGCCCGAGAGCGACGAAGAAGCAGCGGCACGCGTGATCGGGACGAGTCCCGGTGCGCCGAATCCCGGTGCGCCACGTGTGGCAACTCCATCGCAGCGGCCGGCTGACACGACGCGCGCCGCCACGCCGGACACGGTGCGCGAGCCGTCTGTGCGTCCAGCCCGCGCGCCACAGGTGCGCATCGACTTCGACCGGATGGACCGCCGCATTCTCGCGCTGCCCATGCCCGTGCGCGCGTACACGCAACTTGTGCCGGGACCAGCTGGAACGCTGTTTGTCGGTGAACGAATACAGAATGAGCCCGGCGTTACCCTGCACAAGTGGGACATGGCGAAGCGCAGCGCCGAGGTGTTCGTCGTGGGCGTCGCGGACGTGTCGGCGTCAGACGATGGACGCAAGTTGCTGTACCTGACCGGAAAGAATTGGAGCGTTGTCGATGCGGCCACGCCGCCCAAGCCGGCGGACGGGCGGCTTGCAGTATCACTGCGAACGGAGATCGATCCGACTGCGGAATGGAAACAGATCTTCAACGAAGCGTGGCGCATCGAGCGCGACTTTTTCTATGCGCCGAACCACCACGGCGCCGATTGGAACGCGGTGCTCGCGCGATACCTGCCACTGCTACCATACGTGCGTCATCGGACTGATTTGACCTACGTCACCGACATGATTGGCGGCGAGTTGTCAGTGGCGCATTCCTTCGTGCGCGAGGGCGACGTGCCGCAAGTCGACAGCTCGCACATCGGCGCGCTCGGCGCCGATCTCGTGCCCGACGGCAAGCGTTGGCGGATCGCGCGAATTTATACGAGCGAGAGCTGGAATCCAGGACTCCGCGCGCCGCTCGATGAGCCGGGCGTAAACGCGCACGTCGGCAATTACATCATCGATGTGAACGGAGCGCCGGTTACAACGAGCGAGGAGCCGTGGAAAGCGCTCGACGGGACGGCCGAACGTCAGACGGTCCTTCGGTTGAGCAACAAGGCGAGCGGCGAAGGGTCATGGACTGTGACAGTGGTGCCAGTGCGGAGCGAGGCGCAGCTTCGTCAGCGCGCGTGGATCGAGGATAACCGTCGTAAGGTCGATTCACTCTCCGGCGGCAAACTTGCCTACGTGTGGGTGCCGAACACGAGCGCGCCAGCGATCACGGCCTTCGACCGGTATTACTTCGCGCAACAGAACAAGGAAGGTGCCGTAATCGACGAACGATTCAACGGCGGCGGCTTGCTCGACGATTACATGGTGGGAATCATGGCGCGCAAGCCGATGGGCGGCGTCACGACACCGGTGCCTGGCGCACCGGCTACGCGATTGCCGGCCGCGGCTTTGTTCGGCCCCAAGGTGCTTCTGATCAACGAGATGGCGGGCTCCGGCGGCGACTACTTCGCGTGGGTCTTCCGTCAATTGGCAATCGGTCCGGAGATCGGATCGCGTACGTGGGGCGGATTGGTAAACGCAGCGGTGCCATATCCGCTCGTGGACGGTGGCTCGATCACGGCGCCCGCGCTCGCGGTGTACGGGCCGAACAGCCAGTTCATAGTCGAAGGCGAAGGTGTGCCGCCGGACATTACGGTGTGGCAGGATGCACGCGACGTAGCGAAGGGGCGCGATCCACAACTCGAGCGCGGAGTGCAGGAGGCGCTGACATTGCTGAAGACAAAAGCCGTAACGCCGCCGCCGGCGCCGGCGGAGTGGCCGGTCCACGCGCGTCGGCCGCCCATGCAGTGAGGTGACTTGGGAAATTTAGGGAAATTTAGAGGGAAATTTAGGGTCAGGTCTTGCGCGGTGCGCGCACGGCGCAAGACCTGACCCTATGCTCCACCGGCCCCGAATTGGACAGGCCCGGCAATATGAACGTGATCAACGCGACGCTGTCCTGTCAGCCAAAGTATGGTTGTTCGATAACGCGTCATCAGACTGCGAAGCTCTGATTCAAAAACACTGCAACCGTGATGTCCGAGCTGTGAAATTCAGGGTCTTGCAGTTCAAACTTCGACTAATTCAGATCGCGCGAAAACATCAACTTGAGCGTGAGCTTATCGGACGCGGGGGTTAGGCCAAAGCCCACTCCACCTTCGATGTTCATAGTGGAGTAGTGGTCGAACGCCGCCCAAACCTGCTGGACTTGCTGTTTGCCGGGAACCAGCTGGCGGAGCGGACCGAACCCCGAGTATTGCTCGGCAGCAACCGCCCACTGCGAGTTGACGTGGTACGCGACGCGCGCCGCAGGATTGAATTGTAGCGCGGCGATTCCACCGTCCCAGGAATTGTCGAGGATCGGATTGAAAATGAAATCCCAGGGATGGATGTGCCAGCCGACGATCGGGCGGATCTCGGAGCTGTAGCGGTGGGAATCCCATTTGGCTGCGTTGTAGCTGAACTCGAAGTTGGCGCCGTAGAAGAACGTGCGTTCGCCGGCGTTGGGCGAAACAAAGAGCAGACGCAGTTTGCCGCCGGTCACGGCGGGACCGTACTGATCGGTGACGCTGTAAAGCGGCAGGTAGAGGCCGAGCTCGAGCCAGGGCTTGGCGCCGTAAGCCCACTCGAAGCCGCCGTCGAGCGAATGGTTGGCGATGATGGCGCCGGAGTAGGCCGGAGCTTTGGCGCCGTCGGGTGTGAAGTTGGTATGCAGGGTGAGATTGAACTTGTGAAGCTCAGCGATGCCGGCGTCGTAGACCTGGATCTCGTCGGTGGGGCCCTGCGCGGCGGCGGGGCGGGCGAGTACGGCGAGGGTCGCGGCGAGAGTGACGGCCGCGAGCGGAAATACCGCGCGCGACGTCCACGGGGAATGCTTCATTGAGTACCGCATGGTGGTTAACGAGCAGGTTTAGGGCGCACCGCATTTTCGGAAGTGCCTTGGTCATACAGTTTACGCAGTGGATCCTGTAACGCTGGCTTGCGGAACGGTAGGGCTGGAGGCACGAATGCGGCTGGGATGTTGCGCGGGCTCCGTCAGTCGGAGCCGGTCGCCGCAACATAGAGGAGCCAATCCAGTCAGTGACGCATCTCGAGAATATAGCGACCTCGGAAGTGGGTCTGTTCGCCGGGGTCCCACTCGATGAAACCCCCGCGTGCTGATCGTTAGATCAGCGATGGCTGGTGCGATCTTGGCGCCATTCTCTACCGAGCCTGCTCGAAAAAACTCCATCGCGCGACGTCGCTGTTGGCGTGTGCAGTACCGCGACCGACGGTCCCAGTCGCGATAATGCGGATGGGATCGAGTTGCGCACTGATGAACTCACCGGCGCCCCGCAACGGCGGCAGGCAATCGTTCGCCCATTCTTGTGTCGTCACGGAAGCACCGGAGCGTCGTGATAACTCCGTCTGGGCGTCCTCTCGGGCGCGCAACGCGACGTGACGCGACGCGCGTTGCAGCTTACTGCCGGAAGAATGCCGCCGTGTCACCCGGCGCTGCGCAGCCGTGGACCGGACGGGGATCGGCGCGCCGGTCCTCGGCCACCCAGCACTCGTCGTACACCGAGCAATAGCAGATCGCCACAGTCAAGCGCGCCGGCGCCGCCCGCCAGAACGCGATGGCCTGCGGACCGCTCGGGAGCGTGAGCAGCGTGTCCACGACCCCAGGCGACAGCACGCTTCCGACCCCGATCTCCGAGTACTCGTATCCCCCCGGGGCGGAACCCGTAAGCGCGAGCACTGCGGCGTCCCACGTCGGCACAGGCCGTCCGTCCACCTCGACCCGGACGTGTCGGACGCGCGCCGGTCCGACGCCCTGGTTCGCGACGGTACGCGTGTACGGACTCTTGTATCCCGCGAGGGAGTTTCCCTGGCCGAGATACGGCCACGCCGCCGTCCGTGCCTGCGCGCGCGCAAGCGTCGCCTGGTAAAGTGCCACGAGGGCGGCAACGATCGCCGCGACGCCAACGACAAGGGACAGGAGCCGCTCCAGGCGGTAGACGCGGTCGGGCGTAGACATAATGCGCAGCTCTGGGCGAGAGGGAACGGATAAGGACGCGGTCGAGAGAGTATGGTATAATGGGGTCGGATCTTACGCGAGGGCTCATCGGGTTTCACCGTCGCCCGCAATCTCGTTCTAACCATCGACGTTGCTGCTGAGCGCGCGTTCGCAACGCGCACACGCCTCGTTCATCGCCAAGCCGCCGGCGTGTTGCTAAATCGCGCCCGTCTTGACCCAGCCTCGTTCCAGCCGCCAACGGTGAGGCGCACGAGGGTGAAGTGAATATTTTCGTAGTCGCGCTGCCGGAATGATCAACCTCTTGACCCGACCCGACGAGCATCGCATAATCCAGAGCGCCGGGAATTCCTTGGCGCCAGCGTCCGAGCCCGCAACCCGAAGGTGCCCCTGTCAAATCTCTCCGGCAAGACATACGCGTTGACCGCGTTCACGCGAATGCCGCCGCTCAAGACATTCGGCCTGCGCCTGGTATTCGCGTTGATTCGCCTCAGCCTCCAGCCACCAGAGGTACGGGGGTTTATCAGCGGCGTGATCATCAGCGCCGTTACGGCGATCGTTCTCCAACTGCTTCACGCTCTCGGCTTGCCGATGGACGCCATCATGCGCGAGGGCGCATGGCTCCTCGCGCCTAGTGCGGCGGCATGGTTCGTTGGACTGACCATCCACCTCCTCGCCTTTGGGATCGTCGGCGCCATTGTCGGACACTTCTATCAGCCAACGTGGTCGATCCTCGGACGGATTGGCATCATCCAGAAGAACCTGGTCGAGCTGTCGTTTATTCATTTTGCGCGATGGGTCATCATTCCGCGCACTGCGTTTCCGCGGCTCGCCGAGTCGCAACCGCAAGAGCATCTGCACTACGACTACCTGATGTTCGAGAGCAACTTCAACGGTGCGTGGGAGAAGTACATCGATGCCTTCTCGCAGGTCGTGCCCGGGGGAATGGACAACATCTGGCGCTGGTCGGTGAAGTACCCGGGATCGCGGCCCATCTCGCCATTTCTCGCATACATTCGGAACTGTCAGTACGACACCGACTACTACTACTCTGCGTACCCCGGCGCCTCGACCAACGACATTCGTTCAGCGCTGCAGTTGACCGACGAGCTCACGAAGTTCGTCGCAACAAGTGCAACTCTTCCGGCCGCCGACTTTGCGCGCGCGTACAATCGTTTCCTCGCCCGCGTGCAGAACTGTCTGTCGAAGACCGCGCCTGGTTCCGCGTCGTTGTCCTCACCGATGTCCGGAATGCCAATCTACGAACCAATCGTGCCGCTGGCTGGCACCGGGCAGGTGGCCCATGTCTGATCGCTTCGGACAGGCATACGGCCTGACCCTGATGTCGCCGATCACTGGCGAACTGGATGTCGATGGCACGGCGCACGACGTCGCGATTCGGCGTGAGCTTCGTGCTCTCAACGCGCTCGCCGAGAGCCCGTTGGTCCGTGTCGCCACCACGCACCTTGCCCGCTGGGTAGTGATCGACGAAGCGCCGTACGAATCAGAACCGGCAAAAGTAGATCATCTCGAGTCGAAGTACCTCCTGTTCACCAGCAACTTCGACGGCGGAACGCTGGACGATGCGACGGCGCTGAACGATTATCTCGAGTTGCTGCGAACGCAGATCCCCGATGTCATCCAGCGTGTGTACAGTCATTGCGTGGGCTTTCCGGGCACGTCGGGCCGGATCGCGTTCCAGAGTTACATGCTGCGCTGTCGGATACCGACCACCTTTCTGTTTGGTGCCTACGGACAGGCCACCCAGGAGCAGGTGCAGCAGTCGCTCGGTCTTCAGCGAACGCTGAGCGATTTCGTTCTCGCGCAGCAGGCGACGCGACCCACGCCGGATGATCTGAAGCAGAGCTTTCTCCAGTTCGCGACAACAGCGGGTCTGATCGCCCCGTAGTCATCACTGTCGTGGCAGCGGTGAATCCCACCGTCAGTCGCGCAATGTGCGGCTGACGGTCAGGCGATTTCGACCGAACCAGTGGCGATCAGCCGCAGCGCGGCAATGCCCGGGATGAAGAAGTACTCGCCGCCGCGGGTCGTTACAAACTGCGGCAGACCCGCGCAGAAATGCGGTGGTGCCGCCGCAGGGTCGTCGGGATTGCTCTGGATGGTCATCCGATCCCCGCCTTCGCGATTGCCGAGCAGTGGATCGCGGTCGTTGCCCTGCCGAAAATCGTTGCCGTAGTTCACCCATTCGTGCTGCACGAACTCGAACTGCCGCTCAAGACTGGCGTTGAGTGCCATGAAGATCACGCCGTGCCGGCTCTCGCGATCGGCGTCGCACTCATCCATCGCCTGCACTTCGTCCAGCGCCATCGTCTCCGGAACCGCTGCCCCGTATGGGAGCCCGCGCCGGATGATGCGCCGCCGATCGACCAGTACGCCATTGAAGCCGAGCGAGTCGCGCGGATTCACTCGGCGGATGTGCGCCCCCATCGGACAGCGTATCCCCGCGGCGTCGTCCCCGAAGCTGAAATCCGTAAGTTCTGGAATGACCGTCGGGTCCAGTCGCTGCGCGAAGGTGTAGCCTACTGGTTTGTCCGGCGATCGCTCCAGCGGCGTCCCATCGCGAAAACGCCCCAGCAGTTTCGCGGCGAGCAGTTCCTCCCCGCCCGGAAAGTGCGCGCTCTCCGCGCGCAGCCAGCCGCGAAAACTCGCGACGTTCTGATGCAGCTTCCGGTACGCGAGGTACGTCCCATTGCGCGCGAGACCGATCGGAACTGGCGCGACGGGCATTTCGCCCGCCTCGTCCCGCGTACCGAGAAGAAATTCACCCGCGGCAATGGAGGACCAGCCTCCCTTTCCGTCTGACTTGCCGCTACCAGGCGGTGCGGGCCATCCGCTGCCGGCGATGTCGGGGTTTCCAAACCCGTCCGCATAGCCGAAATGCTCGCGATCGCAGAACGTGTTCGTGTCGGGGTCGAACAGGGCACCGGCGTGCTGCGTGCCCACCAGTGTCACGCCAGCAGCGACGGCACAGTCCGAAATTCTTTGATTGATATCCTCTAAAGTCGCTCGCCCACTCACCGCTGGAACCAAGGGGTTGGCCGGGTCCGGGATATCGGTGGTCTGCACGCCGATGAGTATGTGAATGTTGCCTTTCTCCCACCCGCGTTCCCACCCGTCGGGATGATTCACACCGTAGTCCGCCAGGAATTCCACCGCGCGCGAGCGCATGCCGGCCTGGAACTCTGGCGAGAAACTGGCGACGGAGCGGGCCGGAACGCCCACGGCGGCGAGCCCATCGCACGTGAATGCCACGGTCACTTCCGACGGTTTGCGATCCTCGTGTGGGCAACGGCTGTGGACCGCATTCGTCACCATGGGAATGATGGCGTCGAGGAAACGGCGTCCAGCCTCCACGCTCGGCACGCGCCAGAAGCTGAAGCGCGCGAACGGGAACGCCACGGGATAGAGCACGAAGCTCTGAATATCCCCGACGTCGAGCGTGATTGGCTCGGCGAGATGAGCCGCACGGGGTACGCCGGCCTGCGGGCGTGAGAGTGCGAGAGTCGTCATGAACTTGGAGTCCGTGAGGGGGCTGAATTAGAGAATTTAGCGTCAGATACCGACTGGCAGCGCAAGGCTACCACTCACCCTGCCTTGGCCTCGGCGCCGTGCTCCGAAAGCTGAGCACCGAACCAGCGATGTATAGCAGTCAACAAATGGAGATCACTCGTTTCAAACGTGATCTCGGCGCCCCTGGAAAACTTCGTGTACGAGACCTTGATGCGTGCTGCACCGGTACGAAGCTCCTTAAGTCCCGGCATGTCTGTGCCATGCAACTTTGCCGGGTCTGAATAATCGCCCCGCTGAAACTTTTCGGCCTCGTGCTTAAGGTGTTGCTGAATCATTGCAACTTGATCGCTTTCGCGTGGATCTCTCGCAACAATCCGCTCCACACCTCCCGACTCCGTCATTTTGAAGATGTGCACAGTCTTCGCCATATCGAAGGGCATTACGCCGTGCGACATATGATGAACGGAATCCTGCGTAGTTTGCGCGAACAACATGGAACCGCTTAACAGCATAAGAACGGCGATGGTCTTTCCGACATTGGAAATGGCGCTGGCGAGCGAATTCATGTGGTCCACCTGTTGATGTCGGTGAATAAACTGGTGCGGTTCAACGATCGGGTAGGTCGGCGTGCTCAGTATTCATGTCTTGGGGAACAGGGTCTGGTCCGGTTGGCGCCCTGTTCATTTGCATCACGCGAGATCCGACATTTTTTATACCAAGGTATCTACAAGAGATACGAACGGCGATTTGTATGTTTTCGAATCAAGCCGCGTCAAGCGTGGGGGACCGGCTTTGCATTTTGATTACAGCCAGGATGAATGCCGGTCTGTGTTGGAAGGAGGATTTCTAATAAAAGAAGGGGACAAGCTTTACAATGCGAAAGCGGGTGACACTGTATTCGGTCCCAGGGGTGTTCCTCATGCTTTCACAAAAACGAATAATGGCAATGCAAGAATGCTGATGACCTTTCAGTCGGCCGGAAAGATGGAGGAATTCTTTATTGCCGTCGGCGCAGGAGAGTTAGCAAAGATGACACTTGCGGAAGTGCACTCTTGTGCTTGTTATCCAGCCCACGGTCATGCCACCGTCAGGCTGCGCGGAGAGGCTTGATTCGAGCTACCTCATCCTTCACCGCCTGCATCGCGTCCCAGAGATCGACGGCGCGCTGGGCGTTCATCCAGAATTCGGCGGTGTTTCCAAAGAGCCGAGAAAGGCGCAATGCCATCTCGGGGCTTATCGCTCGGCGTTCACGCAATAGCTCATTGATCGACTGTCGGGAGACACCGGCCGCGTTAGCGAGGGTTGCGACGGTGAGTCCATAATCCGGCAAGAAGTCTTCGCGCAACATTTCACCCGGATGCGTCGGGCGTCGCTTCATTTGGCGCGTGTTGGGGATGGCCATGGAATTCCTCGATTAGTGGTAATCACAGACTTCGACATCGTATGCGGATGGCCTGCTGTCCCTTGCGGCCACGCCGCAATTCTGCAGCCATGAGGGAACTTCTACTTCTCGAGATCCATCACTACTGGCCCATGTGCACTGGACAATCTCCCGCGCGCAGCGCATAACTCGTCGAACACGTTTTTCACCGAAAAAGGACTGCACCTCATGGCTCGCCTTCCGCGATTTCTTGCCGCGGCGCTCGTACCTGGCGCCCTCGTTCTGTCCGCCGCCGCGCTGACGCCGCATGCGGCGGCCGCGCAATTGGCCAACGCGCCGCTACCGTCACCCGTGGACAGCACGCTGCTGCACAGCTTCAAGTGGCGGAATCTGGGTCCCGAGCGCGGAGGGCGCTCGATCGCCGTATCGGGCGTCAAGGGTCAGCCAAAAGTGGCGTATTTCGGAGCCACCGGTGGCGGCCTCTGGAAGACCACCAACGGGGGCGACCACTGGGCACCCGTCACCGACGGACAGATCAGGAGCGCCTCCATCGGCGCCGTCGCCGTATCGGAGAAAGATCCGAATGAGGTGTTCATTGGCACCGGCGAATGCGAGATCCGCGGCGACGTCATGCCGGGTGATGGGATGTACCGATCCACCGACGCGGGCAAAACGTGGTCGCACGTGGGATTCGAGAACACCGATGCCATCTGCAAGGTGCGCGTGGATCCCACGAATCCCCGTGTCGTGTTTGCTGCGGTGTTCGGAAAGTATGCAGCGCCGAGCAGTGAGCGCGGCGTGTATCGGAGCACTGATGGTGGCGTGACTTGGAAGCGAGTGCTCTTCCGCAATGACAGCACTGGCGCGATCGACGTGCAAATCGACCGCAAGAATCCGCAGGTGATCTACGCAGCTCTCTGGCAGGCATTCAGAAAGGAATACACCGCGTCGTCCGGCGGCGCTGGAAGCGGACTGTTCAAATCTACGGATGGCGGCACCACCTGGACCGAGATCACGCGGAATGCGGGACTCCCTGTGGGAATCGATGGCAAGATCGGAGTCGCCGTCTCGCCGGCGAACGCCAACCGCGTGTATGCTCTCGTCGAGAACGCGAAAGGCGGTCTGTACAGCTCGGATGATGCAGGCGCGACGTGGAAGCTCGTGAACGAAAGTCACGACATCAGGCAGCGGGCGTTCTACTACACGCACGTGTATGCCGATCCCACGGACGAGAACGTGATCTACATGCAGAACACGAGTCTCTTCAAATCGACTGACGGCGGAAAGAAACTCACGACACTGCGCGGCACACACGGCGATTTCCACGATCTGTGGATAGACCCGGATGATGGAAAGCACCTCGTGGTAGCGAATGACGGAGGCGGAGCCGTATCGACCGATGGCGGCAAGAAGTGGACGGATCAGAACTTCTCGACGGCGCAGCTATACCACGTTGCGGCCACAGTGGCCTACCCGTACGATCTGTGCGGTGCGCAGCAGGATGCATCCACGATCTGCGTTTCCAGCACGGCGAACGCAATGCGTGGCGGACGCGGGTTTGGAGGTGGCGGCGGCAATGCGTCGGCGACATACAGTGCCGGAGGCGCCGAGCCCGGATACATCGCGCCAGACCCGCTCGATCCCAACATCTTCTTTGCGGGAAGCAACAACGGCGGCTTCCTCACTCGGCTTAATCGCACGACCGGAGAGTATCGGGAAGTGAGCCCGTATCCGCTCATGTTCTCCGGCGAACCATCTAGCGAGCTGGTGGAGCGCTGGCAGTGGACGTATCCGATAATCTTCTCGCCCATTGATCCACACCTGCTGTACGCCAGTTCGCAACATCTGTGGAAGACAACCAACAACGGCCAATCGTGGACGCGTATCAGTCCGGATCTCACACGTCATGATCCGTCAACTATGGGCGCATCGGGCGGTCCGATCACGCACGACATGAACGCACCCGAGGTTTACGGGACGGTCTTTGCCATCGGACCGTCCAAGCTCGATACGAATGTGATCTGGACGGGATCGGACGATGGGCTCATCTACGTGACGCGCGATGACGGCGCGAACTGGAGCAACGTAACGCCCAAGGACATACCGGGCTTCGGGCGCGTGAGCCAGATCGACGCGTCGGCGTTCGATGGCGGCGCGGCGTACGTGGCCGTGAAGCGCCCGCTACTCGACGACCCCGCTCCATACATCTACCGCACGCACGACTACGGTCGCACCTGGACGAAGATCGTGAACGGCCTCCGATCCGATGATTACGTGCACGCCGTTCGCGAGGATCCGAGCCGCAAGGGCCTCCTCTTCGCGGCCACGCAGCACGGTGTCTACATGTCATACGATGACGGCGACCACTGGTCGTCGCTATCGCTCAAGCTTCCGGACGTTCCGGTATCGGATCTGATTGTGTATCGCCACGACATCGCCATCAGCACGCATGGGCGTGGCTTCTATCTGCTCGAGAACATCGTGCCGCTTGAGCAGTACTCGTCGGTGGTGCAGTCTGCGAGCGACGCATATTTTTTCGCACCGGCTCCGGCTACTCGTTCCACAGACGGCGCGACAATCAGCTACTGGCTCAAGCATCCAGCCAAGAGCGTCGCGCTGGACATCCTCGATGCGTCCGGAAAGGTGATTCGCACATACGCGTCAGATACCTCAACAACGAAAGCGACGCCTGCCGCCGATAGCGACGAGACGCCACCTTTTGGCAGAGCACCCGCTGCCCCTTCCAAAGCCGCCGGGCTTGACCACTTCACCTGGAACCTTCGTTATCAATCTGCGACGAGCTTCCCGGGAATGATCCTGTGGGGAGGAAGCACGGACGGGCCGGCTGCGCTGCCGGGCAGCTACACCATCCGACTCGTTGTGGATGGCCACACCTTCTCGCAGCCGATCCAGGTTAAGCCCAATCCGCTGTTCACCGACGTCACGGATGCCGACATGGAAGCGCAGTTTGCACTTGCAACCCGCATCCGCGACGTGTTGTCCTCAGCCGACCAGGCGGTGATCGACATTCGCACTGTCAGATCGCGGACTGACACGCTGCTCAAACGGAATAACGATACCGTTCTGAAGCAGCTCGGCGACAAGCTCAACGCAGACGCCGCTGTGGTCGAGGAGAACATCTACCAGGTGCAGAACCAGAGTGGCCAGGATCCACTCAACTTCCCGATCAAGATCAACAACCGGATCGCCAGTCTGTTGAGCGCGGTGAATCGCGGTGACGGCAAGCCAATCGATAGTGCTCCGGTGATCTTCGACTACCTGACTGCGAAGCTGAAGGTGCAGACCGACGCGCTCGCCGGGGTGTGGGCCACGGATCTCGCAGCGTTCAACGCGCGCGCGACGTCGCTTAAACTGGCGCCGGTCAAACCTTGAGAGCGGGTGAGAGCGGGGTTGGTGCAACGGTGGGCATCGAGAGGATGGGAGAGGATGGGGTCAGGTCTTGCGCCGTGCGCGCGCGGAGGCAGACCAGACCCCACTATACCCTATAGCGAGAGTGGACACACTCCGCGTGCGGTGTGGCATCGTGATGGCTATCAGGCCGCAGCGAGCTTTCGGACGCGCAAGCGCTTGCGGGAGCGTTCCGCGAACCACAGATCATACTGCATCTGCTGCCTCAGCCAACTTTCCGCCGTTGTGTTGAAGGCGATGGAGAGCCGAATCGCCATCTCCGGACTGATCCCCGCTCGGCCATTCAGGATCGAGGACAAAGTGTTTCGACTCACGCCCAGCGACTTCGCCGCCTCGGTAACGCTCAACTCCAAGGGTGCCAGGCAGAGTTCGCGGAGAATCTCGCCGGGATGCGGCGGCTGATGCATGGAAACGGCTGTCATTAGTGATAATCCTCGTAATCGACGTCAACCACGTCCGGTCCGTCGAACCGAAACGTGACACGCCAGTTGCCGCTGACGCTCACCGCCCAGGTTCCAGTCCGGGGCCCTCTCAGCGGATGCAGCGCGAGTCCCGGCAAGCCCATATCACGCGGCTCGACGGCCACCGCGAGCCGGCCGAGAATCAATCGCAGACGCACCGCATGCTTGCTCTGGATCCCCGCCGTCGTGCCGTCACTGAAGAAGCGCGCCAAGCCTTTATGCCGAAGGCGCGTAATCGCCATGCAGAAGTGTAATGTGTAACTTGGCAGCTGGCAAGCGCAGCCGCAACAGCGCAGCCGCAACCAGTGACGAAAGAGTGAGGTCGGGAGCCGTAGGGCCGCTGTTCGCTTTGCATCGCCCAAGATGGGCCACGACTTCGCGGGGTTTGAACACCGGAAGTGAACCCATTCAGGCGACGCGAACGGTCTGCGTCCCTACGAATTCGGCTTCAAGTTGCGGCTCGCCATCCTCAAGGATCATGGCGACTACCTCCGCGAGGTTAGTCTCCAATTCTTCCATGGTAGCGCCTTGACTATGGGCGCCGCGGAACCCGGGGATATGGCCAACGAGCAAGCCGGTTTCTGTATCACGTTCGACGACGGCTGTGTAGGTTCGCATGGTCGCTCTCGTTGCGGGGATTCGAAATGAAAGAGACGGATGGTTCGCGACGCCGTGTGCCCATGACCGCCGCTCACCGCATTCTGTACGCCGGCCTGCGGGCATGAGAGGGCGAGAGTCGCCATGAACCTGGCGGCCGTGAGCGCGCCGCCTTATTTCGGCCCGTCCGCCCCCGCCCCCTTGAAATGCGTCCCGAACCAGTCGAAAATCCGGGTCCATTGATCCGCGAACTCGTCCGGCGTGCCCGCGCGACCGGCACCGTGCCCAGCGTGCGCGTACTGCACCCACACCGCTTCCTTCCCAAGCCGCCGCAGCGCGTAGTACATCTCCCGCTCGTTGGTGTACGGCACGTTCCAGTCGTCCTTGCCGGTAAGCATCAGCAGCGGCGTAGTGATCCGGTCGGCGTAGAAGATCGCCGAGTGCTCGATATACGTCATGGGAGCTTTCCAGAGCGTGGCGCCAAGGCGATCCTGGCCGTCCTCGGCCGCGGAGTAGTTGCGCGTGCCGATCTTGGGACTGTCGCCCAGGAATGAAATCACGTCTACCTTTCCGGAGATGTTCACCGCCGCCTTGAAGCGGTCGGTCTGCGTGATCAACAGGTTGGTAGCATACCCGCCGTAGCTCTGTCCCTCCACCCCCAGCTTGGTCCCGTCCACCAAGCCCTTCTGCTCCAGGCTGTTGATCCCGTCGGTGACCCCCTTCACCCACGCCTCGCCCGGGTAGCCCACGTGCAGGTCAACACTTGGGTGGAACACGAACCATCCACGCGCCGCCAACAGGTTCATGTTCTCGTTGTAGCCATTGTCGAAGAAGGTCTCGTACAATTCGGCAATCAATGGATACTTCTGGCCCGGCGTGTAGCCGTACGGATAGTACAGCACACCGTAGAGTTTCTTGCCGTCCACGTTGAGGTAACTCACCAACTCCGAGTGAGCGAGCGCCACGCCGGCGAGTTGCGGGTTGAGATTGGTGAGCGCGTGTGCATCCTTGAAATCGGCACCGGCCGCGTACACTTCGTTGGGACGATCGCCGTCGGACCGCTCGAATACAAAGCGCGACCCATCATCAGACACGTTCCACGACGAATAGACATTGGCGTCGCTGGCGAACTCTGTGGCCTGTCGTGTATTCACATCGTACCGCTCGATGCCGCGCGCCCAGTGATCGCTGACCGATCGGGTCATGAACACGTACCGCCCGTCGTGGCTCCACGATGCAAAGCTGAGCGATGGCCGAGTGGCGGTGTCGGGCGTCAGCGGATACACGAGCGACATCGAATCGGTGCGCGGATCGAGCAGATGGTACCCATCCCGTGCGCTCACCAATAGAGATCCGCCGTCGGGACGCCACGCAACGAGCGAGTACGACACACGCGTGGTATCGGTAGGTGAAATGCGCTTGCGGTACTTCTTTGTGAGATCGCGCGCGCTGTCTGCGTCGAGTGAGCGCACGAACACGTTTCCCTTGTCCGAATAGGCAAACGCCGACGCGGCCTCATTCCACCGCGGCAATACACGATGCTCGGCGGGCTTCACCAGCGTATCGACCTTGCCACTCGCGAGAGTCACGCGGAAGACGCCATAGTCTGTCCCGTGTGTGTTGTCATACGACGTCTTCTGCCGATCGGCGGTGGAGTACACTATATACGACCCGTCGGGCGAAAACTGCGCGCCCTTCATGTTCGCTTCGGGCAGCAACTCACGCACCGCGCCGGTGCCGAGCGTGACCACGGCGGGAATCTGCCTGTCGTTGATATTCCGCACGCTGTCCCAGGCCAGAAACGGCAGCTTGGCATCCTGCACCACGATCTCTCCTTCGGAGAGATGAAGGAACGCCGCACGTGCGCGCGTCGCCCACCCATCGGGCCGCAGCGCCACGAGCACGGATTTGCCGTCCGGCGCCCAGACCAAGTCGGAGTTGGACGCGATGTCTTTCGTGGTCTGGATCGCGGCCGCCTTCGTGCGACCGGCGGCGATGTCGTACACGTTCAGCGACCACGCGTCGCCCTTCCTCAGGAAGTACGCGAGCCTGGTTCCGTCCTTGGAAAATTTCGCACTCCGTACGTCCACCTTATCGGGATACAGTTGCCGCGTGGCTCCGCTGGTGGCATCGATGAGTTGAAATTTAGACAGCGCTGGCGCCACATACGTGGGGTCGCCAAAGCGCGCGTGGTCCACGCCCAGCCCGTCGCGACGTATGTGGACGGTGAGCGCGACCCAGCGGCCGTCGCGTGACACATTCTCGACGTGGCCCGTGCGAACGTTGAGCGCGTCGTCAATGGTGAAGGCGCGAGTTTGGGACTTCTGGGCATGGACGGCATGCTTCGGCCACGCCAGAGACGTGAGGGCGAGGGCGGCAAGAGCGACGTGAGCAGGGCGGAGTGTGCGACGGGACATGAGGGGCGGGGTCGATGCAGGTAACGAGTGCGACTGGACAGGGAGATTATGCCGAACCATGGCTCGAAGCACCAGCGCCAGCCTTGAGATTACGAGAAGGTGGTAAGGGTATGCATCGGTTAGTCGTACGATGCGCAGGAACGCTATGCCGCCGTGCTCGCCCAGGGCTTGATGCGACGAAGCACCGGCGCAAGCGCCTTGGCCGCCACCTCCGTGTCATAGGCCACCTGCGCTCGCAACCAGTATCCATTGGACAAGCCGAAGAAGCGGCAAAGACGGAGATCGGAATCAGCCGTAATCGACCGTTTTCCGGCAACAATCTCGCCGATTCTCTGGGCCGGCACATCAATTTCCTTGGCAAGACGGTACTGCGAGAGCCGCATCGGAATCAGAAATTCCTCAAGCAACAACTCGCCGGGTGTCACTGGCTTGAGCGCGGCCATGATACTCCTCTGGCTAGTGGTAATCGACGATCTCGACATCGGCCGGGCCAGCCGCAGTCCATCGAAAACAAATACGAAACTGGTCGTTGATCCGGATACTGTGCTGTCCGGTGCGATTTCCTTTCAGGGGGAACGAGAGTGCACTTGTTCACAACCAATCCCACATCGTTGATTCGGCAAAGTGTACTCTGACCCTTGTTTCACCCCTGTTTCACCCCTGTTTCAGCTATGGAGGTTTGGTGAGCGCCGACCCGACGAATATCGATACTGCACCGGAGCATTTCGCCCAAACCAAACTTGCTGAGATCTATCGGCACGACGACGCTCGTTGGTAAGCTGGCCGGTGAAGTGGCACAAACACCGCCATGGGGAGTGGAAGAAGCGCGCCACCAAAGCGGCGTGCAGGAGAGTTGTACAGGCCGGTACGGGCTTTGCCTATGGTGGCGTGCGGAGCGACGGACCGAGCGCTCGCGGTAATCCCATCATCGAGGGCTTCGAAATGCTCAACCCCATTCTCGTCACCATTATCGTTGGCATCATCGCCGGTTTTCTGGCCGGGAAGATCATGAAGGGCGCCGGCTACGGAATTCTCGTTGACCTGTTGCTCGGTCTCGTGGGCGGAGTGATCGGCGGCTGGCTGTTCGGCATGCTCGGATTGGCCGGCGGCGGAATCATCTGGGCGATCGTCATGGCGACGGTTGGCGCAGTAATCCTCGTGTGGCTCGTCCACATGATCAAAGGCAACGGCCACGCGAACTTGTAGAATTTCGCCGTGATGGAGGGGGAACGAGGCGCCGGTCAGGCGACCGGCGCCTCGTTTCGTTCGGGATTGCCTTGCGTGCAATCGCGTATCTTACGGGACCATCCGTTGACCCGCGCTTCGAGCGCCTGCCGCTTGAGTAAATCGCCATGTATTCGACGTGCTTGTTTTGTAATCGCGATCTGGGCACTAACGAGTCGATTGAGACATTCCCGGTGGGGACGCGTCTCGCGTTCGACGCGGCCAAGGGTCGGCTCTGGGTGGTGTGCAAGCATTGCGAGCGATGGAATCTCTCGCCGCTCGAGGAGCGATGGGAAGCGATCGAAACGGCGGAAGCGCTGTATCGTGACACGCGGCGGCGGGTAGCGACTGACGAGATCGGATTGGCGAAACTGCGCGACGGCACCGAGCTGGTACGGATTGGCCGCCCCATGCGCTCGGAGTTCGCGGCGTGGCGGTACGGCGATCAATTCGGCCGGCGCCGGCGCAACCAGATGCTGATGGCCGGCGGCGGTGTGGCGGCGATTGGCGTGTTGATCGCCGGCGGGGTCATGGCCGGCGTGGGGATTGGCAGCTTCGGCTGGCTGGTGGGGCAGGGCGCCAAGACGGCCGTGCAGGGGCGACCGGACGCGATCGTTGCCAAGATCCGGACGGAGGAGGGCCACCTCCGCCTCGTGCGCCGCCGCCATCTGGGCGAAACAACGCTGTCACGCACCGGTGACGGATCTTTAATGATCGATTTGAGATTCAAAAATGGGCATCAAGAATTTGTTGGGCGAGAAGCCGGGCGAATCGCCGCCATTGTCGTGCCCAAGGTCAACCGGTTTGGCGGAAGCAAGGTTGCCGTAGCCGACGCCGTGCGCGAGATCGAAGCCGAAGGCAACTCGGAGGCGTTCATCGACCGGTTGTCGAGCACCGCGCACGTCTACACGCGGCGCAATGTCAAGGGCGCCAATGTCCGCAGGCGATGGGTATCGTCGGGTGGCGGCTTCTCGAACTTCGGCCTGTTCGGTTTGCTGGCGCCACAACGGCTGGCGCTGGAAATGGCGTTGCACGAAGAGTCGGAGCGCCGCGCGCTGGACGGCGAACTCGGCGAGTTGGAACGTGCGTGGCGTGAAGCCGAGGAGATCGCCGGCATTTCGGACAACCTGCTCGTGCCGGCGGGCGTTCAGGGATCGATCGACCAACTGCGGAAAGCGGCCGGCGGGCAGACCAATGCGCCGGTCGATCACGAGGGTTAGCGCAACATCCCCTTGAAGGCATCGCGGGCGCCGGTGATGACGAGGGAACAAGGGTCGAGAGTGCACTTTGCCGAATCAACGATTTGGGATTGGTTGTGAAGAAGTGCACTCTGACCCTCGTTCCCCCTCCGAGCAGCTCGTCTGCGAACTCTTTCATTCGCTGAAGCACCGCCAGGTGCAGCTCAGTGTGCTCGATAGCGGACGAACGACGGTCAGGTCGTGTCCGTACGCGCGGCGTAAACGCTGACTGTAATATCCTCTTGCAGATAATCCCGGGCGATACGCACCTTGCCAGAATATACACATAAGTATATATTACGGTGTGGCCGTCAAGCCCGTCATTTGCCTCGGCACTGCTCGCGAGGATCTCAAGCTATTTCCCGACGAGGCACGAGCGCGAGCCGGGTTTGAACTCTACCGGGTCCAGAATGGCTTGGCTCCGCGGGACTGGAAGCCGATGAGCAGCATCGGACGCGGTGTCGCAGAGATCCGAGTGCGCGTTGGCCGGGAATTTCGTGTGCTGTACGTCGCCAAGTTCACCGAGGCTGTCTACGTGCTGCATGCATTCGAAAAAAAATCACAGAAAACAACGCAGCGTGATCTCTCTATCGCTGCCGAGCGACTGAGCGGGCTCCTTCGCACCCGAGGAGGCAGGTAGATATGCCAAAGACTCACCGATATACCAATGCATTCGAGGCCGTGGGCTTCGAGCCGACGGAGGCGGAGCATCTCCGGATTCGTGCCGATCTCATGATCGAGGTCGAACACTTTATTGCCGGCCGTGGCCTGACGCAGTCAGAGGCCGCGAAGCTCCTGCACGTGACGCAACCACGGATCTCCGACCTGATGCGCGGCAAGATTGAGCGGTTCAGCATCGACACACTCGTCGAGATGCTGTCGCGCGCGGGAGCCGATGTCACCGTGAAGGTGCGTCGGCGTAAACATGCCGCCTGACGAATCATTGCGGCTAACGAGGGAACTTGAGCAGCTTGCTGCGCTCGAACTGCACACATCAAACAGGAGTAGCGTGCACTTTGCCGAATCAACGACTTGGGATTGGTCGTGAAGACGGTATCTGACCCCTGTTTCACCCAGTTCGAACGTGGTCGACGGCGATATCAAGCCAGAACGGTGTGACATCGGTCGCGATGGTGAGAGTGGGTGGCTCGGCTGATACACCGTCCGGTAGCGGTATAACGCCCCAGATCAGCTGCAGCGTTCGTTGGGCAGTCCGGCGCGAACTACTCGTCCGACACCACTTTCGCGACTGCCGCCGCGGCAAGGCGTGCTTCGCACGCAGCGAGAAAGATTTCGCGAATACTACGTTTCTGTTTTGGAATCAAATCTGTACCTAGGGCCGCTCGGCCCCGCGCAAGCAACCTGCCGTCCAGAATCTTTGGCAATTGTTTCGTCGCTCGGAAGGAGCTCACAAGGCTTTCGAACTGATTCTCAGCGACTTCGTTCGTTCGCCGCTGCGCTCGCAACTTCAAGCAGGGGATCGGCTTCGGCGTTCCCGATCGGTGGTCTTATGGGTGCCTCCGCGTTGATGACGGGCGCTTCACCGGTCTTTATGCCAAGGAATGGCGAAAGGTCGGCCTCTGACCATTCGTGGGTAGAATCGGCTTCTTGAAGCAAGAAGACTGACTGACTTCCTCGGCTGGGCTTTATGCCTAGAAGGTGGACACGAACGCCGAACTCCTGCGCTTGCTGAACGCCGACACGGAGATCCTCGTCGCCGGAGAGGAGCACGGCCTCAGTCATTGCACGGTTTCGCGCGAGCGCAATCATGTCCGTGACGATGAGCGAGTCGACTCCTTTCTGCTCGCCGACGCTATTGACGAAACCGAGACGAACCTTCAGGCCGGGTAGATATGCGAGTGCAATGTGCTGCGTGGTCGGACCGGTAGATGTTCCGTCGTACCAGTAGATTCGAAGTAACTTCTCCTCGGTGACTCGTTCAGCAAATTGTTGCAAAACTTCGGCGGCCTTGACATGGTCTAGAGTCAATTCGCTGCGCACAACCTTGCGCCCTGGGAGGAGGCGACCGCCTTGGGCGAACAAATATCCGGCATCAATAAAACGGCGACGCGTCCCATGAAGCTCCATGGAAAGAATAAAGGGGCCCCCGAGGGGACCCCCATAGTAAACCGCTCCATTGAAAAACGTAGTCGGAACGGCTAAACGAATTATCGGCGATTGAAGGCCCAAGGTCAAGGCGGACTTTGGGTTCGTGACTTTGGGTTCGACGGCGAGCTGGACAGCCGCTCGATCAAGCCTCACCTCGCATAGCTACCGTGACAGCCCAACGCCGCGTTCAGTTGCGGGCGATCCTAATGAATCGAGCGAAGCGAGCTTCCGACAGTCGCCGTCGGCTGCAACGATTCGTTAGGCCGACCGGACGATTAAGCGTGCCGCCCTAGATGGGTGCGCACCCACTCGATCCCCGCCGTAGTCCCAAGATACCACCACAGCGCAAGGAAGATCGCCGTCATCAGGAGCGGGAACGCCCGCGGCATCCGGGGGCCTGGAAATGAATGCACCGATGCCGGCTGCCCCAAGCGCTCACCGAGTGCAATCCAGCGGTCGAAGACGACCCGTTGAACCCACCCGTTGAGGACGGTCGCCTGGAGCACCGCAGTGATGACCGCTATTAGTAGAATGACGCGGATGGCAGGAAGCCAGCTAAGGGGCATGACGTAGTCAAGAGGTTGGGTTCGGTCTAACGCCGGCAGCAGCGCCTCGTTAGGTAGCTGAAGCAAGGCCATCACTAGACGGTTGGCCACACCGACGGCGGGTCATGCTCGAGAGACGCTCGGAGCTCCGCCTCCAGCAGGCGGCGATCATCCGGCTTGATTGCTCCCTCGGCTTCGAGATGGGGAAGCAACGCGAGGTACAGGGCGCACTCGGCCGAGCTAGCCCCTCCGGGCCGCGCGAATGACTGAAGGAAGAACCCAAGATTGGAGTAGAATTGCCGACCCGGCGCGGACTCGATGGGTGCGTCGTTCACCAACCTCTGCGCATCGACGTACGAACGCACGGCTTCGAGTTGGGGACGGAAATATTGCCAGGCTTGGCGGACCGCATCGTCCCGGTCAGCCCGTCGTTGCGCTTCGGTCTTCCGTTTCCTAGTCATCAGCGTCTTTGAGTTGAGCCTGTTGCTATCAACGCCCAAGGTAACCCGCAAGCAATCCTGACAACTGCGAGCGCAGCGAGCTTCGTTGTATCGCTCGTCGGGTTCAGCGTACGTTAGATAGCGGGCGACTTGAAGCCGCCAACTTTCACTGTTGACGGGCCGACTGCGTGTGTAACTCTATATTCCTTGCCTTCAACATTCTGATAGGAAACTACGACATCCAGGAGCTTGACTGCGAACCGTGGATCCAGATGTGCCGCGAAGAAGTCACCCATCTCTTTTCCTTGCGCGATGCTACTCATCTGCAGGTTCGCAGTCGCACCAGCGGGAATCACCGGAAACGTTGGTACGAACTTCACAACAATGTCGTTGACGGAGTCGATGGTAACATCATGTACTCGGGCGTTTAATGCTGGCACTGCTCCAATGTTCTTCAGCGCGAATCCCTTTCCGTCCAGCTCGATAATGACAAAGGGCCTGATCGCCACCTCGATTTGCTCAAGAGTGGCGTCCCGCTGACGAAGAGCAATCTCAGCCTGCCGCGCCGCTGTTTCGCGAAGAAGCATTGTTTCCCATGTGTACCAGACCAGAATGGCGCCGGTAACGACCACTGGCCAGAGTTGGCGAGCCGAGGCATCAGTCGTCCACAGGTAGCCGGCAGCAACCGCTGCGCTGTAAAGTGCCAGTAGCAGCCACAGGCCAAGGTAGCCTCGATTCATCGTAAAGTGCTCCACTCAATTCACTCGTGATAATTGGTGGCTATCTAACGAGGCTGTAGGAAAAGTCTCGTGCGAAACTTGCTGTATACGACGATGCATGGCAATTGTGGACGCCGCTTCTCGTATCTGCCGTTCTCCGCCCGGGGACTGCGCATGGCCCGTTACAAGTATATCGATACCAATCCGCGCTTCTTGCCGGTCGATCTCGGCAAGCAGCTCTTGCCCGGCACGTTCGAGCACGCCGTCCATCACCTGCTCGAGCACACGATAGATCTGTCATCATTCGATGCCCGCTTTCGCAATGATGCGACGGGCGCGACGGCCTATCCGCCAGCCATGTTGCTCCAGGTCGTGCTCTGTGCCTACTCGCACGGCATCGTGAGTAGTCGCGGGATCGAGCGTGCATGCCGCGAGCAGGTGACGTTCATCGCTCTCTGCGGCGATACTGCGCCACACTTCACGACGATTGCACACTTCATCAGCACCCTGGGCGAGGAGATCGCCCATGTGTTCGCCGCGGTGCTCGCGGTCTGTGACCACGAGGGATTGATTGGCCGTGAGATGTTTGCCATCGATGGGGTGAAGCTACCGAGTAATGCGTCGAAACAGCGGAGTGGAACGCGCGCCGACTTCGAGCGGCAGGCGGCGAAACTCGAAGCCGCGTCGATGGCGATGCTTGAACGGCATCGTGCCGCGGATGCCTTACCGACCGAGCCCGATCTGTCCGCGAAAGATGCGAAACGTCTTGCACAGCTCAAGCGCGACGCCTCACAGCTACGCGAGTGGCTCACCGCGCATCCGGGTATAGAGAGAAGGCCTGCCAAGGCTTCCGAATGTGCCGGGCGACATATTGTCGGGCTGGACGCGGGAGGCCATATTCCCTCCGACAATTGGACGCCCGGGTAAAGAGTCGACGCTGGCGTCACTCCTGTGAGATGGTTACTGTCGGGTCGTCATGCACACACCGCAGCCAGACTTTGAATTACCAAGCCTAAACCAGTGTCTCTGGAGATACATAGATCTCCCGCGACTTCTTGCAATGTTGAGCACCCGGTCGCTTCACTTCACAAGGGCTGATCTTCTCGGCGACTCCCACGAAGGCTCTGTCTCCGCTCTCACCGTGGAGTCTTACAACGGTAATCAGGCGAGCCCACTTTCCATTCCGGATGTCCAGCAAACGGTGTCTCGCTTGCGCCAGCTTTTTGTGGCTAATACCTGGGTTCAGTGTTGGCATGCGTCGGACGGCGAGTCCATGGACATGTGGCGGACCTATGGCTCCCGACAGGCGGGTCTAGCAATCCGCTCGTCCGTCGGGAGTTTGGTTTCGATCTTCGACAAATTCCCGGATCCAGTGTACATCGGGAAAGTTCAGTACGTCGACTACGAGGCCGAGCCCATCGAAGGCCACACGTTTCTTGCGCCGCTAACTCACAAGCGCAGCGCGTTCCGTGCCGAAAACGAAGTGCGCGCAGTAGTGTCGGTCCTTCCGAGTAAACACGGTTGTGTGAATTACTCGGTAACCGGGCAACCGGGCTTGCTGGTGCCGGTACAGCTTGACCAGCTCGTTGACGTATTTGTCGTGGCACCCAACACGCCCGAATGGACCAGAACAGCCATTGAGGCAACCTTGCGTGGGTTTGGCCTCAATATTCCTGTTGTACGGTCGTCGTTGGATAGACCGCCTATCTTCTAGGCACTTCGTCTATTGCTGACAATTCGACGCGACGATACCCGGCACGGAACGGCGTCCCGTGGGTGTGGCGGACATCTGGCCTGCTGCCGGTTCGGTGGACACCCGGTTAACGCGCTTCGGCGTGGCACCTGATCGCGCGCGCGAGGGTCGTCGCCAAGGTTGAGGGCAGGTAGTATTATTTGGAATGACGGAAGAGAGAGCGTACCTACTATGCGGAGCGATAGCCGTCCGATCGAAAGTGTCTGACCGAAGTCTCCACGAATGGGTATGCCCGAAATGCGGCACGTGGCGAGCAGGCGGGCTCGACGAACTCAAGCGGTGCGCGCAGTAGCTGGCCGCTGTGGTCAATCGGCGGTACACTGTCTAACGTCAATGAACCGCTTTCACTTTCGCCTTTGCGATGCGGCCGCTCTGGCGCTGTCCTCTTCAAGCCTTCACGCGGGGAAAGGAAGCTGTGGCAATGATTCCGGTGGGGCCTAACGCAGGAGTTGCTTCCCTTCGCATTCGTGAAAGCCAAACGGGCCCAGAGAGAAAAAACGTGCGGATCCGTCTGATATCCTTCCTAGCGTTAGGAATTGCCTTGGGCTGTGGCGGCTCGGCTGACAATACGCAAGGCGCTCAGCTTAGTCGTGCCCCCGCGGCGGCGTCACCAGATAGTGCCGCGGCAAGTGTTGCGGCCGATTCCGTACTCAACCCTCTCTACCGTTCACAATTTGGAATGCGTTACCACCTTAAACGCAAGAGTGGCTGGTTAATTACCGGGGGCGAGTTTGATAACTACATCGCAACACCGACGCTAAATCACATAATGTTCGAAGTAGTAACCCAGCGTACAAATCTGACCAGCACGGGCTTGAGGTTCTTGGAAACCCCGGACTTAGATACGTTGCAGATGGGCTTCGTTGTCGAAATGCTGCGCTGGCTCGGTGTCGAAGATGCGCGAGATGCGTCGCTCTTAGCGAAGGTGCGACGCAGTCTCTCACAAAACGTCTCGCAGATTCAGGAGGCCTCGCCGATTCCTGTAGGTGGATTGGTAATCCGGGCAGCGCACGTCGGGCTCGACGTGATCGTTCACGTCGACGTTCCTGCGAAGCATCTCGAATCGTCCCCACCGTGACAGACACCTGATTGCCGACCTCCGGTTAACTTCTATCCCCGGTGGCGCGGTGTACCTCACAGGCCGAATCCAGTCGGGGGGCGTCGGTAGGGCTAGCTCCGGACCGGTTACCGGTCTGCTCTTCCACACGGAACTTGGATGCGCTTCAAAAAAACTATCCGGCGTCGCTTACGCCATCTGTTAGACCTGAAACTCCCGAGGCGCGTTATCGCGCGCTATGTTGACCAATGTTGACGATCTGAGCGGCGTGGCCGTTTGCTTAATGGTGCCTTCGAGCCCGTAAAAAAACATGGTCCGGGGATAGCTTGCGGACTTGCGAGTGGTGACGTCGGCTGGTGTATTTGACCGGTGATCCCGTTTAGGAAAGTGATTTACTCCGCCATCCCTCCGTTCGGGTTTCATGTTGCACTTCAGGTCGAGTTCGCATGACTAACCGGAGGTAACAATGGGAACGGTGCCAGGAAAAATGCAGGGGAAGGCGCGGGGGAAGCGTTCATCACGACCGCTGTTGGCAATCAATGCACACGCTGCTGGGCTTGATGTCGGTTCGACGTTTCATGTTGTTGCGGTTCCTCCCGAGAGCACGGACGAGTCTGTCCGCACATTTCGCAGCTTCACCGGAGATCTTCAGCTTCTAGCGGATTGGTTGAAGGAGGTGGGTGTCACCAGTGTTGCGATGGAATCGACGAGTGTGTATTGGATTCCGGTGTTTGAGATCCTGGAGGCTCGGGGCTTCGAGGTCATTCTCGTCAATGCACGTGATGTTAAGAATGTGCCAGGCCGTAAGACGGACGTGAACGATGCACAGTGGCTGCAGCAGTTGCATCGGCACGGTTTGTTGCGAGGCAGCTTCCGGCCACATGACCGCGTGGTCCGACTACGTGCGCTGCTCCGCCATCGAGAACGTATCGTTGATTCGGCGGCGACTCACATTCAGCTCATGCAGAAGGCTCTCATGCAGATGAATGTACAACTACAGCATGCCGTCACCGATATCATCGGTGTCACCGGGATGAAGATCATTCGGGACATTGTTAACGGAATCCACGATCCAGCGGTACTGGCGGAACATCGAGATGCTCGCTGCAAGCAGTCGGTCGACACGATCCGTGAGGCTCTCACCGGGAATTACCGACCCGAGCATGTCTTTGCACTTCGCCACACACTCGAAGTGTACGACTTCTTGCAGTCGAAGGTCAACGAATGCGACGCCGAAATCGAGAGTGTGCTTCAGGACTTGAACAGTGACCGACCATCCCCAGCCGCTCCATTACCGCCGATCCGGCATAGCCGCGGGAAGAACGAACCGCATTTCGATGTGCGCGGAGCACTGTACACGATGCTCGGTGCCGATCTGAGCCAGATTCACGGCCTTGGCCCGTATACTGTGTTGCGGCTCATCGCTGAATGCGGTAATGACATGCGAAAATGGCCGACCTCAAAGCACTTCACGTCGTGGCTGACTCTTGCCCCAGGCAACAAGATATCCGGGGGGCGAGTCCTCAGCTCGAAGACACGCCGGTCGTCCAACCGAGCTGCTGCGCTACTCCGCATGGCTGCGGTCAATGTCGGTAAAACCCAAACCGCGCTCGGCGCATTCTACAGGCGGCTGGGAGCGCGGATCGGGAAAGCCAAAGCTGTTACAGCGACCGCCCGCAAACTGGCTGTACTCTTTTACAATGCGCTTCGATTTGGCCTCAATTATTCTGACCCGGGGGCTGACTACTACGAAGCACGATATCGGCAGCGGGTACTCCGCAACCTCGAACACCGCGCTCGGCAAATGGGCTTTGCGCTGATTGAGACCGGGGCGAACCTAAACCCAGGAGTTTCTTAGGAAAGCGTCAGCCTTGCTCGACCGATTTAGGGGGATCTCAAACCTGTTTGACAGACGCATTCATTCATGTACCGAGCTGCAAGAGTCCTGGCGGTATGGTCCAGTCCTATGACGTGCCATCGTACAAGATGAGCGGCGTCCAAACAATCTCCGCTAATCGGCTGGACGACGATGTGACACTTACCGCCGTAGTGTCGACCGGTGCCAAAGGGCGATCTGTCACGTTTACGGCAACGCCGGTGACAGCTGGGGGTGGTGTCATGGGCTGGACGTGGACGCCAGACAGCACGGCCAGCCGAACCGTTGCCTGCTCAGGCTCCCAAAACCCATGCATCACTTCGGTGTATGAATCGGGTACAATGGATGTCGCGTACTACTTACCAAGCCTTAGTCTTATTCGTCACGCGAAGAAGCACGTCTCGGCGGTGGATTGTGCAACTGGTGACTCCGTCCTTGATAATCCCATATTTAGGCTTGGATTGAAGCAGAGATGGGACTCAACACACACCGATTCACATCTAGAGTCACGCATTGAGCGAGGGATGTACTTAGCCGATTCCGCCGGCACTGGAAAGGTTAAGGTGCTCTTGGGACCGTTTAACGCAGCAATGGACACGCCCTGTAGCAACTTGAATTCAGTTAATGTCCAGCCCGGCGATGTGCTTCTCTTCGCAGCTCATACGCATGGATTTTCAGTAGGTGACTCGTTGCCTCCAACGTGTCGTGGAACTTCTCTCGCGGCTAACCAATATCGAACTTACGGGATAGGCGACGGAGGTCTAAGTCCGGATGATCAAGTGCGCCAGTATCGTGATCGGACCGATTACGGCGTGAAGGCCATGTACGTAATTGACAAGGACTCGATTTATCGTGGTACCGGCCCATCTGGGCTCGACACTCTCAAGGACGGTGCCGGGGGTCCAATATTGGATTCGAAGGGTAATTTACAATTAAGCCCAACGTCAGACTGGCGAGATTCTACTCGCACCTTTCCACGTCGGCAAACAAACCCAAGTTGCTCCGTCTACTGATAATTCCTATGCGAAATCCCTCAACGCGTCTTTTAAGCTACGCTGCCGTGATCGGAGTGAGTCTGGTCTTCGGTACTTCAGTTCAGGCACAGGGAACCGGTCTTTGCTGGCATGTGCCTATCATGGAGCGAGATGTTTCCAGATATGTGAAGACGATTCTAACGCAGTACAACTCGACGCAACTTGCCGCCTTGCACATTCCCGCATCGGATACGAGCAACGTAATAGTCGTTACGGATACAGCGACGTGTAGAGCAGTTGCTACAGCCAATCAACGAGCCACGCGCGTGGATTCTTTAGGCATCCCACGCCCGGTCGTTGTTGTGCGTACTGGGAATACCGGCGCTCCTGCATCGATACGGTATGTCGTCTGGGACAACACGAAATGGGGAGAGTGGTGGTCTCTCGCCGTATTCGGCCCGAACTTCGAATTTTACAATGGGCTTACGATGTGATAAGCAAAATCGCCGCGTGCATGAGTGAGGGAGACACTCGACCGGCAAATTGCTATACCGACCTCTACGTCGCGTCTGCGATTGTCTGGTCCGCTCCGAAGTGACGCTCAAGTGAGGCTTGCGTAGAGATAGCCCCGAACAGCGTCAATTGGGCCTATGTGTTTGCTATTCGCGTGTAGCCCGTCCGTGCGCGTCGGAAGATCGGCTGACATTAGTTATTAGTACAGGCCGTTTGCCCAGCGCGATAGCATCCTAATCTGACGGCATCACAGTGTCACACCCGCCACCGATGGCGAGCTGGGCGCGGTGCGTGCCAATGCGAAGCCGCTCGATACACCCGAAGGCGGCGCCGAGCCACGCGACCGCCGCCGGCACGTCCGCGTACACGAGCACCGGCATGACAATGCTTTCCGGGATCGAGCGGTTTTGCAGAGCGGGCGGCTGCATCATCAGAGGCTCCGGGCGTGCGGGTCGAGAGTGTGTTGCGGCCTAACGAGGTTGTAGAATAAGTCTCAAGGGTCGGCCGGCGGCTAAGGGCGAGCCTTCGAATATCATTGCCGAACCGATGTTCGTCGATCTCCGGCGATTTCGTGAGGTCGATTCGCGACGACGACCGTCTCGGAAATCACACTGGGACTTATTCTACATCCTCAACGCTGGAGTTAAGCGGCGGCGAAGCCGTCCGCCTTGAACGAGTTGTTAGACCGCGCAAAGGATAAGCAAGCTTACTGCCTGCCCCGGACGAGGTTTGCCAGATTCTTGCACTGGTTGCTTAGCTTCGAACGCCCGTCAGAGGTCGCAACGCCAATAACGTCATTGCCAGAGTCGATGGCCTGTTGTATCGAAGGTATAGAGCACGAGAATGTTGCCGCTCTACCTAGTTCGATAGTCTGAGGTAGGTGAGCCGCCTGATCTACGGTGAACATGACGCTTCGAGGTTGACTGCCATTTTGCGGATAAGCGGTAAGCCAAAACCGCTCTACCGTGATGGGATGGAGGCCGTTGTTTTGGACAAGAACATTCAGGCTTGGTGGCTGTGTAGAGTTATCGACGCTGCCACTTACCTTGAACCTAGGCGTGCCTTGGCGGTACGAAATAATTAGGTTGAACACCCCTAGTACAGCTCCCAAAACTGCCAACACCCTCGTTGTGAGTTGCCAAGTATCTGGATCTGCCACGGCGTTGCGCTCCTTGTCCGATATCGGTAGATAATTTGGCAAGCGGTCAACGCCCAAGTTCTGCTGCAAAGGAACATACGAAATGCGAGCGCAGCGAGCTACCGAAGCTCCTTTGACAGCAGCAACGCTACGTTAGACGGCCCTGCGCGATCCAGCGTATGGGTGCCCGACGCGACCAGTGATTACAAGGGTGGTCGCTTCCAGTGCGCACCGTGATCGGCACTGGTTGGGAATACCTGCTGAACATGCTCGTAACCCGGCCACGGCGCCTCGGTGTAACCTGCGGGCAGTACGAGCCGCTCCTCGCTCACGTTTGTCCGGCGAAGGGCAGTGAACGGCCGCATCTCGGAGAGTGGCGTGGGCGGAATGGTATCCACCGATTCTCCCCACAGACCGAGCGCCAGCACTGTCGGTACCGCACCACCGAGTGCGTCGCCCCTCAACATCATCGCAGCGAGTGCGCGTGACGCGGCGAACCAGCGGACTACTGTGAGCTCACCGGGCGGCGCGTCCACCACCGTAAACCGTCCGCGAGCCAGCGCGCGGCCGGGGACATCGGCGTGCCAATACACAGGATAAGCACCGTGTTGTCGAAACAACGCCGGTGGCGTGCCCTCGCCGAGCGTGTCGACGCTGATGTGCTTCAACGGGAACCAGGCGGGCCAACCGTCGCGGCGGCCCTCATAGTTGAAGCGATCGTCGGCGATCTCGAACACGGAGAAGGTCCCCTTCGTCGGGCGCACGAGTACGAACCCAGTGCTATCGAATAGGTAGTAGTCGCCCGCCGCCGCGAGTGGCGCGGCGAGCACGATTCCTTCGGTGCGGATAGTGGGCGTGCGGCGAGCCACGGCGGCGACGTCGAGCCGCCCGCGCCCACCAGCGAAGATGACTGTACCAGTGAACTGCGTGATAAGCTCAGGCGGCATTCCAAATTGCTTGACAATCGCCGGAGGTGGGGGAGCCTCTCTTCCAGAGTCGATAGCGAAGGTGATGCCGGGAATTGCCGGCCGCACACCTTGCGGTTGCGCGGCTGAGGCGAGAGCCAACATGGGAAGGATCGAGCAGAGGAGCCGATGCATCATGATCTCTCCGTCAGGGAAACGATGTGGCCATCTAGAAGTTATGACTGGGCTGGCCTCCGGTCTTTGCGTGGGTTAGCTCCTCACGTGTGACCGGAGTTGCCAGAGCCACCTGCGACTGTCCCACTGTCGCCCTTCTTAACGGAGACCAGCCCATGTCATCAGAATCTGCTGCCGTCGTTACTCACTCAATCATCTATCTCGGAATGGACGTGCACAAGGAGTCTATCACCATTGCCGTACTACCAGCGACGGCGAAGGCTCCGACCCGGCTCGACCGGCTGGCGAACGATCTCCCGAAGCTGAAGAAGTGGCTCGACCGAGTCGCACGTGACGGCGAGCTCCGCGTTTGTTACGAAGCCAGTGGCGCCGGCTATGTACTGCATCGCGCTCTGGAGGAATGGGGCTACGCGTGTGAGGTCATCGCGCCATCGCTGATCCCAAAGAGACCGGGCGTGCAGCGCAAGCATGATAAGCGAGATGCGTGTGATCTGGCCCGTCTTTATCGGGCCGGCGAGCTCACCCCGGTGCGAATCCCGAGCGAGAGTGACGAGCAAGTGCGTGACGTGGTGCGATGCCGCGAAACATTCCAATGCGAGATCCTCAAGTCGCGCCACTACATCCTCAAGTTCCTCGCACGACGTGGATTCGTATTCCGTGAAGGTACAAACTGGTGCACGCCGCACATCAGATGGCTTCAGCATTTGACGACTGAGGCATCGCCTCTCGCTCCACACGACCGACTCGTGTTTCGTGAGTATCACGCGCTACTCATGTACAAGCTGCAGCGACGTGACGAGCTGGATCGTCAGATCGAGCAGCTCGCTCTGCTCCCGGCCCTGGCACCTATGGTCGGTCGTCTGCAATGCTTCCGCGGCATCTCGCTGCACTCAGCGATGGTCCTCGCAACAGAAATCGTGGATTGGCGACGCTTCGAGCGTCCGGCACAACTTGCATGTTACCTGGGCCTCGTCTCACGCGAAGACTCAAGTGGCGACCGCTCGCGGCTAGGCTCCATCACAAAAGCTGGAAATAGTCACTGCCGCCACGTGCTCGTCCAGGCTGCGTGGAGTTATCGGCATCGTCCACAGACAAGCGTGGATCTCGTGCGCCGACAACAGGGACAACCCCCGAGCGTGATAGGGCATGCGTGGAAAGCGCAGCAAAGGTTACACAAGCGCTTCAATCATTTGTCATATAGAAAACGTCCACAGATCGCCGTGGTCGCCGTCGCACGTGAACTCATTGGCTTCTTGTGGGCAGTCATGCAAGACGTAGCCGCGACGGAACAGCAGGCTGCATGACTCCATTAATTGTGGTACGGCGTAGGGTGTCGAGGCCCGATGTGCGAGCACTCTCGACGGCGTTATGCGGCCCGTGCAGTCTTGAGCAGTAACGGGATCCCCGAGCCTAGAATGAGCCAGCTCCCGACGAATCCAATTCTTGCCGCGCTGCCGATGCGAGTCGGTAATCGGCGTATATCAGCAGGATTAACCGTCGATGCTGCCTCGCGCTCACGTCGTACCATGATCGCCAACCTGAACTGCGCAGATGCCGCTTGACAACAGCCCAGTCATATCAACGCCAGAGTTCAGCTGCAAGCGCGTTACAACCATTGCGGCGAAGCCGCATCCGAAAAGTGCTTGCCTGCTGCAACATTCGTTAGGCGCCACCGTTCGCAGAAGCATACCTCGCTAATGCTGGAACGCCATCCAGCAAATCTTTGGCAATCGTGTTGATGCGAAGTCGCCTCACACAACTCGTTCCTCGAACAACGGTCGGTCCGCCGATGTCATCAGCTCGGTCGAGGAAGATGACATTCGCCGTATCCAATGCCACTCGCTCGCCGAGTAGCTGAACCACTCTAGCCGCGGGATCGAACACGACTGTCAGCTGCCGCCCCGCGACTTCCCAAAGGTGGACCCGACGCTCGGAACCCTGAGCTTGGCCGCCGGATCGGATCAGGCCACCAGTTTCAAACCAGTGGGGCTGGCCGCGAACGACAAGTACGTAACCTTGCGAGCGACGCTGGCGGCTGTTCGCGCTGTCATATCCGAAGGCAAAGTACGCGAGCGCCCTGGATGATAGATGCGCTGTCCCAGAGGACGTGAATATATCCTCCCGCGGATAATCGACGACCGCTGAACACGACGCCGAGTCGCTTTGCACCGGTTTCGTGGAGGCACAAGCGGCCAGTTGGAGCAGAAAAGCAGCCGATGCGCCTGCCCCCAGCGCTCCGAGGGTCATCCTGCTCATTCGGTGCCAGTCGAAGTCAGATGACATTTGCTAGGTACCGTTCGATCCTACAAGATCTGGATGCTGAGGTGATGGCTAACGCGTATTAGACTGCAAAGCTCTGCTTCAAAAACGCCGCAGCCACGCAGTATAAGATGCGCGCTCGGAATCCGTCCGCAAGGCGTATCCCTCAGGCACACAGGGACTTAGACCACGTCCCGCCGTCCCAGGCCATCGTCTTATACTGCAGCCTTCGCAGCCTAAGACAGAACGACACCCGAAAACACCCCTTCTACCAGCCAGTCCTCAAGCCAGGTTATCGGCCGGGCTCCGCACGCCGCGCCCGCCCTTGTTCAGGACGTGGGTGTAAATCATCGTCGTGCTCACGTCGGTATGTCCCAGCAGTTCCTGAATTGTCTGGATGTCGTAGCCGCCAGCCAGCAAGTGCGTCGCAAAGGCATGCCTGAATCCGTGACACGTCACGCGCTTCACCACGCCGCTTCTACGAGCCGCAGCCGTTACAGCCCGCTGGAGGACCGATTCGTGAAGATGATGCCGGCGGAGCTGCCGCGTACGCGCATCGACATATTGCCGCCGTGCAGGAAAAACCCATTGCCAGGGCCAGTCGCGCGGCGCGCCAAGCAACTTCCTACCCAGCGCATAGGGAAGTTCTACATAGCCGCCACCGCGCTCCACGTCACGCTCGTGCAACTGGCGGACGGTTTTCAGATGTGCATCGAGTGGGTCGCGGACTGAGTCCGGAAGTACGGTTATCCGATCCTTCATCCCCTTCCCGCAACGCACAAGGATCGATCCGTTGTCGAAATCCACGTCCTTGACACGCAACCGCAATAGCTCGAGAAGGCGCAGACCGGTTCCGTATAGTATCCGCACCATCAGCTGTTCCTGGCCCACGAGCTGACTTATGACCCGGCCGACATCTGCCTCACTCAGTACCGTCGGAATTCGCCGCGTTCTTTTCGCCCATACAATTCCGCTCGTCCATCCCATGGGGTCGCCCAACACATTTCGGTACAGAAAAAGAACCGCACTCACGGCCTGATGCTGAGTGGACGGCGACACTCGCTCCACAGAAACCAGCCACGTCGCGAACGCCTGAACTTCCACGTACCCACATTCGCGCGGATGTTGTCCCTTGCAGAAGCGGATATAGCGCTTGATCCAATCCACGTAGGTACTCTCCGTGCGCGGACTGTATCCGCGCATCCTCACGGCATCGCGGACTAGCGTGAGGAGTTTTGGCGGACGCGGCTCTGATACCATATGTCATGCTGGCGCCGGGGATGAAAAACCGGCGCATCGATTCCTGTATTACCTGATCAGAAATCCACGAACTCGCGTACGCCGACGCCAACTCACACGATTCCCGCTCTCGCCCAAACCCCGACTCATGCACCACGCTACTCCCGCGCTCGGGCGCCGGACTGCTCAGATGCTGGAAGTTTCGACTGTACTTCGACTACCTCGCACCGGGAGCTCACCGTGGTCCATAACGTCGCGACCGCGATGACGACGAAGCGCCCGTCAGCGCCGTTCCTTGCTCGCGACACCCGGCACCGCTCCAGCTGCGCCTGATCTTCGTGGATCCGCACCGGCGGTGGCTGTCCCGTCGCTGAATGTGAGCGCGGCCGCGTAACCCATGCGTAGCTCGCCCGGCAGTGATATGAAGCGCAGGTGATCGCCGAACTGCTCCAGATTGTGCTCCACACTCGGTGCGAAGCCATCTTCGACCTCGATCACGAAGTCGCTGCGACTGCCATCGCGCTCGCGCGTGAGGAGGAAGCGAGGAAGCTCGATTGCATGCTGCACGTCGAGCTCGTGGTCGATCACTCCTGACACGATGCTATATACCGCCGAAGTGATCCACGAATTGCCGGCGGCGCCGACGGCGAGCATGGGACGGAACTTAGCACCGCTTCCCTGAAATACGATCGTGGGTGCAAGCGTGCTGCCATTACGTTCGTACGCTGCGCGGCTGCCGTACCCCGCGGCGCTGCTGCCGTACGAAGTGAGCTTGTCGTTGTAGAGGAAGCCGAGTCCGGGCGAGACGTAGAAGCTGCCACCCCAGGTGCCGAGCGTTTGAGTTACAGCTACAACGTTGCCATCAGCGTCGCCGACGGTGAAGGCGGTGGTGCCGGTGAGGTGACAATCGCTCTCGCCTTCTTCGGGTTCAACGCCGCCACAGTTCGTTGGTTGTGCGCCTCCGGTGGTAGCATCAACCAGCCAGTCGGTTGTATCGCTCGTCGCTTCGGCGCCGCCGTGTGCTCTTGCGCACTTGGGCGTGTCGCCGGTCAATTGGGTGTTCGTGAGTGCGTGGTTTGCGTCGAAGCATTTCCATCGCGCACGTGCACTGTCCTTGCTGGTGAACGCTGTGAGGTTCACCGGCCAGAGGCCGGGATCAGCAATACGGTTGCGCGACGAGGGAACGAGCTTCCACGCTTCGATCATCGCGTGTATCGTGCTGGCGTCCTCGGTATACGATGCGAGCCGCGGCAGCTGCTCGAGCAGGTTGAGCTGCGCAACGAGCGTCGCGCCGCCCGACACTGGAGGCGCGCTGGAATAAACCGTGTACCCACGATATGTCCCGCTGACCGGCTCGCGCTCGGCGGCGTAGTATCGCTCGAAGTCACTCATGCGCATAGCGTTACCGTGACCGCGCAGGTCGGCAACAATACGCCGCCCCACAGCTCCACGGTACACCGCGCTGGCGCCGCTGTCGGCGATCTGCTGGAGTGACCACGCAAGGTCTGGATTGCGGAGCGTATCACCGGCTTGCAATGGGTGGCCGTTCGGGAAGAAGAGCTTGCGGCTGCCTTCGTACTTGAGAAAGTGTTCCTGCTCCGTTGCGAGTGTTGTGGCAAGGCCATCGCTCACCACATATCCATTCGTTGCCGCACGGATCGCAGGTGCGACGAGGTCGACCCACTTCACCTTGTGACTTCCGTATTCCTTCCACGCCTTGTGCATACCTGCAATGGTGCCAGGTACGTTCGGAAGCGCTGGACCATCGTCAGGATAGTGGCCGTTCTCCATGATCGAAGGATCGTTCGCGAGCGCGTCCTGCGGTAGCCGAGTCATGAATTCGATGACAATAGGGCGGGGCATCGAGTCCAGGCGGATAAGCATCTCTCCGTAACCGCCAATGCCACTCGCCTCTGGCTCGACCACACCGAGTGCGAACGACACGGCTATGGCTGCATCGACGACGTTGCCGCCCTTGCGCAGAATCTCCAACCCTGCGGCCGTCGCAACCGGGTTGGCGCTCGATACAGCAGCGTGTCCGGTTGCCGGCTCACGCAGCGGTGGACGACGCAGCAGCATCTCGTGCACGACACTGGCGAGATCGTAGTCGGACTTGGCTGCAAGCGCGCGCGGACGGAAAGTGTCGCGGAGCGCCGCCCACTGCGCGCGACGCGCTGATGCATCGGGCGTGGAGTAATACAATTTCTCAGTCCGCTGCCACGCAGCGTCGAAATGCGCGGCGTTGCGAGCGCCGCGGTCCACGGCAATTGCAATTTGCGCGGCGGCGCCACTGTCAGGCGCGGCAGGCGCTGGCATGTACCAGAGCGCGCCCGAGCCTTTGAGCACCGCGCCATCCGCGCGATCACCGAGACGGTCAGGGTCGCCGTTGAAGCCTGGCGGCGGCGGTGGAAGCTCGACAAGCGCAATCGTACTCCCGCTCGGCGACCATGCTGGCGCAGCGTGACGCGCGCTGATGAGATTCACGTAATCATTTTCCGCCGTCGTAACCCAGACACCAGCCGGTCCACTGCGCGTGCCGAATGCGAGCCGGCGTCCGTCCGGCGACCATGTGGGGTGCTCGACATCACGGTCGCTCAATACAACGTGGGTGGAATCCGCGTTCATCCATGCAATGCGAAGCTTGCTGCCAGCATCGGTGATTGCAACGAACGCGACTCGCTTGCCATCAGGTGCGAACGCAGGCCAGTCTTCTGCGCCGGTCTTCGATTTGGTGAGTCGCCGTTCTTTTCCATCTGCGGTGCGCAGGTAGATCCGCGCTGTGGGACCGCGACCACGAACGAAGGCAAGCGTTCCGTCAGGTGCGAATGCGGGATCGCTCTCCCATTCATTGGAATCGGTCACGCGTTGCGGCGCCGAAGCTCCTCCGCTTGTGAGCTGCACTCGGTACAGTCGCGACGCGCCGTCGCGATCGGATGCGAACACGAGCGAGCTGCCATCCGCGCTCCAGGCTGGCTCGCGATCCCATGCCGGTCCGGAGGTGATATGGATCCAGTCTTTGTCATCGGCTTTCGATCGCTGTACCCAGATGTCACCATCGATCGCGAGAGCGAGCCGTCCGTCCGGTCCGTATGCGGCGTCCTGCACGCCGTTAGTGGGCACGCCAATGGCGGTTGCAGTCTGGAATGTGAGCATCAGAGTGGCGAGCGTAACTATCACTTTGTTGACTCCATGGAATTCAGTACGTTCACCGATGCAGCGACGCGGCCGCGGAACGTGATCCGAAGCGCCGCCGAGGCGCCCGTAGAAGAGCTGAGCATCAATCGACTTCCAGACGGTCCGGCTCTGCACTCATTTCAGCCGGCGAATCTCGATGACGTACATGAGCGCCACGCAATCGCTGGAGATCGATAAAGTCTCCGGAACCTGATCCAAAACAGCTGTGTCCAGTGAGTCCAGCGTGTCAATCTGGTCATTCGCCTCCACTTTCACCAGTCCGGCAGCGCAGACCAGGAGCACCAGCGGCGCTTGAACTGCAACCTCCATACGTCCTGCAATGGCCACGCGTCGCATGGAGTGTGTAAAGCGCTCGCGCTGCGTCATCGCATTGAGATCTGTGACAGCGCCGCAAATCAGAGTGGCGTCGACCGGCGCCTCGCCAGGAAAAGCCAACGGCTCCGAGTAGCGCGTGAGCTCGATGGGTGCACTCTCGGCGATGCAAAGACGCAGACCATCGCCTCGCAATACACTGAGCGTGCGATCGGTGTGAGGAAATATCGAGAATGGTCCGTCGACGTCGACGCGCGCCATGCTCACCCGCCAGTCGAAATCGGCAATCGTGGCGCTGGCGGGGCTGCTCGCGACTTGCGCAGCTTCCCCGGGGGGGACGAGGGTCAGAGTGCACTTCTTCATGATGTTCGTAGCTGTATTCATTGTGTATTACGTGATTACACCATGGCTGGTCGCCCTTGGTGTTGTGCGTCTGGCGCAGCGACGCGCGCGCGCCGAGCAGGTAGCTGCGCGCGATGCAGCGCGACGCTACGGACGGTGGTTCGCGATCCCATGGCTTGTTTATGGGGTGAACGTTCTGGTGGCCGGGACACTGTTTGCGTCGCCGTCGTCGGCATTCGCGCCTGCGCTGCATCGTCCGTTGGGATCGGTAGTAGCGCTGAGTGTCGCGCTGTTACCGATTCTGCTGATTGCGCTCGTGGTACGCTCGTGGCCAGTGGCGCTGGGACATCCTGCCGGACGTTTGCGCATTGGCGTTACTGTACGCGCCTGGCTAGTGCAGGTCACCGTGCTGCTCGTATCGCTTGACTGCCTTGCTGCCCTGCTCCAATATGAAGGGCCAATAGCTGCGGCAGTTGGTGCCGTTGTACTCGTAGCGAGCAATATCGCAACGTCACAGGACCTCTTCCGCTGGATATGGCGCGCGACACCGCTCGGGGACGATGCGCGCGCACGGCGGCTCCGTGCGTTACTGGTCAGCGCTGGCGTTAAGGTGCGGCGGATTCTCATAATTCCGGCGTCAATTGGCGTTGCGCCAAACGCATTCGTTAGCGGAGTGCTGGATGGAAGACGCTACCTGTTCATCGCTGAGCGCCTGCTGGACGAACTGCCAGTTGACGAAGTGGAGGCAGTCGTCGCGCACGAGATAGGACATCTTGTCCGCCGGCACGTCGCGCGCCTGGGAATAGCCGGGGTTGGTATTTTGGCTGTCGCCGCCGCAGTGCTCAACGGCATACTGGCGCTGGCGGCAGCATGGGGGATGAGCGATTGGCTTCGTGGGCCGCTGATCGGGCTTATAGGTGCCGCAGCACCGCTGACAGCGTTGTACGTAACGCGGCGTATGTCGCGTCGGTTCGAGTTCGAGGCAGACGAGTACGCGGCGCAAGCTGTAGGGTCTCCTCGCCCCGCGGATCGCCGAAAACGCTTACCGCCTCGCCGCGCTTCCCGTCAATCGCGCGTAATCGTCTCCGACAACCTCGCCCACGGGACGCCCAACACGCTCACGGTCGCGACGTTGAGCACGGTGCGCCCATCAGATTGCAAATACAACTCCTGCTCCATGTAAATGGCCGGCTGTCGCAACAAATACCGCAGATGAAATACATTGCCGTTCGTAGTCGCGGTCACCCTCCCCGATGCGTCGCTTAACGTCCCCGTATACGCGTGCGCACCGTGTCGCTTCAGGTACCATGTTCTGTTCTCCGTTGCGTCGTCGTCGAACACGACTCTCTGATCCAACCGAAACGTGCTATCGGCATCCCAGCGTCCCATACCTTCGACGCGAAGCTTTCTCGGTGCCTTTCCACGCTGTTCCAGAACGCCGACCCCATGGGTAGCGCCCGCGAAAAAAAGCTCAGGCCGCAACTCCGGTGTGTCAGTAGCCTCGGTGTGGAATCTGGTTCCCACCAGACAGCCGGACAGTGCCACCACCGTGGC
The DNA here is from genome assembly GCA_041691775.1 of Gemmatimonadota bacterium. Taxonomy (GTDB): domain Bacteria; phylum Gemmatimonadota; class Gemmatimonadetes; order Gemmatimonadales; family Gemmatimonadaceae; genus Fen-1247. The sequence continues at coordinate 101,447 of JBEPUB010000002.1, forward strand.
GATACCGAGCACACGACTCGCGTACCTGAAAGTCAACATGGGATAGTCACTATCAATAAAAGTGCCGAGTTATCCGCAGCTTGCACAAGCGGACCACTCGGCACTCGAAAACAGTTCTTGACTTCACTTCAAGCAACCGCAACCAACTTCACGAAGCGCGATTCGCAGCGCGCTCAATCACACCATCACGGCGTGATCGGAAACGGAGCGTTGCGGAAAACCTCGGCTTCGGTCTTGTAGCGACCCTGATGTGCCTGCTGAACTGGCATCGGACGACGTGACTGTGATGTCTGGTCGATCGCCGGCGTTGTCGCCGGCGGCGGTGCCACAGCTTGAGTTGCAACTTGCGCCGGCGGAGGCGCGATGGTTGTTACGTGACGTACCAACTGTATTCGCGACGGTGCGGCTGCCCGGCGCATATTCGGCGATTGCTCAACTGCGGAGATGACGTCGCGACGCCCACTCGTTGGGGCGAGTGTAAGTGTCGATGCAGACGACGCCGCATCGAGATCCCGGCTCAGATCGCTGGACGGTGTCGCCGGCTTGCTGCAAGCCGCCATGCCACCAGCAGCCGCCAGTGCAAGTCCAGAAAGCCACGCCATGCGTCGTGTCAGCACAACATCCTCCACGGATCAGTCATATAAAACCTACTCTATATGTACACCTCAACCGCTCCAATGCGCCGTTCGATGCGTATAAACGTCTGGTCGAACGAATGTTCGGATAAATCCACCGCTCGCCTACCCATAAACCACCTTTCGCGCCCGGTTTGTGCAAACCAAGGGTTATTTGGTGACGACTGGAGGTATTTCAGCGTGGATACGTTTCTTGGGAGAGCACTTACTGATGCGGCTACGGGACTGCCCAACATCCCCTACTTCCGTATCATCCAGAACTGGGAGGAGCGCCGGGCTCGGCGCCGGAACACGCTCGTTCGTGTAGTCCGCGTTGCGGTGAGCGGTGGCGGGGAGGGATCCCGCCGAGCTCTGATGTGGCGCCTTTGCCAGGAGTTGCGCACCTCCGACCTGATCGCGTCCGAGGGCAGAGACCTATTCCATATCCTGCTTACCACGCCCGACGCCGAGAACGCGGACGCCATCGCGGTCCGCGTACGGCACCTGGGTGAGTCGCTCGCCGAGTCGAACCCGGGCGAGACGCCTCAGCTGCAGCTTGTGACTGAAATAGAACTGCCTGCGCCCCTGGTCGCCGAGAAGGGACCGTGCGATCCGTGTGAGGACCACGAGCTCATCAAACAGCCAGACGGTGTGGCGCGTACCAATGGTGACCCCAAGCCGAGCGGCGCGCGTTACTGATCCGCAAAAGAATGGCGGTTCTGGCGCGATATGCCGACCGGAGAGCATCTTCAATACAGCATCTTCAATGCTCACCAATTACCCGCCGGAATTCCGATTGGCAGATGAACTGAAGTCACACGCGGCCGCCCGCCACGTTCGCGCCGGATACCGGCGAGTCCTCGCGCTCGTCTGCACACTTCTCGCTCTCGTAACAAACACGAACACAATCGCGAGCGCGCAGGGTACCGGCGCGCAGACGAACGGCGCGCAGAGTGCGGCTACGTTCGTGTTTGTCACAGGCAAGGACACGATTGCTGTCGAGAGCATGCAGCGCAACGGCAACGATGTCAGCTCTGCGCTTGACACTCGCGGCAATGGCCGGTACACGCTCGACGCCAAGCTCGATTTGCAGGGTCTGGTGTCACGGCTCGAGATCAACACGTATCCACCAGTGGGGACGACGATCACGACTCACGCCGTAATTACGGTTGTTGGTGACAGTGTCTTCGCACAGGTCGGCCCCAAAATGCAGCGCGTGACGACTCAGGTCGGCGCGATTCCATGGATCAATCCGTCGTTCGCGCTGCTCGAAGTGTTGCTGCAACGCGCGCGACATGTGGAGACGGGTGCGGGAACGGGGTCCGTATCCATTCCACTGTTTCTCATAGCCGGCGGCGCAACTATCTCCGCGACCGTAACGCGGCTGGGTGCGGATTCGACCATCGTTGCAGTCGGCACCGTGGAGCTTCGACTTCATACATCCGCTGATGGCAAGCTGCTAGGCGGCGTGGTTCCAGCTGAGCAATCTGTGATCACGCGTAGCGACGCTCGGTACTCGGCGAAGGGAGTTGCACTGGCGCCGCCGAACTATCAAGCGCCGGCGAACGCGCCGTACGTGAGCGAAGAGGTGACGGTGAAGTCGCCAGAAGGGTTTACCCTCGCGGGAACGCTCACGATACCCAAGCGACATGCAGGGCGCGTACCTGCGGTTGTGATGATCACCGGATCGGGGCTGGAAGACCGCGATGAATCGCTGCCCGGTGTGAACGGTTACAGGCCGTTCCGCCAGATAGCCGATACCCTCGGCCGTCGCGGTATTGCTGTTCTGCGATTGGACGACAGGGGCTACGGAAGTTCCGGCGGCAACGCATCGGCATCGACCACGGCGGATCTCGCAAATGATACGCGCGCGGCACTGTCGTATCTGAAATCGCGTCCCGACATCGACCGCAACCATCTATTTCTCGTGGGACACAGCGAGGGCGGCGAGATCGCCCCAATGGTGGCCGCGACCGATGCTGCGCTCGCGGGTATAGTAACCCTTGCGGCACCGGCACTTAGCGGGCGCCAGATCAGCCGCGCGCAGCTGAGGTACGCGGTAGCGCGGGACACGGCTCTGACAGCTGCGCGGAGAGATTCGATATTGCGTTCGCAGGACGCGATCCTCGACTCGGCGGCGGTGGCACAGCCGTGGGTGCGATACTATCTCTCCTACGACCCGTTAGTGACGGCGAAGAAGGTGGGCGTGCCGGTGTTGCTGCTACACGGTGGCAACGATCGCCAGGTAACTACGGACCAGGCCGCGCTGCTCGCGGGAGCTTTCATGTCCGGCGGTGACAAAGATGTGACGGTACACGTCTTTCCAGAGCTGAATCATCTCTTTCTCGTTGACGAAGCCGGCAATCCCGGCGGCTACCCCATGCTTCCGTCCAAATCGATTGGACCAGACGTACTGGGGATGATAGCCGACTGGATTGTCTCGCATGCCAAGTAGCCAACCTTAACCGTGGGACTTTACTCGATGCGCTTTCAGACAGCGGTTGCACTTACCGCACTACTTGTTGCTCCACTCGGTGTCGCACACGCGCAGACGGTCGAGAGCGTGCTCGCCAAGTACGTCACCGCGCGCGGTGGCAAGACCCGAATTGCGCGCGCACAGACGCAGCGGACGTATGCTCGGCTCACGATTGGTCAGGCGAAGGGGACAGTGACCATCGATCAGGCACGGCCGGCGCTGATGCGAATGGACATGATGATAGTGGGGAATCACTTTGCGCGCGGTTATGACGGCGCCAAGGGTTGGCAGGCATTGATCGCAGACACGGGCGGTGTTCAGATCATGCCGGCGCTGGACTCGCGCAATTTTGCAATTGAAGCGGACTTCGATGGCCCGCTGGTCGACGCAGTGGCCGGGAAGAACAAGGTAGCGCTGATGGGTCGCGCGATGATGGATGCGAAGAACACCTACAAGGTGCAGGTAATTCTAAACGGCGGCGGCGGATACGTTGACTACTACTATCTGGACCCCGTGTCGTACCTTCCCGTTGTGTGGGAAGGCACGCGTCTTGTAAATGGCCAGATGTTGACGTTCACCACGCACTTCCGCGCGTACAAGGCGTTCGGTGGACTCCAGTTTCCCGTGCGGGTCGAAACAACAACAAACGGAACTCCGCCACAGACAACTCTCATTGATAGCGTCGAGGTCAATCCGGCGATCAATCTGGCGGAGTTCAAGCCTCCCGTATTCGCGAAGCGAAAGGCGCGTTAGCGGGTGCTTCAATAGTTGCCGCTGTTCGTCGGTGGCGGATTGCCGGTGGTCGCCATGGTCATGGCGGCGACGGTGATCGTGCCGGTCATACTGGGATGGATGGTGCAGTGGTATGTATATGTTCCAGCCGCTGGGAATGCGCGCGAGATCGAAGTGTTTGCGTTGGATCCGGTTATGTCGGCCGGCGGATTGGTGCCGGTATCGAACTTGACGTTATGACCAACCGATCCGAACGCGAATGTAATGGTCCCACCAGGCGCGACGGTGGTGGTACTGGGCGTAAATGCGATAGATGGCGTCGCATTGACAGTCGCGGCCTGGGGAGAAGGCGTTGGGCTTGCCGGCGGGGTTACATACGAGCTGGACGAGCCGCACGCGGCGAGGCCTGCAACAACTGAAGCTGAAACGATAGCAGAGAGTATCCGGCGCATCATGGGTGCCTCATGTCAAAAAGATGAGATGTCACCCATATATAACTGCATGTTGTGCATGAAAGCGACAAGTTTCGTGCGAGCGACTGCGAGTACCACGCGGTGAAGAGCACATCTTTGCCGGTAAATGATCGGAGCGCTATGGGGGGGGCAAATGAACTTCGTGCTGCGTTGCGGACGTCCGCATGTCCTCCGTGGGAGTTGCTACGCTGCTCACGGTGTTGGCCATGATCATTCCAACGTGACCGGTCGGCGCGCGAACGGTTGCAAAAGGCGTGTGAACGGTCGCGTGCCTGGGATCTCGTAAACGGTGGAAGGGGTCAGGCTTTTTTCCGAGCCTGCCAGCAGTTGGGTGTGGCGCCCTTCCCTCCGGTTCTGGGGGTATACTTCAAGGATGCTCGGACATCGCCCAAGCGCGGACAGGGCACCTAGTCCTGAGTCCCTTTTGACAGGTGACGCGGGCGTATACCGCGTGGGATGGGGTGCGATCTTCGCGGTCTGGTCCCTTCCGGCGTTGGTGGCGTCGTACGCGACGTACATCTCTTGGGGAACTCAGGGACATCCGATTCCGTTTTGGCAAGCGCTTGCCATGCAGTGCCCGGGATGGTACGTGTGGGTGCCACTCACGCCGGTCGTGTTCGCGCTGGCGAGGCGGTTCCCTGTATCACGACATCCGAATGTGCGGGCGATCGGCGCGCATCTTGGGCTGCTGGTCGTCGCGACGGTTCTGTACATGGGTGTGGATGTTTGGTCAACGATATTATTCCGGCCATCACCGCAGGCGATGTCACGTGGGCTCGTCGAATCGTTTTTCTTCGGATCGCTTTTGATGTCGCTCGTACTGTACGCCGCGACACTGGCGACAGTTCTCGCGCTGGACTACTCCCGGCGCGACCGGGAGCGCGTTCGCCGCACGCTTGCGCTCGAGGCGCAGCTCGCACGGGCAGAACTGCACTCGCTTCGGGCTCAGTTGCACCCGCACGTGTTGTTCAACGCGCTTCATACTATTGCATTGCTTGCACGGAGCGATGCGAATGAGGCCATTCGGGTTACGGTGCTGCTCGGCAACGTACTTCGCAGTGTGCTTGACAGCGGCGCGACCGACGAGCGTCCTCTTCGCGACGAGATCACGCTGATCGAACAGTATCTCGGGATAGAGCTGGTTCGGTTCGCGGACAGGCTCCAGGTCGTCTGGGAGATCGAGCCCGAGACGCAGGATGCGATGGTGCCGACCTTGTTGCTGCAACCTTTAGTGGAGAACGCGCTCAGGCACGGCATTGCGCGCTCCGTGAACGGCGGCAGCGTGGTTGTCTCCGCCGAGAGGTTGGGCGAGACGGTCAAGATCTGCGTATGGAACGACGGGCCTGCTCTTCCTGGTGGCCGCGTGGGGCGGCGAGGCGTGGGGCTCAGGAATACTGAAGAGCGGTTGAATCGACTCTACGGAGAGGCAGGCAGGCTCGTGATATCAAACGACCGGCGCGGCGGCGTGAACGTGTGCGTCAGCGTTCCCTGGCGCAGGATGGATGCAACAGCGATCGGCGACACCCCAGAGTCAGGATTCGCTCCCACTTCCTACGCGCGGTACGCTGTGGCTGGCGAGCCTGTCCCGGATATCATCGTAGCGGCGTCGTCCGACAGGTAGCCGAGTTCCGTCGCACAGAACAAGCGCCGCGGAGCCATCCCGGTCGCGGCGCAGCTCCGCAATCTGATCGACGTTTACGAGCACGGACCGGTGCGCGCGTACGAAAGTTTGCGGATCGAGGTCGTGTTCCATAGCGCCGAGCGTTCCGCGCAGCAGGTGCGCCTTGCCCTGAGAATGGACCACGACGTAATCGTTGTCAGATCCGATCCAATCGATGGCTGTCACAGGAACAACGACGGTGCGTACACCATGTGGTATCAGAATGCGTTGTGCGTACGCCTTGGGGGCTGCATGCGGTGTGTTCGACGTGGTGAGATCGTCTCTTGCCAACGAAAGGACGGCCTGACTGAGACGTTCCGCGCGCATCCGTGCGCGCAATCGTCGCACTCGTGCCATGCAGTGCGCGATTCGCGCATCGGTGAATGGTTTGACGAGGTAGTCGGATGCGGCCAGGTTGAAGGCCTCGATCGCATAGCTGGAATAAGCGGTGACGAAGATGAATATTGGAAGCTCATCCGCAGCCATTTCGTCCTGTAGCGATCGGACCATGTCAATTCCGTTGACGTCTGGCATCTCGACATCGAGAAAGACAACGTCGGGCCGACGAGCGCGGATCACGCGCATTGCATCGCGGCCGTTTCTGCAGCCAGCGAGGACTTCCACTCCACCGAGCGCCGTGAGGATCTGTCCGAGTCCATCGCGGGCAATAGCCTCATCATCCACCACGAGGGCGGTCAGGATGGCGGCAGGTTCTGCCGCCGCCCGCGGGATTTCCGAGCTCACGACATTTCGTCCCATCTTAGGCTCCGGCTGAGCAGCGCGAACCGGCTCCATCTGAATCCGCGAGGTTACGTTCAAAATATATGCCTTGGTCCTACGCTTGCGGTGGCGTTGCCGGCACGCCGTTCCCCAGTGGAGAATACTTCCAGAACCCCGAAAGCGCGAGTGGGCCGGCTGAACGGTTGAATACGTGGCGCGAACGGTTCCGGATGACAGCCGACCGGCTCAGAAGGTTACTCCGGAGTGATGAAGCATCGTAGTGACGAGCTACGCCGTCGCGGGAAACCGAGCGCTCGACCGTGAATTTCCGCACTCTGCCGACAGGCTCAGGGTTAATGGCCGGCGAAATACCGCCGACTGAAAATCTGCAACCACTGGCGGCAGAGGCTGCACCACATCGCGCTAACCGCCGCTGGCGTGGCCGAGCGTTCCGCTAACCCAGGATAAAGGACGACGAGAGTAAACGGCGGAGTCCCGACGCGTGCCCAACAGGGGAACAGAGACGCAATCGCAATACCTTACTGTCGTTCATATTCCTCTGAAACCAGGTCAGTCATGTCCACGGGAAGCCTGCTAGCTGCTCGTCCTGCCGCTCACCGGCTGCTGTTTATCGACAACATACGTTGGGTCATGATCATGCTCGTGGTCAGCATGCACGCTGCTGACACTTACAGCCCCTTCGGGAGCTGGTACTTTGTCGACAGGATGCCTCTCTCACCGCCGGCACTTCTGACGCTGGCCAGCTGGCAGGCGTACTTACAGGCGTTCTTTATGGGTCTCCTGTTCTTCATCGCTGGATATTTCGTTCCTTCCTCGCTGAAGAAGAAAGGACCGTGGAAGTTCGTGCGCGATCGTGGCTTTCGCCTTGGACTTCCAGTCCTGTTGTACATGTTCGTGATCGGGCCGATCACGGAATATTTCTTTTCACACTCATGGAACTCAACCGAGCCGACTTCATTCGCTAACGAGTGGGTCAAGCACATCCGAAACGGCCAGTTTCTACAGGAGAACGGCCCGCTCTGGTTTTGTCTTGCACTGTTGGTTTTCTCGCTCTGCTACGCGGCGGCTCAATCCGCACGGCCTGCAACGTCTGAGGACCGGAAGGCTGTACCGGCGCCTGGAAACGGCGCTCTTGTTTGCTTTGCGCTTGTAATGGCTGCGAGCACGTTCCTGGTGCGGCTTGTACTACCACCAGGCACTTCGTTCCTGAACATGCATCTTGGCGATTTCGCTCAGTACATCCTGCTGTTCATTGCCGGCACGCTCGCCGCGCGTGGCCAGTGGTTGCACAGTCTCGACTACGCGTCGGCCATGCGTTGGCTACTGATCACGCTTCCGGTCGGCTTCGCTGGGTGGATTACGGTTCTGGTCGTCGGTGGCGTATTCACTGGAAACGCCGATGCGTTTGCGGGCGGGTGGCACTGGCAAGCTGCTGCGATGAATCTCTGGGAATCGTTCACCTGTGTGGCCATCTCTTTTGGCCTGCTAGCGTTCTTCCAGCGATCGTTCAACTCACAGGGACGGCTCGCGAAATTCATGTCGGACAACGCGTTTAGCGTTTATGTATTTCACCCGCCCGTTGTGATAGCTGGTGCCCGGTTGCTGCACATGGTCATGTGGCAGCCGTTGGTCAAGTTCGTGAGCCTTACGTGCATCGGGATTGTGGCATCGTTCGGACTGAGTGCAGCCGTGTTCCGGCGTCTCCCGGTGGTTCGGCTCATTCTATAATCGATCGGCCCGAATTGCGTCTCGACCATTAGTCGCGGCGCCGAATGGATCTTCGCGATATGTCGCGCCAGATGCGAAGAGTGCCGTCATGTTGTCGCTCGCCCAAGGACGCGCCGTAGCATCGCGCGCGCTTCGTGTAGTTGATCTGGCTGACCGAAATGTTGTCTCAAATCGTCTCCGAGTTGTAGTCGACGATTGGATGTTCGTGTCGGTGCGAAAGTCTGGGATGATTTGAGCGACTAGGCAAAGTGTCAATGGGAATCGGTGAACGGTGCTTTCTTCTCATCAATCGCGTCCCGGGGCGGTACCTTCGGGTGCGCGCGGCGACCCGACAACATCGACCCGCCATCCGCGCTTTCGCAGCCGGTCCGCGACCATCTTGAATTGTGCTGGTTCGCCGATCGCGCTCGAATAAGTCCAGCGAAGTGACGGCGAATACACCATCAAGGCATGCTGAAGGTTTGGAACATCGATGGGCTCTACCCAAAGAGAATCATGAGCGGCAGCGGAAAATTTGATCCACTGGCCACGCGTGACTGGGTGAAGCGCCGAAGCTGGCGCTCCGAAGTTTTTGAGGGAAGCCAATGCACCGGCCGCACCGGGGGGAGCCACGTAGACGGGAAGACGCCGCTTCGCGATCCACGACGCTCCGCCCGACGGATAGGCTGTTCCCATTATTGCGCCGGCAACTCTACTTCCCGGATCTCTCGCTGCAAGCCATGCGGCGGCGCGCTCGGCGTTCAACGGCAGGTTGCCAGGCTCCAACAGAACCCAGTCGTCCCCGACCTTCACGGCAGCGATAGGTGCGCCCGGTGTCGCGAACAACGCAATCTTGCCATTGGGCGTCATGTGCGCTTTGGTGAGCGGTAGGTCTGCCATCGGATGACGCGCGTGGGCCAGGTATTCAGATCGCACCGAATCGCTCAACACGAGCGAGTCTGTCGGAAGCGATGGATTGAATGCGACCGATACAACGGTCATCCGCTTGTACGGTTTCCCAACTCTCACGATGTCCCACTGCGACGGAAGTCTCACGTGGGCATCCGCGTCGTATCGCCATCCTGAGTACCACTCCTCGACGCTCATTGGCCCCCACGGAGCAAGGCCGAAATCATTGGACTCATCCGCGCGGTAGCGCGCCATTGTCAGAAAGCCATCGGTGCGGCGGAAGAATACAGTCGTTGGATACCCGTCGATCGCTGCAGAGACGACGGCGTGGGGAATTCCGCCAATGACCGTGTCTGGGAGTGCGCGCAGATCCGGGGCATCGTGAAGGAGCAACACGAGGCGATCGGGGGTGAACGCGAAGAGCTCGCGACGCTCATCGATGTAAGCGACGTTGAGCGCCGTCCAGTTATCAATAGTCTTGCCGGCGTTAGCAACGCTCGGAATCGCTGTTGTGCTGTACCGCGCAGCGACGGTATCAATCACAAGGTCAGTGTATTCGCTCCAACCCGTTCCATTTGGGAAGCGTCGCACGTTGTGCCAAGTACGCGTCGCGTAACCACGCATGTCCGTACTCAGCTCGTAACTCGGTGCGTCGGTAAAGGGACGCGTGGCGAAGCTGGTTGAAAGCCATTGCGTGACCATCGAATAGCGCGCCGTACGGATTGCACGGAGCGCATCCATCCCGCCCATCCGCGCAGCGCCCGAGTCGACGATGGTCATGGCCCGCGAATCGGGTGGTCGAATGGCTGGCGCCGTCGCCGGCAGCGTGCCGGAAGCAGATACCATCAGAACGGAAATAAACGCGGCAATTCGGAGCATGCGTGGGCAGGTTGAAGAACTGGACGGAACGAGAACTGGTCAGAAGCTGCGGCAATGGTACCGACAGCAACAACGAACTTGCAGCGAACGGTAGTTGTCGCTGCGTGAACGGTTGTTAAGCGGGCCTATTTCTCGTAGTTGATATTCCGGCATCAGGCGTACTTGACGCGCTGCACAACTAGCGCAAGCTTGCCAGGGACGAGTGTACGGAGCCATTGTCGAGGTCGTTACCAGCGGTCACCGACAAGCGTATCATCGCGCTTGATGCCAAATTGAAAACACGGAGATCACATGTGTGCTGCAAGGAAGGTCAGTAAGAAAGCCATCCCCAAGAAAACAAGCGTGAGGCACGCCAACGGTACTGATAACGACGCAGCGGCTGTACCGCGCATATCAGCGGCTTTCGTCAAAATCGCTGCAGCTCTGAGGCGGGATGGAAGGATCGACGACGCCTCGCAGGCGACCCGGCGCACATTCGGCGCTGACGCGCTCAAGATCAACGGCAAGATCTTCGCGATGCCTGTGAAAGGCCGGCTCGTCGTGAAGCTTCCGCGTGAACGCGTCGATGGCCTCGTAGCGTCCGGTCGTGGCGGCTATTTCGAACCTGGTCACGGCCGAGTGATGAAGGAATGGATATCGCTGCTGGACGGTGATGACTCGCTGAGTCTCGCACGCGAGGCCCGAGATTTCGTTGGGGCCAAGAGCCGACATTCGTAACAGGCCTTGCGGATCAGCGGATGGACAAGGGAAAATATGGAATGTGTTTACCTCTGTAGCCTTTCTACAGGAATCCAGCCACGCAGCCCATTGATCAGCCACACGCGCCTGGCGTGTTCCAGATCCTTCACTCGCAACGTGCGCTCGCGAATGGTCTTTCGGGACAGCAACACCTGTCGTAGTGTTCCCGCGAGCAAACCGGCTTCCCGCGGTGGTGTCCACCGTTCACCGTCCGGCATTTCCAGAACGAGATTCGCTCGGGAACTTTCCGTCAATTCGCCTCTAGCGTTCCACAGAATTACATCGTCAACCTCGCCAGCCGCTGCCAACGCAGCGTCATAAATGGATCGATCGGTTGTCTTGTGAAACAACATCGGATTGAACTGGTCGACTGCTTGTGCGGCGAGAGTCAGCTTCCACGGGCGACGCGGGTCATGTTCCAACTGACTGGCCGTGCAGTCGACGAGCCCATCCCGGTCAAGCGTAAGACGCACGCGATGCGTGTGTGAGCTCGCCGCGGACCGTGCGTGGTCAAGTGCTGCCATCACCGTTGCGTTATCGAACGCAAATCCGAAATACCGTGCCGAGGTGCGGAGACGTTCTAGGTGGTGTTCCAGCAGTGCGTACCGGCCGCGCCGTAAGCGGAGCGTTTCCAGTAAATGAAAATCAGATTGCGGGCGTAGTACAGCTGCCTTTTCTACGCACTCGGCGTACTCTTTCTCGGCGGTGGAGTCGTATGTTACCCCTCCTCCTACTCCGTACGTGACGCCGCCGCTGCTGGACTCGATCACAGCCGTGCGGATCGCGACATTGAAGCAACAGTCGCCTCCTGGCCGGATGTATCCGATCGTCCCGGTATACGCGCCCCTGGGCCAGCGCTCGAGTTCACGGATAATTTCACTCGTTCGAATCTTGGGAGCGCCCGTTATGGATCCACAGGGGAATAGTGCCCGCATGATATCGAGGAACGTGGTACCTGGAGAACATTCAGCTTCGATTGACGACGTCAGTTGGAGTACTCCGCGGTAACGTTCAACGGTAAAGATGTCGGGAACGCTAACGGTGCCGGGCGTTGCAATGCGTCCGAGGTCGCTCCGGATCATGTCAACTATCATCACATTTTCGGCGCGGTCCTTCTCTGATGCCACTAGCGTGGCTGCGTACGCGTCGTCTTCCTCCACCCATCGCCCCCGCTGCGACGTGCCCTTCATGGGCCGCGCCAAAATGCGCGAGCCGACGCGCTTGAAAAACAGCTCGGGCGATGCCGATACGACTTGCTGATCGCCGAGATCCAGCCATGCGCAATACCCGCCTTGCTGTCCTACAGCGAGTTTTCGATACCACGACCACGCGTCGCCCTTGAAGTGCGCCTTCAACGGAAATGTGTAGTTGACCTGGTAGGTGTGACCGGCTTCGATCCAACGCCGTATCGCACGTATCGCCCGCGCGTGCTCTTGCTTGCTAATATGCGGCGTCCACTCGGTCAGCTCGTACGAACTGAGGGGTGGATCAGGGTCACTGAGCGGTCCATCGTAGATTCCGGCCCACGCCAGTGGTAAGCCCGGCTCGCCCTGCGGGGCCCGGCGCGCAAGTGCTGAGTCGAATGCCGGACCGGCTTCATACGTAAGGAAAAGGCAGGCCCAGTAACCGTCCTCCACCGCCTTTTCCGCGTTTCGAATTACTGCGATAACGTCAGCAATCGAGTCGGCTCTGTATGTGCTAATCGGGCGGCCGAACCGCAACTGCTCCCACGCACCGTATTGCCCGTACCCATCAAAGGCTGCCGACCAATGAATCCCCATCGCTGTCCGCCTCTGTGAGAATCGATAAGAACAATACTGGAGCTGCATGATGATCGGCAAACCTTCTACTGCGAGAGCCAGGACGGTCTGGCTGAACAAGTGATCCTGTAAACGGAGTTGCGAGTCGTGGGATACAGAACGTGCGTCTTTCCCTCATAATCGCCTCGCTCGTATTGCTTGGAGGAGCCGCTTTCGCCGCGTGGCGCCTTGCGCCCACCACGCCGGACAAGCTAACCTCGCCTGCGTTCGCGATCGCTGAGGAGCGCAACTTCACTCGACGCGTCGTCGCAACCGGAAGCGTGCGTTTGGCGCCTGGTGCAAAGGTTGATGTTGGAGCGCGGACATCGGGGGTTGTCACTCGGCTGGAGGTCCGGCAGGGCATGATGGTGCGTCGCGGGGATGTCATCCTCGAGCTCGACGATAGGGAAGCTCGGCTTCGACTGGCCAGCGCGACCGCCAAGGTCGCTGATCTGAGCGCCGCTGTGACACAGGCTGAGAGTGACGTTGGACGTCTGCGCCCGCTGGCCGAGAAGGGGTACGCCACACCTCGAGACTTGTCCAATGCTCAGACCGCCGTTACACAGATGAAAGCCCGCCTGTCAAGCGCGGTCTCCGATGAGAACCTCGCGCGTGTACAACTCGGATATATGACCGTGCGAGCACCGGAGTCCGGGATCGTTGCTTCGGTCACCATCCATGAGGGCGAAACCGTCGCAGCGTCTTTCGCTGCACCGACATTCGTGACCTTGATCGATCTGTCACGCCTCGAGTGCGTTGCATTGGTCGATGAAACCGATATCGGCCGCGTAAACAACGGTGACCCCGCAGAGTTCACGGTGGACGCGTACCCCGGGCGCGTGTTCAGCGGAAGAGTGATCAATATTGCGCCGGACGCGACGGTGATTAGCGGCGTGGTCGACTATGAGACCACGATACGTATCACCGGAGAGCCCAAGACAGGCGGCAAACTTCTCAGACCGCAGATGACCGCTAGCGTCACGATAGAAGGGCCATCGAAACGGGCGCTCGTGGTGCCGACAACGGCGGTTCGGCAGAGCAGCGGTGGTGCTTATGTGTGGCGCGAACGCGGAGGAAAGATCAGTTCGGTGCCCGTAAGCACCAGCGCTCGCCAGCAGGACTACACGAGCATCGCGCGCGGACTCCGAGCTGGCGACACAGTTCTCACGGCAAATTTTCCGGAAGCCAATCAGTGAAACGGACTACTCACACGGAGTTAACCCAATGATTGAATTGAAGAACATTCGAAAAGTCTACGGTACCGCGGAGCGGCCCGTTGTCGCGCTTGATGACGTGTCCGTGAAGATCGCGGCTGGCGAGTTTGTGTCGATCATGGGCACCTCTGGTTCCGGCAAGACTACGCTGCTGCAGGTACTAGGCGCGCTCGACGCACCGACGGCGGGGAGTTATCAGCTCAACGGTCAGCGTGTCGATGGGTTGAGCGATGTTGAGCTTTCGGCGCTCCGAAATCGCACGATGGGTTTTGTGTTTCAGAGCTTCAATCTGCTGTCTCGCACGACTGCGCTCGAAAACGTGCTGATGCCTAGCTTGTATGCCGATGCGGCGCTGCCTCCAGCGGATGCGGAGGAAGTCATGGAGCGTGTTGGCATCTTGCATCGACGCACCCACTTTCCATCCGAGATGTCTGGTGGCGAGCAGCAACGAGTCGCCATCGCACGAGCGCTAATCATGCGGCCCTCACTACTGCTAGCCGACGAGCCAACCGGCAACCTGGATGCCGCAACTGGAGAGCAGATCATGAGCCTTTTAGCTGAGCTTCACCGAGGCGGGTTGACGATCGTACTCGTTACACACGACCCGCTGATTGGGGCGCGCGCAGGGCGCCACATCACGCTCCGCGATGGTTGCATCGTCCGGGATGAGGCTCACCTGTCCATGGGCGCGACCGGCAGGTCACCGAGTACGCCCGCGCTTCATTCAACGAAAGAGATGATCTCATGAGAAGCCGTGACGTTTGGGGGACCGCATATCGCGTTGCGGCGCGCACTCTTCGTCGCTCCAAATGGCGCTCTATCGCCATGGGACTCACACTCACGATTGGTGTTCTGGCGATTACTCTCACCGTGGCAACTGGTGAAGGGGCGCGCAAAGGAGTCGAAAAGAGTTTTCGCTCGATGCTCGGCGCTTTCGATGTGCTGCTGATACAGCCGGGCGGGCCAGCCATGCGCGGTATGGCGCGGCCGGGAAGTAGCGTCGCAACGTTGACTCCCGACGACATTCGGGCGATCTCGACGCAAGTGCCGAACGTGCGAGACGTGAGCATGGCCCAGACTGGTTTTCGCGCGACACTCGATGTCGCTGGCAAGAGCGGAACGACTACGATATTTGGAGTGACGCCAAATTGGTTCGCGCTGCGCGGCGACGCCTTTGTGGCGGGAATGCCGTTTACGAATGACGACGACAATTCAATGGCGCGTGTAGCCGTCGTGGGGGCGGATATCGCACGGATCTACTACGGCGGGGATGCCGTGGGACAGCACATTCGAGTATCGGGAAGCGATTTCCAAATTGTCGGCGTTTTGGCACCACATGGTGCAGGGCCCGGTGGCGCAAGCCTCGACAATGTTGTGGATGTGCCGCTCGAGACGACCCGTCGGCGGGTCTTCAACCGTGACAATATTGAATTGGCCACCCTGAAACTTGCACGACCCGCTGACTGGGCTGCAACGCAGGCGGCCGTGACAACGCTTCTCAGAGAACGACACGGCATTCGGCCTCCAACGCTTGATGATTTCCAGGTCACGTCACCCGAAGCGCTCATCACGCGCTATGCGAAGGTGGATTCAACACTTCGGCGTGCATTCTTCTGGGTCGGCTTCCTGGCGCTCGCAATCGGTGGAGTTGTGGTGGCGAGCCTGATGTTCACAGCGGCCAGCACGCGACGATCGGAGATTGGGACGCGGCGCGCCGTTGGTGCGACACATGGAGACATACTGGCTCAGTTCTGGATGGAGGCCGTGATGATCGCGTGCCTGGCTGGGTTGACCGGCGCCGTGCTCGGCGTTGCGCTGACGCAGGCTGGTGCAAGGATGATGCGCATCCCGCTCGCAGTCTCCTGGCCCGTCACGATCGGCGCCATGGCGGTTACGTTCGGCGTGGGAGTGCTGGCGGGCTACTTTCCCGCTCGGCGAGCTGCGTCGGAGAGCCCCGCTTCTGCGCTGCGCACTTCGGTATAGTGCGCGCTATCCGCGTCATGCGAGAGGCCTTCCGCACTCTGGCGAGACGTCCGTTGCGCACGGCGCTGATCGTAATAGGCGTATCGGTTGCGGTGGGCGCCCTGTTGATAGCTGAAGCCGTGGCTGAGCGCGGGCGGATCGATGCGGTGAACGAGATCGCGACGATGGGCGCTAATGTTGTGATCGTGAGCGCAGAGGCGTCGCAAAATCGCGGCGGGCGGGCAAGAACCGGCGGCGATGTATCGACGCTTACCCTGCGCGACGCCCGCGAGATAGCTGCCGCGGTTCCGGGTGTATTATCATACGCATCCGAGTACAGAAGCACAGCGCCCGTCAAGATTGGCTCGCTCGCTCGTCAGGCGAACGTCGCGGGGGTCGATGCTAGCTATGCAACGTTACGAGAGGCGCCAATGGCGAGGGGCCGATTCTTCAGCGACGCAGAGGCTATCTCTGCGCTACGAGTGGTAGTGCTGGGCTCGCAGCTCGCGCAGGATCTTGATGGGACAGTGGATCCCGTTGGAGACAATCTCTGGATTCGGGGAATTCCATTCCACATCGTTGGTGTGCTTCCTCCACGCGGCACCGGGCTGGATGCCTTCGATGAAGATGGGGTTGCCTTTATTCCTCTTCGTACTGCCCAGCGTCGGCTCTTTCAGGTCGATCATGTTCAGCGTGTATTCGTTAGAGTTAACGAATCAATTACCAACCTGTTGGAAGCAGCAACTGCTATCACCGTACTTCTACGGGATCGGCATCACAGTGTGCGTGGGTCACCCAACTTGAACGCGGACGATTTTCGCGTGGATACGCAATTGCGGCTGGTCGAGATGCGCCAGACTTCTGCGTCGCGTCTGCGCGCGTTCGAAGTGGGCACCGCGTTGCTTTTCCTCGCCGTTGGCGCTGGGGGGACGTTCGCGCTGCAGCAGCTTACCGTCCGTGAGCGAATATCCGAGGTGGGCGTTCGGCGGGCGCTCGGCGCAACGCGCAATAATGTCTTCCTCCAATTCCTTACAGAGTCCAGCACAGCGAGCGTAGTTGGTGGTGCGGTGGGAGTGGGCATCGCGCGCATTACGGCTTACGCCGCCCATGTCGCATTTTCTCGGGAGCTTGTGCTAGCGGTGTACGGAGCGTGCGTATTTTCATGCATAACGGCTGCCTGCGTGCCAGTCTGGAGAGTAGTTCGGAAGCAGCCAGCCGATGCCTTTCGAGTATCCTGACGTGCCGTCCGTGTCCCGGTGAACTCACTTCGCTCTCACGATTCCGCGGGGACGTCAGAATCCGGTGACTCGGCGGATTACGCAATCGTTGCCCAGATTGCCGCTGGTGACCAGGACGCGCTTGGCGTGCTCATCAGGCGATATGTTCGTCCGGTGACGCTGTTCGTGGAACAGATAGTGGGAGACCGGGATGATGCCGAAGACGTCGCGGAGGAGACATTCCTGGTAGTGATGAGACAGGCTGGCAGTGTCGATCCGCGCCGGGGCGAGTTTCGTAGCTGGTTGTACGGCATAGCACGGAGTCTAGCGCGCCGCCATAAAATCCGGCGGCAACGACGGATGCGGTTGTGGGAGCGGTGGGGAGATAGAACACGCGTCGATCCGGGTCCCGCTCGGGCGACGGAAGCGCGTGAGATGCTGGCACGCGTTGCGCGTATTGTAGATGGTCTGCCACTGATGCAGCGACAGTGTTTCGAGCTGCATGTGGTGCGCGGCTTTGATGTAGAGGAGGTGGCTACAATGTTCGATGTCAACCCAGCGACTGTACGACAACATGTATTCCGCGCGCGCCGCGTCATTCGCGCTCGACTCAGGCCAACGGAGGATGAATGACCGAAGACAATGACTTCCATGCGCCAGACGACGCGACTTATTGGGAGGAGCTCGCTCAGCGCATTCATGGCGCTGTTCTGCGGGAGGTTGCACTGTCAACGGGGCAGCGCCCACCAGGTGTCAATGACGAAACGGGCTGGCTCGCAGCGAGATTTCCGCTAGCCTCGTGGGTAGCACTTGGCGCGGCCGCCGCCGCGTTGTTCGTGGTCGGTTGGGTGCGCCCAATGCCTAGACAACGCGATGTCGAAAGCGCGTGGGCCGCGCCATTTTCGTCTCGGAGTTTTGATCGGACAGGGGCAACTGATGGCGCTCCATCAATCGCAGCGCTTGTCATCGACGGTGAGTCGTTGGGGCCCTTACCAGAGCGAGCTACAACCGGGGGTATTCCATGATCGGAGGCCGTTTCACGTCGTCGCGGTTGCACGCGACACTCACACTTGTCGCGGTATTGGTCATAGGTATCGCCTTGGGCGTAACTCTCGATCGATTCTGGGTCATGCGGACACTGCCGGTGAGTCCGATGAACTCCGAGATGCTGATCAGCGAAATGAACCGACGACTTCACCTGGACGTCGCACAGCGGGACACCATCGCGAATGTGCTTCGCCGGCATCAAATGACAGTAGACTCTGCTTGGGCGCGTGTCCGTCCGAGTGTGCATGCGGTGATAGATTCGTCACAGCGCGAGATAATTGCCGTGTTACGACCTGATCAGCGCGTTGCATACCTCGCGTGGATCAGGAGCCACACCATGGGGGCATCCAGAATGCCGCCCCGCCCGCTATGAACGCGGCCCGGCGTGTCACAGTCGCGCGACTCTCGTAGCGCTCGCCTGTTCGCGGAGTGCAGCAACACGCCATTGTGCGCCATTGCGTTTCAGTATCACCGCGAGTATTCCACGCTCGGGCGGCTTCGACGCTCCCTCAGCCGTAACGGCGCCGCTGATCACCCATTCTGCATCGACGAGCATGATGTCATCGGTGATGTGCCGGATCTGAGCGATGGTGGCGGAGGTACTGCTCCCGCGATATCCATGCGCGAACACGGAAGTGTAGAAACCCGCCACCTTGGCCTGCCCGCGGAGCAGCTCTCCGGTTGGAATTATAAGGTCGCCGTCCTCGGTAAACAGGCTCCCGAGCGTGGCTCCATCCGCGGACCGCCACGCCTGCTTGAATTCATCGAGCAAGCTGGTAGCAACTCTTACATCGGTTACCGAGTCCCGCGAGGAGGCCACGTGGGTAATCGTCGACGCGTTCGGCAGCCACAATACGACGGTGGCAATGGTCAACAAACCGAGCATTTTTCGTCTCTCGAGCGGGTTAGTAGTTCCTTGAGCCAGACTATTTTGACACATTAGAAAAATGCACCGTTGCCGCTCCTCTCCGAGTCGGGGCTCCCGAGCGTTGAGAACTGATGTGTGAGCGGTCTAAAAACCCCGCCGAGTACTGGTTGTTTGCAATACGCGGGGTCAGAAACGGGGCGATAGAGTGGCCAATTCGCACGTGCGACCGTTGTCCGCCGACGATGATGCGGCGCTCTCCGTAATCGCTGGGACACGAGAAATCGCCGACACGACGATTTCTGTTCCACATCCTTTTTGATAGGTTTTCATACAACGAGGCAGTGCAGTGCGTCGCAATCGATGTAGTGACGGTGTTTGGATTTGACAGGTTTAGTTGAAATCGCTTGACAAGCCATTTCGGCGCCGCCTTTTTTCGCTCGAACGACGCATTCTGGGCCTTCGTCCACTTTTGGGGTTGCCGTTTTACCAGATTCGCAGACCGAGCACTCGCGTGTCTGGTGGCGGGCGACCTCGTAGGTGTCGTCGGCTAAAACACCTTGGAGAAGATTATGATGAGTCCTCCGACGATCTCCTTCCAGTGTAGAGCGAGATTGTGCAGTTTTCACGCATGACGATCCCCATGCCGGCTCTTGACCGCCTTCTGGCTCTCGCGCTCGCGATGCAGAACACCCTCGGAGCCTGTGCGTTCGTTCTGGGCCTCGGCATCTCCAGTTCGGCTGGCATTCTGACCGTGTGGGATCAGATCACGCTCATAAACAACCCATCAACCGGAGATTGCGCTGGCACGTTTTCGCCAATGTTCATGCATAGGGTGACATACAGAGGATGATCCAGCACTATCTCAACGTCCGATTGCGCGAGTATGGACGGCGCGGCAAAACGCGGCCATTCATGTTTCTCTGGGATGGTCTCGGGGTGCTAATATCAGCCCGCCTGCTCTACTTCCTGTGGCTGTTCAAGCAAGGCGCCGTAAGCCTTCCTTTTGAGGTGATGCGGCTGTCGCCGGGGCAAATCCTGAACGGGGCTATTCTCGTGATGATCGCGCTCGCGCAAATTGGCGTCGACATCGTGGGCCCCCCTATGATCGAACCGTACGTTCGATTCTGGACGTTCCGCACTTGGTTTTGCCGCTGGATCACGTATTCGGCGCTAAATCTTCGCGTGATTCTTCTAGCGGCAATTCTCACCATCTCGCTCGGTTGGTATGGGTTGATCGTCGCCGCAGTGTGCTATGGCATAAGCCTAGCAGCGTCGCGTTGGCCGCTTGTTCACGCGATGTCATGCGCCGTCGCCTTGGCGTTGATTGGCCTCTCGCTGCCGCCGGTGATGGTCGTCAGCATATGGATCGGCCTGATCGCGTCAATCCTGCTCTGGGCTTTTCATGCTCGGCGCATTCTAGTGCCGTCAGTTGATTCTACGATGCGTGAGTTGGGTGGCAGCGTGGCACTATCAAAAGAGGTGGCGTGCATTACTTACTTCAAGTCTGACCAGGTATATCTCGGCCTCAACTCGCTGGCCGCGGTTGCACTTCTCGCGTTAGTCTTGACTGGCTCCGGATCACACGATGCATTGCATCGGCTGGCGCGGGGATTGCCGTTATTCTGCGTCTTACCATACAGCCGGATTGCATTCAACCTCTTCGGAACGGAATCAACGGCGATGCAATTGTACTCGAGCGACGCTAACGCAACTGCATTATATGCGTGGCGGCGCTTAAGGATGTACAGTTGGATAAGCTATTCGCTTGGCGGGTTGATATTCGCCCGTTTGGCGATGGTTAACTCGTGGCTTACGGCTGTCACGTTCGGAGCAGGCCTCGTGCTGACTGTTGAGTTAGTACTACCGTGTGCCGCAACCATGTCTGCGGCAATGCCGGAAGCAAAGACAGTTCTATACAGCCAATGGGCCAACATGCGGGCCGCCAGCCCAAAGTTAGCCGCGCTTGTTTTCCTGGCGATTGCTGGGATCGTCGCAACTGTACAATACGCGACTGGACTAGTCGGGCTAATAGTCGTGGCATCGCTTGCACTCGTGTTCAATGCACGGATCACCGTGCCTATTGTAGAACACGCTATTATCCGTCGCTTTCCCCGAGCGTTATATGCTAGATAGCACATTCGACGAGTCGCATGCACTTGATATTCGCGATTTAACAGTCGAGTATCCCGGCTCCAAGACGCCCGTGCTTTCGAATATCACGTTTTCTTTAGCGCAACATACGCGAGCCGCACTCGTCGGACCCAATGGGAGCGGCAAAAGTACTCTTCTTAGTGCGCTGGGGGGTCGCCTTCCATATCGTCAAGGTCATGTTCGATTGCTGGATCGACCTATCAACGAATTGCAATCCAGTATCGCGTGGATCGGCGCGGACTTCGATCTATTCCAATATCTCACCGTAGAGGAGAACGCCCGGTTCGTGCATGCGTTTTCAGGTCGACCTTGGCATCGGGATGAGTATCGACGCTTAGAGCGGAGATATGCGCTCGAAGGATTCTCAGGACAGCGAGCTGGAAGTCTTTCGCGCGGAACGAAACGAAAGGTTCAATTGCTTACTGCGCTTCTGCTCAGGCCAGCGCTTCTCCTGGCCGACGAGCCTCTTGATGGCCTTGACGAGCCATCGCGAGCGCTTTGGGAAGAAGATACTGCGACACTTGCGGCGAATGGCTGCGTTATCTTGAGCGCTGTCCACGATGCGTCGTATGTTGTGCGCACATCCGATGTTGTACTTACAATCGCACACGGCGCAGTTACGGTAACAGATACAAGGTTGGGTCGAGCCGGGCCTCGCGAAGCGCCTGATTTACCGCTTTCGCTTTCCCCACAACGCGGCTGACGCTACAGCTGTGGCTAGCCTTGCGCGCGCCCTGACGGTAGCGCACCTCTCTCGCGTCGGGGCACCGACGGCAGTGGCGGGAGGACATGCTCGCTGAAGCGACGATGCCGACGAGTCGCGCTTGGACCAACGTCCTGGTTGCGACCGCTACACACCGCGCAACCGAGATCTGTGAGGCAGGCCGGGCGGGGTTGGAAGTCCCTATCCGGAAAGCGCGGGCGGAGAGCACGCTCACTGTCAAAAAGATTCACCTAATCTGTCAAGCGCTGACACCGTCACTACAAATCGACCAAGCAGTCCTCCATGTCGGCACCGCTCGCCAGTGATACCTGGACTACCGGCGACAGATGTAGTCACACCGGTTGAAAATCAACAATGATCGTGTCCGCTGCAAGGCGCTCGAACGTGAGGTTGACGGTACGGCCAATCGCACGGGTACGGTGCACGGTTCGAGCTGGGGTCGTGGTGGCGTCCCAGGGCGATAACCGCAGCATTGATCCGTCCTCAAGGTCAATCTCAAGCATCCCTTGTACGACGATGAACAGTTCATCGGAGCTTGAATGGTAGTGCCAAACGTACTCTCCTTCGAAGGCCGCGAGCCGTAGGCAACTGTCATTGATCTGACTCAGCACGACGTTACGGCAGGGCTGCCCTTGAGTCGCGGCGTCCGGCAGTATTCGCTGTTCCGCAGCTGTCACAGAAGCTGAATGCTGAACTCGCGCCAGAGCACTCGGCGCCCTTGGTTTGTAATCTTCAGTGCACGGCTTGCAGGCATGCGTTCGACCCACGCCAGTTCGAGAAGCCGCGTTACGAGCGCTGCGCCAAGCGCGCCAGCCAGGTGATGGCGTCGCTCGCTCCAATCCAAGCAGGCGCGTGCGACGGGCCGGCGCGTGCGTCGTGCCGCCTCCGCTACACGATTCACGTCGATCCCAAGCGTTGCGAAACGCGCTATTCCCGCATCCGTGACGCTGTATTCACGCCCGGTAAGCACCAGTGCGTTCTGCTCAACGAGTGCCCTCGTGAGACCGACGCCGAGAAGGCCGGCCAGGTGATCGTAGCAAGTACGGGCCAGACGGATCGCGCCCGCGGCATGCGCCTCCTTGAGCGACGCTGCTGGTGTTGGCGCAGCGATGGCGGCAAGTGCTTCCAGTGCGCTCACAACGCCGGGGGTTGCCAGCTTGAAGTAGCGATGACGACCATGGCGCTCCACCGTGAGCAATCCACCGGCGACGAGCCTCGTGAGGTGTGCACTTCCAGCGCTGGGCGTCGATCGCGCAATCCGGCATAACTCGCCGGCGGGTAGGGCACGCCCGTCGCTGACAGCCCAGAGCATCGCCGCGCGCACAGGATCACCAATAAGAGACGCTAGCGGCGCGATGTTGGCATCTGCCAGCCGCTCACCCGGTAGCATCAAGCTATCGCCGGAAAAGGAAGTCATAGTTCAGCCTTACGTGAAATGATACGCCTGTACAATACATCGAGCCGTCGTTCAGAGCCACCGCTCGAGCGGTCAGTTGCTTTTCTTCTAATCGAGATGCCTGCTTGTGACTCCTTTTGCCATACGATGGTTTCCATGCCTCAAGCACGTTTGTGTCACGGCAGTCCTCCTGTCGTCCCCGCACATTCTACGTGCTCAGCGCGAGCAGCAATTCCATGTGCCGGTTGATTCAACCGGCCTACGAGTCTTGCTCCGTCACCTTCCCGCGGTCAGAACAGATGCGAATCGTGGCCGCGCACCCGTGCTATTCATTCACGGGTCGTCGTTCCCATCGGCTCTCGCCGCAGCCTTCAAGTTCGACGGAACATCGTGGATGGACGACTTGTCCCGGGCGGGATTCGACGTTTGGGCGCTCGACTTCCTGGGATATGGTGGTTCCGATCGGTATCCCGAGATGCGTGACCTCCCATTTGCGCATCCGCCGCTCGGGCGAGCCGATCAGGCAGCCCGACAGATCGCTGCAGCTGTAAGCTTCATAACTGCGCGCGAGCATGTCACGCGAGTTTCGTTCGTCGCGCACTCGTGGGGCACTATTCCGGCCGGGCTGTATGCAGGCGCACACCCCGATCGCATCGAACGCCTGGTTCAATTCGGCCCCGTTGCGCAACGTCACCAACCTCGGGACACGACCACGACTCCTGCATACTCGTTTGTGACTGAGGAAGCACAGCGCAGCAGATTCTACGGATATGTACCGAAAGGCGAGTCACCCGTCCTCGACGCGAGTCACTTTGCAGAATGGGGACCGGCGTATGTGGCTACTGACTCCACGAGCCGAACGCGCTCCCCCGCTAGCGTCGAAGTCCCCAGCGGCCCGGACGCCGACGTCGAGGACGCGTGGAGTGGTAAGCTTGGTTATGATCCAGGCGCAATCACAGCGCCCGTACTCATCGTGCGCGGTGAATGGGACAAGGTGGCAAAGGACGCGGATGCCGAGTGGCTTTACAACGCGCTCACGCACTCACCGATAAAGCGCGACGTGAAGATCAGTCGCGCCACACACGTGATGCACCTCGAGGCAAGTCGGTATCAGCTCTACCGGGAGGTGGCAACATTCCTTTCTGGCGGTGATGTGCCGACAAAGGCTCGGGCGCGCTTGTGGCTGTAGGCCCCAGCTGCTCGTCGGTGGCGGAGCCGCTCTACCGCGTGCGGCATGCTGAAAGAAATGGCGCGGGACCGTGTGCATCCAAAGCTCATTGTAGGCCTCACGAGCGCGTCCACACCCGAAACATTACAGCGATGCGGTGCGTACGCTGATGGCCTTCTCATTCCCACCGGCTTCGCACTGATGACACCCGCTGCTAAGAGCGCAGCCGCCGCGGTCGAACGGTTGGGTGGTATCGCCGGATCGAGAATCGCAGAAACCATTCGTGCTTGTTCAGGCACGTCCTCGACTATTTATAGGAGAATGGTTCTACTGGGGAAGCAGGAAGTGAAGCATGACCGACGCAGCCCAGAGCACCGCTGCGACCCAAAGCACTCCTTTTGCGATCAACTGTAATCGTATGCGCATCGCTGGAGCGATTCTTGAACCCTCTGACTCAGGCTCGCCAACCACGCAGTGCACGGCCGGGCGATACACGCTCCAGAACCCACCGGCCAACAGCACAAATGTCGCTGCGAGTATGTAACCACTATACGGCTTGAGTCCGGCCACCCAGGCTGCACCGCCAGCGCCCAATAGGCCCACAATAATTGGCGCGAGCACCGGGCTCACGCAACATGTCGCAGCGACAACTGTCGTGGCCGCCGCACCGATACCGGCCGTGGCGGCCCCAACGCCTCCTATGTCGCGCCCGATGCCACGGACGTGTGAACCATTCTGTAAAGCACTCCCGTTCAACTCCTCTGTGCTGCGCAAGTTTGCTCCTGCCCGGCGAGGGCCTTGAGTATGAGGTTGATCGATGGTGTACCGCATAGCGCGCCTGAATCTCCCAGGTACACGCGACACGAGTTACCGTCTGGTTGAACAGCGTCGGCGCTGCCGCAACATGCATCCGCGCGTTGATCTACGCAGTCATCCATGCATCCAACGATGTCGTGTCCGTTCACCAGAATCGTGGGTGACCCGTAACGCCTGAGGCCGAAGGGCGTCTCGCTTGAGTTGCGATCCCATTCTCGCCACACTGCTGCCAATCCGAACGCGCCGAGTGCTGCACGCAATGCTTGCCTCGCGTCATCGACATTGGGGCATTCGAGATCGTACACCAGCTCAACTCGGGGTAGCGTCGCCATAATTGCTATTCTCCGCCGAGTACATCGAGCAACGGACACTGTTCAAGCGACTGTCGCGCTCGGCACGCAGCGACGTAGTGATCCAGCGCACCGCGCATGCGCGTTAATTCGTGGATCTTGGTGTCGATCCGCTTCAACGCGGCGCCAGCCCGCCGCTCCACGGCGGTACATGACGTATCAGAGTCTGCCCAGAGGCTCAGAAGGTCCGCGATCTCGTCAAGCGTGAAGCCAAGATCCTGTGCGCGGCGGATGAAGCGCACGCGCTGAAGCGCCTGATCACTGTAGACGCGGTACCCGGACGTTCGCCGTTCCGGCGCTGGCAGAAGGCCGCGCCGTTCGTAATACCTGAGTGTCTGGATGCTGACTGCGGCCTTCGCCGCGACTTCACCAATCTGCATATGCCCTCCGCTCAGTCATGATACACCCTATACCATGCTATAGAGTCAAGGGCTCCTTAAGGGAATAGCGCCAGTCCGCGCTACCGCGGTCGCTCCAGCTTCATATAGAAGTGCGGTCCGGCAACGTGACGCTCCACTTCGTATCGAACCATCTCCCGGGTGCTACCATCAATGCCGTAATGGCCGACGATGACCTTGTCAGCAAAGCGAACGTTCCACACGCCCGCACTGTCCTGACCTTCCACGCGTACGGTATCCATCTCGAGCGCATCATCGCCTTCGGAATACAACGGCAGGATTGCGTAATAGCCAGTGCGGAGTGGCACCGATCGGATCAACTGGTCGAGCTCGTTGAAGTGAAAGACCGGAACATCGTACGTGTGATCAACCTGCCGCAGCGCCGTATCGGGTGCAGAATCACTTCTACGTACACGCGAGCCGCTGTAGTCGATCCTGATGGAGTGTGTTCCAGAGTGTTGAACCTCCCAGATTGGCGATAGCCCATCTCGAAGCACCAGAGCGCTATCGATGAAAATCCTGCCCCGTGTTGTGGAGCCTTGGATGAGCAGAAGGGCTGGGACTCCGTTGTAGGAAGTCAGTCGTGTCGTGTCGCTTGACTGCGCCACTTCACGTTCCGGTGCGTTGGCGGAGCCGACTTGCAACACATGATACATGATCGACGCATCACGGAAGTGCGTCGTGTTGAGATCAGCAGATCCCGGTACCAGGACTCTCCCGGTTGGTGTCAGAGACCGAGCATGCGATTGAGCGCACGCCACAGTCAACACGGCAGCACAGAAAAGTGCTCCCCGGGAAACGATAGTGAAGATGCCCATTATCGCCGGACCCCCCGTGGAAATCGGATTTGCTTGCATTGTGTTGAGATAGGGTTTGCCCGAGACCGGGCTTTTACGTAGGTGCCGCGCTCGTACCGGGCGACTGGAGACCCGCCATGACCGGTAAGGTGTCGACAGGGTGTCAATCCGCCAATGCCTTATGCAGCCTTATGCAGCCGACGGCCGCCGTCGATCAGCGAGCGGTGCATCGCCACCAGTACAGTGTAAACAAAGTGGCCACTCATGAGATCGTGTACGTGGACCACACTTACACTCGGATAACATTGATGCGGAACCGGTATGCTTCGCTGATCCCGGTGATCGGCTGCCTTATCATCGCGCCATCGTACACAGGCGCGCAACAGCTGGCCCCAGCCGGGCGTCCTACAATGCACGCCGTCCGCGCGAGCGGACCTATCAAGCTCGATGGTTTGCTCGACGAAGCGGCGTGGCGCTCTGCGCCTGTCGCCAGCGACTTCATGCAGAGCTACCCCGAGGCAGGCGGCAAGCCGACGGATTCCACGCAGGTGCGCGTCCTCTACGACAACGACGCCCTGTATGTAGGCGTGCGGATGTTCGACGCCAACCCAAAGCTGATTGCCGCTCAGCTCGCCCGGCGCGACGCAGCGGGTATTTACTCTGACTGGGTGCATGTGATAATCGGTAGCTATCACGACCGTCGCACCGCCTTCCGCTTCTCCGTGAATCCGGTCGGTGTGAAGACGGACGTACTCGAGTACAATGACAACAGTGAGGATGCGAACTGGGATGCTGTGTGGGACGTAGCAACCAGGGTCGATTCTCTTGGCTGGACCGCCGAGTACCGCATACCATTCTCCCAACTCCGTTTCACCGCGACAACGGCACTGAGCGGACAGATATGGGACATGCAGGTGATGCGCGACGTCGCGCGCAGAAATGAGCGCGACAGCTGGGCGCCGTGGACGCAGCAGAGCGCTGGTTTTGTATCAGCGTTCGGAGAGATCGACGGCCTGACCGGAATACCCACGCCAAGTCGCCTCGAAGTCGTTCCATACGTGAGCGCGCGGGACACCCGTGCGCCTGGATTGTCCTCGAATCCGTATTACAGATCAAACGCCACACGACCCGCCGTAGGCGGTGATCTCAAGTATGGACTCCCCAACGGACTGACGCTCACCGCGACCGTCAACCCTGACTTCGGACAAGTCGAGGTCGATCCCGCTGTGGTCAATCTCACGCAGTTCGAAACTTTCTTCCCCGAAAAGAGGCCATTCTTTCTCGAGGGTGCAGATATTCTGAACTTCGGCGCCGTCCGGGCTCAGAACGATTATGGGAGCCAGCACTACTTCTATTCCCGCCGAATCGGTCGGCAACCGCAGCGCTCGGTCGACGCGATGTACGTGGATGCACCAGATCAGACCCCCATCGTCGGGGCCGCCAAGCTCACGGGCAAAGCGGGACCATGGGCCGTGGGCGCCCTGGACGCGGTGACGAGCGAGCAGACGGCTCGCTTCTTCAACTCAGCCACAAATCAGGGATCTGTACCAATCGAGCCGTTGACGAACTACTTCGTCGGACGCGTGCGACGAGACCTCAACGGCGGTAACACATTCGTGGGCGGGATGATCACGGCAACCAATCGTTCGCTCTCGGACAGTACGCTCGCATCGCAACTCCGGCGCGGGGCTTATCTTGGCGGAATTGATTTCGAGCATTCGTGGTCCAGACGCCAGTGGATAATGACAGGGTCCGCCGCTGGATCACGTGTGGAAGGGACGTCGCAAGCGATCGATCTCACGCAGCGCGCGGGCTCGCGCTACTTCCAGAGGCCTGACGCTCAGTACGTCCACCTGGACTCTGCGCGGACGTCACTCGAAGGCTATCAGGCTGAGCTTGCGGTCCAACGCACGGGATCCGTGTTCGGCTCCGTCGCGACGAAAGTGGTAAGTCCCGGCTTCGAGATCAACGACATCGGATTTCAGAGCACGGTGGACTACAGGGTCGTATCGACTCTGCTTGGCTATCAGAACCAGACGCCCGGGAAGCTCCTCAGGACGTTCGACTTTTACGGGTTGACCAACAACGCATGGAACTTCGGCAACACGTCAGTTGCCAATACCATGCTTGCTGGCGGTGATGTGCAGTTCAACAACCTGTGGTCGGTCACCAGCAACATTCGGCTAAATCCGCCGTCGTACGATGAACGTCTCACACGCGGCGGTCCGCTGGCGCGCGCGCCGTTGTCTTGGGAGCCGAATCTGTACATTTCGACGGACAGCCGTTGGCCGATTGTAACCACGCTGAGTTTCGATGACCGACGGGACCGGTCCGGAGCCAACGCATTCACGACCGCTCTGACCATGGACGCGCGGCCTGCGTCCTATGTGCACGCCAGCGTAGGTCCAGCACTCACGCAACAGTACAGCACCGACCAGTACGTGCGCTCGATTGGAGATCCAGCCGCGTCTGCCACCTTTGGCAGTAGGTACGTGTTCGCCAACTTGCATCAGAGCACGCTGTCGCTCGATGCACGTGTCGACTGGACATTCACGCCCACTCTCACCCTCCAGGTGTATGCGCAGCCGTTTCTTTCCGCCGGCCGCTACTCAACCTTCAAGGAGCTCAAGCGTTCACGGTCTTACGACTTCAGCGTGTACGGCAGGGATGTTGGTACTATCGTCTATGACTCGAGTCAGGGCGCATACAATGTTGGCCTGCAAAGCGGTGGTGCTGTTTCGTCGTTCGCTATCGCGAACCCCGATTTCAATATCAGAAGCCTGCACGGCGACGCGGTGCTGCGGTGGGAGTACAAGCCGGCCTCCACGCTATTCTTCGTCTGGCAGCAGCAACGGTCTGGCTTTGATCAAACGGGCGAGTTCGCCTTCCAGCGCGATGCCGGCGCAATATTCCGTGCGCAGCCCACTAACGTATTCCTCGTCAAGCTTTCGTACTGGATTGGACGGTGACTGAAATGGTGCTGTCTAGGGGCACGGCCGGTGCCATGTCCGTTGCGCTGCTGTCGGCCGGCTCTCCACGGTTCGTCGTTGATCTGGCGCGGCTCCGTTCGTACTTGTGGTATGGCGACAACGAGTGCCCACCCATTGATCGTAGCGGGACAGCGATTCACAGAAGAACTACGACATTTCACCAGATCGCAGTCTCGAAGGGAGTCCCCAATCGGTATACTCGCTTGGCCCGAACCTGAGCGAGGACAATCGTGAAGAATGACAATCAGAGAATGAGCCGCCGCAAATTGCTGCGGGACGCCGGCGTCCTCGCAGGCGCCGTCGCCGTCACGCAGCTCATCCCGAAATGGGCACTCGCCGCGCAGCATGACGCTTCGACCATTCCGCCTGATCCGCTAGGTCAGATGCGGGCTGAGATGGGTCGCATACCCATCGAGAAGCTCAGGCTCGCGGACAACATCACAATGTTGTCCGGTCCCGGTGGAAACGTCGTAATTCTGTACGGTGCCGACGGCAAGATTGTTGTGGACTCATTCGTTCAGCCCGCGTTCCCAGCAGTCAAACGCATACTGGACAGTATGGGCAGCTCACCCATCAAACTGCTGATCGACACGCATTGGCACTTTGATCACACCGATAACAACGCGAACTTCCATCGCACTGGTGCGACAATCCTCGCGCACGAAAACACAAAGAAGCGCCTGTCGGAAACTCACGATGTACTCGGACTGCATCTCACGCCTTCGCCGCAAGCAGCGTTGCCAACTGAGACGTTCAAGACGACTCACAAGCTGAGCGCAAACGGCGAGAGTCTGGAGCTCGCGTACTTTCCGCCAGCCCACACCGATTCGGATATTTACGTCCACTATACCAGAGCGAACGTCCTCCATATGGGCGATATCTTCTTCAACGGCATGTATCCGTTCATCGACTGGGGAACTGGGGGCAACATCGACGGCACTATCGCTGGCGCCGAGCTCGGCATGAAGCTGGCGGATAGTCGCACCAAGATCGTGCCGGGTCACGGACCGCTCGGTGACAGAGCCGCGTTAACTACCTATCGTAACGTCCTACTCACTATCCGCGACCGCGTGAAGAAGCTCAAGACGAGCGGCAAGAGCTTGAAGGAAGTCATGGCGGCCAAACCGACTGCCGAATATGACGCTACGTGGGGCCGGGGTTTCGTGACACCGGACACTTTCGTTGGCTACGTCTACAACACTCTATAACCCATTCTCGGTCGATCCGGGGCGAGACCTCACGTCGATCGTCATCTCGGCGAAGGTCAAGAACCATGGGCGACGAGGTCGTCGCTTACCCGGTGTTCGCAGATGCAATTTCAGCTCGCGGCTGCACCCCTCAGCGTGGCACTGACAGCGGCGCGTCGTCGCCGGCTGGTGCTTACACGCGTTCCGTCATGCAGGATTACCGCACCTCGACGCAGCTCCCGCACGCTCCTGCAATTGACTATCGCCGAACGGTGAACCCGGACGAATGCCCCGCGTGGCAAGCGCGCCTCCAGTGATGCGAGTGACTCGCGAAGCAGGTAGTGCCTGCTCCCGATGTGAAGCACTGCGTAGTAGTCGTCCGCACCGATCCAGTCAATCTCAGTGGGGTCGATACGAAGAACGCCTTTAACAGTTGTCACCATCAATGGAGTTATCAAGGGCGCAACCTGCGTCAACAGCGCTTGCAATTCCGCAACCCGAATGACCGCCGCGGCCTCACCCTGACGCTCACGCACGCGTCGCATCGCGGCCGCAAACCGCTCCGGCCCCACCGGCTTCATCAGGTAATCCACAGCGGATGCCTCAAACGCACGGACCGCAAATTCATCATAGGCAGTAATGAAAACCACGGCAGGCATTCGCTCAGCTCCGATCCGCCGAACCACCTCAAATCCGTCCATTTCAGGCATCTGCACGTCCAGGAAAATCAAGTCGGGCGACTGCGTTTCAACCGCGGCTAGCGCCTCCCCGCCGTTGGTGCATTCGGCCACGATTTCAACATCACTGTGGTCCGCCACAAGCTGGCAAATTCCACGGCGTGCGAGCGGCTCGTCATCCACGACCACGGCGCGCATCAGGTCACCAGACTCACTGTCATGTCATCACTCACGATCTCCGGCACAATAGTCGCGTCGCTGCCCGCGTAGCCCGCATATGCATATGGAATTCGCACGATCGAGATGACGCCACCGCCGTCTCGTCCTCGTACGTCCAGCGTTGCACTCGTTCCGTAGAGCGTGACGAGACGTAGAGTCGTAGCGGAGAGCCCGGTGCGCTCTGCACGGCGTCGCTCCCATCCCGCGGCGAGACCGGGTCCGTCGTCTTCCACTGAAAGCTCCAGTGTGTCGCCGTGTATTGCGGGATCCACGAAAATGCGTGCGGCAATATGAAGCGTAACGGGCCGAGACGTGTGTGCGATTGCGTGCCGGATCACATTCTCGGCGAGTGGTTGGGTGACGAGTGCGGGCACACCAGCGTTTAACGCCCGTTTGTCTATATCCATCGTCACAGTGAGCCGGTCGGAAAAGCGCACCTCCTCGATCTCGAGATACTGGCGAAGCAGCACTAGCTCAGTCTCGAGTGACACGATCTGGGGAAGCGATCCGTCAAGCACGCGGCGGAGCATGGTGCTCAGCAGCTCGAGCATACGCGTAGACTTTACAATGTCGCCATCGCGAACGAGTACCGTTATGGCGTTCAGCGTGTTGTATAAAAAATGAGGATGTAGGCGACCTTGCAGCGCGGCGAGCCGTGCGTCAGCAAGTTGCCCTTCGAGCCGGAGCGCATCCTCACGCCGTTGCCGCGCCTCACGAAAATAGCTGATGGCGTGAGCCACACCGACGATGGCAAAATACGACAGGATCGCAACCGGGAGGCCACTCAGGAACCACGAGAATAACATTAGCGGCGCAGTCATGTTGCGAAGCTGCGCGACATCGGTGCTGGTGAGCGTGAGTTGCATCGCTGCCGTTGCGGCTGCCGCGGATATTGCGCACATGACTATGGCGCCGCCGAAATGAAGCGCGAGATGGCTGCGCATGGCCGGAGGCCGCAGAGGGAACCGGTTTGCGAGACGGAACACGAGGGGAGCAAGGGCGCCATAGATCGCCCATGTCGTGCCCTCGCGGAGCACTATTGCGATGAGCGAAAAAGGCCGGCCCGCCATTCTGGCGAAGGTGTACGTCTCGATGATCGCGAGAGTAGCCGGAATGGCCCAGACGACGACCAGAATTACGCCCAAGGGGATTCGGCGTCGCCTTGGGCGCTCGCCGCCTGGAACGCCTGTGGAAGAAGCCTGGATCATCGCGACACTCACCCCCTTGGCCACAATCTACAAGCATGAATCTCGCGCTGCACAGCTGCACCACTGTGCCGTTTGACTCTTGCGACTGGTCCCTATCGCGTAGCGAAGTTCCGTCGTCGCATCGCGTCGATACGACACCGCCCACGGCTCCGTGGGCACCGTTCACAGCAGCCTCAATCGACGTGGGTTCCGCAGCTCAAAACCCGTTGTACATTCGGCGAAATCTGCCCGGATCCAAACTGCTCACAGGCTAGAGATTATGCGATCGTCTGATCGATTGTCCATTACGTACGCATCGCTATTTGTGGCGGCTTCGTTCGCATTCGTTGCCTCCGTGGTGGCCGCGCAATCCTCAGGGGCGCCGGTGTTCGTGACGTCGCATATCGTCGAGGGCGTCGTCCACAATCGCCTGCTACCGATTGGTGGCGCAAAGGCATCGAGGACGTCAGGTTGGACAACTCAACGACAGTTCACAACGTATCGCGGCAGCCCGGCTGTGATTCAGGTGATGACATTTGGGGCACCGGGCCATGTGACCATCGACAGTCTCCTCTTTGAACGCACGACTCTTCTTCCTATCTGGGAGCGTTCACACGGCGGCATGACTCGCATCGTCTCGTTCGCTGGAACTCGCGTTACCGGCCGGGTGACTCAAAAGGACTCCGCCGACCGTGCCATCAATCTTACGACCAGGACTCCGTCGTTCAGCGGCCTGATAGACGACGTCGTTGTTCAATCTGTCCCGCTCGTTCAGGGCTACGAGGTCGTTCTTCCGTTTGTCGGTGGCGATGCAATTGAAGTGGATACGATCCATGTACGTCGTCGTGAGCGCGTGCCGACTTCGAACGGCGCCCGCGACGCCTGGGCAGTGGATCTCTCGTATCCGTCAGGCTCGGAGACGCTGTGGATAGATCCGGCCACACGCTCTATATTGCGGCACGTCTACACGAAAAGAGATCATTCTCAACTAGAAGTAGTGACGAATTAGCCGGCTCGCAATCGGACGTACGAACGATGAACTACGTTCTCTGCCCCCTCAGCTCGCCAGACCCTGTCATCCGCCGACTATTCGCGCGGCTTCGGCCCAGAGCAGATCTCGCGTTCGAATCAGCGTAGCGAAGCCGGGTTGACCCGAAGGGGCGAATACTTCGCTTGTCTCCGCCAGGCGCGAATCGATTAGGAGCGGGATCTGGAAGAGGCTTGCGATTGGAGGCACACATCCAGGGCGGCATCGCGTTGTTACGTGGACCTCCGCGATGGAAGCGAGCCGCGCTTTGTCAGCACCAATGGCTCGGCTCACAGAACGCATATCAGCGCGCGCTGTTGCGGGCTTGAGAAGGAGAAAAAACTTCTTCCCTTCGGGATAGCTCGCGTTTACTACGAGCGTATTGCAGCGCAGGGCGAGATGATTCGTGCCGAACTCTGCGTCGACGGCTTCAACAAGTAATTCAACGCAGCCGCAACCACGAGCTTCGAGCCACCGTCGTACGCGAGCCACGACGGGCTTCCAGTCGTAGCGTTTGAGCAGCGCGTCGGTATATACGTTCGATTCGTCCATATGATGATCATTGAAGGCCCAATTGACAACGCGCCGCGCAGTGAATGGAGCAACGCGCGAGGCGTGGGCGTCCCATCTCGGTACGCATGGTTAGATGCAGCGAGTGGCGTTTTAGTTTACCGACGTGAGTCGGCTGGCCAGGCGGCGCGACTGTTGAGCGACACGATCTTGAGGCGCCTCGGATGCCGCGAAACGACATGAGAGGCCCGGTTCCCACGCTGAACCCCCCGTAGCCGCCGCTCGCCGCCGATTTGTGGTCATCCGCGGAGGGTGGCCCCAGTAGGCGCAGCCCTGGAGCCATATTTCTACATTGCTTTATGTCTAATCCCGCACCCATCATGAAGTCAGCTTTTTCACCCATTGGCCACGCAGCCAAGTTCGGTCGTCTTGCTATCGCGGCCATCGCCCTGCTCCTCGCCCGGCCTCTCGTTGCGCAGTCGGATGAGGGGATCGTACTCGGCGCGGCTGCGCCGGCCGTAGTCGTTACGAACATCGCCGGGAAGACTGTCACAGTCACGCCGACATTGGGGCGGCCGATGCTCATCGAGTTCTGGGCGACATGGTGCGAGTTCTGTGAACGGCTCGAGCCTACCATGAAGTCGGTGTACGGGAAGTACGGAAGCAAGGTGCAATTCGCGGCGATAGCGGTCAACGTGAACCAATCGCCAACCCGAGTCGCAAGGCATGTGAAGGATCGCTCACTGCTTTATCCCGTGTATTACGACGGCGGCGGAAAGGCCACTGCAGCGTACGAGGTGGCCGCAACGTCCTTTGTCGTGATCATCGACAAAAAGGGTAAGGTCGCGTATACGGGTGTGGGCGACAAGCAAGATCTCGACGCGGCCATCCGCCGCGTATTGTAGTTGGTCCGTAACTCTCTACCAGCGAGTCGATGACAATGTTGAAAATCATGAAGTTCCCAGCAGCCGCGATGTTGATGGCCGCACCGCTTTGCCTTCAGGCCCAGGGATCGATGGCCGGGATGGCAATGGCTCCAGCGACTGCACCAGAGGTCGGAGCCATGGCTCCGGACTTTACAGCACAGGGCGCGAACGAGAGTGGTCCGCAGACTGTTTCACTGCACGCGCTTCGTGGCCAGGTTGTAGTGCTCGCCTTCTATCCCCTGGATCGTTCGGGTGGATGCACCGCTGAGCTGACCAAGTTTCGCGACGAGTTTTCCAAGATCTTCGGAACGGGCGTGACGGTACTGCCTATCTCTGAGGACAGTGTTGGATCGCACGTTGGCTGGGCGCACGACGCCAAGTTCCCGTTCACCCTTGTCAGCGACAACGGCGGCGAGATCGCGAAGGCGTACGGCTCGATGATGAGCAAGGCCTACCAGGGTCATTTCTACGCCAACCGCACCGTGTTCGTCATTGGCAAGGATGGTCGCATCGTACACACCAATATGCGCTTCGGCGCGCTCGATCAGCATGCCTACGACGCGCTAACCGAGTCAATCGCCAAGGCGAAGGCCGAGTAGCACAAGCTTCGATAGCAGCATAGCTCAAGGAATGGATCTCACGCAGATCGGGGTAAGGCTGTCGCAGAGTCCCGCGACAGCCATCCCACTGCTGTTCTTCACCGGCGTACTCACAAGCCTTACGCCGTGCATTTATCCCATGATTCCGATAACCGCCGCGATCGTGGGCGGCCAATCGGTGGGCCGCAGCACTCGCCGCGGTGTTGCGCTGACTCTTACGTACGTGTTCGGGCTGTCCCTGGTCTATGCATTGCTGGGATTGCTTGCTGGACTGACCCGCACCTTATTCGGCACGGTCAGCGCGAGCCCCTGGGCCGCAATTCTCACTGGCAACCTGCTGCTCCTGTTCGGCCTGTGGATGCTCGACGCCATTCCCATCCGAATTCCCTCCGCATTGCTCGGCGGTGGCCGCGCGCAGTCGGTGACATCGCTTGGTGGCGCCTTCATCATGGGATGCGCATCCGGGCTTGTCGCGGCACCGTGCTCCGCGCCGGTTCTGGCGGCTGTGCTCACATGGGTCGCGGTGACGAAGAGCGCAGTGCTTGGGTTTGTCTATCTGTTCGTCTTCTCCGTGGGGATGTGCGCGCTGCTAATCGTAGTGGGGATATTCGGCGCTACCGTTACACGACTTCCGCGATCGGGGATGTGGATGGTGTGGATCAAACGTGTACTGGCGTTGGTCATGCTCGGCGCGGCGGAGTATTACTTCGTCCACGCCGGAATGACGATGTAGTTCAGCGGAATGCTGAAGGAAGCAACCGCGGCGGATTGAATGCCACGTGTCCCTTCGTATTATAAGGAACGTCACCAGGCGCTCCGCCGGCACTAAAGTCCAGTTGCTTCTCGGGCGCGTCCGGCCGCGGATGCGACACGACGTACGCCGCAACGTCGAACGCCTGTTGATCGCTCAGAACGCCCGCCGAGTCGAAGGGCATGTTATGACGAATGAAAGTCGCGGCACGACTCACGCGAGCGAGTGATGCGCCCACTGAATATGAGCGCGCTCCCCACAATGGCGTAGCTGGCGGGATTCCCTGGCCGTTGTCACCGTGGCATCGCGCGCAGCGTTGCGTGTAAATCGCGTCGCCGCGCGATGTGTCGCCCGTGAGCGCGACCATCGTCGGCATGCCTTCGCCAGGTACATGCGCACCGACGGGGATGCCGCGAGAGATTACTGCGAGATATTCAACGATGGCGTTCATCTGCACGCCATCGATTGGGATGTTGCGTCCCGCGAGACTTCGCCGGAAGCAGTTGTTCACCCGGTCCTGGATCGAGATCACGCGGTTGTCGCGCGGGTTGTAATTGGGATAGCGTGCGTAAACACCGGTCAACGGGGTAGCATTGGCACGCCGGCCATTATCGAGATGACAACTGAAGCAGCGCAGCCCGGCGCCGACGTATCCAGGCATGCTGTCGCGCGTGGCGGCGAGGATCGCGAACCCGCGCCGCGCGTCGACACCTTCCGGCCCCGTCGGGAATGCGGTCGAGTCGCTCGCACTGATAGCAGGTGCGGACGTAGCGGGAGTGCCCGCTGCATGCGGCGCCGGCGACTTGTCCACCGCCTCCTCCTTGCAGCCTGCCAGGCCGGCTATTGTGAGCAGCGCCAGCGCAACGCGAACGCTTGAACTTCGACTGGACACGACCATGATCAGCCCCGCGGCACTGGATGACGACCCATGCGGAGAAGCTAACACTACACAGCCGTTTTGCGAGATGACACTGACCAGGCGGACGCTCGTCCCTGCGCTCGTTCGAGAAAATCGACCGGATCGAGACGCACTGGAACTACGTGCGACGGCGTGTTGGCGCAGAGACGTATCGCATTCGCGCGACCATCACCCGGTTTGAGCTGTGTCTTCCGCACACTGGCTCGACCCCACTTGGCTGCCAGAATGAGACAATTACGCGATGGGTCGGGTGGGTACTTGCGGCAATCATAGCCCGCCTGAATGCGTATCTTATCTTCGCGGCGCTACGCTGAGTCGCGTCCCGCCGAATTGTACAAACGGTATTTCAGGAGATTGACTGATGGCTAGCGTTTCCCCTAATAGTCAGGAAGATAAACGTCCAGTTCAGCGCACTGGTCGCGGTCCCATGGCGACGGCGATGATCGTAGCGCAGGCCCTCATCGGGCTTGCCGGCCTTGCTCTCATCGCACTTGGTCTCGGATTCTGGGTTGGACACGGGCTCAACCTTGTTCCATTGCATGAGCAGCTCGGGATATTCATCGTGCTACTCCTGTGGGTGGTTGCGGGGATCGGTTTTGCCTATGGCGTAGATCGCGTTCGGCTCGCTATCGCGATAGTCTGGGGATTTATCGTGATCGGGTTCGGATTTAGCCAAGTCGGAATGCTCGTTGGCGATCTACACTGGATTGTGCGCCTTCTACATCTCCTCGTAGGGCTAGCCGCGCTTGGGATAGCCGCCAATATCGCAAAACAGATATCGACCGCGTCGATGGCGAAACGGTAGCACCGTGGTGGATGAATGCGGTCTGGAGTTACGAACTGGACGCAACGTTCTCATGAGGGGTGGTGCGTGAATCGAATCTCGAGTGGAATTGTCGTGCTCCTCATCTGCTCGGCAACGAGCGCAATTGCGACCGCTCAGCAAGTTGCTCCACCCGCCTCCCAGGGCCAGCTCAGCCTGATGCCCGTGCCGAGTAGCGTGGCGTTGCGCGAAGGGTCTCTCGCTATCGATTCGACTTTCCGGATCGCGATTATACGTCACAGCGATCCGAGGTTGATCCGCGCAGTCGCTCGCATGATACCGCGACTGGAGTATCGCACCGGCGTTGCCTTGTCACACGACGTTGCGCGGGATTCAACCGGAGCGACCCTTGTCATCGATTGCCAGAACGCCGGCGAGCCGGTTCAGGGCATCGACGAGGACGAATCGTATTCAATTGAGAGTGGTTCAACGTCGATCACTCTGCGCGCAACGACGACTGTCGGAGTGATCCGCGGACTCGAGACTTTATTGCAATTGGTGAGTGCGGATGCGCGCCACTATTTTGTGCCCGCGGTCAGCATCACCGATACGCCGCGGTTTCGCTGGCGCGGCCTACTCGTGGATGTGAGCCGCCACTTCGAGCCGGTGTCGGCCATCGAGCGCACACTCGATGGAATGGCGGCCGTGAAGCTCAACGTGCTTCACTGGCATCTCTCGGACGATCAGGGAGTGCGCGTCGAGAGTCGGCGATATCCAAGACTGCAGCTAGTTGCCTCGGACAGTCTCTATTACACCCAAGCTCAGATTCGCGCGTTAGTTGCTTACGCACGCGATCGCGGGATCCGCGTGGTCCCGGAGTTCGACGTGCCGGGTCACTCCACCGCGTGGTTCGTTGCATATCCGCAGTATGCAGCCGGCCCGGGTCCGTACAGCATC
Organism: Gemmatimonadota bacterium; assembly: GCA_041691775.1. Classification (GTDB taxonomy): domain Bacteria; phylum Gemmatimonadota; class Gemmatimonadetes; order Gemmatimonadales; family Gemmatimonadaceae; genus Fen-1247. The sequence continues at coordinate 140,995 of JBEPUB010000002.1, forward strand.
GGTCGTCACTGGTCCGGCTACCCGGGCGTCTTTGATCCCACTCGCGCAAGCGTCTACCGGTTCATTGACGGATTCATTGGAGAGATGTCGGCGCTGTTTCCCGACGCGTACTGGCACATTGGTGGTGACGAAGTAAACGCGACCCAGTGGAAGCAGAACGCTGGCATTCAGAAGTTCATGGTTGCGCATCATCTCACCAATAACGCTGCGTTGCAGGCGTACTTCAATCAGCGGCTATCGGTCATCCTCACAAAGCACCACAAGCGGATGATCGGATGGGATGAGATACTGCGTCCCGACCTGCCACGCAATACAGTAATCCAGTCGTGGCGCGGCACAAAGTACCTGGACCAGGCGGCCGCGCAGGGATTCAGTGGAATCCTATCAGCGCCATATTACCTGGACGCGATGAGGTCCGCGGAGCAACTCTATCTTGCCGACCCGCTAGCCGGCGATAGCACTCTCACGCCGGACGAGGCATCGCGCGTACTGGGCGGCGAGGCGTGCATGTGGGCGGAGCTCATCGCTGACGGAACGATTGACTCACGCATCTGGCCGCGGCTCGCGGCAATCGCCGAGCGGTTCTGGTCGCCGCAGAGTGTCACCGATGTTGGCGACATGTATCGCAGGCTAGCGATTGAGGATGTGCGGCTCGAGCAGCTTGGACTCGGGCAGGAATCACATACGAACAGATTTCTGCGCCGGATTGTGAACGGTCCTGATGTTGCGCCACTGGCCGCGTTGCTCCGATTCGCGGAACCCGTCACCTTGGGTCAGCGTGTTCGGGGTGGCCCCACAACGCAGTCGACACCACTGGTCCAGATAGTCGACGCGGCGCGTCCCGATCCGCCGGCTAGATGGCAGATCCAGCAAATGGTGCACAACGTTGTATCGTCACCAACAGCAAGCGTTGCCGCGCGCGACTCACTCTCGGCATGGTTCGCCGAGTGGCGTGATCTCGCGCCGCGAGTACACGACGCTGCGAATCAGTCGCCGCTTGCCCAGGCTGCTATTCCAGCTGGGGATGCGCTCGCTAAAGTCGGGGCGATCGGACTGGCCGCGCTCGAGGTGCGGAAGAGCGGCATTCCGTTACCGAAAAACTGGACCGATTCGGCGCTCGTAACGCTGCAGGCAGCGGACAATCCGCAAGGGTTGCTTCATCTGGTGGTTGTGCCGGCCGTGCGCCGGTTGTTGGTACCGTAGCGCTCGCGACGACCAGCATTCTTCGGTATCGGGCCCTGACGTAGTGCTTGGGGTTTTGGAAACGCCGGGCTCACCGAATGTCGTCATCCCGCCGAAGGCCGGGAACCATGGACGACGGTTTTGGCGTGCAGTCCACGATTGCAGGCGTAATCGGCCCGCCGGCGCGTCGACGCCAAGGCAGTTAAAAACGTAGGAAGTCTGTAGGACCGTGCAGTGTGCCACCGCAACTGCACAGATATCGTCTCTTCCCACAGCCCAGTGACACCTGCACACCGACGGTGAGCAGTTTTGTCGTCATCCATGCTTCCCGGCCTCCGGCGGGATGACGACACTTGGTGAGTGCGGCGGACATAGAATCCGTCATTCCCGCGAAAATGGGAGTGACGTCGTGATGATCCATAACTCCCGCATAACACGTTGCACCACAACGGTTTGACATGGACGAAAGGTCCAAACTGGTCTAGCCAACGTTCCCAGAACTGGATCTACCACCCCTCCGCGTGCGGCGCATGTTGCAGTCAGACCCTGACTCTAAGGAGACAACATGCGCCGACACCTTCGTCTGTTCGTTGCGATTCCACTTGTGCTCGTCGCCGGGTGCGACGCCGCGAAGTCCACAGCCCCAACGTCCGGAAGCTCCGACCAACTTGCCGCCAGCGCGAGCAAGGCAAGCGTTAGCGATGGATCGCTGGCGTTCGGACCCGAGGCCCATCCGTACGGTCAGAACATGATTCGGTGGAGCGAAAATTGGTGGAAATTCATCGTATCCATCCCGTCGGCGCAGAATCCCGAGCTGGATATGACCGGTGCCGATTGCACGGTCTCGCAACACGGCAAGGTCTGGTATCTGGCGCTCGTCGGGACAGGTTCGGTGACACGGACGTGCACCATTCCGCACAATCGCGCGCTGCTGGTAAACCTGTCAGGCATCCTCAACGACTATCCATGTCCTGATACGACATTCCACCCCGCGCCGGGTCAGTCGTTGCAGGATTTTCTCACGCAGGGAGCACAGCAACCGGTCGATCTGGTCAACGGCCTGACGTTGACCGTCGATGGGCGCAACGTGCCGAATCTCTTTAGCTACAGATACACGTCATCGCTCTTCAACTTCACCGGCAACACTACGCTCCAGACCACTCTCGATGGCTGCATCACGGGTCAGCGCCAGCCGGCTGTGTCGGATGGGTATTACGTGATGCTTCACCCGCTCGACGCGGGCACTCACGTTATCGTGTTCACCTCTTCGGACACGCACAACAATCATTCGTCGGTGACATACAACCTGACTGTCCGTGGTGGAGATGATGGCAACGCGGGCGACGAGAACTAACGCGTTACGGTGGTGAAGTAGCGTGAGGTGGGGAAGCGCGGGACTGGGATACCGTACTTCCCCACCTCAACGTATCAATCACATCTCAATGCGTGGGGCGTGCACGGAGATCGCGTAACGCCGTGGCCATTCTTCGTGCGGATTCAGCCAGCTCGTCTTCGTCGTGGAAGGAGAAGCCGAGTCGTGTGAACGGCTGGCTCTCACCCTTGAAATCGTACATGCGTCCGCCGCGGAACGCGACGCGATGCGCCAGAGCATGGTGGGCCCATTCATCCACGTCGATGTCTTCTGCCGCGCGCGCCCAGATGGCCATGCCGCCAGATGGAACATCGAAGGTCAGTGCCGACCCAAGCTCGCGACTCAACGCGCGCACAAGCGCATCGCGCCGGCTGTGATATGCGCGGCGCATTCGGCGAACGTGCCGATCCAGCTCCCCGGTTGCAAACAGCTCTGCAATGGCGCATTCGGCGGATAGATCGCCCTGCAGGTCCGCCGTCACGCGCACACTCGTCATGGCGTCAATAACGAGCGGCGGCGCAACGACAAAGCCAATGCGCAGGCCGGGCGTAAGGACCTTTGATAATGTGCCGACGTAAACGACCACGCCGTCAGGATCCGCGCTCGCAAGAGGAAGCACTGGACGACCATCGTAATGGAACTCGTGATCGTAATCGTCTTCGATAACCGCTATGTGATGCTTGCGCGCAAATTCCAGCAACTGGGCACGGCGCGCCGGCGGCATCACCGTAGTAGTTGGAAACTGGTGGTGCGGCGTGACATAGATCGCGCGGACTCGCTCACCGGCTACGATCGGCTCCAGCGCATCGACCGACAATCCGCCAGCATCCATAGGCGCGCCAATCAGTCGAGCGCCAGCCAGGCGAAATGCGTTCCATGCCGGTCGATGCCCGAACGACTCGACTATGACGACGTCACCAGGAGTGATCAGTGCACGCGCGGCCAGATCGATAGCCATCTGACTGCCGCGGGTGACCATGATCGCGTCAACCGTTGCGTGTATGCCACGGGACTCCGACAGCATCGTTGCGAGCGCGCCTCGGAGTCCCTTGTGCCCACGCGGATCTCCGTAAGTGAGCAGCTGTCGTCCGTCACGCATCAGCACGCGGCGATACGCACGCGCGAGTGCGACTAGCGGCAGCATTCGCACGTCGGGCGCGCCCTTGGCAAGCACGAGTGTATCGGGCTCGTATGCTGGCGGATTCTCGTAAGTGGTAGGGGCGTGAATCGCGTAACCGGGCTCGGGCGCAATGTTGGCACGAGCGTCGTGCAAGGATCGCTGCTGCCGGGCCGTGAGGTCGGCCGACACAAATGTGCCACCCGCCACTTCGGTGCGTACCCATCCCTCAGTTATGAGCTCGGTGTATGCGGCCAGTACCGTGTTGCGATGCACGCCGAGAGTCTGCGCAAGGGTGCGACTACCGGGCAGCGCCTCGCCAGGGCGCAATCGTCCTCCGCGTATGTCGGCGCTTATGCTTCGAGCGATCTGCAGATAAAGCGGCAGTTCGTTCGCTGTATCCAGCGCAATCGCGAGCTTCCAACGTCGGGTGTGCGGATGTGTGGGCATGCTTTCCTGCGCAGTGATGCCTGACGCGATTATGCAATGCGAGTGCTTACACACAGCGTCGCTTTGCCAAAGTATCGTACGTGCTAGAGCGCCGTAACTGGTGCTGTGACGTCATTCTCGTTCGCCGGGGTAGGTCGGCCTGGATGCCACGAACTACGAGGCTCCAATCCCCCATCGGAGGAAATGGTATAGTGTTCGGAAATGGGACGAGCCGTTCCATTTTCGGACACTTGACGGTCTCAGTCAGAGCCCTCACTGGAGCGTAAGTCATTGTCCTGTAACGTGATACGCCATGCCAATCCCGCGGCATGGTTGTTCCATTAGGACGTGCATCACAACCGGGGCAAAAATGGATATAGCAGACTCGCTCAAACGCGAGACTGGGCGTGCAATCCGGTCGCTCGCTCGTAGTCCGGGTTTCACGCTGATCGTGCTCGTTACGCTGGCACTCGGAATCGGCGCGACGACGGCGATCTTTACGATGCTGGATCGTGTGGTCTTGCATGCGCTCCCGTTCGCGGACTCCAACAACCTCGTCTGGTTGGATTCACCGACACCTGGCATCAATCCCGGTTCGCGATGGGGACTGTCGACTGCTGGATTCTTTTACTTCCAGAAGAACGCGCATGCGCTCGAGAACGTCGCCGTCTTGATGCCAGTGCGGATGATCGTAACTGGCAAGCGCGCCGCGGAGCGCGTTCCGGCGGTGCAGGTGAGTGCCAGCATATTCGACGTGCTTCGGCTTCGGCCAATGCTCGGACGCGCACTTATGCAACCGGATAATCTGCCGAACGCGCAGCCGGTAACGCTGATCAGTTACAATTATTGGAAGACACGCCTCAACGGCGCGCCCAACGTCGTTGGCTCTATGATCACGGTTAATACCGTCCCGATGCAGATAGTCGGTGTGATGGGCCGCGATGCTACCATACCGGATGTAACCTCTCCAAGTGTCGATCTGTGGATTCCAGCGGAGCTGGATCCGACCGCACAGCCGCAGAATCACCATTACCTGCCGGTCATCGCGCGGCTCGCGAAGGGTGCGACCGTAGCATCAGCTCAGGCTGGGCTCGTTCAGATCACCAAGCGGTTTCCCGTACTCTTCCCGACAGCGTACAGTGAACACTTTCTGAAAAGTTCCGGGTTTACAACAGCAGCGACCCCACTACGCGCGCGAATCATCGGCGATATCTCTACTCGGCTTTGGATTCTCCTCGGTGCAGTTACCCTGGTGCTGGTAATCGCGTGTGGTAACGTCGCTAATCTGTTTCTGGTGCGTGCGGAAGCGCGTCAGCGTGAGATCGCGATTCGGTCGGCACTTGGAGCGCGACGTAGCAACCTTGCGTGGCACCATTTCACGGAAACGATGCTACTCGCGCTTGTTGGCGGCATCGCGGCGCTTGCTCTCGCCGCCGCCGGCTTGCATGTCATGGTCGCACTCGCACCACCCGACCTTCCACGGATGAACGAAGTCCACCTTGGTTTGTCGAGTGTCCTCGTCACGGTATCGGTATCGATCGGGGCAGGCGTGTTGTTTGGCACGCTCGCGCTCATGGCCGCAGAGCCAGACGGTGACGCCACCATGTTGCGTGAAGGTGGTCGCGGAATGACGTCGTCCAGGCAGCAACATCTCACGCGCGGCGTGCTGGTCGCAGCGCAGACCGCGCTGGCGCTGGTGTTGCTCGCGGCGGCTGGCCTGATGTTGCAGAGCTTTCAGAATCTTCGAAATGTGGCGCCGGGGTTCGATCCCTCCAATACGCTCACGGCTGAGCTGAGCCTTCCGGCGCCTCGATACGCGACTGCCGAGCAGGTCGAAACGTTCTATCACGCCTTGTTGTCGCGCGCCGCGGCAATTCCTGGTGTTCAGGCTGTAGGGGCAGGAGAAGTAGTTCCGTTAGGTCCATCCAACGACGGTACAGCAATAGGTGGATTCACTGGCTGCTCCGGAATCGCGATCGAGAATCCAGGTGCAGACCAAGGGAAGGGGGCAGGCTGTATCGGAACCAAGACGGTTACACCAGGTTACTTCAGAGCCCTGGGCATAAGAGTCCGCGGTGTAGAGCCGAGTTGGTCGGATGTCGAGTCGCATACTGCCGGCGTCGTAGTCACGAAAGCGCTCGCAGCACATCTGTGGCCCGGACAAGATGCAATTGGGAAGGGAATTAAGTTGAACGGAAACCGGCCTCCTTTCTACCGCGTGGTTGGTGTCAGCGACGACATTCGCGGCGCTTCGCTGAGTGATCCGCCAACCGAGCAAGTATTCTTCCCCTTGCTTCCAATACCTAAGACGTATCTGGAAGGCCCGGTCAGAACGATGACGGTGTTGCTCAGGTCCGCGAGCGTACCACCGGCGACGCTGGCAAGTTCTCTAAGACACCTGCTGGAAAACATGGACTCGGATGTTCCACTAGGGAATGTGCAGCCAATGGACGCGATTGTCTCCCGCTCGATGATCCGGCTTTCATTCACGATGACTCTTCTCGCGATCTCGGCGGCGATGGCACTAGTTCTAAGCGCGATCGGCATATATGGCGTGATCTCCTACATCGTCGGGCGCCGTCGCGGGGAGATCGGAATTCGTATGGCACTCGGCGCGCACGCTTCGCGTGTCGGTACGATGGTTGTGAGGCAGTCAGTACAGTTCGCAGTGGTTGGGATTGTCATCGGGATTCTTGCGACGCTGTTGATCACGCGTGTTCTGAGCTCAGTTCTGTTCGGCGTGAGCCCGACGGATCCGACGACACTGGTAGTCGTCTCCGCTGTGATGCTCCTGATCGCCACGATCGCGAGCTACGTGCCGGCGCAGCGCGCAATGAGTGTGGATCCAACTGAAGCACTACGCGCCGATTGATGTGCCTCCTAAACAATACGACAATCAAAAGAAGCTAAGTGGACATTCCGCGTAAACGCGTGCCGAACAAACGGCGCTACATATATGGAGCTATCGGGCTACTTGCGGTCACCGCAGTAGTCATTGGCGTTGCGAGTCTCAAACCCGCTGCGCCCGGTATCGATCGCTCGTCTGTCGTCATCGACTCCGTACGACGCGGCGACATGGTAATCGATGTCCGCGGCCCGGGTTCGCTCGTACCGGAACAGATTCGTTGGGTTTCGGCCGTTACCGCGGGTCGCGTCGATCGCATCGACGCGCGTCCTGGAGCGACGGTTACTGATACCACGACGCTGCTGGAGCTCAGCAACCCGGATGTGCAGCTCGAAGCGCTGAGCGCCGCGCAACAACTTAGCGGCGCTGAGGCTGCGCTCGTGACACTCAGGATCAGTTTGTCTACGCAACGGCTTGCGCAGGAAGGTGTGGTGGCGTCAACCACATCCGAGTACAAGGACGCAATTCGGAATGCGACCGCGTTCGATGAGCTGGAGAAGAAAGGCTTTCTTGCCAAGGGGCTGCTCGCTCCCATGGACGTCAGCAAGGCGAAAGACAAAGCTGTCGAGCTCAAATCGAGAATGTCGATCGAGCAACAACGGCTCGACGTGATGTCGCAATCGGTAGCACAGCAGCTCGAGCTGCAGAAGGCACAGGTAGACAGGCTGCGTGATATTGCGCAATTCCAACAGGGGCGCATCGCATCGATGCGTGTGCGCGCGGGGGCGGGCGGCCAGTTGCAGGAGCTATCGCTGGAGCCGGGCCAATACGTTCTTCCAGGAACAATTCTGGCGAAGGTCGCGCAGCCTGGAAGGCTGAAAGCAGTACTGCACATTCCGGAAACACAGGCGAAGGACATCCAGATCGGCCAGACTGCATCGATAGATACTCGTAATGGAATCATCCCCGGTCACGTCGTGCGCATCGATCCAGGTGCGCAGAACGGAACCGTTGCAGTTGATGTTGCGCTCGATGGCGCGCTACCAAAGGGCGCTCGTCCGGATCTGAGCGTCGACGGCACCATCGAACTCGATCGCTTGAAGAACGTGCTGTACGTTGGGCGTCCTGCGTATGGTGAGCCGGAGAGTACTGTCGGCCTGTTCAAGCTCACCAATGGTGGCAAGGAAGCGCAACGCATCAACGTGAAGCTCGGCCGTGCGTCGGTGAATATGGTCGAGGTTCTTCAGGGATTGAGCGCGGGCGACAAGATCATCACATCCGACATGTCCGGCTCGGACACACAGAATCGCGTGAGGCTACAATGACATCACAATCAGTGCGCGGCAATCGGGATGGACGGCTCGGATCATTCCTGCGCGACCTGCGTTATGCCGCACGCAGGCTGCGCAACAACTGGGGATTCACCGCGCTGGCGGTGGTCACGCTCGCGTTGGGCATCGGTGCGACCACCGCGGTGTTCAGCGTCGTCAACGGCGTTCTTCTGAAGCCACTGCCGTATCCCAACTCGGATCAGATCGTGGCGCTGGCTGAGCGTACGAAGTCTGGCGGCGACATGAATGTGGCGAACCCGAATTTCACCGATATTCGCGACCAGAACCGCGACTTCGACGGTGTTGCGTTCTACGAGGCCGAGCCTACAACGATCCTAGGTGGCAAGGATCCGGTACTCGCCCAGGCTGCTTTCGTATCGACCGACTTCTTCCCGATCTTCCGTGTCAATCCAGTGATGGGAAGAACGTTCACGCGCGATGAGACGGAGCCGGGTGGATCGCCAACAGCGATCGTCAGCTACGGGTACTGGCGCAACAACCTCGGTGGCGCACCAAACTTCAGCGACCGCAGTGTAACGATGGAAGGGAAGACATATCGCGTAGTAGGCGTCATGCCAGCGACATTCGACTCTCCAGCCTCGACGGATGTGTGGGTAGCGGAGCCAGTGGAATTGGGTCCGACCCGCACGGCGCACAACCTACGTGTTGTCGCCCGACTCCGACCAGGTATGACGCTAGATCATGCACGCACTGACCTCGGTCTCATCTACTCCCGACTCAAGAGTCAGTACGGCAAGGGCATGGACGCGTATGGCTTTACCGTCCAGTCGATGCATGACAAGCTGGTTGGGTCAATTCAGCGCCCGTTACTGTTGTTGCTCGGCGCCGCGGCGCTGGTGCTGCTCGTTGCTTGTACGAACGTTGCGAGTACGCAGCTCGCCGCTGGCGCCGCTCGCCGCGGAGAGATAGCGATACGTGCGGCGCTCGGAGCGAAGCGCGGACGAATGCTTCGCCAGCTCACAACCGAAGGCTTGCTGCTCGCGATGCTCGGCGCCGCAGCCGGACTCGCGCTCGCGGCATTCGTGCTCAAGCTGATGCTCGCGCTCGCGCCCGATGGCGCGCTCCCGCAGGTCGGAGACATTCGGCTGGACTGGCGCGTGGTTCTGTTCGCTCTCGCGGCGGGTATTCTCTCGGCGGTGCTTTCGAGTCTGTTCCCTGCGTTGCGCGCATCGCGGCTGAGTATAAGCCATGAGCTGGTGACTCGCGGCGACGTCGGCGGCCGCAGCAGGATCTGGGGAGCTCTGGTGGCGACTGAAGTCGCGATGGCTTTGCTGCTGCTTGTTGGTTGCGGCCTGCTCGTGCGGAGCTTCGCCAAGGTGACGAGTATCGATCCCGGCTTCAAGGGCGGCGGAGTGCTCACCGCGGATCTGGTGCTGCCGGAGACAACATATCCGGATGACAATGCGATAGCCGCATTCTATCAACAGCTGTTGCGGGACATCGGAAAGCTGCCAGGCGTACAGCAGGTTGGAATCACCAACGATGTGCCCGTGAGCGGAGGAAGCTACAACGGGGGCTTTGAGATCGAAGGCGCGCCGCCGCCGGCCAGTTATACGGATTACGGACTGGCAACTAGCGGTTTCTTTCGCGCGCTGAGCATACCGCTCAAGAGCGGTCGTCTCTTCGATGACCGTGACCGTGCAGGAGTGGCGGACGTCGCGATCGTGAACCAGACGTTCGTGAGTCGGTTCATGCCCGGCATCGACCCAGTTGGCAGGCGCGTTCGCAATCTCGCCAACGACAGCAACAAGTACAGTTCCGATCGCTGGATCACGATCGTAGGCGTGGTCGGAGACACGCGGGACGTCAGTCTCACAGCGCCACCCTCGCCGGTGATCTATGTCAACCCATACCAGAGACCGTATCGCGCGCGATATGCCTCGCTGGTACTTCGGAGCACGGTACCATCGCAGACTCTGGCAACTACCGTGGGGACGCTTCTCAAGCAGCGCGGAGTCCCAGCGAAGTTTCAGACGATGGATGCGCGCCTGTCCGGCTCCGTCGCGAGCCGCAGGTTCAGCACATCGGTGTTGAGCTTCTTCGCGGTAATAGCGCTAGTGCTCGCGGCCATCGGCATCTACGGCGTCGTCTCCTATCAGGTCGTTCAGCGCACGCGTGAGATAGGCATTCGCATGGCACTCGGTGCGCAGCCCGCACAGGTACGGAGCCTCATAGTTCGTAACTCGATGCGTGTAGTGGCGCTGGGGCTAGCCGTCGGTGTTCTGGCCACGCCGCTGCTCACGCGAGTGCTTCAGACTCTTCTATTCGGCATAAGTGCCGCGGATCCGGGAACGTTCATGGTCGTGTTGGCCGTGTTCGTCACGGTGGCGATATTCGCGAGCCTCATTCCGGCGATAAGGGCAATGCGGGTGGATCCAGTACTGGCGCTCAGAAGAGAGTGAAGCAATGACGACCATGCCTTCAAACGTAGAAAGCAGCCATGTCGGGTTGCTCGAATCCGTCTTCAAAGATCTGCACTATGCGACTCGCAGATTGCGCAACAACTGGGGATTCACCGCACTCGCGGTCCTCACGCTCGCGCTTGGTATCGGCGCCACCACGGCGGTTTTCAGCGTCGTCAATGGCGTCCTGCTGCAGCCGCTACCGTACCCGCAACCAGATCGCCTCGTTACGATCATGGAGGGTGATCCGAAGGGTGGAGAGATGCGCGTCGCGAGCGGCAATTTCGCCGACATGCGCGAGCAGAGCCGCGCATTTGATGAGCTGGCCGCATATCAAACTGATCCATCGACGGTGCTCGGCGGAATCGAACCAGTGCGTTCTCAAGTGGCGTCGGTTTCGACGGACTTTTTCCCGCTGTTCCATATCCAGCCGGCAATGGGTCGGCAGTTCACGCGAGAAGAGACGAGTCCAGGTGGCGCGCACGCTGCGGTCGTGAGCTTTAATTTCTGGCGAAACCAGCTTGGTGGCACGACGCGCCTCAATGATCAGAACCTCAACATCGCAGGCACCAGCTATCAAGTTGTCGGCGTGATGCCGCGAGGCTTCAACTTCCCTGACGCAACTGATGTATGGACGCCGAGATCATTTGCTGGTGCGACCGGACGCAGTGGTCATATGTGGTACGTCATCGGCCGACTCAAGGCGGGCGCGGACCTCGATCGCGCGCGCGCAGAGTTGACCACCATCTATGACAAACTCCGGCAGCAGTACGGCGCGAAGGGCCCGTCAACCGGCCAGTACGACGACAGGCTAACCGCGACCGGCTTCACAGTTCAATCGCTGCGCGACAAACTGGTCGGATCCGTCGAGCGACCTTTGCTTCTCCTGCTTGGTGCAGCAGCACTGGTGCTTCTTGTCGCGTGCACCAACGTCGCGAGCACTCTGCTTGCCGCGGGTGCCACCCGGCGCGGCGAATTGGCGATCCGTTCGGCGCTCGGTGCGACTCGAAAGAGAATGGTGCGCCAGCTCTCGACGGAGGGCGTGCTGCTGGCCGTGCTCGGCGCAGTCGCCGGACTGGTACTCGCAGCACTCATGCTCCGAATATTACTGGCGTTAGCTCCCGCCGCCGCGCTACCTCGCGCTGGCGACATTCAACTCGAGGGACGGGCGATTACATTCGCGCTTTTCGTCGGCGCGATTGCCGCGGTGTTGTCGAGCGTGTTACCAGCGTTGAGAACGTCTCGGCTGAGTATCAGTGACGAGTTGGTGACGCGTGGCGATCTCGGCGGGCGCAGCCGTATCTGGAGTGCGCTCGTCGGCACCGAAGTGGCACTCGCTCTATTGCTCCTCATCGGCGCCGGACTTCTCGCGAAGAGTTTTGCGAATGTCATCGGTGTCGATCCCGGCTTCAAGAGCAGTGGAGTGACCACCGTTCAGATCGCACTGCCCGAATCCGCCTATCCTGACAACGCTTCCGTCGCCGCGTTCTATCAGGCCTTGGTGCCGCAGCTCGGTGCGATACATGGCGTGCAGCAAGTTGGCGTCACCCATGACATTCCGTTGAGCGGGAGGACGATGGCCGGCGCGCTCGAGGTGGAAGGGCGCGGGCCGCAGAGTGGCTATGCCGATTACGACGTTGCCACGAGCGGCTACTTCAGCGCGTTGGGCATTCCGCTCACGCGAGGCCGACTGTTCGACGAGCGCGACCGAGCCGGAACGCCGGACGTCACCGTAGTCAGCGAAGCATTCGCCCAGCGCTACTGGCCCGGCCAGGATCCGATCGGCAAACGAGTGCGAAATTTCGCCAACGACAACGGTTATTACCCGGATCGGTGGGTTACCGTGGTAGGCGTCGTCGGCAATGTACGCAGCACGAGCATGACTGGTTCGGGTGCATCAGTCACGTACGTTGATGCGTTTCAGCGGCCGTTTCGCGCACGAGACGGGTTTTTGACGCTACAGAGCAATATTCCGCCCGAGGTCCTCGCCGCCGCAGTCCGCACGCGGCTGAAGCAGATGTCGGGCGACAGGATCCCCGCTGAGTTCCAGACGATGGACTCGCGCGTCGCCGCATCAGTCGCAGGGCGCAAGTTCAGCACATCGGTACTCAGTTTCTTCGCGGCCATCGCGCTGATGCTTGCGGCGATCGGGATCTACGGTGTCGTTTCATATCAAGTCGTCCAGCGCACCCGCGAGATGGGTATCCGCATGGCTTTGGGTGCGCAACCCGGACAGGTGCAGAATCTTGTCGTCAAGGGATCCATGCGGGTTGTCGCGCTCGGACTCGTGGCCGGTGTACTCGCCGCACCGGTGGTCACGCGCGTGCTCCAATCACGGCTATTTGGTGTGAGCGCCGCGGATGCGAGCACATTTGCGGGAGTGTTGCTGCTGTTCATCGTCGTAGCACTTGTGGCGAGCATCATACCGGCACGTCGTGCCACGCGTGTTGATCCGCTCGTCGCGCTACGAAGCGAGTAAATAATGGATATGATGGGCACACTAATCCAGGACCTGCGCTTCGCTCTGCGCTCGCTAGCGAAGCGACCGGCCTTCACGGTGGTCGCCGTACTGTCACTTGCGCTTGGCATCGGCGCGAACACCGCGATCTTCAGCGTGATCGACGCGGTGTTGCTACGGCCTTTGCCGTACTCAGAGCCCCGCCAACTTGTCGATGTGTATGAGAGCTCACAGCAGATGCCATATGGGAGCGTATCAGCACCTGCACTGCGCGATTGGCAAGAGCAGAATCACGTCTTCTCACAGCTTGCTGCCTACAGAACAAGCAATGTGAATCTGGAAGGGGTGTTGACGCCCGAGCGGCTTTCAGCGGAACTTGCGAGCGCCAACATTTTCACCGTGCTCGGCGTCAAGCCGGAGCTGGGCCGCACATTTCTTACAGGCGAGGACAAGCACGGTGCCCCACATGTCGTAGTGCTGAGTGATGGATTGTGGCGTCGACGCTTCGGTGCCGATCCAGAAATAATAGGTAAGCCAATTACGTTGAGCGGCGAGTCTTACACAGTTGTTGGCGTCATGCCCAATCAGTTCCGTTTCCCGGCCACCGAAGCACGCGATCTCTGGACACCGCTACAACTCGATCCGCAGCTTGCCTCGCAGCGTAGCGCGCGCTGGCTCGGCGTCATCGGACGAATCAAGGCTGGAGTCCGGATTTCCGCGGTGGATGCAGAGATGCATCAGATTGCGACCAGACTCGCAGAACGATATCCAAAGGGCCAAAAGGGACTCGGCGCGCTCGTCGTGCCGCTTCGACAGGACCTCACGAGTGACGTGCGCCCAACCCTATTGCTGCTGCTCGGCGCGGCCGGCATGGTGCTCCTCATCGCATGCGCGAACGTCGCGAATCTGCTGCTTGCGCGGGCATCTGATCGACGGCGCGAAGTCGCGATCAGGCTCGCGCTCGGGGCGGGACGCGCGCGACTGATCCGTCAATTTCTCACGGAGAGCATTCTACTCGCGTTGCTTGGCGGAGTGGCCGGCGTCTTTCTGGCTTACGTTGGCGTCAAGCCTCTGCTCAGAATCGCTGGAGCTATTCCATTCGCGAGCGACGTCGGCTTCGATCCCTGGGTCTTCACGTTCCTGCTGCTCATCTCTGTTGTGACTGGCGTGGTGTTCGGGCTGATGCCTGCGATTCAGTCCGTGCATGTCGACTTGCAGAGCGATCTCAAGGAAGGCGGTGACAGGGGAAGCGCCGGTCGCGGGCTGCAGCGCTTTCGCAGCCTTCTTGTAATCGGAGAGATCGCGCTCGCGCTCGTGCTTCTCGTAGGCGCCGGACTACTCATGCGCGCGTTCACCAAGCTTCAGAACACCGATACAGGAATGGTGACGCACAACGTGCTCACGATGCACCTGCCAGTGCCGTCGCAGAAATACGACTCGGCGGTATCAACGCGCTTCTATCAACCGGTGCTGCAACGCGTCAACGCGATTCCCGGTGTGCGAACCGCTGGCTTGATTACATCCTTGCCCCTGCAGGAGTCGCACAGCTTTGCACCTGTAGTAATAGAAGGCCGTCCGCCGGATAAGGCGGGCGACGAGTCAATCGCTGAAAACCGCGTCGTGAGTCCCGGCTATTTCGGCGCACTGGGTATTCGCACCATTCGCGGACGCAACTTCTATGACCGGCATCTCGCCAACGTAACGCGGGAGTTGGTTGTCAACCAGGCATTCGCGAGCAAGTATTTCCCCAATTCTGATCCTATTGGACGTAAACTTCGGCTCAGCGATTCCGTGTCGGCGCCAATCGTCGGAGTCGTGGCGGACGTTCGCGAGACCCAGCTCGATCAACTGTCAGCTCCGACGATGTACTTCTCGTTTCTACAGTATCAGCCGAGCAACATGGTACTCGTGATCAGCACTTCTGTACCACCGCAGAGCATCACCGCTTCCGTGCGGGCCGCAATTCACGCTGTGAATGCTGATCAGCCCGTGTACCTCGTGAAAACGATGGATGACGTCGTAACGGAATCCTTTTCGAGCAACCGGTTTTCGTTCTGGCTGCTCGGTACCTTCGCGATGATCGCACTCGTGCTGGCGGCCGTTGGGATCTACGGTGTGATGTCGTACGTGGTGACGCAACGTACACGCGAGGTAGGGATTCGCATGGCGTTGGGTGCTCCACACGAGGCAGTCCTGAGGCTAATCATGCGTCATGGAATGACGCTCGCGGCCGTAGGCCTAGGGATTGGAATCGTTTTAGCTCTCGTGCTTACGCGATTGCTCGCAAGCCTATTCTACGCGGCAGGCGCAACGGATCCGACGACAATCGTGGCTGTCGCGCTCCTGCTGGGGATCGTGGCGCTGGTGGCGAGTTACTTACCGGCCCGCCGAGCAGCAGCGGTAGATCCTGCAATTGCACTTCGAAGTGAGTGAGGAGAAAGGAGCCGGAGTTGGAAGAGAATCCCGTCAATCAACGACCATGACCATCGAGAACACAATGACCGATCAGTCTGCTGGCGCATCCAAGTCGCCTTCCACCGCGCCGAAAACAACTCCACCGTCGCTCATCAAGCTCGACGGTGTAACGAAGGTCTATTACACCGACGAACTCGAAACGCACGCACTAGCCGGAATCCACTTGGATGTCAAAGAGGGCGAATACGTCGCGATAGCTGGCCCGTCGGGCGGCGGAAAAACGACTCTTCTCTCGATCCTCGGCTTACTCGACACGCCGACGCAGGGAGTGTATCTACTCGGTGGACAGCCAGTCGAGTCACTCACTCGATCGCAGCGCGCAGACGTACGCAACCAGCGCATTGGTTTCATCTTTCAGGCATTCAACCTGATCGGCGACCTGACGGTTTATGAGAATGTCGAGCTGCCGCTCACCTATCGCGGGATGCCAACCGATGAGCGCCGAAAGCGCGTCAATGCTGCGCTCGAGCGCGTTGGGATGTCGCATCGAACAAATCACTTTCCCGCCCAACTATCCGGTGGCCAGCAGCAGCGCGTCGCGGTCGCGCGCGCCGTATGCGGGGACCCGCTGATCCTGCTCGCCGATGAGCCCACCGGTAACCTCGACTCCGCGAACGGAGACGCGATCATGGAACTGCTTGCGGAGCTTCATCGCAACGGAGCGACAATCTGCATGGTCACGCACGATCCGCGCTTTGCGAGACATGCGGAGCGCTCGGTGCATCTGTTTGACGGACGGATCGTGGAAGAGGAGCGCGGCGACCGGGCGACGACCGATCAACGCGAGCTGCGAGAAAGTGGCTTCGTAGCTTGAGCGCGCTGCTGAAGGATCTGAGGTACACCGCGCGGTCGCTTCCGCGAAGTATCGGCTTCACCGTCGCCGCGATTCTCACGCTCGCGCTCGGCATTGGTGCAAATACCGCGATGTTCAGCATTGTCAATTCGGTCTTGCTGCGTCCGCTTCCATATGCGAATCCCGATCGGCTGGTCAGCGTGTGGACGAACTGGGGACCCCAGACACGTGGCGTGTTCGCCGACATCAGAACCAGAAGTCGCGTATACGAGCAGGTCGCCGCATATAACAAGAGCTCCGCGTTCACCCTTGTGAGCAAGACCGCTCCAGAACGCATAGACGGCGCTTCAGCATCGCCAAATCTCTTCACCACGCTTGGTGTCGCACCCGCCTTGGGCCGGAACTTCTCGGCTGCTGAGGATCAGGCTGGAAATGACCATGTCGTCATTCTCAGTCACGATTTGTGGCAGACACACTTCGGGTCCGATCCGGGAATCATCGGGCGTGTGGTGACGCTCGACGCGATTTCGCGCACGGTCGTTGGCGTGATGCCTGCCGATTTCCATTTCCCCACGCGCTCCACACAAGCATGGATCCCGCTCGTTATGGACAAAAGCAACCTCGGCGACTTCTGGGGCTCCGGCGGGTTCTGGGTGATCGGGCGAATGCGGCCCGGAGTGACGGTTGCCCAGGCGCAGGCTGACTTGCGCACGATCACGCAGCAGATCAGGCACGACAATCCCGTGTGGGATCCAGGAGCCATGTACGGTGTGGGCGCAGTGGTCGTTACGCTCCAGGCGCAAGTGGCTGGCGACGTGCGCCCCACACTGCTGATCCTGCTCGCCGCGGTAGCCGTCGTGCTACTCATTGCGTGCGCCAATATCGCCAACCTTCTGCTCGCGCGCGGCGCCGTTCAGAGCAAGGCATTCGCGATTCGTACGGCCCTGGGGGCGCGCCGGCGGCGTCTCATACAGCAGCAGCTCACGGAGAGTGTGGTGCTTGCGGCAGTCGGCGCGGCGGCCGGCTTCGCGCTCGCGTCCACAATTGTCGCGCCTCTTGCGCGGGGATTATTGGCGGGCACGCCGCAGGTCGCCGATCTGAAGATCGATCTGACGGTCCTCACGTTCACCGCGATTATTGCGGTGCTTACTGGTCTTGTAACCGGACTGTATCCAGCGCTGCGCAGCTCAGACCCGAACCTCAGATCGCTGCTGAATGCTACGAGTCGAAGCAACAGCCTGGGACCAAGTCAGCGAAGAATGTCAGACGCGCTGGTGACGCTCGAAATAGCGCTCGCTGTGATGCTCGTGATCGGGGCTGGCCTACTGATTAGGAGCTTCTGGGAACTACGCAGGATCGATCCCGGGTTCAACCCAGACGGAGTGGTCTCTGCCCGCATTGACTTGCCAAAGCAACTGTACTCAACGGATTCACTGACGCGGACTTTCTACACAAACGTCCTTCAATCCGTGGCCGCACTTCCAGGCGTGAAGAGCGTTGGGGCGACGACTGAAATCCCGCTCAGCGGACCCTCAAGCATGGCTTTTCGCGTGCAGGGCCAGATTGAAGACATTCACCATGACCTGCCAACGGCCGGTGGCTATCACGTAATTACACCGGACTACCTGCGCACGATGGCAATTCCGCTGGTTCGTGGCCGCGTGTTCACAGATGGGGACCGTGCAGGCGCTCCGGACGTCGTGATCATCAACACGGCGCTCGCGCGGCGTTACTGGCCGCACGGTAACCCAATAGGCCAGAGGATTGGATATCCATGGCCGAGCGATTGGTTGACGATTGTGGGGGTAGTAGGATCGGTGGCCGAGAGCAGTATTGGGGCCGCAGATAATGCCATGGCGATCTACCGTCCATTTCTGCAGGCGCCAGCTGCGACGATGACCGTCGTGGTCAAGAGCGACGCCTCACTAGGCGCGATCGCGGCTGGTGTGCGTCGTGCAGTCTCCGCGACGGATCGAACGGTACCCGTAAGCGATGTACGGACGATGAACGACGTCATTTCAACCGCTGAGTCCAGGCCGCGTTTCACGATGATTCTTCTGTCCGCGTTTGCGGGGTTGGCGCTATTGCTGGGCGCGGTCGGAATTTATGGCGTGGTGAGTTACGGGGTTATCCAGCGGACTACGGAAATCGGAATCCGCATGGCGCTCGGCGCAAAGCGCAATGAGGTCTTGCGTCTGGTTGTAAAGCGTGGCGCTGTACTGGCGACAGTGGGCGGTGCGGTCGGGGTGATTGTATCGCTTGTCGCAATGCGGGCGCTCGCGAGCATGTTGTATGGTGTGAACACGGCCGATCCGGCGACATTCGTCGTTGCTCCACTTCTTCTTGTCGGAGTCGCGCTTGTCGCCAGCTACATCCCAGCCCGTCGAGCGGCGTCGGTCGATCCCGCCGTCGTGCTCAACGCGGAATAGCCACAACGACATGAGAATTCTCATGTGCAAGTTTTTGCGCGCCGGAAACAACCTCCGGCGCATCTCTTTGCTCTGCGTTGCACTCGTCCCATGTGGTATTGCGCGCGCACAAACCACCAGTGCCGGTCGCACGCCGATGCCCGATGAATCGCCAACGACATTGACCATGGATCAGGCGGTGGCACTGGCGCATCGTAACAACCCCGACTTCCTGGCCGCCAAAAATAATCGTCGCAATGCGTCGCTCGAGCTGCGCACCGCATACGGCGCGCTGCTGCCGCAGTTGAGCGCCAACCTATCAGGTCAGTACCAACAAGGCGGCCAACAGTTTTTCAACGGCGTCTCCCTGAACGCCAATAGCGACGCAATGCAGTCCCAGTACAGCGTGGGTGTTCAGTACAGCGTCAACGCCGGATCCTTCATCGCGCCCAAGGTCCAACGCGCCAACAGCGCTGCAGTGGATGCGGATATCGCCGGCGCCTCGGAAAATCTCGCTGTCGTGGTCAAGCAGGACTACCTGACGGCTCTCCAGAGTCTGGCGCAGTCAGAGTTGCAGGATTCACTCGTCGCCAATGCAGCGATACAGCTCGAGCTGGCGCAGGCACGGGCACAGGTCGGCACCGGAACGCTGCTGGATGTTCGGCGCGCCGAGGTGGCGCTCAGCCAGCAGAAGGTTGCGTTGCTGCAGGCACGCGATCAGAATGAGATAGACAAGCTGAGACTGTTTCAACAGATGGGTGTGAACGCGCCGCAGAATGTTCGGCTAGTCAACACGCTCCGCGTTGGCGATTCGCTCCCAACGCTGGAGACGATACTTGCACTCGCCCGTCGGCAGAATCCCGCAGTCGTCGCGTCAATGGCGCGCGAACACGTCGCTGACCTTACGGTGGCGCGCCAGAAGACGCAATACACGCCAACACTTACACTGAGTACGGGTGTCGGAGGTTATACATACCAGTATCGCGATCCCAACTTTCTCGTCAATCAGGCGCAGGCCGGTATTATTACGGCCCGGTCCGGCTGCGTCGCGAGCCAGGAAGTCCGTCAGGCGGTGGGACTTCCCAACACGCTGGCCAACTGTGGCGCTATCCAGTTCACGGACGCACAAGCCGCGCGATTGAGAGACCAGAATGCCCAGTTCCCATTTTCATTCACTCATGCTCCAATGAGCGTCTCGGCGCAGTTGTCGCTACCCATTTTCGACGGATTCGCGCGCGAGCAGCGGCTCCAGGAATCTGAAGTGGCGCGCGAGAACGCCCGGTACGGAGTAAGATCGCGTGAGCTGGCGCTGAACGCGGATATTACTGCCGCATACTTGTCGCTCCAGACGTCGCAACAGACTGTAACCCTCCAACAGGAAAACTCGGCGAAGGCGAGGCAGGAACTCGATTTTGTGCAGAACGAATATGCCGTGGGGCTATCGACCTTTGTCGATCTTACGACGTCAAGATCTGCATATGCTCAGGCGGAGACCGATCGGATCAATGCCGTCTATAACTACCATAAGGCATTCGCGCTGTTGGAAAGCGCAGTGGGGCGGCCGCTTCGCTGAGGCGGCCTCAATCCGGTCATTCCCGCGAAAGCGGGAATCCCCTTCGGAGTCGGTCATCGGCCTCAAGAGATTCCCGCTTTCGCGGGAATGACGACTCTTTCGCACGTTGCCAGTTGACGCGCCGTCGTCAATGCCGTACGAATAGCTAATGCCAACGATCCTCGTTGCCGACGACCAGCCAGATATCATCGAGGCTCTGCGGCTCCTCCTCAAAGGCGCGGGCTATCAGATCGATACAGCCCGGTCCGTCGCGGGCATCCTTGCCGCCGTCGAGGCTCGTCCACTGGACGTCGTGCTCATGGACCTCAACTACACGCGTGACACCACTTCAGGCCGCGAAGGGTTGAGCATCCTCCAGCGCATCAAGGAGCTGGACGACTCACTCCCGGTCATCGTCATGACGGCATGGGGAACCGTCGATGGCGCGGTCGATGCCATTCGCCACGGCGCGTCCGATTACATCGAAAAACCGTGGGATAACACGCGCCTGCTCACCACGCTCAACACTCAACTCGAGCTCGGCAAAGCGGTTCGCACGGGACGCCGCCTCGAGCGTGAGAACCGTGCGTTGAAACGCAGTGGCATGCCTGAGCTGATCGCCGCCTCCCCGCGCATGCGCCCGATCCTCGATCTCATGGAACGCGTAGCGCCGTCGGACGCGAACGTCCTCATCACGGGTGAACACGGGACCGGTAAAGAAGTCGTGGCGCGCTGGATTCACGCGGCTTCGTCCCGCGGACGCGCTGCATTTGTCGCAGTCAACATGGGCGGCCTGGCGGACGGCGTCTTTGAGAGTGAGCTCTTCGGTCACATGAAGGGTTCATTCACCGACGCCAAATCCGATCGTACCGGACGCTTTGAACTCGCCGACGGTGGGACACTATTCCTCGATGAAATCGCCAACGTTCCGCTAAATCTCCAGGCCAAGCTGCTTCGCGTGCTGCAGACTGGCGAGATCGAGCGTGTTGGGTCGTCTCGCGCAAAGACGGTGAATGCGCGGGTGCTGTCGGCGACCAATGTCGATCCAATTGCGGAAGTCGCGGCGGGTCGGTTCCGCGAGGACCTGCTCTTCCGTCTCAACACAATCGAGCTCAAGTTGCCACCGCTTCGTGACCGGCGCGAAGATATCCCCACCCTCGCAGCCCATTTCCTCAAGCGTCAGGCCGCGCGATACAGCAAGCCTCTGACGGGCTTCGACCATTCCGCGATGCATGCGCTAATGGATCATCCGTGGCCAGGTAACATCCGCGAGCTCGAGCACACGATCGAGCGTGCCGTGCTCCTGGCGAATGGCGATGTCGTGCGCACATCCGACCTTGCGCTTACAGCGCGCGGCCCGGTTGCGGCGCAGCGCCTGGATGAGTTGACGCTGGATGAAGCCGAGCGAACTCTCATTCAGAAGGCGCTGGCCAGATTCGATGGAAACGTGAGTCACGCCGCAAAGGCGCTCGGACTGAGTCGCAGCGCGCTCTATCGTCGCATGTCTGCGCATGGCCTCTGACGGAAAGCTGATCGGGTCGGAGCGCGGAGTCGTGCATTTTGAGCGGCGCGTTCTGTGGTTAGCCGGCGCGGTTGCCGCGCCAAGTAGTGTCCTCGCTTTCGTCCTGCTGTGGACAGGCAGCGTCCCACTCGGCGTACGTCTCACGTTTACACTAGCAGTTGTACTGGCATGGGTTGCGCTCTCGTACTTACTTCGCGCATACGTGATCCACCCACTCCGTACTATCTCCAACCTGGCTGCGGCACTGCGCGAAGGTGATTTCTCCGTGCGCGCGCGTGGAGCGAGCACAGACGACGCGCTTGGCGTGGCCTTGTTGGAACTGAACCGGTTGGGCACGATACTTCACGATCAACGACTCACGGCGCTCGATGCGTCAGCACTTGTGCGCGCGGTCATGAGGGAGATCAACGTCGCGGTTTTCGCATTCGATGATGATGATATCTTGCGACTGGTCAACCGTGCTGGCGAGCGGCTCATCGGTCACCCGTCAGAACGCGCAATCGGACGTTCAGCATCTTCACTCGCGCTCGCAGAGTGTCTTACGGGAGAGCCCGATAGAGCGTTCGAAGGCGAGTTTGTACCCGGCGAAAACCGGTGGCAGTTGCGTCGCACCACGTTCCGTCAGGGTGGTCATCCGCTTCGGCTTGTTGTGCTCACCGATCTCAGCCGCGCGCTGCGCGATGAAGAGCGCATTGCATGGCAGCGACTACTTCGTGTACTCGGCCATGAAATTAACAACACGCTTGCGCCGATCCAGTCACTATCGGCGACGCTTCGAGAGCACGTAAGAAGGACTCCGCGCGCTCACGATTGGGAAGAGGATCTCGATCGCGGATTGGAAGTAATCGGAGGACGCTCGGAGTCGCTCGCGCGCTTCATGACGTCGTACACGTTGCTCGCTCGGATGCCCGCGCCAACGCCAGCCCCCCTTGATGTCGCGGCGTGGATCAATCGCATTGTTCACATGGAGCGTCGGGTAGACGTTGATATCCAAGCTGGACCGCCGCTTGTCCTCAACGCCGACGCGGACCAACTCGACCAGATGCTGATCAATCTCGTTCGCAACGCGGCAGATGCATCGCTAGAGACAGGCGGTGGTGTCACCGTCGGTTGGGGCGCGGATGAATCATTCGTGGATATCTGGATACGGGACGAAGGGTTCGGCCTGCCCGAAACTGCCAATCTGTTCGTGCCATTCTTCACCACCAAGCCCGGCGGCTCGGGGATCGGACTGGTCCTCAGCCGTCAGATCGCCGAGGCGCATGGCGGTAGCCTCACACTGACAGACGGTAGAGGCTGTGAAGCGCGAGTTCGTCTTCCTTTCAAGCCGCTTCTTGTATAGAAGAAACACCGATCCAAAAGGCCACTATCACCCCTGGATACAAACCAGATCGATCGCCGCGTCGATTTCGAGCGACCCCGTTCGACGTGTACATAGAGCGCGGATCTTGCCTGACTGGGCCCGCTCGTGGGGTTTTAGTCCCCAAACAGACCGCGTAGGGAGATCCTACCGACCAAGGAGTTCGAACAGCAATGACACGTATAGCCGACGCACCTCGGAACCCAACGGGAACCGCCGCCCGCTACCTTCCGCCCGCTGCGAGGATCCTCTTGGGGATCACGTTCCTCGTAGTTGGTCTCAACGGGTTCCTCAACTTCCTTCCACAACCATCGACACCCCTCCCAGCCGGAGGCCTCGCATTCCTTGGTGCGCTCATCGCGTCTGGCTACATGATTCCGCTGGTTTCGGCGACACAGGTGATTGTAGCTGTTCTCCTGCTATCGAATCGCTTCGTGCCCCTGGCGCTGGTTCTTATCGCGCCGGTGATTGTCAACATCTTCGCATTCCACGTTTTCCTGGCTCCATCAGGGCTCATCATTGCGGTCGTCGTCGTGGTCCTGGAGGTGTACCTGGCGTGGACGTACCGAGGCGTGTACCGGCCAATGCTCGCTGCGTGTGTAGATGCGGCGAAGCCCTGAAGTTCAAACCACCCAAACTACTTACGATAAGGAGACGGCAAAATGCGATTCATGATCATTGTGAAGGCCTCAAAGGATTCCGAGGCGGGAGTCCTTCCGAGTCAGGAACTCCTTGCCGCAATGGGCAAGTTCAACGAAGAACTGGTAAAGGCCGGCGTGATGTTAGCCGGTGAAGGGCTGCAGGCCAGCTCCAAGGGAGCACGCGTAAAGTTCTCAGGTCATAAGCGCACCGTGATAGATGGACCTTTCGCGGAGTCCAAGGAGTTGATCGCCGGCTTTTGGCTCTGGCAGGTAAAGTCCAAAGACGAGGCTATCGAATGGGTCAAGCGGTGTCCGGATCCGATGCCCGGTACGGAAACGGAAATCGAGATCCGGCAGGTGTTCGAGGCAGAGGACTTCGGTGCCGAATTCACCCCTGAACTGAGGGCGCAGGAAGCGAAGCTGCGCGCGCAGATTGACTCCAAGTCGTAGGTTGGTCGATCACAAGGACCTATTGGCATGCTCTTGACGCGTTCGGTCTCCCCCGGATGGTGCGCCGCGACAAGCTTGCGTAGAAATCGAGATCGACGGCATGCACGCCTCTTGTAGAAAAGGTGGTGCGTGCCCTGATTAGTAGGCGTGACGGATTCCGCGACGCATCGAGCGATCGAGACAGTATGGAGAATTGAGTCCGCGAAGCTCATCGCCGGACTCACACGCGTGGTTCGCGACGTTGGCCTCGCCGAAGACCTTGCGCAGGACGCACTCGTTGCGGCGCTCGAGCGGTGGCCGGAGTCCGGGGTGCCCGACAATCCTGGTGCATGGCTCATGGCGACCGCCAAGCATCGCGCAATCGACGCCATGCGTCGAGGCAAGCTGATCGAGCGCAAGCAAGATGAGCTTGGACGCGAGATAGCGGCACAAAGAGAAGCTGCCGCACCCGATCCGGATGCGGTGATGGACGACGACGTTGGTGACGATATGTTGCGCCTCGTCTTCATATCGTGTCATCCCATACTACCGTCCGAGTCACGTGCAGCACTAACATTGCGCTTGCTGGGCGGCTTGACAACTGATGAGATTGCGCGAGCATTCCTCGTCGCCGAGCCAACCATCGCGCAACGCATTGTTCGCGCCAAGCGCACGCTCCGTGACGCCGGCGTTCCGTTCGAGCTTCCTCACGGCGATACGCGCGTTGCACGGTTGTCATCGGTGCTTGAGGTGATCTATCTAATCTTCAACGAAGGATACTCCGCGACCGCGGGTGACGATCTGATGCGGCCGGCGCTCTGCGAAGACGCGCAGCGGCTGGGCCGCATACTCGCAGAATTGCTTCCTGCCGAGCCAGAAGTTCACGGCCTCGTAGCGTTGATGGAGATCCAGGCGTCCCGCTCGCGCACACGAGTTGCTGCATCGGGGGAGCCGGTACTCTTGCTGGACCAAAACCGTGCGCACTGGGATCAGCTGCTCATCCGCAGGGGGCTAGCCTCTCTGGAACGTGCCGAGCGACTGGGCGGTGCGTTGGGACCATATGCGTTGCAAGGGGCGATTGCCGCGTGTCACGCGCGTGCACACACCGCGGAGGAGACTGATTGGGTGCGCATCGCCGCACTATATGAAACGCTCGGGCAAGTCATGCCGTCGCCGATCATTGAGTTGAATAGAGCCGTGGCAATGTCGATGGCATTCGGTGCCGCCGTGGGGCTCGGCCTCGTCGATGCACTAGCCTCGGATCCGTGGCTCAAGGGCTACCACCTGCTGCCAGCGGTACGCGGAGATATGCTCGCGAAACTCGGGCGCGCCGAGGAGGCTCGGGTGCAATTCGAGCGGGCCGCTTCACTCACGCGCAATAGTCGCGAGCGAGCGTTGCTGCTCGCTCGCGCCGCAAATGCTTGTGCTAGTGCGACCGACCGACCGTGAGCACGCGCGCGATGCGAGCGGCGAGGTCCTCTATCGAAATCGACGCTCGCAGTTCCGGTGGAGAGAGTCCGGCTACCGCGGCGGTTCGTTGCCGTAACGATCGCTCCGAACCGAGACCGACGGCTTTCGCGACATCGAGCATGCTGAGGCTTTTATCGATGAGCACATCGTAATTCCTGATAAGAGTCAAACCGGTTACAAATCCAGACACCGACATTATTCCGGCATTCTTGAAATGACGGAATAGCGTTGTGCGGGTAACCGCACACAGAGCTGCGAGGCACTCGGCGGAATCAATCCTGTGCCCCTGTTCACTGATGTCACCAACGCCGCGGCGAAGCGCTTTGGGCATCCTCGAAATTTGCGGCGCCAGAGCGCGCAGCAGCACCAATCCGCGACTTGCGCGCGATTGGCGTTTCAGTATTCCGGCGAATGTGGTTGGATCGTCGTTATATCCGTATGTCACGATCTCACCCGAGCCAAGCTCGCGGATTAATTGAACCGATGCCTGTGCGTACTCCGGAGTCAGGCGGATATAAAGAACCGTACCGAGATGTGCGCGCAGGAGCGAATCGGCAATCCCCCGATCGCGTTCCATGAGCATCGGATCGACGAGCGCAACATCGGATGAGCCACGAGTTACCGCGTCCAGGAATTCAACCGTACCGGATCTGACGCTTACAGAGCCTGGTGGAGCAACGGCCAATCGGGCCTGGGCGTAGAATGGAGCACTCAACATCGCCAACGCTCTCATCTCGTGCTCTTCCAGAATCTCAACACGACCAGTCCGTCTGATTCATGCTGCTACAAAGCAGAGCTCAAATTGAGATCTGTCGCCGCAAAACGCTCCGCGGCCATGGTCTCCAACGATTTGGCTATATGCCGAATCCTGCTCGGCACTTTGCCGCCGGTCGTAAATCTGTAGTACGTCCCTGGAGTCGCGCCGCTGAGGCGAGTCCCATGATGCGCGGATCGAGCCGGTGCCGGCATCGCCGCTGCACGTTTCTCGCTGCGTGCGCTTGCGATCTCGCGGAGCTCGGCCTCTGTTTCGAATACGAATTGAAAAAGCTCGTGCCGATTGGCGAGCTCAAGTGCTCGGTTGGCGGCGGTGTGCGCGGCATCGAAATGAGAGAAACGCCGCAGGCCCTGCGCGGAGAAGAGCGCGAACTGAGTCTGCTCACGAATAGTGAGCCGGTCGGTCGCGAGCTCGTTGCGAAGTTCGGTAAACGCTTCCTCAGGCTCGTGCTGGGCAGCAAGGAAAAAGAGATTGAGCTTTGCCTGACGGCGTATGCGTGGCTCCGGTGCCGCCCGTTCAACCAGTCTAAGGGCCGCCGCGGCGACTGGCGGGAGTCCGTAATCCGTAAGAAAGATCGCAAGGTCGACCAGAGCCTGATACGTCAACTCGTCGCTATCGTCCAATGAGTCAAGCAGGCCGAACGCAAGATGAATTGCGCGCTCGTATTCGCCGGCCGCATTTGCGACACCGGCCAGAGCGAGGGTGATCCTTGGAAGCACATCCGGACACGATCGTTTCGCTCGTCGCGCGGTTGCGTTCAGCAGCCTCGTCGCACCGGGAAAATCGCCGCGACTCCAGAGATTGTTCGCGTCGCCAATGCGAGCGCGAAGGCAGATGGACTGATCTCCAACTACTCGTCCAAGCTCGTAGGCGCGATTGTACGCAATTCGCGACGCCTCCCAATCCGCGCACATTCGCGATGCCCGACCCATCAGGAGTCGCGCTTCGGCCGAGT
The DNA here is from genome assembly GCA_041691775.1 of Gemmatimonadota bacterium. Classification (GTDB taxonomy): domain Bacteria; phylum Gemmatimonadota; class Gemmatimonadetes; order Gemmatimonadales; family Gemmatimonadaceae; genus Fen-1247. Next base: position 168,532 of record JBEPUB010000002.1, read on the forward strand.
ACCATGTCTCGCCGTCCAGCTCGGCATCCATTCCCACCAACGCGTACACGTTCTCGGCGATCGACCATTCTCCTTCGTCACCGAGTGCCTGTCCGTAGATCATGAGCGCGGTATACGTCGCTTGCCTGCCAACCCGAACGCAGCCTTGGCTGTCCCAGAAGGGGAGCATTTGCACGATCGTCCTGAGCGCTGCGCGGACATTCGATTCACCCTCGACGGCGCCAATGTCGGCTTCCACCCGTTGGAGTGCGTCCTGATGAATGAACGGATCGAAGCCGCCGTTCTTGATGCTATCGTACACCTGCAGCACGGCGAGTCCCGCTGCGGTGCGGTTAAACTCCGCGTCTGATCGGGCCGCCGAGAGGTGTTCTAGAAAGGTCACGTTGATCATGTGCAAGTCACCTATCCCGCGACGCTGTGCGACGCGCCGGTGGAGTGTGGTTGTCGTCGCTAACCAGCTTCAACGTCGTAATGCCGCTATCCGCGACACGTCGCGGGCGCAACGTTCCCCGTGCGGGTTGCGGTTCACGAACAGTCAGGCACCGGGCGAGACGACGCGCCGCTTCGGCGTAGGGTAGAGGATCCACCCTGAGTTTGCCACTCGTAGTATGCAGGATGATGTTCAGCTGGGAATCCAGTGTTCTCTGCGCCTTGTAACCGAGCATCGTCGCCACACGAACGAGCGGTGTTCGCGAGGTTGTAATCGCCCGGTACGCCGACGTCACGCGTGCCGCATCGATCAACCGGCGCGCGGTCACGAGACCGGCTTCCGCGAGGTGTCGATCCAGCGAGCGCCGCGAGAGTTTGCTTGCGGCCGCAAGCGCGTCGGGCGAGGCAGGACCGTCGCCATTCCGGAACAGCGTCGCCACCCGCTCCCGGAGACCGGTCGGGAGGCGACTCATGCTTCCGTTCAGGATAGCCAACAGCGTTGGGCCCAATTCTGAGTCTGGTGCGAACAGCAACGCGCGCTCCAGCGCAGACCGCTCGTTCGGAGTTCCGCGAAATACAAAGCGCGCCGCCGTGCTTTGCGCGAGAACAACGGCACTCTCCAACGCCGCCGTCGTGACCGAGCTATATGCGATGATCGCGCGTGGAAACTCGGCGATGTTGCTCGCAATGTTCGCGACATCATCTGGCGTGATTAGCGCCGGGTCCACGACGAGGCACGCATCGCGCGGCGTCGTCAGGCGCGCGAGCAGATCGCGCGCGTCCATCACGACGTCCACAGTCCCATCGCCATCGAGTGCGGCGTGGACGCGCGCTAGCGACTGCACGGGTAAAAGTGCGGTGTATCTCAGCTCAGCCCCGCCGGCAACAATTCGAGCATGACATACTGCTCCACTAACTAAAGGTACGAATGACCTCTAATAAGGTAGCGTTCGTAAACCCGCGTCGAAATGCATTTCCCAGCCAATTACTACAGATTCAAGCCAAATTCGCCCAAACGACGCCTAAACGCGGCCAACGACGCCGTAGGACAGAAAAATCGCCCAGCTCGGCACCGTACCGCGTCACCGACCGACCGGTACGGTGACGCGGTACGGTGCCGAGCTGAATCACGGCTGTGTCAGGGAGTGGGAGATTTGGCGCTGGTCGCGGCCGTATCGACACGGAGTGGGGCGCGCACGGCAGTGCAGGTGATATCCCAGGTTCCGGTCCCACCACCGCTGCACGAAGTACCATTGCGTGGGGATGTCGGCTCCGTGCACCCCACGGCCAGAGCCGCGAGCAGGGTAGCAATAATGGCGGCATTCTTGGGCGTCCTTGTCATGCGCAATCTCCGGGTCAACAGGTCAAGACGGAGGCTACGATGCGACAGCATCCGACGAAATGCATTTTCCCGCCAAACCGCTGCCATTTTGTCCCATCCTGCTCGGTCGTTGCCAATGCATGGCGGCGCTCTGATCTAGTAGAAATTCTCCTTCCGGAGCGACCAGACAACGGCGAAACGGCCCAAAATCGTGAAATTGGCCAGAATATGCAGTCTTTGGCTGGCTGATGCACTTGTCCGAATCCCGCCCTCAAGCAAATGTAGAAACGCCACCGACGGCGACAGCCTCCAACTGACAGGATTGCACGCGGCGTCACCGTGACTGATCTACACAAAGCGCCCTACCAGACGACGTCACGTGCAATTCCTTTGTTCGGACACGCAACTTTTCACCCGTATCGCACATGGTAACCCATGCTTGACTCTGTAAGTGCGTTTGACGCTTCCACCAGAGTTCGTGAGCTCGAGCTGTCAATTGCTCGGCGGCTTCGCGAGGCGCTGCGTCCGTACATCCGGGATCAGGAGCTCCTTGAGAGCACCACCAGCGACATGCTGGTGATCAGTAGGGACTACGCAGGGTCCTATCAGGCGATCCATAACCGCGCACGCATTCGGCGGGAGCGAGAGGCCGAATAACGGGCCCTTTGTCCCAATTTTGACCCCTCATCGGCAGCGGGACCTAGCCCGTTGCATGAAAGGGACCCAGCCAAGCGGCCCTCATTTACCAACGTGTGGCCTTGTGCGGATGCCCCCGCCACGCCGGTGGACTCGCGTACGCCGGTCGCTCTCCGGCACTGAACTGATTTTCGCTACCGCTGACCGGAACGCCCACGTCTGAGCACGGCCCGCTGTAGGGATTGGTCGGCAACCGTCTATCTCGATTGGCGGGTCTAAATTCTCGAAGGCTCCGTTCTTTAGGTGCCCGCACAATCACGACCCGCGTAGTTGCGCAACCGCTCCATACATCGGTGCTGATCAATGCCTGATTTTGTCTTACTCGAAGTGGTGAAGGGGATCACAGCCCTTGCTGCGCTTGGGATTGTCTCCTGGGGCGTTGTTGCATTTGCGCGCGCCCGCGTTGGGCGCGCCGTGCCTGCCGCGATGAATCCCATGATTTTGAAGCCCGTAGAGGAGCGGCTGAAGCAGCTTGAGGAATCCACCGAAAGTATTGCTCTTCAAGTCGAGCGCATCGCTGAAGGACAACGCTTCGTGACGAAGCTGCTGGCGGACGGTACGCACACGAAGGTTTCGTGAAGCAGTCACGCGACTGATGCTCAGGCGGCGGTGTTGACATTGATTCGGAGCACAGCACTGATCGTTGGATTCGTCGCTGTTCTACTGGTGTCTGCTGGTTCTGGCATGCGCGGTGCGCCGGAAGCGCGCAGACATGGGGCACGCGCGCACGCATAACGCGCGCACGTATAACGTGCGAGGACACGTTTCGGATAGCACCACGGTCGTGCTGCTTGGCACCGGGATGCCGCGACCGGATCCGGATGCATCGGGACCAGCAACGGCTGTGTTGGTCGACTCCAGGGTATTCCTATTCGATGCGGGTGCAGGTGTCATGCGTCGGATCGCCGCCGCCCACTTGTCGATACACGGAGTAACGGCACTGTTCATTATGCACCTGCACAGCGATCACACGCTTGGGCTTCCAGACCTGATCCTCGGCCTGGAGCACGAGCGGGCTGATGGTTATGGCGTGAATGTTCACGAAATTCAGGCCGGCGTTGTTTATGACAGCGGCGGTGTACGGATCACCGCCTTTCCCGTGCTACATGGAAGCTGGAAGGAAGTGTACGGCTATCGGATCGATACGCCTACCCGGTCCGTGGTCATGTCTGGTGATACGCGTGCGTCCGATGCGCTCGTAGCTGCCGCGCGTAACGTGGATGTTCTCGTTCATGAGGTGTATCCCGCGTCAAGGCTTGCACCCGAAGCACGACCAGGAGGCGAGGGTTGGCCGCAATACATGCACCAATCACATACGTCCGACGCGGAGCTGGGCAGGATCGCCGCGGAAGCTAAGCCGAAGCTCCTCGTGCTCACTCACATCATAAGGATGGGCAGTACCGACGATGAGCTGCTGCGGGGAGTGCGTGCCGGCGGATTCGCTGGCCGTGTCGTCGTTGGTCACGATCTGGCGCGGTACTAGCCGCCAACGAGATAGTGTCAGAACTGGTAAAATCTGCGCGCTTGACTTGCGTCGTGTTGCCCTGAGCATTGGTGCGAATGGTGTCAGCGTCAATCACCAGGTTTTATGCGAGTGGCCAACATCGATACCATTCTCCTGAAAACCGAGGGCCAAGCTCGGATCGGAACCGATCCTCTGACACGGACGTCGCAGTTGTTGGGTGACGAGCTGGAGTATTGGCCGGTCACACAAACCCGGGGGCAGGGCGGCGCATCACACAAAATCGCCGGTGCTGCTTTCATAGTTTCACGCGTCGAGGAACGAACGAAGCCGAGGTCATGATGACGATAGCTCAGACATACCGCGAGAGCTGAATGATGTTAAGCCTGGTACGTCGGGAAAATCGCGGTCGTTCGTTACAGGTGCGGTGCAGCGCTCCGTATGTCGGAGCGCCGTGCTGTCCATCACCGCATCCTCACGTTATGTTTTGCCGGCCTCATTTTCCATCAACGAATGAATGACTCTGGCGCGCGGCTAGCAGCATCGCTAACTGACAGATACCGCATCGAGCGCGAGCTCGGTGCGGGCGGCATGGCGACGGTGTATCTCGCCGAAGATCTCAAGCACCACCGCAAAGTTGCGATCAAGGTTCTGCACGCGGAGCTCTCGGCGATACTCGGGCCGGAGCGGTTCTTAAAAGAGATCGAGCTCACGGCCAATCTCCAGCACCCACACATCCTGCCGCTGTTCGATAGCGGCGCCGCCGATGGACTGCTGTTCTACGTGATGCCGTATGTTGACGGTGAAACATTACGCGGCCGATTGGAACGCGAGCGACAACTGCCGATAGCCGACTCGGTTCGTATCGCAACCGAAGTTGCCGACGCACTGGAATACGCTCACAGGCATGGCGTCATTCATCGCGACATCAAGCCGGAAAACATTCTTCTGCATGACGGTCGTGTTCTGGTCGCTGACTTTGGCATCGCGTTAGCCGTACAACAGGCCGGCGGCGCGCGCATGACGCAGACGGGTCTCTCGCTCGGCACTCCGCAGTACATGTCGCCGGAGCAGGCGATGGGCGAAAAGAGCATCGACGCGCGCAGTGACGTGTACGCGCTCGGTGCCGTGACGTATGAAATGCTCGCCGGCGACCCGCCGTTCACGGGATCGAGCGTGCAGGCAATTGTTGCCAGGGTGATGAGCGAGAAGCCGCCATCACTGCACACCGTTCGCGACACGGTGCCCGCGCACGTTGAAGTCGCCGTAATAACCGCGCTCGCGAAACTACCAGCAGATCGCTTCGCTTCCGCGGCCGCATTTGCTACCGCGCTCAACGATTCATCGGGCGCGTCCGCAAGCATGATTCACCGGCGTGACGATGATGGATCCAGCGTTCGCGCGCGGATGCGCGATCCGTTGGTGCTCGGACTTGGTGCGCTCGCAATAGCGCTGATTGCGGCGCTGGCGTTAGTTGCAAGGTGTTCAGTATCCAACGCCGATCCCTTTTCAGCCCGCATCGAGATCGTCCCTGACAGCGGAGCGCCGACCGGCACCGCCGCGCTCTCTCCCGATGGACGTTCGGTTGTGTACACTGGCCTGGCACCATCAGGCCAGGGCGTTGACGGAACATCGGTCACCGGTGAGGGCCAGGTTCTCTATTTGCGGCACCTCGACCAGCTCACTTCGCGACCGATCGCGGGCACCGATCAGGCGTCGTCGCCGGTGTTCTCGCCGGACGGCAAGTGGGTCGTGTTCTTCGCGAATCGTCGAAAACTCATCAAGGTTCCGATAGATGGCGGTGCACCGGTACCGCTCGCTGACGTAGCGGATAACGGAGGCGTGGACTGGTCGTCGCGTGGCGATATCGTGATCGGCCCTGGTGTAATAGAAGGTCTCAAGGGGCTGTTCCGCGTCAACCCGGCCGGCGGAGCGCTCATCCCGCTCACGCACATCGACAGCTCGCGCAAGGAACTGAGCCACGAATGGCCGCGCTTTTCGCCGGATGGCAAGACGGTTCTCTTCACTATCTGGTACGGTTCCGTCGAGCGATCGGAGCTCGCGGCCGCCTCGTTCGATGATGGCAAGGTGGTCCCACTCGGCGTTCTTGGCGCGAGAGCATTGGCCGTCGTTGATGGGCAACTGGTGTATGTCCGGGCCGACGGAATGTTGATGGCGGTCCCATTCGACCTCAGGCATTTGCGTGTCGCTGGTGTTGCGACACCACTTCAGGAGTCGATCAGGGTGTCCGACGGCAGCGGCGGCGACGCGAACGCATTTCTGACAAACGCTGGAGGTTTGGTCTTCGCACGAGGCGCAACGAAGAGGCACCTCGTTTGGGTCGATCGAGCCGGAGTGACACGGCCGGCGATGAGCGGGGAGCGGGACTTCGCGAGCGTTAGACTGTCGCCGAGTGGGCACCAGGCTGCGCTCGAAATCGGAGCCAGCGCCAGTGGTGATGACTGGATACTGGACCTCGACGCAGGAACGCTCACACCACTCACGACGACGCGGAACAACAGGAACCCGGTGTGGTCGCCGGACGGACGCCGCATTCTTTATGTATCGAGCCGGAGCGGCCGCGCCGCGTTCTGGTGGCAACCGGCGGATGGCAGCGGGCCGGCTGTCAAGGCAGGCGAAGCGCGTCATAATCCATGGTGGATCGATCTTGCTCCGGATGGCCACACCACAGTGTTCAACGCCGTTTACGACGGCTCGTTCAATCTCGAATCATTCTCGCTCGACTCGACGCGCGACGAGCGCGATCTCGCCGCGTCGCCGACCGCTTCCGAAGTGTCGGGACGATTCTCGCCCGACGGCCACTGGGTCGCCTACAATTCGGACGAGTCGGGCCGCATGGAGGTTTACGTGCGACCGTTTCCAGAGGTAGGCGCCCGGGTGCAGGTCTCCGTAGGCGGTGGAATACGCCCCGTTTGGGCAGCGGACGGGAAAAGCATCTACTTCCTGCAGGGAAGCAAGATGATATCTGCGACTGTCGCGCGTGACCCGGCGTTTCGAATAGTCTCGCGTGAAGCGTTGTTCGATGGAGTCTTCGCTCCAAGCTTCGACGTCTCGAAGGACGGAACGCGGTTCCTGATGATACAACCCGAAGCTTCGGGTCTCAGCATCGTTGCGGTACCGAACTGGCTGACGGAGCTTCGGAAGTTGACTGCGGCGAAGGGGTCATCGTGACGCCTCGTCATGTTGTGCACCACTCTAGCGCGAACGAATGACGAACGCGCTCGCGGGACTGACAGCCGCACTCGCAGACCGCTACCGCATCGAGCGCGAGCTTGGTGCCGGCGCGATGGCGACGGTCTATCTCGCGCACGACCTCAAGCATGACCGCCCGGTCGCGATCAAAGTACTGCGCGCCGACGTGGGTCAAACGCTCGGCGCCGAACGGTTCGTTCGGGAAATTCACCTTGCGGCCAAACTGACGCATCCGCATATCCTGCCGCTCTTCGACTCCGGCGAAGCCCACGGCGAGCTGTACTACGTAATGCCGAACGTTGAAGGAGAGTCACTGCGCGACTGGCTCAACAGGTCGCCGCAACTTCCCGTTGAAGTTGCGGTACGAATCGCCGCCGAAGTCGCCGGTGCGCTCGACTACGCCCACCGACATGGTGTGGTGCACCGCGACATCAAGCCGGAAAACATCATGCTGCAGGATGGGCATGCGCTGGTTGCTGACTTCGGGATCGGCAAGGCATTGAGCGCGGTAGAGGCGCAGACGTTCACTCAGACGGGGATGAGCGTCGGCACACCGGCATACATGAGTCCGGAACAGGCCGCCGGCGATGAAGTTGACGGCCGTAGCGATCTGTACTCACTCGGCTGTGTCCTCTACGAAATGCTCGTCGGTGAGCAACCATTCGTCGGCGCGACAGTTCAGGCAGTGATAGCGAAACGGTTTGTACAGACGCCAGCCGACGTCGCCGCAATGCGTGAGGGTGTGCCGCGGTCTGTCGCGCGGACGGTGCAGAAGTCGCTGGCTCGCACGCCGATCGATCGCTATGAAACGGGTGCGCTGTTCGTCACATCGTTGACCGCGGTTGAGTCGGTGCTGAAGGCGACAGCACCCGATAAGTCGATTGCCGTGCTCCCGTTCGAGAACATGAGTGCTGACAAGGAGAATGAATTCCTCGGCGACGGCATCGCCGAAGAAATCATCAACGCGCTGGCGCAGATCGATGGATTGCGAGTTGCGGCGCGAACGTCCGCGTTCTCATTCAAGGGCAAGAACGAAGACTTGCGCATCATTGGCGAGAAGCTGAACGTCGCAAACGTACTTGAGGGAAGCGTGCGGAGATCTGGCAACCGTCTGCGCATCACCGCGCAGCTGATCGCCGCTGGCGACGGATATCATCTTTGGTCGGAACGGTACGACCGCGAACTCACTGATGTGTTCGCAGTACAGGACGAGATCGCCAGCGCCATAGCGGCGAAGTTGCAGGTAACGCTCATCAAGCCACCCGACGAGACGAGCTTACCAGCTACGACATCAATGGTCGAGGCTTACGAGCAGTGCGCTCGCGGGCGGGCCCTCGCTGCGCGGCGGGGGCCCGCGATCCTCGCCGCGCTGGAGTGCTTCAAAGGCGCCATCGCGCTCGCGCCCGACTACGCACCCGCGTACGCTGGGCTTGGCGAGACATACCGGGTCTTTGCGCAGTATAACTTCGGAGATGCCGTGGACGTGGTCCCCAAGGCGCGTGCAGCACTTGAGCGGGCTCTGGATCTCGATCCGGAGAACGCGAACGCAATGGGAACACTCGCGGTGATTGCATTGATGTACGACGGCAACCACTCGGGCGCTGTCGAGCTCTGGGAGCGTGCGCTAGCGTTGAACACGATCCTTTCGGATGTGCGTGGCATGTACGCGGTATGGGGCCTAATTATCACCGGGCGCAACGATGTACGGGGACTCGCAGAGTTGGACCGCATGGTGCGCGACGATCCGCTGAGCGCCCTGTGTGCGGGCGTGCACGCGATTGGGCTCGGTTTGACCGAGCATTACACTGAATCCGTCGCCGAAGCTGAGCGCGCGATAACACTCGACCCTTCATCGTACGCGGCGCACTACATCCGACTCTGGACGTACGTGTGGGCCCGTGACTACGACTCGGCGTCCTCCGCCGCAACCGAGGCGATCAACCGCTTCGGGCGCTTGCCACCGCTGCTGATGGTGCTGCCCGCCGTCTATTTGTCCCGTGGAGACCGCGTACGCGCCGAGGCGGTGTACGCCGAGCTGCAGGCGCGCGCGCTCACCAGTGACGTTCCCTCCTTTGCGCTCGCTCATGCCGCGATGTACCTCGGCCGCGCCGACGAAGCAATGGCTCATGCTTTTACATCCGCCGACAAGAAGGACTACATCGGGCCGGTGTGGGTTCGCGGCCCGTTCAGCGAAGGATTCAGTTCACAGCCACGGTATCCGGAATTGCGACGCAGGATGGGATATTGAGGGAGGTGCGCGCGCCGCTGGAGACGCGAGCGGGCTGCTCTCGGGTGGCGCTGCCGTCGTCACCGATTTCGCCATCGCGAAGGCAATTCGCGCTCCTATCTCCGTGACTGTATCTTCACTCCGATGCCGTCCGAAGCGCTGGCTCTGCAGGATCGATTACTTAAGGCTATGAGCCCGGAGCGCAAGCTTCTGGCGAGCGAATTGCTGCGCGACTCCGACCCCTGATGGAGTTAGCAAACTCAGAGGACGCTCGTCAGCGCCGACTTCAGTCTGCCCTGTCAGGCATCTACCGTATCGAGCGCGAGCTCGGCGCGGGAGGCATGGCGACAGTCTATCTCGCTGAAGACTTGAAGCATCATCGCAAAGTTGCTATAAAGGTGCTGCACGCCGAGCTCTCGGCGATCCTCGGGCCAGAGCGGTTCTTGAAGGAGATCGAGCTCACGGCGAACCTTCAGCATCCGCATATCCTTCCGTTGTTCGATTCGGGGAGCGCGGACGGGTTGTTGTACTACGTAATGCCCTATGTCAGCGGCGAGACGCTCCGCGCGCGGCTGGACCGCGAGCGACAGCTGCCGATTACGGACGCGCTGCGAATCGCGCGCGAGGCCGCCGACGCACTGCAGTACGCGCACACGTGCGGAGTGGTGCACCGCGACATCAAGCCCGAGAACATTCTGCTTCAGAACGGGCACGCGCTCGTCGCCGACTTCGGCATTGCGCTCGCCGTCGCGCAAGCGGGCGGCGCACGCATGACGCAGACCGGGCTCTCGCTTGGCACGCCGCAGTACATGAGCCCCGAGCAGGCGATGGGCGAGCGTGAGATCGGGCCGCGCTCCGACATCTACTCGCTTGGCGCCGTCACGTACGAGATGCTCGCCGGGGATCCACCATTCACCGGCTCGACCGCGCAGGCCATAGTCGCCCAGGTGATCACGAGCGAGCCGCCCTCGCTCACTGCACGGCGCAAGAGCGTGCCGGAGTACGTCGATTCGGCAGTGCGCACGGCGCTCGAGAAAGTTCCTGCCGACCGATTCGGCTCCGCTGCCGAGTTTGCGTCGGCGCTGAATGACGGTTCCGCAGCCGGCGCACGAGTGTCATTCGCTGTCACCGTCGGACGCACTCGGAGAGCGCGCTGGCGGCGGTTCGCGCCATGGTGCGTCGCTATCGTGATGACACTCGTAGCGCTAGCTGCGCTCGCCGCAATGCTCTGGAGCCGTCCGTCGGGCGAGAGCCCGCTCGTCATTACGTCGCTGCTCCCGCCCGACGGACAGGATTTCAGCGGCCGGTCCGATTTCGGCGCTCTCTCACCTGACGGTCGCAATCTCGCATTCGTCTTTTTCTCCACACGCGGCGAGTCGAGCCTCTGGCTGCGTCGCCTCGACTCACTCACCGCCGTTCCCGTCCCGGGGAGCAACGGCGCACAGGCACCCTTCTGGTCACCGGACGGACATACGGTCGCGTTCTTTGCCCGCGACCAGCTCTGGCGGGTTGGCCTGACCGGCGGTATGCGGGGACTCTGTGACGTCACGGGGGCGCTGAGCGGGAGCTGGGCGGGGGACGGCACGATCCTCATCGCGACCGCCCGCGGGATCGAGCGCGCGAGCGCGAAGGGTGGACCGTGTACGGTGATCGTTCCGAGCCCCCGGGAGACGTCGGGCGCCATGAGGATGGAGCACCCGGTGCTGCTCCCCGACGGCCAGCACGTGCTCTTCTCCGCCTGGATCGGCGCGAAGGGTGAGCAGATCACGCGAATATTCACCGCGGATCTTCGAGGCGGCGCCTGGCGAGGGTTGATCGACCACGGGACGGATCCGACTTTCATCCCGCCCGATCTGGTCCTTTACGGACGCCTGGACCCGACCACGCCCGGGTTCATAGCGCGACTCTTCGCCCAACGTATCGATCCCGTCTCGCTCACACCGCGGGGAGACCCGGTGCTGATCGCGGACGGCGTACGCGATGCGGGGGCCACCGTCTCCTACACCGTCTCGAGCACTGGCGCGCTCGCGTATCTCCCGTCGCAGGGTGATGGGAAGAAGCTTGTCGTGAACCGCCGGGGGCAGGTCATCGATACAATCCCGGTGGACGGCACGTGGACGCACCAGCTTGCCCGGAGCAAGCCAGAGGTCGCGCTCGGCGGACACGGAGTGGTGATCTATGACATGGTGCGTCGAACTTCCATCCACGTCGAGGGTCTTTCTTCCTCGCCCGTCTGGGGACCTGGCGATTCGGTCATGGCCGGGCTCGGTACCGGCCCCACAAGAACGCTCGCGAATAGTGGTATCCACCGGGTCGATCTTGCGACCGGTGCGGATACGCTACTCATCCGCGGAACGGGCCAGAGCGCCCTTCCCACCGACTGGTCGCGCGACAGGCGCTACCTCCTGCTGACGCGCGCTGCATCTGCGTCCGACACTCGCGAGCGATCCGAGATCTGGGCATACGACTTCGGTGCCGGGCGGCTCGTTCGCGTACTGGCCACACCTGGCAACGTGACCGAGGGGGCGCTCTCGCCTGACGGGAAATGGCTGGCGTACGACTCTGATGAGTCCGGCGCGAACGAGATCTACGTGCGGCCATTCCTGCGGTCGGGCGCTGCCACGCGTATCTCGATCGACGGCGGCCGGCACGCACGGTGGCGGGCCGATGGACGCGAGTTGTATTTCGAGACGGCCGATGGTCGCATGATGAGCGCATCCGTTGCGCCGGGCACCTCGCTCGCGCTGGGTAAACCGGATCTCCTTTTTCGCGCGCCGAGCTGGATCCGCAGCATGTTCTTTGACTCGGGCGTTCCCTACGATGTGAACCGCGACGGCACGCAGTTCGTGCTGCGCATGGCGCCCGCGTCCACCGCCGCGGTCCTCGTTCAGAACTGGCCGGCACTGCTGGGGGCCAAGTGACGGAGCGAGAAGCGGCACCTCCGAAAGCATACGAGCAGAGGGACGTGCGCGCGGAGCTGCAGGCGGCGCTCGGCGGCGCGTACGCGCTGGAGCGCGAGCTCGGCGGCGGCGGCATGTCACGTGTGTTCCTCGCGCGGGAGATCGCGCTCGATCGCGACGTCGTGATCAAGGTCATCGCACCCGAGCTGCGCGAAGGTCTGAGCGCGGAGCGCTTCGCGCGCGAGCTGCAGTTCGCTGCACGCTTGCAACAGGCCAACATCGTCCCGGTATTGAGTGCCGGCGATGCGGACGGAACGCCGTACTACACCATGCCATACGTGGATGGCCAGTCGCTCCGCGCCCGTCTTGCGCGCGCGCCCGTTCCGCTCGGTGAGGCACTCGACATTCTGCGCGACATCGCGCGAGCATTGGCTTACGCACACGCTCAGGGAATCGTGCACCGCGACATCAAGCCCGAGAATGTGTTGCTGTCATCGGGCACCGCTGTGGTGACCGATTTCGGAATCGCGAAAGCATTAAGCGCGTCACGGACGACGGAGCTTGCACGCGACGCAACACTCACTCAGGTCGGCACGAGTCTCGGAACGCCGGCTTACATGTCGCCGGAACAGGCGCTCGGCGAGTCGGTAGATGCGCACACTGATCTTTATTCATGGGGAGTGATTGCGTACGAGCTTCTCGCTGGCGCGCATCCATTCGCGGCGCACGTGAACGCACAGAGTCTCGTCGCCGCGCATCTCACCGAGGCACCCGCATCATTGACGACCGTGCGGCCCGACGTGCCGGTGAGCATCTCCGCACTCGTCATGCAGTGTCTTGCCAAGGATCCGGCCGATCGGCCCGGGGACGCGAACGAGGTTCTCGCGCGGCTGTCTGCTGCGGTGACACCGGGCGCGCAATCCAATCTGGATAGCACAGGACGCATTAGAGGATCGATCACGCGTCGCTGGCTCGCGCCAGCCGCAGTGTTTGTATTGGCACTCGCAGCTGGTGCAATCGTTCTCGTACGCCGAAGCACTACAACCGCACCAGAGCGCACAGTGATCGTCGTGCCGTTCGACAACGTCGGCAATCCTGCCGATGCGTATTTCGCCGAGGGCGTGAGTGACGAGATCGCCAGCCAGCTCGCGCGGCTGCCCGGGCTGCAGGTGGTCGGGCGCGACGGCGTACGTCGTTTTCGCGGATCGACACAATCCCCGCGCGACATTGCGCGCCAGCTCGGAGGCGCGTGGGTACTGAGCGGCTCTGTTCGCTGGGCCCGTGACGCGAGCAATACCGGCGTGAACGGCACCGCACGCGTGCGCATAGTTCCCTCACTCGTGAATGTGAACACAGGAGTGCAGGCATGGGGCGAGCCGTTTGATGAACCGCTGACCGACGTATTCAAGGTGCAGGCAGATATCGCGGAACGTGTGGCGTCGGCACTCTCGCTCACACTCGGCGGGGCGACGCGTGCGGCGCTGCACCGGCAGGAGACCAACGACCCAACGGCGCGTGACGCGCAGTTGCTTGGACGATACCTGTTGCATCAGCGCGGCGTGACGAATCTGCGCGGTGCGGTCGCGGCGTTTAACCGTGCGATCGCGCGCGATTCAAACTATGCTCGTGCGTGGGCTGGCTTGTCCGAGGCGACGGTGTTGCTTCCGCAGTACTACGACACGACGGAATCGGACGCCGTCGTGCGCGCGCGCGCGGAACAGGCGGCGCGCCGCGCGGTGATGCTCGACAGCACCTTGCCCGACGTCCAGCTCGCACTCGCGCGATCACAATCGGCGCAGTTCCGCTTTCGTGACGCGCTGGGCTCCATCAATCGCGCGATCGCCCTTGATTCGACCTCGACGCTCGCGTATGACCTGAAGTACGAGATCCTGACTGCGCTCGGACGCGAGGACGAGGCGGGCGCGGCATCGCGCCGGGCCGTGGAGCTCGACGGACTTTCGGCGCTGGCACTAAACAGCCGCGCCATCTGGTTCTCGTCTGCCGGAGCACGCGACAGCGCTGTGCGCTATGCCGAGCGTGCGGTCGCCGTCGATCCGTCGGAAGGGGAGTGGAAGCGCACGCTCGGCGTGGTGTATGCGCGTGCCGGACGACTCACTGACGCGATTCGGCAGTGCATCGGCGGAGTTAGCGCACAGCGAGACGAGTGCGCCGCGACGCTAGCTCCTCTCGCCGGCGCACCCGAGAATCGGAATGCGACGCTCGCCGCACTCGGCAGACTGGGCCGACAACGGGGTGCAACCGGTACCCCGACATTTGCCGCGATCATTTATGCGCGACTGGGAATGCCGGACTCCGTATTTTCGCGACTGGCCGTTGCTGTTGAACGACACGACGACACGTTCACTGACCTAATCACCGTTCCCGATTTTCGGCCATACCAATCCGACCCGCGCTGGGATGCGATCGTGGGTGCGGTGCGCCGGCGATGACCGATCGCCGGGAACAACTTCAGGGATGATCGCAGCGTCGCCCGGCTCAGGCCAGCGCGACGTCGGTGCGCCGGAAATCATCGCCGATGCAGAGCAACGGTTGTCCAGCAATGATCGCCGTAGCATACGACAGACAATCGCCGAAGTTCAAAGCCGCCGAGTGCCGCCCCTTGCCGAACCGGAGCCACGCCTCGACTGCGAGGCCAAAGTGCGCCTCGGAAAATGGGATCACAACGATCGCCCCCTCCTGCACAAAGCGCGCGAGCACTCCGCGCGCATCATATCCGAGTCGTGCGGACAGCACTATCGCTGATTCCGCCAGCGTCGGCGCCCCCACCGCGACCGCTGGCGTATCGATGATCATCTGAAGCAGTGACTCACAGCCGGGTTGGCGGAGGACAATCGCTACAATCGCCGAGCTGTCCAGGATCACGTGCCGTCCTCGCCGTAACCCAGGATGGCCTCTTCATCTGCCTTTGTCAGCGGCTTTCCAAGGATTTTGCGCGGAATGGCCGGCCATACCTCATGCTCGAGGAAGCGCCGAAGACGGTCGCCGCGGCTCGCGGCAGGCAAGCGCTGCACCAGCCGGTCTCGGCGTTCCTCAAGGGCTCGCCTCACCGCTTCCGTCTTGCTTTCACCAGCGAGGTTGGCGACCTCGGTGATGAGGTGCTCGACATTCGGGTTCTTGATGCTCAGAGCCATTGGTCATACCTGGGTCTTGTAGGATGATGGTAGAAATATAGTAAAAAGATATAATTATGGAAAGAGTTGAAATACCAGACAGCATGCGAATTCTTGAGCAAAGCGCACGCATCGGTGAGCTGTAAATTTGCGACAGCCGAGCCCTATTCAAACGCGTTGGTCCGGGCCTCCATTTTGAGCCGCACGACATCCACACTGTGAGATACCAATTTGTCTGAGTCGATGGCGCGGCTGAAGAGTGTTCTCGCCGACCGCTACCACATCGAGCGCGAGCTTGGTGCGGGCGGGATGGCAACGGTGTATCTCGCGGAAGATCTGAAGCATCATCGCAAGGTCGCGATAAAGGTTGTGCATGCAGAACTCTCGGCGATACTCGGACCCGAGCGATTCTTAAAGGAGATCGAGCTCACCGCCAATCTCCAGCATCCGCACATCCTGCCGTTGTTCGATTCCGGCAACGCCGAGGGATTGCTGTACTACGTGATGCCGTACGTGGAGGGCGAGACCTTACGCGACCGCTTGAATCGCGACAAGCAGCTTCCCATTGCGGACGCCGTTCGCATTGCGAGCGAGGCGGCCGACGCGCTGCACTACGCGCATGGCCGTGGTATCGTGCACCGCGACATCAAGCCGGAGAACATCCTGCTGCAAGGCGGCCACTGCCTCGTCGCTGACTTTGGCATCGCGCTCGCTGTAGAGCAAGCCGGTGGCACGCGCATGACGCAGACTGGTCTGTCACTTGGCACACCACAGTACATGTCGCCGGAGCAGGCGATGGGTGAGCGTGACATCGGACCACGATCGGATATCTATTCGCTCGGCGCTGTTACGTACGAGATGTTGAGTGGTGATCCACCGTTCGCTGGTTCCACTGCGCAGGCGATAGTCGCACAGGTGATCACGACCGAGCCAAGATCGCTCGCCCTGCAGCGCAAGAGCGTACCGGCCAACGTCGATGCCGCGGTGATGACTGCGCTCGAAAAACTTCCCGCCGATCGCTTCGCATCGGCATCGGAGTTTTCGGCTGCGCTCGCCGCCGATGGATACGGAACTTTCACTTCCAAGCACAATCGCACAGCCGCGATACACGCTCATCCCTGGCGAAGAGTCAGCGCGCTACTGTGTGCCATCTCGCTAGCGCTGGTCGGGCTCACTGCATGGGCACTCACTCGCCACGGCGAACCGAACGGACCACAGGTATTCGATGCGGCGCTCCCCGATAGCGCGGCCATGACGTTCGCGGCAACGACGGCGAAGACAGCGTACGGGGCCGCGCTGCGCAACATCTCTATTTCGCCAACCGGCGACTTCGCGGTGTACGTCGCCAGACAGGGCGACTCCACCCAACTCTGGTCTCGCAGTTTCCGCGACGCTACCGCGCACGGGATCGCAGGCACCGCGGGCGCCACCGCGCCGCGGGTTTCTCCCGACGGCTCGCGCATCGCCTTCCTGGACGGTGGCAAGGTTATGGTAGTACCGGTTCAGGGCGGGCAGCCCCGCCGATTGCTCGACGGCGAGAGCCCCATGTCCCTTGAATGGATATCGCGCTCAAGTATCCTGGCGATCGACGAGGACGGGGACCGTCTGAGCTGGATCGATCCAGAAGCGGGTCTGCAGCGTAGCATGAAAGCACTCGGCAGGTGCACTTTCGGGCGCCCGATCCCGGCGGACAAGCAGCTTATTTGCCCGGTCGATGGAACCGCCTCCGTGGCGGAGCCGGAATCCGGAAAGCGCTGGACCATCCGCGCGGCGCGCCCCGATGGATCGCCCGGTGGACCACTTACCGGATCGGCCTTCCATGTAGTGGACGGGCGCTATCTGGTCTATCTCTCGTCCGACGGCGAACTTCGCGCAGCGCCGTACGACGCAAAACGATATCTCGCCAGCAAGTCGGTGGCTCTGTTGAACGGCGTGCGACGCGAAGAGATAGGCGAAGGGCAATTCGACATCTCCGCCGACGGGACATTGGCGTACGCCCCTGGTGCCGACGCGACGGTTGGCAAGCTGATGCGGCTGAATAGTGGCGGGACTCCGGTTCCTCTTCCGGTGGATCCAGCGGCCTTTCAGCGGTTCGACCTGAGCCGCGACCGGCGCTGGCTGGCGGCCGTGGTTCACGTCGCTGACGGGCAGGAGCTTCGGATATACGACCTGCAGAACGGGCAGAATTTCATCTGGCTGCGCGCCGAACTGATTCGCCACGCGCTCTGGAGCCCGAGCGGTGACCGACTGGTCGTGGGTCTGCGGGATTCCACGCGCTGGTCGGTACTGTCCGGATCGCCTGGCACCGGCGCCATTCCGGATACCGTATATACCACCACAGGCGCCCTCAGGCCCGACCCGTCCGACGTTCCGGCCGATCACCAGGCATTGGCCGTTTCTTTGGACGGATCAACAACACTGCGGTTCGATCCGATGGCCCGCCGGCCTCGATTGGACACGGTGCCGACCACCATCGGCGCCTACTTCGTGTCGCTGTCACCCGACGGAAAACGCATTCTGTACGAAAACATAAACGAGCAGCGTATCGTTACCACATCATATCCATTGGCGGGGCGACGTTGGCAGGTCGCTGCGGATGGAGTGGAGCCGCTGTGGCTCTCGTCCACGGAAGTGCTTTACCGCTCCGGGGTTTCCTGGTATCTCGCACGACTGAATCCCGTTACCGGAGAACCGTTGGGCGCTCCAACGCTCTGGGCCAGGGATCCGCGCTTCTCCGATACTCCAGGATGGTCGAACCGTCTGTCGCACGACGGCGGGATCATCTATCTGCAAGGGCCGGCACAGGTGAGCACTACGTACCTGCGCGTCATTCCCAACTGGGTGACTCAGATGGAAGCCGCGGTGAACAAGGCAAATCCGTGAGCCTGCGTTGACGAATCTGCAGGAACAACTCCAGGCTACACTCGGCGATCTGTATTCGATCGATCACGAGCTCGGCGGGGGCGGTATGTCCCGGATCTTCGTCGCGACCGAGACTAGACTCAACCGGAGTGTGGTCATCAAGGTGATCGCGCCGGATCTCCTCGAAGGACTGAGCGCCGAGCGCTTTGCGCGTGAGGTCAAGCTCGCCGCGCGGCTGCAGCAAGCCAATATCGTACCGGTGCTCGCCGCCGGAGACGCGAACGGGCTGCCGTACTACACGATGCCATTCGTGCGCGGCGAATCACTGCGCAATCGTCTGGCGACGGGCAAGCCTGTACCAGTTGCGGATGCGGTTCACATTCTTCGTGACATTGCTCGTGCGCTCGCCTACGCGCACGGCGAAGGAGTCGTGCACCGGGACATCAAGCCGGACAACGTCCTGCTCTCCGGTGGCGCCGCTGTCGTCACCGATTTCGGGATCGCAAAGGCGATCGACGTATCGCGTACACAGGATGGTGCTCACACAGACGCGCACAACTTTACACTCACTCGGGCCGGCACCTCACTCGGCACACCGGCCTACATGTCGCCCGAACAGGTTGCGGGAGACCCGCGCAGCGATCACCGCGTTGATATCTACGCGTGGGGTCTCATTGCGTGGGAGCTGCTCGCGGGAAGACACCCGTTCGCAGGCAGGCCATCGGTTCAGGCGATTGTGGTCGCGCAGATGACGGAAACGCCGCGGCCTCTGGTGACAGTGCGCAGCGATGTGCCAGCGGCACTGAGCGATCTCGTGCAGCGCTGCCTCCAGAAAGATCCGGATCGCCGTCCCGGTTCCGCGGTGGAGATTCTCACGTCGCTGGATCAGATGACGACCACCGACTCCGGTGCAGTTGCAGTTACAGCTGTAGCAAGGCGAGGCACCACAGGCCGTCGGCGTTTCGGTACTGTTGCGGGAATCACCGGGCTCGTCGTTGCGGCGGCGGCGGTTGCGTGGTTTGTGAAAGCGTCCGCTAGCACGGCGACCATTCGCCAGACGGGCGACGAGTCCCTCGCCGTGATCCCCTTCACTTCCTTGTCCAGCGATACATCAAATGCATATCTCGGCGAGGGGATAGCCGAAGAGGTCGCCAACACGTTGACACAGGTCCCGGGACTCCGTCTCGCCGGCCAAGCGTCATCGGCGCGATTTGCTGTCGCGAAAGCGGACCCACAGGAAGTGGGGAAGTCGCTGAATGTCGCCGCCGTTCTCAATGGTACCGTGCAGCGCTCGGGCGACAGAATCCGCGTTTCTACGGAGCTGTCGAACGTGAGCGACGGCACGGTTGTTTGGCACGAGACCTATGAGCGAGATGCGAAAGACATCTTCGCTGTTCAGGACGACATCGCTCGCGCCATCGCGGGACAGCTACAGATAACACTCACCGGTACGGGTCGCGGAGCTGTGCACGGGACTACCGATCCAACTGCGTACGATCTCTATCTGCGAGGAATGTATCTGTACCGGCGCCGCGGGCCGGGAATTACTGGAGCAATCAACGCGTTCGATCAGGCAACGGTCCGCGACAGCGGGTTCGCGAGAGCATGGGCGGCTCTCTCTGTTGCGCTGCTGGTCTCTCCATCTTATATCGCGACACGCAGCGGCGCCGTAATCCCGCGCGCGCTTGCCGCGGCGGAGCGTGCGGTGCGGCTGGATCCGAAGCTGTCTGACGCGCACCTCGCGCTGGGATATGCCGACGCAGAGCTCTTCAAATGGCCCGACGCCGAAGCGGAGCTGCACCGCGCCATCGCGCTCGACCCCGGAGCGCCCGAGCCGCGCTACCGGCTCGCGTATGCGCTGGTGAACCAGTGTCGCGACGCCGAGGCGATCCCCGTGCTCCAGCTTGCCGTCGCACGCGATCCGCTCTACTTCATGACCGCCCTGTACCTGGGGCGCGCGGAAGTTGCGGTCGGCCGGACGGGAGAAGGATTCGATGAGTTGCGGCGCGCGCTGGCGCTGGAACCGCAGAGCGTGTCGCCGGTCAGTGCGATGGCCTCCAGTTTCGCTCAGGCCGGGCTCCCTGATTCGGCGAGGATGTACGCACATCGATTGCTGGCGATGCAGCCGGACATTGGGCGCACTGGCGTTGCGGCGTTCGCACTCGCGCGGGCTGGAGCACCGGCGGAGACTCGTGCGATCATCAAGCGGCTGGAGGCCGGCCCCGCAGATCAGTGGGAGCGCTGGACCGCGCTGGCGCTGGCGTATGCCGGGCTCCGCGATTCCGCGCGGACGGTGGACGCACTGCAACATGCAGCGGCCGGCGATGGCGACGCGTTCCCCGAATACGGCTCGCACCTCGCGTGCAATCTGCCATCAGGTCCGGCGATGGATGCAGTGCGCCGTCGGTACCATCTCGAGGCGGTGAGATTCACCCCTTTCCATCGGTAGCGGTATTTTCTACCCGATGCACTCCAAAGCACGAGCGCTGCAGGATCGACTGGTCAGGGCTATGAGCCCGGAGCGCAAGCTTCTGGCGAGCGCAGCGCTGCGCAACGCCGCCTGGGAGCTGAAGGCGGCGTGGATCAGCAGCCGGCACCCGGATCTCACGCCGGTGGGGCGGTGCGGGAGCGTGTCAGACAGATATTCCTCGATGTCGGTTCCTGAGCTACAGGTACTTCCTCGGACCCCTCGATGCTGTGGGCATCTCGTACATGGCCACCGGAGGTGTGGCGGCGATCGTGTATGGTGAGCCGCGGCTGACCAACCACGTGGACGTGGTTTTGGCGCTTCTACCGAACGACGCCAGCCGTCTCGCCAACGCCTTCGCATCGCCAGAATACTACGTCCCACCTGTGGAAGTCATAGCTGAAGAAGCGGCGAGATCCCGCTGGGGACACTTCAACTTGCTTCCCATGGACAGCGCTCTCCGCGCCGATGTCTATCTGCTGGGGGACGATGCATCGGGAGCCTGGGGGATGCAGCAACGGCGTACCTCGCGGACGATATCAAGCATGGTCACATCGAGTACGATGGACAGCCGTGGGGAGGCCTCGTACGGTTAGGACAACTGCTCGGACGTGTCGGTCGCGCGTACGTCGACACGAATGTTCCCAGGCACGCAGACCCCAGCCTTCGGTGCCTTGGTCCATCGCCGATTCTCTCGTTGTGATTCGTCGATGACGGACGCGCAACTGGTTCACCGAGCTGCGAAACTAGACTCGTCGGAGCCCCTCTCGAGCCGACTTCACGGCGCGCCCTTCTTTTTCCGCCACCGGCGGTCGAACTTCTATCCGTGAAAACAGACAGCGTTTACCAGATCGTCCAGACACTCGATTCGGCGGGGGTTCGGTACCTTATCGCGGGCGGCCTCGCTGTTGGCGCGCACGGGCATCTCCGGTACACGAAAGACGCGGATATCGTTATCGATCTGACACCGGGCAACATCTCCGCCCTCTTTGGTGCGCTCGCTACCCTCGGCTACCGGCCGCTCGTCCCCGTCACCGCCGCTCAGTTCGGTGACGCCCTCATGCGCGAAGAAATGATTCGCGAGAAGGGTATGCAGGTGCTGCAGTTTTTCAGTGATCGTCATCGAGAAACGCCGATCGATGTGTTCGTCCAGATCCCGTTCGTCTTCGATGACGAATATCCGCGCGCGCTGATCAAACCGCTTGCAGACGGAATCATGGTCCGCTTCGTTTCACTCCCTACGTTGATCCGCATGAAGGAAATCGCTGACCGGCCGCAAGACCGGTTCGATGTGGAACAGTTGCGTGCGATTTTCGATGACGAAAGGGGCGACAGCCATTGACGCGACTCCCGGATGTGCTCGAAGATTTCGATTGGCGGCGAGCGACGTTCCGTGGGGCGCGTCGTGAGCAGATGCGCTGTTGGGCCTCCCTCACGGTCGTGGAGATGCTGGACGCGATCGAGGCGATGGGAGAGTTGTTTCCGGACTCCGTTGCACCCACGCGGAAGCTCGACCCGGCCAGCACGCCGCCGCAATGATCACCGATGCCAGAGGCATTCCATACCACTCATCAATGCACTATGTCTTTTCCGATGGGTGCGTTCTGACACTGCGGAGTTAAGGCCATGAGCGAGGATGTGATTCGCCTGCGCGCGTCGCTCTCCGACCACTACCGCATCGAGCGCGAGCTTGGCGCCGGCGGGATGGCGACGGTGTATCTCGCGCACGACATCAAACACGACCGCGACGTCGCGATCAAGGTGCTACACGCCGATCTTGGCGCCGCGCTCGGCGCCGAGCGCTTCCTCAGCGAGATAAGAACAACGGCGCGGTTGCAGCATCCGCACATTCTACCGTTACTCGATTCTGGTGATGCGGACGGATTGCTGTATTACGTGATGCCTGTCGTCACCGGCGAGACGTTGCGCGCGCGGTTGACGCGCGAGCGACAGCTTCCGATAAACGACGCGGTGCGGATCGCGCGCGAAGTTGCGGGCGCGCTCGATTACGCCAATCGGCAGGGAGTGATTCATCGCGACATCAAGCCCGAGAACATCCTGCTGCACGATGGGCAGGCACTTGTAGCAGACTTCGGAATTGCGCTCGCGGTGCAGCAAGCTGGTAGCCAGCGCATGACTCAGACTGGATTGTCGCTCGGCACACCGCAGTACATGTCACCGGAACAGGCGATGGGCGAGAAGAACGTCGACGCACGGAGCGACGTGTATGCGCTCGGTGCTGTGACATATGAGATGATTGCCGGTGATCCGCCGTTTACGGGATCCAGTGTGCAGACGATTGTAGCGAAGGTGATGACGGAGCGTCCAACGCCACTGCATACGGTGCGCGACACAGTGCCGACGCATGTTGAGGCTGCAGTACTGACCGCGCTTGCAAAACTGCCCGCAGATCGCTTTGCCAACGCGGCGGAGTTTGCCTCGGCACTTGCGAGCGCAGACACACCGGCGCGTGGCCGCGTGGCAGCGCACCCAAGGCGCACCGCAGTCGTCGTCCTGCCGTGGGTGCTCGTCGCCATGGCTATCGCCGTTGCAGGATGGTCGTTGCTGCGAGGACGCAGTCCGGACGCTCCGGTGACTCGTGTGGCTGTGGCGCTGCCATTGTCAGAGGAGATCCAGCCGCAGCTCAATGGATTCAGTCTGGACTTGTCGCGCGACGGGACTCGCCTCGCGTACGTCGGCCGCGGGCCCCAAGACGGCTCCACGCAGGTCTGGCTGCGCCCGCTCGGCGAACTTGATGCGACTTCGGTTCCTGGGACGGTCGGCGTGAACAGCGTGCGCTGGTCGGCGGACGGCCGCTCACTGCTCGTGGCGCAGGGAAAGACAGCGCGGATCGTCTCTGTGGAAGGAGGCCAGAGTGCACCCCTCCCAGGCGCCACCGACGGAATGTGGGGGACGCCTGGCGCTGTGTATTCACCGGACAAACGAGTCATCGTGCGCCAGGATGTCGGCGGGAGGCTGGACACCGTAATCACGCTCGACACCGGATTTACGATTGGCACGTTGACTGTTCTCCCGGGCGAGCACGCGGCGCTCTTCAGTCGCTTGCGACGCAACAGCTCGCTGGAGACAGCTGGTTACGAGATAGTCGCCGTTTCGTTCAAGACGAAGCGGACACAGGTGCTCGGGCCGGGCGTCTTCGCGCAGTATCTCGAACCTGGTCACCTGCTGCGCGTTGACGTCAGTGGCAACGCGTCCGTCGCTCCATTCGATGCTGGCGCCTTACGCATAACGGGACCGAGCATCCCGGTGGCGCGTGTGGCCACGGGCGAAAACACGTCACGTGGCCTCGTTGTGTATCCCCAGATCAGCGCCTCCGACGACGGGACGCTCATGTATCTCTCCGGCGACGTGCAGCGCCAGCGGCTCACGTGGCTCGACGCCCAGGGACACACCACCAGCCACCTCGACATCGAAGGCAACTTGTGGGGAATCAGCTTGTCTCCCGACGGCAGCCATCTCGCCTACTCCAAGTTCCACGGCGAAGGCGAGGCGCGCTTCGGCACGAATGTATGGGTCGCGGATCTCGCTACCGGCGTGCAGACGCAGCTGACTTCGACCCTCATGAACATGCGCCCGAGCTGGTCTCCGGACGGACGTTACGTGCTGTGGGCTCGCGTTGGCGGTCCTCCCTTCGAGTCGATGATGGAGCGGCGCGTTGACGGGAGCGAGCCCGAGCGCATGGTGCTGTCGATGGCTTCGCTCGGGCATTCGCTCGGCGACGGTCGCTGGCTCCCCGATCATCGCACGCTGATCGTATCGACGTATCCGGATGCGGCCGGTAGCCGCGAAATCTTTTCCATCGCGCCCGGGGTGGACAGCACACCGCACCCGGTCGCGGCGACGACGGCGAATGAAACCAGTGCCGTCCCCTCGCCCGATGGCACCATGGTGGCGTACACGTCCGATGAAAGCGGCACTCGAGAACTTTACGTGCAGACGTTCCCGGCGACCGGCGGACACGTTGCGGTGTCGCGTGGTGGTGGAAGCGCGGGCCGATGGTCGCGCGATGGACGCCAGCTCTACTTCTGGGATCAGCGTGGAAAGCTCATGGTCGCGACCATCCGCGCGCGTCCGACGCTTGCCGTGGAGAATGTGCGCGAGATCGGAGGTGATGTAACACTCGCTACCGGCGGTGGCCAATCCACGGGGTTGTTCGACGTCGCGCCCGATGGGCGGATTCTGGTGGCTGCTCAGGTGCCCGGTTCGTTCGAACTCATACTGGTGCGGAACTGGCTGGCGGGACTTCCTAAATCGGCGAACCCGTGAGCGAAGCCCCCGAACGTCTCGCCAAGGCACTCACCGGCCGCTACCGGCTCGAACGCGAGCTTGGCGCCGGCGGTATGGCAACGGTGTATCTCGCGGAAGATCTCAAGCATCACCGCCGGGTCGCGATAAAAGTTCTGCACGCGGAGCTCTCCGCTGTGCTCGGCCCCGAGCGCTTCCTCAAGGAGATCGAGCTCACCGCAAACCTGCAACATCCACACATACTTCCACTCTTCGACAGCGGAAGTGCCGACGGCTTGTTGTTCTACGTAATGCCGTACGTGGAAGGCGAAACCCTGCGCGGCCGACTCGATCGTGAGAAACAGCTTCCGGTTGGGGATGCGATCCGCATCGCGAGAGAAGTAGCTGATGCGCTGGAGTACGCGCACAAGCGCGGCGTAATTCACCGGGACATCAAGCCAGAGAACGTGCTGCTCCACGATGGGCGGGCAGTTGTCGCGGACTTCGGTATTGCGCTCGCGGTAGAACACGCCGGCGGCCAGCGGATGACACAGACTGGTTTATCGCTCGGCACGCCGCAATACATGAGCCCCGAGCAGGCGATGGGCGAGCGAACCATAACTGCTCGATCCGACATCTACTCTCTGGGTGCTGTCACGTACGAAATGCTGTCCGGTGATCCTCCCTTCACCGGTTCAACTGCGCAGGCGATAGTCGCACAGGTGATCACGACCGAGCCGCGTTCGCTCACTCTGCAACGCAAGAGCGTCCCGCCGCACGTCGATGCCGCGGTGATGACCGCGCTCGAAAAACTCCCCGCCGACCGTTTCCCGACAGCCGGTGGCTTTGCCGCTGCGCTTGAACCGGCAGTCGCGCCGATATACCGCTCGGCGAATTCACCGGCTCGCGCGGTGTCGCGGCTCGTTGGAGCAGTGGTGACCACGATTGCATTGATTGCCGGATTCGCGCTTGGTGCAATCTGGCTGCGCCACCGTGACTCATCGTCAGACATCGCGGGTTCAGTGACACACCGCAGCATCTTCGACGCCGATGACTCCGACACGCGCAGCAACTTCGCCAAGATGACGGTGTCGCCGGATGGAAAAATCGTCGTCGCCAGTGACCCCAGTGATGTTCAGGGCCGTCTTGCGATTCGCCATGTGGATCAGCTTACGCGCACCATGATCCCCGGAACCGACGCCGGCTTCAGCCCGTTCATCTCATGGGATTCGCACACTCTTGGCTTCGTCAAGAGCGGAGGGCTCTACATGCTGCCGATCGAAGGCGGTGTGGCGACGCGCGTACCGAATGCACAGACGAACGGTGTAGGCGCGCCAGCATGGACTCCGGACGGTCGCATCGTGTTCACGGACATCCGCGGCGCGCTCGCGGTAATTCACGCCGATGGAACCGGCCTTCAGGAAATCACGAAGCCCGACAGCAACGACGTCGACGTATCGCCGAGCGTGCTCCCGAACGGAAAGGGAGTGCTGTTCACTATTTCCGGAACCGCGACCGGATTCACCCGGTCGGGCGAAGCGGGTGTCGTGCCGATATCGGGTGGCGAGACTCGAATCGTTACAAAGGACGGGGCAGCGCCACAGTACGATGACGGATATGTCATTTACACGCGCGGCGATGGCGCGCTTTCGGTCATCCCATTCGATCAATCCACTTTCGGCGTCACCGGGGCTCCGCAGTTGCTTGGTGATCACGTATCGCAGGCGCTCGGCGGCGTGGCGCACCTGTCGGTCGGACACGGTTTGATTGTGTATCAACGTGCCTCCAACGCAAGACTCACGCTGATGGATCGGTCGGGTGCGAAAAAGCCCTTGCTGCAGCAACCCGCGGCCTACCATCGTCCCAGCGTGTCGCCCGACGGCCGCTCCATAAGCTTTGACATAGAAGGTGAGCGCGATGGCCAGCGTGATGTGTGGGTGCTGGACATTGCGTCCGGGACTCTCTCTCGCATCACGAATGTGGGTGATGGTCACGACGCGAACTGGAGCTCTGACGGCCGCAGCATCATCTATCTGACCAATGCGCGTCCTGATGGTGGTCTGTTCACCGTGCCGGTGGATCGCAGTGCGCCACCGCGGCCATTCCATTTCCCCGCTGGCTTCCCGGCGAAATTGTTCGGCACGCCAGGCAACTGGCTTCCTGGCGACAAGTTCTATCTAGGCGGCACCTCGTCACCCACGACGCTTGGTGATATCTGGCTCCTCCCCGTTGATGGATCTGCGGCGATACCACTCGCTGTATCGAGCGCCGATGAGCATTCGGGAACGGCCTCGCCCGACGGAAAGTGGTTCGCGTACGTGAGTAACGAGAGCGGACGACAGGAAGTCTACGTGCAGCAGATGAAGCCATCGGGCGCGCGAGCGCAGGTGTCGCGAGACGGCGGAACGTCACCGGTATGGTCGCCGAACGGTCACGCGCTTTACTATCTGGAGCCAGCTGGTAACGCGTCCAATCTCGTTCAAGTGAACCTGTTGCTCCAGAACGAACCTCGCATCGTGTCGCGGCAGCAGCTAGCCGCCGCTGAGCCGTTCGCGCGGGCGGCAAACCACGCGGGTTTCGCGGTAATGCCGGACGACCGGCACTTTGTAGTGGTCCTTCCTGAAGCGGGCCAGGGAATAATCGAGATTACCGGCTGGGTGGCCGAGTTGAAGAAGCAGTGATGCGCTGTCCGAGGGTGAGCAATGAGCAGGGCGAGCGAGTTGCAGATGTCGGGGCGACACCCCTGGGTGATCTCCATGCTGACACAGTTGTACGTCACACAGGGCGACCGCAAGCGCGCTGGGACAAGCTGTCCGCCGGCGGCGATCCCAAGGCCCAGCAGTGCGGCTGGTTGAAAGACAAGTACGGCGCCTCATGGCAGGTTGCCCCCAACAACATGGACGATTTTCTTAAGGATGAAAAATCACCGGAATCGACGGGCGCAATTGAAGCGATGATGCGAATGAAGAAGATTGACATGCCAGAGCTTCGTCGTGCGCATGACTAAACGCGCGGTGTTGATGAATGTTCGCCTATTCTTTGGCGTCCTTATACTTGTGGCGATCGGAACCCAGCTCACAATCCAGGCTCAGCTCGGGTACAGCGTCGTGAACTTCTTCAGCTTCTTCACAAACCTGTCGAATCTCTTCGCCGCGTTTGTATTGCTTCGAGGCTCCGCTCGTTTGATTGCGCGCCTGGCGCCATCCGTACGGGATGACGTACTTCGCACCGCCGCGGCCGTGTACATGGCCGTGGTAGGCATCGTGTTTACGATACTTCTGCGCAACGTCGATCTCGGATCGTTGCTTCCATGGGTCAACACGATACTTCACTACATCATGCCCGTCGCCGTCGTCGCCGAGTGGCTCTTCCAACCTCCCAGCACGAAGCTGCGTGCCAGGCAGGTACTGACGTTGCAACTCTTGCCACTCATCTACTTGATCTACGTTCTGGTTCGCGGGTCGATCACGAGCTGGTATCCATATCCGTTCCTGAATCCATTGATTAGCGGCGGTTACGGGATCGTCGCCGGTTACGTTGCTGGAATCCTGGCGCTGTTCGTCATTTTAAGCTGGGGTGCATTGACGGTCGGGAACAAATTGACTACAGAAGCATCCCGCCGGTCGCTCGGCATGTTATGAGCCGGGCGCACCATTGCGGTTGCGCTGGAGATGCGTAGGATTGTCGGATGCTCTCTGATTTCAGTCGTATCGGTTGGCGCATGACCCGCGCTTCAGTCGGCTTCGTTCTCGGTATACTCGTCGCCGGGATTCCGCTCGGTGCCCAGGACCCGAACGCGGCCGTCGGCCCGCGATTTGAGATCTCGTTCCCCAAGACCGCACATTCCGGTCCGATTACGGGTCGAGTTTACGTGGCGATCAGCCGCGTTAGTGATACGAGCGGTACGCCGATTCAGCGCACTGGGGAGACTGGAGATCCGCTCTTTGGGCAGGACATCAAGAATCTCGCTCCCGGTCAGAACGCGGTCATAGACGCCGAATCTTTTGGCCATCCGGTACGGAGCCTCCGTGACATTCCCGCGGGTCGATATCGAGTCGAACCGTTCGTGAACGTCTACACAAAATTCGCGCGCGCTGATGGGCACACCGTCTGGCTGCACATGGACCAGTGGGAAGGTCAGAATTGGAAAAAATCGCCCGGTAACATCTACGGCGATCCATCGGTCATTTCTTACGATCCGAGATCAACGACGCCAATCAGGCTCGTTGCGGATAAGGTCATTCCGCCGATTTCGGCGCCCCGCGACGATGACAACGTCAAACGCATCCGGATGCAGAGTGCGATTCTCACAAAATGGTGGGGTCATCCGATCTTCGTTGGCGCTACAGTGCTGCTGCCAAAAGACTACGACAAGCACCCCGACGTGAAGTATCCGGTAGTCTACGATGAGGGTCACTTCTCACTCGGCGCACCGGGAGGATTTGGGCGCACCACGGGAGCGGCGGCCGCCTTTACCAAGTACTGGCTCGCCGAGGGAACGCCGCGTGTCATCGTCGTTACGCTGCAACATCCGTCTCCGTACTACGACGACTCGTATGGGGTGAACTCGGAGAACAACGGCCCCTACGGCGATGCGATCATGCACGAGTTACTTCCCGCAGTCGAAACACAATTCCGTGTCAAGCGTGAGCCATGGGCTCGACTGCTGACTGGTGGTTCGACAGGTGGATGGATCGCGCTCGCGCACCAGATCATGTATCCGGATGTGTATGGCGGAACATGGGCACTCTGTCCCGACGGCGTGGACTTCCGGTATCACCAGATCGTCAACATCTATGATGATGAGAACGCGTACTGGACAAATGGCGGGAGCTGGATGAAGCTGGAGCGTCCGGATTCACGTAAGCCCGACGGCAACATCACCGCTATGATGAAGGACGAGAACTGGTACGAGCTCGCCGTCGGTGACAATTCACGCTCGGGTGGACAGTGGGACATCTGGCAGGCGACGTATGGTCCGGTCGGAGCCGATGGTTATCCCGTGCCGATCTGGAACAAGAAGACTGGCATCATCGATAAGAAGGTCGCGCAATACTGGAAGCAGCACTATGATCTTCGCAACATACTCGAAACGAACTGGGCGACGCTCGGTCCCGAGGTCGCAAACAAGATCAACGTTTACGTGGGCGACGCGGACACTTATTTCCTCAACATGGGCGTGCACAAGCTCGACGAATTCCTGAGGCAGGCGACCAGTCCAAAACCCACAGGCGAGATTGTCTTTCAGCCAATGGCGCCGCACTGCTGGGGTCCCGGGCTGCAGGAGGTAATCCCCAAGATGACGACGCACATGGAGAAGTATGCGCCGGCAGGCGCGGATTTGAAGAGCTGGCGGTATTGAAGGAGCCTCAAACCGAGGCTCAAGCCGGTTTGCGATTTGTCGGTGTGCATACTGGATAGACGACTTGACAGTCCATCAATTCGTTCGGACATTGTCTTCGCTATCACCTCAGTGG
Source organism: Gemmatimonadota bacterium (assembly GCA_041691775.1). Lineage (GTDB taxonomy): Bacteria > Gemmatimonadota > Gemmatimonadetes > Gemmatimonadales > Gemmatimonadaceae > Fen-1247. Next base: position 198,962 of record JBEPUB010000002.1, read on the forward strand.
AAACGGTCCGTACGCAGGCTTACACACAAGGACGGCGTGGCGCATCTCAAGATTGGCGATATCGAGATAAACGGTCGTGATGTGCATATAGGAGTGCCGACCAGTGGCCAACTCGCAAACGGCGGCCGCATGCGGACGGCAGGGCCATTGCGTCCTCCCCAATCGTCGGTGGCTGTTCTGGACCGTATTCCCATTTCACCGGGCGTACTGATATGCGCCGGGGTAGTCCTAGCTGCCATAGGGATACTTATGGGCGTGTTCAATGGTGGGGCACCGGGGAACTTGCCGCTGATCGCCGGTGCCGCACTCCTGTCGTTCGGTGGCGGCACGACGACTGTCGGCGTGGTGAAGGCGTTGGCACAACGGGGCATCTCGGGATTCAAGGTACCGGCTGGTAACGCCGAGACTGACGAGTATGTGGCGACGCTCAGTCAGGCCATTAAAGAGTCCAGCACAGCCAACACGGTGGAAGGGATCGCCGGAAAACTTGGCTGGAGCGAACAGGACGTTGCGCGTGCGCTCGGATGGCTACAGGTCCGCGGCGAGTTACGAGAAGAACTCGATACCACGTCCGGCGAGTTTTACTACGTGTCTGTCAAAGTGCCGCGTGATCTAGCAACGCGGTTGTCGTCCATCTAACTCAGATCGAAATATGAAAAGCAGGACTACAGCCGGCATTCTGGCACTGTTTTTTGGCGGTCTTGGCGTGCACAAATTCTATCTTGACCGGCCCGGGCTCGGAATAGTCTATTTTCTATTCTGCTGGACGTTCATCCCTTCCATTATAGCGTTCTTCGAAGCCATAATGCTATTCACGGCGAGCGATGAATCGTTCAACGCCAAGTACAATCACGGCGTGATGGCCATCGCGTCACCGCAAAATATCGTTGTCAATGTTGCCAACACCGCAACGAGCGGTGCAACAGACCGCGCGACCCAACTCCGCGACTTGCATAACCTCCTGACATCGGGAGCCCTGTCCACGGATGAGTACGATACGGAAAAGCGCCGTGTCCTCTCTTCGGGTACGTGAAGCGTAAACGTACCCTGCTTACGCCGATGCAAAGTGCGCACTCGAGTAACTCATGCGCGAGCCAACCCTGCTGCGGTTCTGCGGTCCGATTAGCAGCGAGAACCGCGCATCACCCGCACCAAATCGACACTCCGCCAGCGTAAAATCGCTATGGCGTCGCGCTCACCGCGACCGGGTAGTTCGCATGCCGGTTCCAATCCTCGAAGGAGCCATCATACAACTTCACCGACACACCGAGCCGTCGCAGCTGCACCTAATCCACGCTCGCCGTCTGGCCGATGTGGCAATAGACGATGACGCCCATACGCGTGGAACTGTACGCGCTGCAGTTCCCGCTACCGGGGATCCGTGTCACGAAACGCCGTACGCGGCGCGAGCCGCAACAACATCTTCGCGGCTCTGTTCGGCTGGAATCACAGAACTTTTTCGTACCAATCCCAATCGGCAGAGCGCACGCCAGCGGGAACTCTGAGTCGCGTGCACTACGGTCTCGCTCTTGTCGAGAGAGATCAACCCTCCGAGCGCGCGAATACGCGCCTGCGGCATACAACAATCAGCTGTCTCTGAATACCGCACTCTCATCCCGCACCAAGCCGCGCCACCACCATCAAAACCGATCGAGAAGCGCTCCAGGGTTGCCGGACGAGCCCCACATTGGAGCCCGATGATGCCTCGTGCCGATACTACATATGTATCCATAGCATCCCGAACTCTATCCGTCTTCCCGGCAGATGAACCTGTCTTTCTTCCCGCGCGCGCGCGACCCTGAGAGTTCCGGTGTATCAGAGTGCCTGACAGCCACTCCGCAGCGAATTGGCGTTACCGATTTCAACTGCGCACCCAGCTGCTCACCGAACTGCTCGCCATCGGCCGAGGAATCCCTCGTTATTCATGGGCTACGCCTCGCCGCCGATAGCGCGACAGATGGTGTAGCAATCCTCGGTCCGGACGAATGTTACCGGTTTGTGAATACGGCGTACGCGAGGATTCATGGCGCACCGACCGTGGATAGCCTACTCGGGCGATCGTGGGGAGATCTTCACGAAGCCGAAGCAGACTCTTCCATCGGACTCGCAGCGGCGGCGAGCCTCGCGGGTGGAAGTGCGTGGGATGGCGGCTGCACGGGGCGACGGCTTGATGGCGTGCCCTTTCCGCAGGAGTTGTCGCTCGTCGCTATCTCCGGTGGCGGATACATCTGCATCGTTCGCGATCTCACCGACCAGGGCAGCGCACAAGTCGCCCTGACTGCGGCATTGCAGCACCAGACCGCTCTTCTCAACAACATTCCAGATCAGGCGTGGATCAAGGACACCCAGTCGCGGTTTGTCGCCGTGAACGACGCGTTGGTCGCTGCGTACGGCGTGCCCGGCTACACTCTCATCGGCCAGACGGATCGCGCCTTCTTTCCCGCGGAAATTGCGGAGCGCTTCCTAGCGGACGATGATCGCGTCATGCGCTCCGGCGAGCGAATCACCACCGAGTATTCCGTGCCGTGGCAGGCCGGCGCCATGTGGATCGAAACCACAAAGACTGCCGTGCTCGATGCGGATGGGCAGGTCATCGGTACGGTCGGTATTGCGCGCGATATCACGGCACGGCGGCGTGCCGATTACGCTCTACGCGCAAGTGAGGCACAGCTGCGAGCCGTCGTCGATCGGTCCGCAATCAGCATCGTCGTTACGGATCCAGCCGGCGTGATCGTCAGCGCTAATCCTGCCTACCAGCGTATGGTTGGCTACTCGGCGGTAGAGCTGGAAGGCCGACGGGCTATGGATTTCGCCGCACCCGAAGACAGGGAGCTCGCCATGAAGGCGGCGAGCGAGATTCGCGCCGGAGTAAAGGATACGATCACCATTGAGCAGCGGCACGTCCGGAAGGAAGGAGGAACGGTTTGGACCAGCGTGACTCTCTCGAGCATCGAAGCTGGAACGGATGGTCCCCGGATAACAGGGATCGTCGCCATGGTGCAGGACATCTCCGAGCGGAAGGCGCTCGAAGCGACACTTCTGCATCGTGCGTCACACGACGAGCTCACCAGCCTGCCAAACCGAACCTATTTCCGAGAACGAGTTGAGCGAGCTTTGGCTCGTCCTGGCCGTTCTCGAGATCGCGTCGCCGTGTTGTTCGTTGATCTTGACGACTTCAAGGAGGTCAACGATAGCTTGGGACATAGCGCGGGCGATCAATTCCTTGCGATCACCGCCGAGCGACTTCTCAACGCTACGCGCGGAAGCGATACCGTCGCGCGGTTGGGGGGCGACGAGTTCGGCATCTTGATCGAGAATGCCGAGCGCGTTGGTGATGTCGCACCGGTAGCAATGCGAATCACAACGGCGCTATCATCCGCGGTACAGTTGGAGGGCGTGTCGCTAGCCGCCAGTGCAAGCATCGGTATCGCTTACGCTGCCGACGCCGATTCGGCCGAGCAGCTGCTTCGAAACGCCGACCTGGCGATGTACCGTGCAAAGGCTGCCGGAAGGGGCCGCCAGGAAGCGTTCAGACCGGAGATGCACGAGACGCTGGTGCGTCGCCTGGAACTCGAGTCCGAGCTTCGGAGCGCGCTTGCATGTGACGGCCTGTCGCTGGCGTACCAACCCATTGTCAATCTTGTGACTGGCAGAACTGAATGCGTCGAGGCGCTCATTCGGTGGGTCTCTCCGAGTCACGGACCCGTGGATCCGGGCGAGTTCATTCGCATCGCCGAGCAGAGTGGCCTGATACTGCCGCTGGGCCGATGGGTCTTGGAGCACGCGTGCATAGCGGCAGCACAATGGAGCGGACCGTCGAGTGGGGGGGCGCCGCCTGCAGTCGCAGTCAACGTCTCCGGGCGCCAACTCGAGGACGGCAGATTCCTGACCGACGTAGTGCGAACCCTTTCACAAACCGGCTTGAATCCTGACCGGCTGGTGCTCGAGTTGACCGAGAGTGTGCTCATGCGCGATCCAGCCCGAGCACTCGAGTGCGTCCTAGCGTTACGGGCCGCCGGTGTCCGCATCGCAGTTGATGATTTCGGCACCGGCTATTCCTCCCTGGCTCAGCTCAGACGATTTCCGGTCACGATGCTGAAGATCGACAGGGAATTTATCCACGGCATCGGCAGCAACCCTTCGGACGCCGCGGTCGTGCGCGCCATCATCGCGCTCAGTAAGGCGTTCTCGCTGGACACTGTGGCCGAAGGTGTGGAGACGCAGGAGCAACTCGCCGCGCTGCGTGAGCTGGGATGCGGCCACGCGCAGGGGTTCTTGCTTGCACGACCCGGGCCCTACGACAGTGACGAGTCAGCGCGGGCCTGCTTCAATCGGTGAATTCCGAACGCCCAGGCAAGAGTTGCGTTGGCGACGCACACAAACCAACCTTCGCGCGGGCATTCTGCCGAAAACCGTGACGTGCCGAATGTGTGTAGCTGTTCTTCACATTTGACGAGGGTGACAATGCGTAAACATCCGTCGTAAGCAAGCACCCACTTGCAAAAGTGACCGCCGGTCCATTTAATTCCCCGCATGGAAAGGCGCGAAGAACTCCTCCGGGCTGCCGCCCGGGTCTATGCACGGCACGGCTACCGCGGCTCCACCACTCGGCGCATCGCCGACGAGGCGGGGGTCAACGAGATAACCATTTTCCGGCAGTTCGGGACTAAGGACACACTCATCCACGAGGCCATCGCCTCGTGCGGGATGAGCGGTCCGCTGGTAGAGCTCCCAAAAGTACCAGTTGATCCACATACAGAACTGCTCCAATGGGCGACCAAGCTGCGCAGCCATATCTGTACCACCAGGTCGCTCATGCGCCGCTGCATGAGCGAGCGAGATGAGCATCCGCAGTTGAGCGCATCAGCCAATCGCGGCCCCATGCGCGCCGCCGCGGAACTGCAGAACTACATCGGGCGGCTCCAGACACACGGCTTCATCACGGGAGACGTCGAGGCCAAGGCCGCGGCGGCCATGCTCATTGGCACGGTATTCTCCGACGCGATGGGGCGCGACGCCATGCCTGACATCTATCCGAGCCCGGTGGCGGCCGCCGTCGAGCTTTACACCACGCTCATTCTCCGAGCCCTCGGCGTCTCTGCCGTAGGCGCACACCCGATCGGTGCCTCCGTGTGACCCGGCTTGCTTGCTCGCATCAGGGCCGAATAACGCCGCTTGCTCTGAGCACAGTGTCGATTTTGCCGTTCGCCGTTCGTCTTAGTAGGTGGCGACAGTTAACGATTCACGCCGTTTCATAACCCAAGCATAAACCCGCTTCATTTACAACTCGATGACACATCCTCCGACCGAACTCGGTCGTACACTACTGCGGCAAGTACCACGCTTGTTACGACCGATACATGGTGTCGTGCTTGGCGCCATGCTTGCGTTCTGCGCTCTCACCGCGCCGCGCTCGTTGCGCGCGCAGCAGCCGGTGACGCACGCGGACTCGCTCGCGGCCACCGCGGCGCGCCCTCTGTCGCTTGGCGAGGCGGTCGATATCGCACAGAACCAGAGTCAGGTCGTACGCATAGCCAACAATGCGATAACGCGCGCACGCGGAAACCAGTACGTGGCGCGCAGCGGCCTGTTTCCACAGCTCAACGCAGCCGCAAACTACACCCGCACTCTCGCGTCACAATTCGCGAGTGCGTTCTCGGGGCCGTCGACCCCCGGACCAACTGGCCCAGCGGGTCCGTGCAACCAGTATCTCTTCAACGGAGACTCGTCCCAGCTTGCGCGCGTTGCCGGTCTGGAGAACTACGCGCGCTGCACAGTCGCCGGCCATAGCGCGAGCGGTGCCTCAACCGGGGGGATCGACTTCAGCAAAGTCGGCTTCGGTTCAGTGAATGGTTACACGCTCGGACTGTCGGGTTCGCAGAGCCTGTTCACCGGCGGGCGCTTGAGCGGGCTCATTCAAACCGCGAACGCAACGCAACGCTCGGCGCGAATCGAGCTCACGGCTCAGCGCGCACAGCTTCGTCTGGATGTGACATCGGCGTACTATGATGCCTCGCTATCGGACAGGCTCGTGTCAATCGCGCAGGCGTCTTTGCAACAAACGCAGGCTCTGTTGAGACAGACTCAACTGCAGCAACAAGTGGGTAACACCAGCGAGTTCGATCTGCTGCGAGCGCAGGTTTCGGTGAGCAATCAGCTTCCGGTCGTGATTCAGGCTCAGAGCACACGCGAGGTCGCTTACCTCCGGCTCAAGCAGCTTCTGCACCTGCCGTACGAAGATCGTATCGCGCTCACAACATCCGTCGAGGACTCAACAGCAGCTCCGTCCGGCGTGGAGCTCGCGCGTGCACAGACGCCCGATACGCTCACGTCGCACCGCGCTCCCGTACGTGAGGCCAGTGAAGCGGTTACGGCGCAGAGGGGGCAGTTGAAAGTTGCGCGCTCGGAGAGAATCCCGACCCTCGCGGTGTCGACCGCGTACAGCAGGCTTGCGTATCCCAGCTCCGGGTTGCCGTCGCTCGCGGATTTTCATCCCAACTGGACAGTCACTCTTTCAACTTCGTTTCCGATATTCCTGGGCGGTCGTATTCGCGGCGACCAGATGGTAGCTGAATCCAACGTTCGCGACGCGGAGGCACGTCTGGAACAGGCACGCGAAGGTGCGGCGCTCGATTCCCGTGTCGCGCTCAACACGCTACGCCAGGCGGAAGCGACGCTAGCCGCGAGTGCGGGGACCGCGTCGCAGGCTCAGCGCGCGTACCAGATCGCGGAAGTTCGTTTCAAAGAAGGCATCTCCACGCAGCTCGAGCTCAACGATACCCGCAACCAGTTGGCGCAGGCGCTCGTGAACCGTGCGCAGGCATCGCGCGATGTACAGGTGGCGCGCGTCCGACTCGCACTGTTACCGGATCTGCCGGTGCAGACCGCAACGGCGGGTCAAACCAATCTGTCACAGCAACAGCAACAGCAACAGCAACAGCAACAACAAGGGCCAGCGCAGACCACGCAGCCGGCCGCGACTCCAGGCCAGATTACACCGGTCGGCGCAACGCCGACTGGACCATCCGGGAACAATCAATAAATGCGACGCACTTACGTATATATCCCACTCGCACTAACGACTCTCGTACTGGCGACTGGTTGCAAGCGCAAGACCGCGGGCGCGGCTGCCATTGTGCAACCGCTCGTTGTCGGGACTGAGAACGTCGCGATCGCGACCAATGGCTCGGTTACGAACGGTCCCGCGATCTCGGGTTCACTAGACGCTGCGCTCAACGCAACGGTGCGCGCACAGATCGCCGGCTCGATCCTCTCGACAGACGCCGATGTGGGTCAGACGGTCAGGAAGGGACAGACACTTGGCCGAATTGACGCTTCGGGTCTGCAGGATGCGTATCTCAGCGCCAAGTCAGCGGTATCAGCGGCGCAAACTACGTCGGCAGTCGCGCAGCGCAACCTTCAACGCAGTCAAACGCTACTGCAGGCCGGCGCGATCGCACAGCGCGATCTGGAGACGGCGCAGACGCAGGCCTCGGGTGCGCAGGCTGCTCTCGAAGATGCGAAGTCACGGCTCGCCACGGCTACCAAGAATTTCGATAATACGCGCATCTCTGCGCCGTTCGATGGCGTGATAAGTCAGAAGAGCGTGAGCCCGGGCGATGTCGTGCAGCCCGGCGGCGCGCTGTTCACGGTCGTCGATCCGTCAACAATGAGACTGGTTGCGGCTGTTCCGTCGGATCAGTTGGCGATGGTCAAGGTGGGCACCGATGTGGCCTTTACCGTGACTGGTTACGGCGGTCGTGACTTTCATGGAATGGTGACGCGTGTGAGTCCGTCCGTGGATCCGACAACGCGCCAGGTGCAGATCATCGTCTCGATCCCAAACAAGGGGCGCACTCTGATCACGGGCCTTTACGCAGACGGCCGAGTCTCCAGCAGCAGCCAGCATGGGATCGTCGTCCCTGTCTCCGCCGTGGACACACGCATGCAACGACCCGCGGTAGTGAAGTTGGTGAATGGAAAGGTGACGCGCGTTGACGTCACACTTGGAATGCGTGATCCGACGGCCGAGACCGTGCAGGTCACGAACGGTGTCACCGCGGGCGATACGCTTCTCGTAGCAGCGGCGCAGGGGATCACACCGGGTACACCGGTGCGCGTGCAGGCGCCACCGTCAGATGTCAAAAACAACGGCTCTGGCAGCGGCGCTAACAACAGTGGACGATAGGGACTAGACGATGTTCATTTCTGATTTCGCGATCAAGCGCCCCATTGTGACGGTAGTGATAATGGTAGCGCTGGTAATCTTCGGTCTGTTCGCCGCCTTCAATACCGACGTGGATGAGCTGCCAGACATTCAGCAACCAATCGTCTTCGTAGCGGTGCCGTATCCGGGTGCGTCACCGGATCAGGTCGAGCGTGAAGTCGTGGACCGGATGGAAGAGGCGTTCCAGGGTCTCAATGGAATCGACCAGATAACATCCACGTCGACCGACGGATTCGCCCAGATCATCGTGCAGTTTGTCTACTCCAAACCCAGCGACCAGGCCGCGCAGGACGTGCGCGACGCGATTTCTGGAATTCGGGACAAGCTCCCATTGGAGATGAAGGAGCCGATCATCAAGAAGTTCGACCCCAGCGATCAGCCGATCGTATCGCTGACACTCTCGTCGAACACGCTAAAGCCGAACGAGCTGACGATTCTCGCCGATCCGGACATCACGCGTCAGATACAGGGACTGTCGGGAGTGGCGCAGGTGACGCTCTCCGGCGGTGTCAGTCGTGAGATATCTGTCAACGTAATTCCTTCGCGGCTGAACGCCGCGAGGGTGAGCGTGTCTGACGTGGTCAACGCGCTGAATGCGCAGAACCTCGCTGTGCCGGTTGGAATGATCAACGGCGCTCTCGAAGAGCGATCGATAAGGTTGCGCGGACGAATAGAGAACGCGCGAGACTTCGGCCAGCTCGTGGTCGCGCAGCGAGGCGGGCAGGTAATTCATCTCGCGGATGTCGCAAACGTATCCGACGGCTCGGCCGAGCAGCGGTCACTCGCACTCTTCAATGGGGTCGAGGGGATCGGCATCGACATTACCAAGTCCAAGGGAACGAGTACCACACGCGTCAGCGATGAGATCAACGCGCGCGTCAAAGAGATAAGAAAGACGCTCCCGCTTGGCGTGAAGCTCGATGTCGTACGCGACGCCGGACCGCGCGTGCGCGACTCCGTGCGCAATGTCGAGGACGCACTCGTGGAAGGAGCGATCCTGACGGTAATTGTCGTCTTCCTCTTTCTCAACTCGTGGCGCTCGACCGTGATCACCGGGCTCGCGTTGCCGGTTTCAGCGATTTCGGCGTTCATCGCGGTTCACGCGTTCGGATTCACGCTCAATACGATGTCGCTGCTCGGGCTTTCGCTCGCTATCGGTATCCTGATCGATGATGCCATAGTAGTCCGAGAGAACATTGTGCGACATATCGAAATGGGCGAGGATCACTTCACGGCGGCTCACACTGGCACCGACGAAATTGGTCTCGCGGTAACGGCGACCACACTGTCTATCATGGCGGTGTTCGTCCCGATTGCATTGATGCAGGGCGTATCCGGCCAGTGGTTCAAGCCGTTTGCCTTGACCATTGCATGCGCGGTGCTCGTGTCGCTGTTCGTTTCCTTCTCGCTCGACCCAATGCTCTCGGCGTACTGGCCGGATCCGGCGATCGAGGCGCACGAGCATCGCAACTGGATCTCGCGCAAGCTGGAGACGTTCAATAACTGGTTCGACAGGCAGGCTGATCGTTACAAGGGTGTGATTGCATGGGCGCTGGATCACCGCGCCGATATGGTCGCCATCTCGATTGGCGTGTTCCTGGCGAGCATACTGATTCCTGCCAAGGGCTTGTTCGCCGCGCTCACTCTCCTGGCGGGCGTGTTGCTGATCGTCTGGATGATGTCGCTCAACTTTCCGAAGACTGCCGTCTGGGGGATCATCAAGGGCATTCTCGCGATCGGTACGTTCGTTGCCTCAATGTGGTTGGGCTTGTTGCTTCCCGAGCCCGGCTGGGCAAAACTCGGCGGCGGATTCATTCCCGACTCGGACAACTCGGAGCTCAATGTTTCCGTAGAGGCTCCGCCCGGCTCGAATATCGACTACACGCACATCAAGTCGGAGGAGATTGGTCGCATTATCCGCACTCACAAGGAGGTTGCGTACACGTACACCATTGTGGGCTCGGCAACAGGCTCTGGCGCGGTAGATCTGGCCAGCATTTACATCAAACTCCTTCCCAAGGCGGATCGCTCGATTTCACAGGGCGACCTGAGTACGCAGATACGCAAGGAGATTTCCCGCATCGGCGGGGTTACCGCATACACGTTCAACGGAGGCTTCGCCGGAAACCAGAAGCAGATCCAGGTTCAGATTCGCGGCAACGACGCTCAGCAGTTGAATCTGGTCGCCGAGAAGATGGAGGCGGAGGTGCGCAAGGTTCCCGGGGCCGCCGACGTCGGACTCTCGACAAAAGGACTCAAGCCGGAGCTCGACGTACAGTTGAACCGCGGGCTGGCCGGAACGCTCGGAGTCACCGTCGGGCAACTCGCGCAGGCGCTTCGCCCGGCGTTCGCCGGCGTGCAGGCTGGCAGTTGGGTAGATCCAACAGGAAAGACACGCGACGTAACCGTGCGTCTTCCCGCCGGCTCTCGCGAGCGTATTTCAGATCTTCAGCAATTGCCGATCGCCGTGCCGACGACCAGCGCCGCGCCGCCTTCCGGATCGGGTCAGCCGTCGGCTGTTGCAGTCAATCCAATGAACACCGGACCTCAGACGATTCCGCTCGGCCAGATTGCGACAGTGCGCCTGACAACGGGTCCGGCGCAGATCGACCATCTGGACGAAGACAAAGTGGTTACCGTCGGAGTGAATCCCCAGGGCCGTCCGCTGAGCGAAGTGTCGGCTGATGTAAATCGTGCGATCGCGAAGGTGCCGCTGCCGCCAGGCGTGCATCTATCACAGGGTGGCCAGGTGAAGGATCAGAACGAAGTGTACGGCTCGATCCTGTCGGCACTCGGGCTTGCGATTCTGCTCATGTACCTCATTCTGGTGGTGCAGTTCGGATCATTCCTCGATCCGCTCGCAATCATGTTGTCGCTTCCATTGTCATTGATCGGAGTGGTGCTCGCCTTGCTCATCACTGGGGGCACGTTGAATATCATGTCGATGATCGGCGTGATTCTGTTGATGGGTATCGTGGCGAAGAATGCGATCTTGCTCGTTGACTTCGCCAAGTGGACGCGTGAGTCCAAGAAGGTGACGCTGCGGGAAGCACTGATCGAAGCCGGCAGAGTACGTCTCCGTCCGATTCTGATGACGACGTTCGCGCTGATCGCCGGAATGATCCCCGTGGCGCTGGGACTTGGCGAAGGCGCCGATTTTCGCGCGCCGCTCGGACGTGCTGTGATTGGCGGCGTAATAACGTCCACGTTACTCACGTTGATCGTCATCCCCACGTTCTATGAGATTCTGGACGAATGGCGCGAGAAGCTCTCGCACGCATTCGCCCGAGGCGATACGAAGGCCGCGGCCGAACATGCGCCGCGAGGCGAGCCTGGGATGGGAGTGCCACCTCAACCAGCTTTGGGCGAGCCGACGGCGTAGATTTGGGCTGATGAGATCGCCCGCCAACCGCGCCATGCGCGCGGCACAGGTTGGAATGCTGGTGAATCTGATCCTCGCGATCATCAAATTGATCGCGGGGATCGTTGGCCATGCGTACGCATTGGTCGCGGACGCAGTCGAATCCACCGCAGATATTTTCTCTTCGCTCGTCGTGTACGGCGGATTGCGCATTGCCGCGCAACCAGCCGATGAGGATCACCCATACGGACACGGACGCGCCGAGGCGCTGGCTGGCGCACTCGTCGCACTGATGCTGCTAATAGCGGCGGTTGGGATTGCGATAGAAGCTGTTCGTGAAATAAGAACGCCGCATCACACGCCCAAAGCGTGGACACTTGGTGTTCTGGTTGGCGTCATCGTCATCAAGCAGATCCTCGCCAGCAAGGTATTCCGTATCGGCTCGGAAACCCGAAGCACCGCGATAATGGCGGACGCGCAACATCACCGCAGCGATGTCATAACCTCCACTGCCGCGTTCGTGGGAATCAGTATAGCTGTCCTCGGCGGTCCCGGTTGGGAACAGGCCGACGACTGGGCTGCGCTGGTTGCGTCGGTCGTCATTTGTTACAACGGTATGAAGATGCTGCGGCCGGCGATCAACGATCTCATGGATCGTGTGCCTGAGAATCATGTAGTCGAGAGCATCGCCGTCGCCGCGATTGGTGTCCCGGAAGTGCGCGCGATCGAGAAGCTCAAGGTGCGGAAGGTGGGATTGCAATATGCGGTAGATCTTCACGTGCAGGCCGACCCGTTAATGCCGCTTCACGATGCCCATATCGTTAGTGGCAAAGTGAAGAGCGCCATACGCGCCGCGATGCCGGCAGTGGACGGGGTGCTCATCCACATGGAGCCGTACGAACCGCATTGAGCCTGAGGAGCGACCACCTCTCGTTATATTGCGTCGAGCTATGAGAAAAGGCGCATTCATGTTAGCGGCCGCGGCGGCATTGTCGCTGGGAGCCTGTTCCGGTTCAGCCGCGACGGGTCTCGATCAGATGATCTACAACGCCACATACACAGGCGTGGCTTCGCTTCAGCGCTCGCCAAGCGCTGCGGGTGCGCTCCCGCCCACGCAGTCAATGACCTTTACGATGACGCTGGCTCAGCTCGGGCAGGATTTCAGCGGTACATTTTTTGTGACTGACCCGCTCGGCCAACCCATTTACTCAGGAAGCGTCACTGGGCGATCGACATCTGCCGGCGCCGATTTCACCTTTGTTGTCCCATCGCCTTGCGCCGGCACGCTGTATGGCTCCTTCACCGTTTCGAACGGTGAACTAACCGGATCCGCCGCCGGACGTGACTGCGGCGCGGTCGCCACCGGAAATAACGTCCAGATCACCTTCACCAACTTGGTCAAGCACTAGGGCCGGGATATTTTCAAGCGATGAATAGCCGACGCACCAGCATCTTCGCGGCCCTCGCCGCCTGCACGACACTCGTGGCCTGCGGCGGTGCCGACAGCCGCGACACCGACCGGACATCGGTCGCTGCCAACGAGCCGAATAGTGTCATGTACTTCGATTCGACGCAGGCAGTAATTCCGGGGGCACCCGCCGCCGGTGGGGCCGCCGGCGCGACGGCGAACGGCGCTGAGCTGTTCACGCGGTGCGCCGCATGCCACCAGGCAAGCGGACTCGGCGTACCAGGGGCCTATCCACCGCTGGCCGGATCCGAATGGTTGCTCAACAATCCTGAGGTCCCGATCCGGATCGTTTTGCACGGCCTTCAGGGGCCGATCACGGTGAAGAACACCAACTTCAACAACGCTATGACCCCATTCGGCGACCAGCTTTCGGACGCCGAGATCGCTGCGATCATCACGTACGAGCGGTCCAGCTGGGGCAACGCCGCGTCGAAGATCACCGCCGAGCAGGTCGCGTCGGTGCGCGCGGCGACCAAGACACAGACGGCGCCGTGGAACCCGGCGGATCTCAAGGGGCTCATAGCGAAGTAGGGCGCGCATGCATCCGCTCGCTGCCCGACAAACCATTGCGCCTTCCGCCGTGACAAATCCGGTATGATGTTGTCGGCGGCACTTCTGGTTTTCGCCCAGATCACGGTAACGGTCGGTAGCGGCAAGCTCTCGCACGCCGATAGCGTCAAGCGCGCGAAGGGATTCGCGCGCGAGGACTCGATCGCAGCGCGGATGGACTCGATCGGTGCCGTGCGGGATTCCTTTCATATCAAACGTCGCGCGAGCCGACACGTCGCGCTCACTCCAGAGCTGCTTGCGACGGCGTTCAAGGATCCGCGAGCGCGCTCCTTGCTGGATCGTGCGCGCGCCGCGAGACTCACTCAGGACTCCGCACTCAGGGCATACGACGCTACAACATACGAGCGTCTGTCCGTGGGCTCGAAAATCACGACGTTCGGCCGCGATCGTCTATTGTTGCGGACAGAGCGCGCGACGCGAATCAAGTGGGAGCGCGGCAAAGGTGCAGTCGTTGACGTGACTGGCGAACGGTCCGCGCTTCCAATGTTCAAGGGTGCCGGCGACGCGGAGGTCAATGTTGGTTCAGGCAGCGTGCCGATTCCATACTACCCTGGCCGCGAAACGCTCTGGATCGGTTCCGGTGTCGCCAAGGCCGACGCCGATGCTGGCGGAATGATACACCCACTCGGCAATGGCGCCGAAGCGTACTACACGTATGCGAGCGGGGATTCCGTGACGTTCCAACTTCCCGGTGGGAAACGCATACTCGTTCGCGAGTTGCGGGTGCAGCCGCGCAAGTCGAGTTGGAATCTCGTAGTGGGGTCGCTCTGGTTCGACGTTGCAACAGGCCAGCTTGTGCGCGGTGTGTATCGCATGGCCGAGCCGATGAACGTGATGTCGGTGGCGAAGACAGAGGACGGCGAAGACCCGGAGAAGGACATTCCTGGCTGGATAAAGCCGATGATTCTTCCCATGACGGGCGGCATCGATGTAATGACTGTCGACTATGGGCTGTACGAGGGTCAGTTCTGGCTGCCACGCATGCAGACAGCGGAAGGAAAGGCGCGAGCGGGAATCATGCGATTCCCATTCGAGCTGCGCTCGCGTTTCGACTACGCGAGTGTCAACGCGAATGTGGATGTGCCAACGATTCAGGTGAGCGTGGCCGACACGGCGCGCGGTGTGCAGGCACGTGCTGCGCGCCGCGCAAGCCGTGCGCAACGTGACAGCGCTTGCGCCAACGGCGCTGCGTATCGTGAGACACGCACTACCGCTCGTGAGAACTCGGTTGACTTGCTCATACGCGTTCCGTGCGATACTGCGTCACTCGCGACGTCGGCGACGTTGCCGAGGTCGATCTACGATACGCCGGATTCACTGTTTGGCGACAAGGACATCGACGCGCTCGTCGCGGGCGCATTGTCGTTGCAACGACAGGCCGGTGGGGCCGGATGGGCGCCGCCGGTCGTGCAGTACGGACTTCCGCTGTCGCGTTACAATCGCGTAGAGGGATTCTCCACCGGCGTGCGCGTTGAGGAGGACATCGGCAACGGATATTCAGGTCACGTGCTGGCGCGGTTGGGAACCGATCTGTCGCCCAATGCGGAGCTCGGCGTATCGCGCACCAACGGCCGCGAGACGTATAGCGCGAATATTTATCGTCGCCTTAATTCGGCAAACGATTGGGAGCGCGATCCATTCAGTCTGAGCTCGTCGCTTTCCGCGTTGTTGTTCGGTCATGACGACGGAGTGTATTACAGATCGTGGGGCGGCGAGCTGATTCACGAACAGCAAGGCGGCCTGCTGGACAGCTGGCGCCTGTTCGGCGAGCAGGAGTTCAACGCGAGCGTGAAAAGCCACTTCTCGCTGGTCGGTAAGTTGAGCGGCGGTTATTTCCCGAACAACATCGCTGTAACGAAAGGGGCCGTGGTGGGATTGGCGCTGCGCAAGCGCGGATCGTTTGGTGACGATCCTGATGGATTGCGCGCCTTCTCCGACGTCAGAATCGAAGGCGCGGCTGGCACCTTCGATTACACCCGCGGGATGGCCGACCTGACCGTGACGCACCCCCTCGCTGGCGCGCTGGACGGGTCGCTAACGGTGAGCGGAGGCACGTCGGGTGGACGTGTGCCTACACAGCGGCTCTGGTACCTTGGGGGCACCTCCACGGTCAGAGGCCAGGACGTTGGGGTAGCGGTTGGCGACGCCTACTGGCTCACGCGGGCCGAATTGGGGATGGGCACTGCGTTCGCGAGGCCGGTGATCTTCGGCGATCTTGGCTGGGCCGGCGACCGGCGCAACTGGAACCAGGGAGTGGTTCCGGTGAGTGGCGCGGGAGTGGGCGCCTCCTTCATGGACGGGCTTGTCAGGATGGATCTCGCCAAGGGAATCCGTCCCCGGGGCGGCCTCCGGGCCAGCCTGTATCTGGACTCACGCTTCTAGATAGGTTAACCTCAGTAGCTGTATCAGAAGTGCCGCACGCCCATACTCAGAGGACCGTATCTCCAAAGAAGATCTGATTGAGCTCGAAGGGACCGTCACCGAAGTCCTTCCGAGCACGTCGTTCCGCGTGACGCTCGACAACGGAGCCGCTGTGCTCGCAACCATCGCAGGCAAGCTCCGCCGCTTCCGCATCCGCATCCTCGAAGGGGATCGCGTGACGGTCGAAGTGTCGCCGTACGATCTCACGCGCGGCCGCATAACCTACCGCCACAAGGCGTAAACGCGTCATCTTCGCGAAAGCGGGGATCCCTTCAGGAAACGTCGGACCAATTGAAATTCGTCATCCCGCCGAAGGCCGGGAACCATGGACGACGATGCCGTTATGCATCCCACGTTTGCAGGCGTTCTCGGGTTACGGATCGCCCGTGACGGGATTCCCGCTTTCGCGGGAATGCGGACGGGATGCGGGAATGACGGACGGGATGCGGGAATGACGGAGAGAGTACGGGGATGACGGACCGATTGCGGGACCGATAGTGGCCGTGAGCTCGCCCCAAGACGAATGGCTCTGGGGTTGGGACCCAACGCCCGGTATAGTCTCCGTCCACGCAACCCAGGATGGTCGAGCGACCGTCTGGCGTCGCATCGCAAACACGGGCGAACTGGTGCGTGAAGAAGAGCGCTTTCGGCCCTGGTTGCTACTGGAACACATTGACGATCTCAAACAGCTCGGCAATCGTCTCGGTCGCCAAGACGACGTAACTGCGTCACCAGGTATCCGTCATCGCGAACTGGAAGGCCCGGGCGAATTACGCCATCTCGTCAGCTCGAGCGACGGTAGCGCGCTGACGTCGGCCGTTCTGCGCGGCGCATCGGAGCGATTGGGCAGACACATCGGCCATCTGCGCGAATTGGGACAGGAAAGCGTGCTGTCTCTACCGCCCGAGGAACAGTATCTCGTCGCTACGGGCCGCACCTATTTCCGCGACCTGCCCTTCGACCAGCTGCATCGCCTTCAATTCGATCTGGAGACTACCGGCCTCGATGCGCGGCGCGATCGCATCTTCATGATTTCAGTTCGCTATCACACCGGCGACACCGAAGTTCTGGAAGCACTCGGTGACGACGACGCGGCGGAAGCGAATCTGATCCGTCGCCTCATGGATTGCGTGCGCACCGCGGACCCTGACGTGATCGAGAATCACAACCTGCACGGTTTCGATCTTCCATTCCTGGATCGCCGGTCACGCATACTCGGCGCGCCTCTCTCGCTCGGCCGCATCGCCACCAGTGGACTGGTGCAGCGAGCGGCGCGTCGCGGAGCACCGTCCGGCGATCCCGGCGACCGCCGTCGTGTGCGCTTCATCGCGCCAGGCCGGGAGCTGATCGATACCATGGATGCCGTGCGCCGCCACGACTTCTCAACGCGAGACTTCCCGGGCCACGGCCTCAAGGTCGTTGCCAAGCATCTCGGAGTCGCGGCACCCGATCGCGAATACATACGCGGCGATCTGATATACGCCACCTATCGCACCGATCCGGAACGTGTTCGCCGCTACGCAACCGACGACGTCGAAGAGGTAGCTGCGATATCGCGCCTGCTAGGCGGTGCCGCATTTGCGCTCGCGCAGATGGTACCTCGCCGATATGAGCGACTCGCGGACGCTGGAGCAGCGACTGGTATCATTGACCCATTGCTGGTGCGCGCGTATCTCCGCGCCGGCATGGCGCTTCCGTCCCATCAGTCCAGCGATGGCACACCACACAGCGGCGCGGCGTTGCACCTGTTTGCATCTGGCGTCGCACATCGCGTTGTGAAGGCCGACGTCGCGAGTCTGTATCCTTCGCTGATGCGGGCGTATCGTATCGGTCCGTCGCGCGATCGCCTCGGCGCGATGCTCGGTCTGGTTGACGGTCTTGTCGAACGGCGCCTGGACGCGAAGATGAGCGCGCGCGCGGCCGCGCCGCGATCAGCCGAGCGATACGCGCACGAGGCAATGTCAGCCGCACTCAAGATCGTGGTGAATTCGGCGTACGGCTATCTGGCGGCGGGCGGACTCACGCGCTTCGCCGATGTGCACGCCGCCAACGAGGTGACACGTCGCGGTCGAGAGGTACTTGCGCTGATGTGCCGAGAGCTTGCTGTGCGTGGCGTGACGCTGCTGGAGGCTGATACGGATGGCGTCTATTTCGCTGTACCCGAGACGTGGAGCGAGCTGGACGAACGACGCGTCGTTGGCGAGGTCGCAGCACTGCTTCCGCCGTTGGTCCAGCTCGAGTTCGAGGGACGCTATGCAGCAATGCTGTCGCACGAGCCGAAGAATTATGCTCTGTTGGGTTACGACGGAACACTGCTGCTGAGAGGTGTTGCGTTTCGCTCGAGCCGGTCTGAGCCATTCGGCAACACCTTTCTTCGGCACGCGATCAAGTGTGCGCTCGTTGGCGACATTATTGGTGTGCGCGACCGCTATCTCGCGACTGTCGGATCGCTTCGCTCTCGTGCGCTTCCGACATACGAAGTGTCATCACGTTCGCGTCTCACGAAATCGCCTGACGAGTACACGGCGACCCGGAACAAGCGCCGCGAATTGCCGTACGAAGCGTTGATCGGAAATGGCCGCGCTGACTGGAGTGTTGGCGATCGCATCCGCATTTACCGCAGGCAGAACGGTGAAAGCGGTGTAGTTGCATCATCCACGGAAGAGGCAGAGATCCATGACATTCGCGACTACGACGTTGACTACTATGTGCGAATCCTGCGCACTACATACGCCGAGCGATTAGCGCGTGCATTCGCACGCGAGGACTTTGCGACCGTGTTCGCGGACGCCGATCAGCTCTCGCTGTTCCAGCCGCCGATCGAAGCGGTACAGACTGTGCTTAGCGTGATTCCACAGGATCGATAGCGACTGCGGTTCGGTCCAGCTCTTCCAGGTACCCTGTCAGGCGATCGAAGGTGCTGTTCCAGCCGTGGCTGTGGCCCTCACGCGATGCGGCGGATGGCAAGCCGGTCTGACGCAGTGTCAGCTCTGTCTTCTTTCCGTGCTCGGCGAATGTGATTGTTACGAGCGTCTCCTTACCAGGCTGCCCGTCTGCGCCCAGCCATGTATGAGTGAAGGCCAGCCGCTCCGGCGGTGTGACGTCGGTGTACACACCCTGCAGCCAATGGTCGACTCCATCGGGTGCGTGCATGCACACTCGAAAGGCGCCACCCGGGCGTATGTTCGATTCCTGAACAGTTACTGTCATCCCCATTGGTGCACCCTGCCACCGCTCCAGGTGCTCGTTCTCGGTCCATGCCTTGAACACGAGTGATCGCGGTGCATCGAAGATGCGCGTCATCACCAGCTCCGTATCTGACGAAGATGCCGGTGCGCTGCTCGTGCTACTTCCGTTTGCGGACATGTTTCTTCTCCTCTGTCTGTATGGTGTGTAGGTATTCATCCAGGCGGTCGAATTGCGAGTCCCAGAATTGGCGGTATTGCGCCACCCAATCCGCGACTTCTCTGAGCGGCTCCGCTTGGATCCGTGCCGGCCGCCATTGCGCGTCGCGCCCGCGCGTAATGAGTCGCGCTCGCTCCAGCACCTTTAGGTGCCGAGAGATAGCTGGCTGACTCATCGTAAACGGCGCGGCGAGCTCGGTAACGGATGCTTCCCCCGTTGCGAGTCGCGCAAGGATCGCGCGTCGGGTGGGATCGGCGAGCGCGGCGAAGGTGGCGTTGAGGCTGTTGGAGTTTTGAAGCATGTAATGGGACAGTTATATAGCCTATCAGTTATATACATGTCAAATTACGGCATGTCAAGTGTATCGATGCGACGATAAGGGCAGGACTTGCGGAACGTTCGAAAGCACGGCGCAAACATCGATTTGTGACATCAGGCGCGGCATCGAACGAACTTTTCGAATTTGGCTGGGAAACGCAGTGTTTGGCTGGGGCATGCACTATCGCGTCACGTTCTGGGACCAATATGATCCAATTGTCGCTGCACTCATAACTCACTCCCTTTACAATCGATGCTTATTGTGTGGATGAATCACGTCGCCGCCTATTCGCTCTTATTCCGTCGATAGCCCTCGGCTCGATCCTTTTGCTTCCAGGTTGCACTGATCAGATCGTCACGGCACCGCGGCCATCCGCGTCACTGGTGCCTCCCGCGGCGGTGGCCATCACGCTGCCGCCGGTTCAACCTGGAGACTCCGCAACTGCGGATACGCTGGCCCATAGTATGGCGCTTGCGCTGGCAAACCCGGGAATTCGACGTCAACTGCTGGAGGATCTGCGCGATAGCCCATTCCCGGACCACGGCATTCCGTTAGCAAGCTACCTTGGCGGCACTCGGGGACGTGCGCTGGCGGCTGTGATTGCGCGTGAGACCGCTGCCACACCCACAAGCCGCCTGATTGCGATGGCATCAGTGCGCGGTGGTCTCGAATTTGTGATGCCCATCTCAAGTGATCGCGCTAACTGGTCTGGAAGCGACAGCATAATTGTTGCCGGAAGCCCATTCACGGTTAAGGAAGAGATTACGGCGCACCACCGCCCATTCGGGTATACGGTCGAAGGAGACACAATCGCAGCGCCACTTCTCACGCCACCGAGGTTCCCGCTCTTTGTTTTGCGACCAGCCGACCATTCGTTTGGTCCCGATCCTGAGACGACGAGAAGTGTAGCTCCAACGCGCGCACGCAGCACCATCACCAGTTTTGCCGAAGAACGGGTAGCGATGTTTGCCCGAACGCGGCGTGAGGTGTCTTCGCTCGGTATCTCGCGTCCCACCGCGTCGCCACTTGACGCATCATGCAACCCGGAGACAGCCATAATCCCGTGCGATCCCCCGAACGGCTCTCCAGGCGCGTCCGGTGTTTATTTGCCGAGTGGTGGCACGATGAACAGTTGCAGCCCGAATCCCGGCGTACCGTTTGCGGACTCGTTGCAAGATCGAGATCGCGACGGCGTTCAGGATCAGTGTGAGTATGAATTAGCCAACGCATTCCACCCGCAGATGCAGTTCACATCGGATGACTGCGATGTCAGCCGGGAGCCGTATTGGGCCGCCACTCGCATGAACTCGCCAATTGATGGCACTCCAGTGATAGCGATCTTCTATGCGATCTCGTATCACCGTGATTGTGGATCGTCGAGGTTAGACTGTCCAGCTGATTGCGGCGGCCATTATGGCGACTCCGAATTCATCGTTGAAGAAGTGACAACTGCGGACTACCCAAACTCCGACGCGCACTGGTACCTCAAGTACGCGACCCTCTCGGCGCACTATGGTAGCCAGGCCAATTCCACCGGTGTGTATGCTGGCGCCGATCTGACTTACGGGGCCGCAGCGCCGGGATCGAACCCCTTTGTATGGGTCGCGGAGGGCAAGCATTCCAATTACAGATCGCAGGAGGTCTGTGACGCAGGCGCGTACTATTTCGATAATTGTGATCGACCTGGCACGAGGGTAGGGCTTGAAGTCCTACCGAGCGCGAACCTAGGCTCGCTGAGCAACCCGCTTAACGCATACGTGGCAAGCCGAGTCCCAGAAGTCTATTCGGGTGTTGAGCACATGTGGTCGCTCAATACCAATGACGGCTTTCTCGGCTGGTACCCTCGCTACCTTGGTCAAGGCGAGACGCCATACGGCAAGCTTCTCCAAAATTTCGGCTTCTAGATGGCGCCGCGCATCCATAAAGTGCACGCGAGACAACTGCGCTTACTCGGTCTTGCCGCCATTATCCTGGCGTGCGGTTGCGGGAATGATACCAGCCCAGAGGCCGCTGCGGCCAGTGGTCTCTACATTCTCACACAAGTTGACGGCAGACCGGTACCGGATCCACCACCATCGCCCGGATCAGCGGTCCCATGTCCACCAGCCGTTACTGACGGCGAGCTCGGCTTGGGGCTGCGGGATGAGGAAGCTCCGCAACTATACGCAATCAAGATCTACACGACCCGCGCGTGCGATCCCGATGGAATACCCATCAATGCAACTCCGGTACTGACCGACGGAGGTGGCTGGTCCATAAGCGGCAGTCAGATCAGCTTCGTATCATCGCCAGCTAATCGCAAGGGCAATTATCAGGGTACCGTGCAAGCTCGCACGCCAACTCGGGCCGTTACGGTCTCGTTCGGTGGGCATACGTACACCTTCCATCGGCTCAACCCATCGGGTGATCAATCCAGCAGCGTGACTGCAATTATCGTCGACCAGCAAGGTTCACGGGTAGGGAATGCACTCATCGTTTTCCATTCGTCAAACGGCCAAGTTCTCCGCACATACTCCGGGACCGCTTTCCCTCCCCTTATTGCAGGTGCAGCCCTCGGCACTGAGGTGATCAGCATCGCGCCT
Source organism: Gemmatimonadota bacterium (assembly GCA_041691775.1). Classification (GTDB taxonomy): domain Bacteria; phylum Gemmatimonadota; class Gemmatimonadetes; order Gemmatimonadales; family Gemmatimonadaceae; genus Fen-1247. Next base: position 221,315 of record JBEPUB010000002.1, read on the forward strand.
CCGGGCGGCTATACATTCGCGCCGTCGCAGCAGAATCCAATCAATGCGACGATCGTCCCGGGACAGATGACAACTGTAACGGTGGTTCTTGCGAAGATTACACCGTAGCTAGAATGCTTGGGCTCCAGAGTCGCAGCACGTAAATATCCGAGCCCCGAATCTCGTATCTCAGTTCGTACTCTCCACCAGAACGCGCCGGACCTCGCGCGGTTCGATCAGAGTGGCAGGAATCGCTAGGTGTGCAAGATCTCAGACTGACGGCGTCTCCATGCAGCACCACTTCCAACTGGAGACCAATCCAATGCGCCCTCCTCCGCTTCTGGCGCTCGCCACCACCGTTCTTTTCACGACCGCAGCATTCTCCGCCTCCCATGCGCAGGGGGTTCTGATCCCGCGGTGTGGCAATGGCGGCGAGTGCATCCAGCTGCCGTGCTTCCCTGATCGCCCGTGCGCGCGGCCATTGCCGTGGAACGCAGTTGTGACACGCGGTACGTCACACGTACGCGTCGCGCTCGGTGACGGAGTGTTGCACTACGAAGTTGATGAGACGTTCGTCAACCACGGCGGACGAATCGGTGAGGCTGACTACATCTTCCCGCTTCCAAAGAATGCGGCATTCGCCGATCTCAAGCTTTCCATAAACGGTGAGTTGGTGGGCGGCGAGACGATGGATGCGCAGCACGCTCGCTCGGTGTACGAAGAAATAGTACGCCGTCAGCGCGATCCGGCACTGGTGGAGTGGATGGGCTACGGCATGCTGCGCACTCGAATATTCCCAATCCTGCCGGGCGAGTCAAAGCGTGTAGTCGTGCGCTTTGATCAGATCGCCGAGCGTGAAGGCGATGCGCTCAGAATTGACTATGTACGCGGCGGATCGTTCGGACGCCCGCAATTAGTCCAGAACGTGAGTATCAACAGGGTTGACGATCACGGCGAGAACTCGGTCTCCACATTCACTCTGACGTATCCATCACGTAGCGGATACGGAACGCCCTATTCCCCCACTCATGAACTCCGGTTCGGTGCCAGCGATGGAGCGCGCATTGTAAGCGTACTGGGCGACGGGCCCGAGCTCACTCTTCTGGTGCCGACAGCTCGCGGCAACGGCGCGCCTGCGATCACACTACTCGCGAACAACGACGGTCGCGATAATGGCTTCGCGCTCATCAATGTCGTTCCACCCGTCGCAAATCGCGCGGTCGCACCGCGCGATATAACCTTCGTTCTCGACGTTAGCGGATCGATGGCTGGTCGCAAGCTGGAACAGGCGCGCGCGGCTGGACGACAGCTTCTCGCGACGCTCGGACCACGTGATCGCTTCAGGCTCATCGATTTCTCCACCGATGTCCGAACATTTCGTGATGACTTCACTCCCGCAACAGCTGAAAACATTCGCGCGGCGCTCGCCTATCTCGCGGGCCTGTCCGCCGAAGGCTCGACCAACATTGCCGGAGCGCTGACAGAAGCGTTGGGTTCCGGTCACGATGCCCAGAGCGCGACGAGATTACAGGTCGTGCTCTTTCTAACCGACGGAGAGCCGACCATCGGCGAGCGCAACCCGGACGCCATTGCGGCGCAGGCCGCGCGCATGCGCGGTCCAGCTCGTGTCTTCACGTTCGGGCTCGGTGCGGACGTCAATGCGTCGTTGTTGGAGCAGCTCGCGCTGCAGGGACGCGGGACCGCACAGTTCGTAAGTCCGTCCGAGGATGTGGAGCGTGCTGTATCGATCGTGGCCACCCGTCTCACCAATCCAGTCGCCACGGACGTGCGCGTCTCGGCGGATGGTGTACGTCTGAGCAAGCTGTCACCAGAATCTCCAATCGACGTATTCGCTGGTCAGAATGTTGTAATCCTTGCGCGCTACTCTGGATCCGGATCCGCGACGCTCCGCTTTGATGGCTCATCGCCGAACGGACCAGTGCACTGGACACAGCGTGTCGATTTCCCGAAGAACGAGCGCGGCAATTCATTCATCGGGCGACTCTGGGCTACGCAACGTGTTGGATATCTGAGCGCCGAACGTCGGCGCGAGGGAGGCAATCCCGAGATCGACGCGGAGATTCGTTCGCTGGGTGAACAATACGGAATCCCAACCGAATTCACGTCGTTCCTGGTCCGGGAGCCTGCTGTGACGTCGCTGGCCATGCTGCGCCGAATTGGATCGAGCCCGCTGGGGTTGAGCGCAGTGGTCGTCAACGCCGTGGCTGCCTCCGCGCCCGCGAATTCCTTCGAGGCGGCCAAACAGGCCACTGCGCAACGTGCGGCAACGACGCTTGCGGCCCTGGACGTGGCGATGCCCGCATCTGCGGGCGGCGTCTCAATAGCTTCGGTTCGGCGAGTGGGGGATCTCATATTCACACTCTCCAACGGCGCGTGGAAGGATTCGCGTCTGACGCTGGCACGCACCGACACCAATGTGGTTACAGTGCGCGTCCAGTCATTCTCGGCGGCATATTTCAGAGTGCTGGATCTCGTTCCGTCAATTAAGCCGGTGCTGGCGCTCGGCAATCACGTCATAGTTGTGGGGCGTGGCATCGTGCTGGAAGTCGGCCCGATCGGCGTGTCAACGCTTGATGCGCACGACATCTCCGTGCTGCGTGCCGGTTGGTGACGTGGAGACAGCTCCCGATCGTATGTACTCGGATCTGACGAGACATCCGTGACGGACGTCGAACGGCTCTTCCGGAGCTACCACGCGACCCTCGTTCGCTACCTGACCCGGCGGTTAGGGGATCGCGATTGGGCCGAGGAGGTTGCACAGGAAACGTTCGTACGCGCATTGCGACAAGACACGTTGAAGAATGAACGAGCATGGCTTTTCACGGTGGCCAACAATCTCGTTCGGGACGACGCGCGGCGTACGGCTCGACAACGACAGCAGCTGACTCTGTTGCGCGACGAACTGGTCGCGGAAGCCGCTATGGACGAGGTTGTGGACGATGCAGACGATGTGGTGACCATGGAGCGAGCCCGCGAAACTGCGCTGGCGCGCAAGGCGGTGGACGGGCTCGCGGAACGCGATCGGATGGCGCTATTGCTCCGCGAGGAAGGGCTCGACTACAACGAGATCGCCCAGGCGCTGGATCTTTCCGTGAGTTCCGTAGGAACAACATTGTCGCGCGCGCGACGGAGACTGGTCGAAGCGTACGAAGAATTGCAACTTGGAGCAGCGGGGAGAACGAGCAATGGCTGAAAACGGGCTGACCGATTCGCCGCATGTCGATGAGGGCATGCTGCACACTTGGCTGGATGGCGCGCTTCCCACGGACGAAAGTGCGGCGGTGGAAGCACACGTTGTGAGTTGTGGTGTATGTTCCGCGGCCGCCGCTGAAGCTCGCGGATTGATTGCTGCATCGAGTCGCATACTCTCGGCGTTGGACGACGTTCCGGGTGGCGTAGTCCCGCAAATCACGCGTGACGGTGAGCTGACGACTCCGGCGGCTGCGCGAACAGTCGCTAGCGGCGCGCGCTCAGTGCGCAGCTTGCGCAGCGTGCGTCACTACGCGCCAATTGCCGCAGTCGCGGCATTTGCAATCGCGGCTACGTTGATCTTGCAGCGCAAGCCGGGTCCCACGCCGAAGCAAAATGTCGTGGCTGCGCAGCGGCGTGTGACGCCTCTCATCGTGAGCGGTGGCGAGGTGAAGGCGCCTGCACCGGTACAGTCGTCTGAGCCCGCGCATGTCGGCCATGTTGATGCGCGAGCGTCGGAGCGTGGTGCACCGTCGTCTTCCTCAATGGTCGCGGCTACGACGACCAGTCCAGCTCAGGTGACGTCTCAGTCCGCAGCCCCGAGCGCAACATATGCGCGGGCGACTGCCGAGAAGGCCGCAGCGGCGGACGCAGGCGCCCTTCGACTTTCGGCGCCGGCGAGTGTCATGCCGCTGCCTCCCGGGAGCGATTCGCTAGCAGTAACGGGACGAGTTGTGGCGGCAACAACTGGGTTCCCGCTTGGGTCGGCCTTGGTCGCTGTACTGGGAACGAGCAATGGTACAATGACCGATTCCAGTGGCGTGTTCACGATCGCCAGACTGGGACCTGGCACACACACGATAGTCGCCCGACACATCGGGTTTGCAGCGGCTCAAATACAGGTGAGTGTGCCTGTGGGTCACCCCGCGAGTGTGACGCTGGCGCTACCGCCGTCGAACCTCGCGCTTTCCGCGACAGTGGTAACCGGTGTTGCCGCCTCCACGGGGCGTGCCGCAGAGCTGGCGAAATCGCCGCCAGTAATGGTCGGCGCACGCATTGGCTCGAGCTATTTCTCAGATGAGCACGCCGTACCCGTACGTCACACCGTGTATGTGTTGGATTCCGGCGCGCAGGTCACGCTGGCGGAAAGCCATCCCACCACGATTGGCGAATTGAGCGCGGAAAGCGCTGGCGCACGTGCGTTTGCCGAGCCCCGAGCCATGCAGACAACGCTACGGCAGCTTGTGCACTCGGTGTCGTGGGTGGCGAGCGATGGCACGACACTCGTTCTGTCCGGCGCGTTTCCTACGGCCGAGCTCGAGAGGCTCAAGAGCCAAATCGTTCGATGACGTTGATTTGAGTTGGCTGTCTTGTGTGTAGCAGCAGTTCGTGCCTCCGCCTTTCAACATCGCCAGCATCACGCCTCGCCCATGAACGGATACCGGAAGTCATGCGGCGGCGAGAACGTTTCCTTCACCGATCGCGCTGACACCCAGCGCACCAGGTTCAACTGCGAGCCCGCCTTGTCGTTGGTTCCAGATCCACGCGCACCACCGAACGGCTGCTGGCCCACCACCGCGCCAGTCGGCTTGTCATTGATGTAGAAGTTGCCGGCGCTATCACGCAACAGATTCATCGCGGTGCGCACCGCCGCCCGATCCTGCGAGAAGATCGCCCCCGTAAGCGCATACGGTGACGTGCGATCCACCGTCCGTAGCATCTCTTCGTACTCGCTGTCACGGTATACGTGCGCTGTGACAACCGGTCCAAAGATCTCCTCGCACAGCAGCTTGTACGACGGATCTCGTGTCTCGATGAGCGTCGGCTCGATGAAATAGCCCGTGTCACCCTTAGCAACGCCGCCGTGCACGATGCTCGCATTCGAGCGTCCGTGTTCCACGTAGTCGCTGATCTTCTTGAACGCGCGATTGTCGATCACCGCACCCATGAAGTTGCGGAAGTCGGTTGGATCGCCCATGCGAAGCTGTTGCATGATTCCGACAACGCGCTCCTTCACCTGCGGCCAGATGCTCTCGGGTATGTAGACTCTGCTTGCCGCCGAGCACTTTTGCCCCTGAAACTCAAAACCACCGCGCGCAATGGCGACAGCGAGCGCGTCAACGTCGGCTGATGCGTGCGCAACTATGAAGTCCTTTCCACCCGTCTCGCCAACGATGCGCGGATACGAACGGAACGACGACATGTTGGCGCCGATCGTCTTCCACATATTGTTGAAGACATTCGTGCTGCCCGTAAAGTGAACGCCGGCGAGATCTCTGTGCGACAACAACGCGTCCGAAACCATTACCGCGTCGCCCGGAACGAAATTGATGACACCGGGCGGAAGGCCGGCTTCCTCGAGCAGCTTGAAGATGTACCACGCACTCACGATCGCCGTCGCGGCGGGCTTCCAGATCACCGAGTTGCCCATCAGTGCCGGAGCCGTCGGCAAGTTTCCGGCGATGGACGTGAAGTTGAACGGCGTGACCGCGTACACGAACCCTTCAAGGCCACGATAATCCAGCTGGTTCCACATCGTATGGTCGCTTATGGGCTGCTGGTCGTACAACTGCTCGGCGTAGTACGGATTGAAGCGCCAGAAATCGATCAGCTCGCATGCCGCGTCGATCTCAGCTTGGAACGCCGTCTTTGACTGGCCAAGCATCGTCGCGGCATTGAGCGTCTGGCGATGCGTTGTGGTGAGCAGTTCGGCGGCCTTGAGGAAAACTGCGGCTCGATCGCCCCATGACCAGGAGCTCCATTCCTTGCGCGCTTCCGCGGATGCCACGACCGCTTGCTGAACCATCTCCGGTGTTGCCATGTGCCAGTCCGCCAAAACGTGCGCGTGATCATGCGGCATCACGGCTTGCGCGATCTTCCCGCTCCGGAACTCCTTGCCACCGATCACTACCGGGATCTCGATTCGCTCGGCGGCCATAGATGCGAGCCGTGCCTTGAGCTCGGTCCGCTCCGGATTGCCGGGTGCGTATGACTTCACCGGCTCGTTGACCGGTAGCGGGACTCGTCTGTTACCGTTGAATGCTGACATGTCTGTAAATTAGCAACTCATGCATTATGGAGATGTACCGCTGCGTGGATCCGACGTGATCACCCGTTTTCTGCTCGCCGGAGCGGTCACATTCACTCTCGCGCTCCTGGTCGCATGCTCCCCGTCGCCGGTGACGCTCGGGAGCATGAGCTACCCTGCGTCGCCGCTGCTCCACTCGCATCCACCAGTCGCGACGGTTCCGAGCGGAGCATGTCCCGGCTCCCTACGCACCGCACGATCCGGTCCCGATGTGTACGGCGCCTGGTGGGAAGTGCGCGACGACAGCAGCTCCATTCTCATGGTGGGGCGCTCTACGGACAGCGGTAAGACGTGGAATGTCGCCCAGCCGGCAGACACGGTGGATCGCTCCCGTCGCGGCTGTACCAGGCCCGCTCCGGCGATCGCCGCCGATAGCGCGACCAACTACGTGGACATCGCCTACTTCATGGAACCGCCGGAGGGACCGGGCGTTTTCTTCACGCATAGTATGGACGCGCGAACGTTGGGAGTGGGCGACGGGATATTTCACGCCCCGGTCGCGGTGATGTATGGCGACCAGCCGTCGAGTGTGTCAGTTGCGGCAGATGGGGACAAGCTCGTTGTGGCATACGAAGAGCCGAACGGCGAGCGCTCGATGGTAGGACTCGCGCTGTCGCGCAGCATGGGTCACATCTTCGAGGATCGGCTAATTGTCTCCCAGCAGGACCTTCCGGCGCGGGATCCCTTCGTCGCGTTGCGGGGTGACTCCGTGGTCGTTCAGTGGTCCGAGCGGCCCGATTCGATCAAGGTTGGAGGCCGTATAGCAGTGCGCTCCGCGATGTGGTAAGGCTTTACCCGGCGTGCGCGTCAGCATGCGCCGATAGTGTCGCGACGCGCAATTCGAGGGTAGAAACGTGTTCCAAGAGTGAAAAATGGGTACTTTCATAGGGGAAATCGTCGTTGCCCTATTGCGCGAGGCTCTCTAGGATATAGCTTGCTCCGCGTCCGGAATTTCCGCACTCACAGGAGATTGTATGCCAGCGAAGAAGAAGAGCACGGCCAAGAAGTCGCCCGCGAAGAAGGCTGCCCCGAAGAAGGTGGCTGCAAAGAAAGCCCCTGCCAAGAAGAAGGCACCAGCCAAGAAGGCAGCTGCTCGTAAGCCGAATGCAGCGTTCATGAAGGCGATGACGCCATCGCCCGAGCTCGCCGCGGTTGTCGGCAGCAAGCCGATGCCGCGCACCGAGATCACCAAGAAGCTGTGGGTGTATATCAAGAAGAACAACCTGCAGGACCCCAAGGAACGTCGCATGATCAATGCGGACGACAACCTGAAGGCAGTATTCAACGGCAAGAAGCAGGTGTCCATGTTTGACATGACCAAGCTTGTCAACAAACACCTCAAGGATTGATCAGGCGGTAATTGAGTGTCGAACGGAGTACAGAAGGGGCGCGCCGGTAAAGCGCGCCCCTTCGCACAACAGTCGCCGGGCCATGTGATTTGGGAGAACGTGAAAGGGTTCGCGATTGTCATCGTGGTCTTTCTCGCGTTTCGCGCGTTCATTGCCGAGGCTTATCGAATTCCTTCGGGAAGCATGATTCCAACGCTGCTGGTGGGCGATTGGTTGTTTGTCAACAAGATGGTGTACGGCCCGCACGTGCCTTTTACCAACTCGCGCCTTCCCGGGTACAGCGAGCCGAAGAAGGGCGACGTCGTGGTATTCGTATCGCCGTATCAGGCAGACCAGCTTGCTACCGGCGACGATCCAACGCCGACGCTGGTCAAGCGGCTGATCGGAACTGGCGGTGATACGCTCTACATGCGTCACGCCGTTCTTTTCGTGAACGGTGTCGAATCCGATCGTCCGGCTTCGGCGATCGCGCCGTCGCTCCAGACGCCGGCCTCACCGGACTATCCTGACCAAGTTTTTGCTTGGCAGAATCGGTACGCGCTCTCGTCGTCGCGCTTCGGCGCCGCCCCTGCGGAGCCGTCCCATGACAACTGGGGTCCAATCGTTGTACCGGCCAACCATTTCTTCATGATGGGCGACAACCGGTACGACTCCAAGGACAGCCGGTACTGGGGTTTCGTTCCACGGGACAACGTGCGAGGACGTCCAATGTTCGTGTATTACTCATACAACGCGGATGACTCGGACCGGCCATTGCCGTTCATAACCGACATTCGTTGGTCGCGACTCGGGCATTGGATCAGGTAGGGACCGGCATAGAGTATCACCACGCTCCACGGAGCGTATGGCACCGAATCGCCGCATCGCTGGTCGAGATGGCGACCATCGCTGGAGTCGTTGTGCGAGTTCTGCACGTAGTCTCCAACGCGCATGGCGAGCAGTTGGACTGGCATTCGTTCGTCGGCACGTTCATAGCCGTTCCTGTAATCCTTCTGGCGCTCGCGACGATTCACCTCGCGAGCTACCCGCTTCACCAATGGGTCTGGCGCGCCCCTGTGTTCGCGCTGGTGGAATCGGCGGTCGAATCAATACTGAGCCTCGCACTCATCTTCGCGGGCCGTGAGAGGTGGGGTACCGGCCGTGCCGTCTTCGGCGATTGGCCCGCAATGGCGGCGACGACATTCCTGTGGCGATTTGGAATGGTCTGCATTTTTGCCCTCGTGCTTGGAGGCGTCGCGCAATTCGTGCGGAAACGCGAGATACGTGCGGAGCGGAAGAAGGGACACCGGGGCGGCCCCGCCGGCCCTGGGAGCGTCGAGCGCCGCTCGGGTGACTAGCTTATTTTTAGTAATCACCCCTGAGGGACTTTATCATGTACGATGAACGAATGGTTACTCCGATGCGCGCCGAGCTGACGCGCCTTGGCGTTGAAGAGATGCGCACCGCCGCAGAGGTGGACGCGAAGTTGAAGGATTCCAAGGGAACCACTCTGGTCGTGGTGAACTCGGTCTGCGGATGCGCGGCGCGTAACGCCCGTCCGGCCGTAGCCAAGGCAATCGCCAACGCAAAGAAGCCGGACACACTCACGACGGTCTTCGCCGGCCAGGATGTCGATGCCGTGCAGCGCGCGCGCAGCTATTTCCTTGGCTACCCGCCTTCGTCACCCCAGATCGGGCTGCTCAAGGACGGCAAGATTGTTTACATGCTCGAGCGGCATCAGATCGAAGGTCGGTCTTCCGATGACATTGCGAGCGATCTTACTCAGGCCTTCGATCAGTACTGCGCGTAGGCAAGGGTTTTACGCGGTCACGCGGAGGCGCCTCCGCGTGACCGTTGCCACTACGACGCGAAGATCCACCGCCGTAGCTCGGACAATGTCGGACGCTTCCCATACATGAGCAGTCCAACGCGATAGATCCGTCCCGCCAGCCACACGGCGCCGAGACAGCTCGCCGCGAGGATTACGATGCTGGCAACAACCTGGTAAAGCGGCACGTTCGTCATCGCCATTCGTATGGGCATTATTATCGCCGATGAGAACGGCACGAGCGACATTATCACCGCGAGCTGGCTAGTTGGATTCGAGACCGTGGGTGAGATGAGCACCGCGGTCAGCACGACGAGCATGACGACCGGTGTTGCCGCCTGCCGCGCGTCCTGCTCGCTCCCAACTGTTGCGCCGACGGCCGCGTACAGTGCACCGTAAAACAGAATTCCAAGCAGAAGGAAGATCAGCACGGCGATCACCCAGCTCCATGGCGTCGCGACAATCGCCGCGAGCATGTCCGTCGAGCCAAATCCTCCCGCAGCGCTTGCAGACTGTGCCTTCGCGACGGCCGGTGCCCCGAACAGCATCGCGCGGGCCGAAATCAGCGCGATGGAGCCGCCGACCCAGAAGATCTGTTGTGTGAGCCCGACAGCGGTGACCCCGATCACCTTGCCAGCGAGCAAGGTTTCCGGCTTCACGCTCGAGATAACTATCTCCGCCACACGTGACATCTTTTCCTCGATCACGCCACTGAGCATGCTCTGGCCATAGAGCAGAATCGATGCGTAAAGAAAAAAAGCGACGATTGTCGCGACTAGCTGTTTTGCCGGCGTCGTCGGGTCACGTCCTGCGTCATTGATTGATTCCGCGCGCACGCTTGCGATTGGTACCGTGATCACGCTGTCCACGGAAGCGGCGGAGAGGCCGCTCGTCTCCAGATGGAGTGCAATTAGCCCGGACCGGACAGCGTTCGCGATCACGGAGCGGTCAACGCGCGAGTCTGCACGCCGTCCGGCGTATTCCACTCCGCCGCCACGCAACGTCATGGAGTCCAGCACCACGAAGCCATTCGCGAGCCGGCGCGTCACCTCGTTGGTGGCGGCGTCGCGCGCCTGCTTTAGGGAGTCAGGACTGACAACCCGCACATCCTGAGTGGATGCATCCTGTCCCGTGTTCTGCGTAACGGCGATGGATTGCGCGACAAATTTGCCCAGCCCGCGTTGCGTCGCATCAAGGATGACGATGCGTGGCGCGACCGCGCGCGCGTCCCGACTCACCAACAGCAATGGAAGCAACACAAAGGCCGAGAATACCAGCGGCGCGAACACGGTGGTTATCATGAACCATCGGGTACGTACGCGCTCGATGTATTCGCGTTTTACGATCGCCCAGAGCTTTGCGCCTGTATCAGCCATGTCCATGCATTCCCGGCTCGACGCCTGTTGCTCCAACCTGTTGCAAGAAAATGTCGTACAGCGATGGCTGGACCATGACCGTACGCTCCACTGGCGGACCGCCGTATTGATTCTTGACGTCGGCCACCGTCCCGTCCAGAATCTTCTCTCCGGCCGCGATTATACAGACCGAATCGCACATCGACTCGGCGTTCTCGATTATGTGAGTGCTGAAGATCACCGTCTTTCCGCGGCGTTTTAGATCCATCACCGAATCCTTGAGTGCTTGCGCGTTCACGGGATCGAGTCCGCTGAATGGCTCGTCCAGGATCACCAGATCCGGATCGTGCACCAGCGCGCCGATGAACTGCGCTTTCTGCTGCATTCCGCGCGAAAGCTCTTCAACCTTGGCAGTCCCCCAGTCGCGCTCATCGGTGCGGAGCGACAGGCGGTCCAGCCATCGATCGATGCGCTGGTCGGCGTCGTGCGCCGATACACCTTTGAGCGCTGCAAGAAACTTGAGAACATCGCGCACCTTCATCTTCCGGTACAGGCCGCGCTCCTCGGGGAGGTAGCCGATGCGGTTGGTCAGCCCGGGCGACGTGGCCGGAACGCCGAGCACATTGATGGATCCGGTGTCCGGCTCGATTATGTTCAGGACCATCCGGATGGTCGTTGTTTTGCCCGCCCCGTTGGGGCCGAGCAGGGCGTAGACAGAGCCGGTCGGGACCGAAAGCGACAGGTCGCGCACGGCGACGTGTCCCGCATACTGCTTGTTGATCCGGCGCGCTTCGATTGCGTTTTGGGTCATTAGCGCCAAATATAGGGCCTGTCGGCTTGTGCCGTGTTCGCCCCTCGGCGCGGCGCGGGGTTTGCGCAGTAGGAGGCAGTCACCGCAACTTTGCAGTTGCCGAATGTGTCCTACTCAATAGCTCGTCCGACAAACCTGACCCACGGACCCAAAGAATGAGCTGGCCGTCTCTACATGCTCTCGTAAATCACTTCCCGATAGTCCTGACGACGATCGGCGCGCTGGCGGTGTTGCTCGCAGCGATGTTCGAGCGTAGGGCCATCTGGACGTACGCCCTATCCACGCTCACGCTCGCCGGACTGACGATATATCCCGCCTCACTGACTGGTGAGCGAGCATCCGCCGCGGTGCGGCACGCGTGGTACATCGCGCCGGGCGCCGTTCATACGCACTCCTCCGCGGCGGATATTACGGTCTGGATCGTCGCGGTCACCGGCCTTCTGGCACTCATATCTTTGGTGACATTTTCCAGGACACGTGAAGCGTCGTCTCCGGCAAAGGGATTTCGGATCCTCGTCGGGCTCGGAGCCCTCGTCTCGATCTGCGCCGTGGGCTACACTGGCTATCTTGGCGGCAAGATTGTTATCGAATCGCCGATCTTGGCAAGTCCAAATCCGCCAATGATCAGCGCGCCGTTACCGGTGGCAGGCTCGTTGCCGGCGCCAACGCAAACCATGATACAGCCGGGCGCACCGCAGTCCGCGCCAGTTCCAACTCAGCCGGTGACACCCGAACCGCAGTCTACGGTTCCGCACATGGCAGTGCCGCAGACACAGACACAAACACCGCCACCGCGAAAGCCGTAGGACGCAATCTGTGCGCGCCGGCCGGAATGGATTGAGCCTCGCGCACGCCGGCGCGTGGTTGCTTGGCGCGGCGCTTCTTCTGTTCCTCGCCCTTCCAATTCTTCTTCTCGTGCTACTCGGCGCGGCGGGGATCGGCGATGCACTGCGTGATCACGAAACGATAGCGGCGTTGGAGACGACGTTCACCACTGCAACGGCCGCGACGCTCATCGCCGCGCTATGCGGCTCGCCAATAGCATACGCGCTGTCTCGCCCCTCGTTTCGTGGACGCACAGTCATAGCGGCGATAGTCGATCTGCCGCTGCTGATTCCGCACCCAGTGGCGGGAATCGCCATCCTGCTTCTGGTAAGTCGCGATACCACGTTCGGTAGTGCGCTCCTAGACGCCGGATTACGCGTGGTTGGCACTCCGGCCGGGATAGTTGCCGCAATGTTGTTCGTCTCGGCGCCACTCTACATAAGCGCCGCACGCGAAGCCTTCGCACGCGTGGACAGGCGATACGAGTTCGTCGCCCGCACACTAGGTGACACCTCCGTTGCCGCATTTCGCAGGGTGACGCTTCCACTCGCGCGGCGTGGACTCGCTTCGGCTGCAATTGTTACGTGGGCGCGAGCGGTAAGTGAATTCGGTGCGGTAGTGGTGCTGGCTTACAATCCGAAAGTCGTGAGCGTACTCAGTTACGATCGCTTTACTACTGGTGGGCTCCGCGACGCGCTTCCGATCGCCGCGACGCTGGTAGTCGTGTCATTCCTTCCGTTGATTGCGCTACGCGCGCTGCGCTACGATCGAAGCAATGAGGCCGTATCGTGATCGAATGCCGTGGCGTCAGCGCGCGGGTAGGCAACTTCATGCTGCGTGATGTCTCGTTTGCCGTAAGCGCAAGTGCTTACGCCGTTCTCACCGGACCAACCGCGTCCGGGAAGAGCACACTGTTGGAACTCATTGCTGGCGCCGTCGCGCCAACCACTGGGAAGATCAACATATGCGGCGTCGATATTACGTCCACCCTCCCGGAATTGCGCAATGTCGGGATTGTTCCGCAGCATGGCTATCTGTTCCCGCACCTCAGCGTTCGCGCGAACATGGCGTACGGCGCCCGTGACACGCGGACTGTCGCGGAGCTTGCACAACGCTTCGGCATCGGTCATCTCATGGACCGCGCAGTCGTGTCGCTCAGCGGTGGCGAGCGTCAACTCGTGGCGCTCTGCCGCGCGCTGGCTCCGCGTCCGGCGGTCCTGTTACTTGATGAACCGTTTTCGGCCCTTGACACAAAGAGCCGAGAGGCAGCGCTTCACCGGTTCGGAGTGTTGCAGGCGGAGCAGGCTTTTACCGTCCTTCACGTGACACACCAGGAGGGTGACGCACAATTCGCGAGCGAACGCCTCGAAATGGCAAACGGCGTCGTGACGATCGCTGGGGTCGGCGCCATCTAATGCAGCCTGATCTCCCGCGACACCTCGGTCCGGTGTGTGTCGTCCGCTCCAACCGCGACGGTCACGCGGTAGGTTCCATCAGCGAGGTTCGCGAGATCCAGAACCACAGAATGCTCCGCGACTCCGACACCGACGTGCGCGTCATGCCAGCGTACCGCCAGCGGCGAATCGCGTTGCGTAATGTGCAACGCACCGCCAAGCCAACGCATCAGCCCGCCATCAGTGCGCACGACAGTGATCAGCACTGACGACGAATCGTTCGCAGGCGCCGATATGGAATCGATGGCTGCCGTTGCGACGCTCGGGTTCATAGACGAATCGTTGGCAGCGTCGCCATAAACTTCCCAATACAGCCCAAGCCTGCGATCACCGCGCAGTTCATTGACCGTGAGTGCATGCGCCAAGGCGTTGTCGAGGGTTTCGACCAGCGCGCTCGTGTCAGCCGTAAACAGGAGCAGTGTCGAGAGATCCGGGGCGCCGTGCGCGTGTGGCGGAGGCGCGAGCCATTCGCGCGCCTGGGCGTCGCGCCGGCTCGTTGGATCGAACTCTTCCATGGCGACCATCACCGCCTTCCATCCAGTACGCGCGCGTCGCACGTGCGGAAGACCCGCGGGGGCCGTGTCTCTTACTTCGCCGGGTACGCCGAGGATCGTCCTGCCTGCCGAAGTGTCCGCATACACTGCGAGCACGAGCGCGGAATCACCCCGCTTCATCATCGCGAATTGCGTGGCGAGGTCAGTCAGTGAATCGATGTACGGCGGAGCATAGCGCTCGCGCGCGTTGTGCGCGTGGGCATCCCAGCTCGCACGATTCCCCGTCATCTCAGCCGCGAAATGAAAGCTCGGTGTCTTGTCGTGACCGATTGGAGTCGGGAAGTCGGACAGAGGTTGCGGCCAGGTCGTTGTATACCAGAGCGGCTCTCCGTATCTGATAAGCAGCTCACGCATATCAGGTCCCCAAATGAGGCCATACGCGTTGTCTGCATCCTGCGACAGGTCAGCCAGGAGTATGCGTGAGAAATGTTCCGTCCGTCGATCGTTGCCGGAGATTGCAAATGACGGCCGCGCCAGCTCCCAGAACCGGTTTTCCACGGAATCCCGTTGACCGCACGGTAGCCGGTTGTAGCTATCGCGCTCATCATCGCTGAGCAACACTGAAACGTCGTTCCAACGGCAACGCTCACCTGCTGGCATTTCGGCGAAGGCGCTGTCGAACTGCACCGCCGCGTCGCCGTATCGCTCCGACGCATGGAGTGCGTAACCAAGCAAGACTTTGCAATACCACCGGTCAGGGGAGCAGGCCCGCGCCGCGGATACCGCCGCGGAGTCCTGGCCGCTCCCAACCATGTAGCGAATGCGTTGCCCTGCAATCCAGTCGTCGCCCGGACTCAGGGCGTTCAGGCGGCCGAGTGTTGCCACGAGCGAGAGGCGCGCGTTGGAGATCGAGCGCGGCTCTGCCACCGGCAGCGCACCGTCATCGTCCTGCCAGTAGCACATCCTGCCAATCACGGTTTGACAGGGCCGAGTCCCGGCATCATTCGTGGTGGGAAGGAAATGCCGCCGCACCCGCTCGAAATAGCGCTGCGCAGCGTGCGCCTCGCCAAGTACGTGGAGCGAGTCCCCGCGCACAAGTTGTGCTCGCGCGGTTGCAGGTGCCAACAGACAACAAACGCCCAGAATCCATCGAACGCGTTGCATCGTCGCATCCTATAACTGGTCGAGCTTCTCCCGTCCCGTTCCGGGCGCCCATGGGAGAAGCTCGTACTGCGCCATTCCGTTCTTCACGTACGGATCGTTGTCGCGAATCGAATCCAACGTTTCCAGCGCCGCGTCGTCAGGAACGCGGAGCAGGAGCGCGCCGCCATTACGCGGCTCCAGAGGTCCGGATGCAAGCAACGTTCCGGCCTCGTACAGTGTGCGTAAATAGGTGCGGTGCGCGTCGGTCACAGTGAGCACTTCGTCCAGTGGGCGGCGGTACCGGATAATTGCTATCGCGTACATCAGATCTCGCTCTCTGCCGCGTCCGACCTACGTAGCAAGTCGGATTCGGCCAATCCACGTTCCAGGGCATTCCACGCGAGCAACGCGCACTTAACTCGCGCCGGAAAGCGTGCGACACCCGCAAGGGCACGAGCCCTTCCGAGCGTAACGTCGGCTGCCGCTTTAGCGTCGCCCATCACCATCGCGCGAAAGCGTTCGCCAATCTGACCGATCTCACTCGTGTGTTTTCCCTTGACCATCTCCGTCATCATGCTGGTTGACGCCTGGGATATCGAGCAGCCACTCCCGGTGAAGCGAACGTCCGATATTTCGTCGCCGTTCATCTCGAGCTCGAGGGTAATTTCGTCACCGCACAACGGGTTCCGCATCGGCACCGTGACACTCGCATGCTCCAGCTTACCCTTGTTTCGGGGACGCCGGTAGTGGTCCAGGATGATGTCCTGGTAAAGCGCGGTCAGCGATGCATCAGCCATAACGTCTGAAATATACCCCGCATGGCTTCACCAACCCGCCGTCGACGGCCCCGAGGGCTGCGCTTTCGGGAATTTCACCTATCTTCTCTCCGCGCGGAACCCACCCACTTGTCCGCCACCTCTCTTGCGACCCGATCGAGCATCGCCCATGACGAACGCGCGACCGCAACACTGGAACGCACGCCGGACCAGGCTGGCGCTTTTGCCAGTCGCACCGCTACTCGTCGCGTTCGCGTTTGCATTGCCGGCGCGCGCATCATCGCGCGCACTATCATCGCGCACTTTGTCATCGCTTCCTTCGACGTCGTCGCGGCGACCTGGAAATCCGACGCGCGCAGACACCGGCGAGACGGCAACGGTCAGCGGCACCGTTTATGACAGCGTAACGAACTCGCCGCTTGCTGGCGCGGAAGTGCAGCTTGTCGATCTCGACAATCGCGCCAAGGCTTACACGATTCGGGCGGATTCACTCGGACGATTTCACATCGATAGCATGCGGCCCGGACGTTACGCCGCGGGATTTTTTCATCCGTCCCTCGACGCACTCGGTATCGAAACGCCACTTCGCTCAGCCGTAATTCACAAAGGGTCCGACAACGTTCTCCAACTGTTCATACCCGGCCCGACGGCGATCATGAGCGCGGTGTGCGGTACGCGGCCGGCCGCCGACTCATCCGGCGCGATGGCCGGTGTCGTGCGCGGTGCCGATTCGGGACTACCAATCGCCGGCGCGAAAGTAGTTGTAAGCTGGCTCGAAATTGTGATCGACAAGCGCGGCCTCGTCTCGCAACAACGCCGCGTTCCAGCGCAAACCGGCGACGATGGCGCTTATCGTATTTGCGGTCTTCCCGGCGCGGACACCGTTCTCGGCAGCGCAGAGGCGCCCGGGCGTCGATCCGGTGTAGTTGGTGTCCCGATTCCCATTGGCGGAATCATTCGACGAGATTTCACCCTCGGTGATTCTGCGTCCGCCGTCGCATTCGTCCCCGACTCGGCTGCCAGTGCCGAAGTACGACGCGAAACCACCGTGCTCCGTGGGCTGGCTCGGTTGACCGGCACTGCTCACGGTCCGGATCGGCGACCAGTGCAGGGCGCAAAGATCATTGTGTGGGGCACCGGTCTCGAAGCGACTACGCGAGCGAATGGAACCTTCTCGCTGGGCGGCTTGCCAGCAGGTACTTTCAGCGTCGAAGCAAGGATGCTGGGCTTCGAGCCCAAGCGAATTGCCGTAGAACTGTCAGACCGGACGCCTGCATCGGTGGACGTCACCTTCAACGAACACGTGCACGAGCTCTCCCGCGTTGTAATACTTGGGAAACCGTCACGCAACGCACGAGATATCGACGATTTTCTGCGACGCTCCCACTCGGGAATGGGACATTATATCAGCTCCTCCGACAACTCACTCAAAAACGCGTACGCCGTGACTGACGCGCTGCGAATGACGCCGGGTGTTCAAATTGTCCCAAGCGGCAGCTTCGGAAACGTGGTCCTGTTGCGCGGACGGTGCGCCCCAAACGTGTATCTCGATGGTATCCGGGCCACCGACGGTTTCAAGACACTGGACGACCTCGTACCACCGCAGCAGGTCGCAGGAATCGAGGTCTACGCCGGACTCGGCGAGTCACCCCCGCAGTATCTGTCAAACGGCTGCGGAGTAATTCTGGTGTGGACCAAACGTTAAGCGCACCGCCGTCGTTCCCGCTTCGCCGCTTGTCGTTCCCGCTTCGCCCCTCGTCATTCCCGCGAAAGCGGGAATGACGAGGGGCGAAGCTCCGTAACTCCTGCCGCAGTGGGATCCGCGCCTTCAGCCTCGGCCATGGATCCCCGCCTACGACGAGGATGACGACGCGTTGGGAGTCGATCGTTGCCTGAGGAGATTCCCGCTTTCGCGGGAATGACGGCGGGGGGACCGCGCGGGAATGACGAAGAGGCCTACGCGGGAATTGCGGCGCTTGCGGCAAAGAGTGATGCCGCCTGACTCACACCCGCGACGAGCGCATCCACATCGCTCTCGTCGTTGTAGATGTAGAACGACGCGCGCGCGGTCGCGCTGACGCCTAGCCGGCGCATCAGCGGTTGGGCGCAGTGATGGCCTGACCTGATGCAAACGCCGGTGCTGTCTAGAATTGTTGCCAGATCGTGCGCGTGCACGTCGGTAACGTTGAACGAAAGCACGCCACTCCGCTCAGCTGGCGGAGGACCGTAGATCGTTACACCGCCGAGCTCCTCAAGCTTTTTCTGCGCCAGCGCGACGAGGCGTTGTTCGTGAGCCTGCACGTGGTCCATGCCGATTCCATCCAGATAATCGACGGCGGCTGCGAGACCGACGGCGCCGGCGGAATTCGGCGTGCCGGCCTCGAATTTGTACGGCAAGGGCGCCCAGGTGCTCGTCTCGTCGTGGACGAACTCGATCATGTCACCGCCAAACTGGTACGGCGGAAGGCTCTCAAGCAACTCGCGTCGCGCGATCAACCCGCCCAGCCCCATAGGGCCGCCCATCTTATGCCCGCTGAACGCATAAGCGTCCACACCCAGCGCGTCGAAGCCGACGCTGATGTGAGGCGCCCCCTGCGCGCCGTCGCATACGATGATGGCATCGCTTCGCTCGCGCACCATCCTCACGAGCTCGGCCACCGGATTCACAGTTCCGAGCGCATTGGAGACGTGCCCGAAGGCCACGACCCGCGTACGCGGGCCGAGCATTCCGACAAGCATTTCCAGATCGATGTGGCCGTTTGGCGTCAGTTCGCAGATCCGGAACTTGGCGCCGGCTTGCAGCGCTGCCTGCTGCCAGGTCACGAAGTTGGAGTGATGCTCCATTGCCGTGACCACTATCTCATCTCCGGGACGAACGTTCGAACCTCCCATCGCGGTAGCAATAAGATTGAGCGCCTCCGTTGTTCCGCGAGTGAAGATGAGCGTATCGGAATCGGCCGCGCCGAGGAATTTTGCTATGCGCAAGCGGGCCAGATGATACCGCTCCGTAGCATCTACGGAGAGCCTATAGGCGCCACGATGCGGGTTGGCGTAACTGGCCTCGTAGTAATCCCGGATGGCATCCAGCACGACCTTCGGCTTCTGCGCCGAGGCGGCTGAATCGAGATAGTGAAGCCCCGGATTGGCGGCGAAGAGAGGGAAGTCGGAGCGGTATGCCATTTGGTTATCTACAAAAAGCCGACAAAATCACTTACCTTTGTTCAATCTACGCGAAAGTGTAGTAACACCAAGGAGTTAGACGTAGTAATGAGCACCGCAATTGAGTCCCTCGTCAACCGAGAGTATCAGTACGGCTTCGTAACCGACATCGAGTCCGACACTGTCGCCCCTGGGCTGAGTGAGGAAGTTGTCCGGATCATTTCGGCGAAAAAAAACGAGCCAGAGTGGCTTCTGGAATGGCGCCTCAAGGCGTATCGCCGCTGGCTCACGATGAAGGAACCGCACTGGCCCAACGTCAAGTATCCGCCGATCGACTATCAGGCTTCGCGCTACTGGTCGGCGCCGACCAGCGTCAAGCCACTGCAGTCGCTCGATGAAGTCGATCCAGAACTGGTGCGCACTTACGAGAAGCTGGGAATCTCGCTAAACGAGCAGAAGTTTCTCTCGGGCGTTGCCGTGGACGCGATCTTCGACTCGGTCTCTGTGGGAACCACGATGAAGGAAGAGCTCGCCGTGCATGGCGTGATCTTCTGCTCTTTCGGCGAGGCTGTAAAGGAGCATCCGGACCTCATCCGCAAGTACCTCGGCTCGGTCGTCCCATATAGCGACAATTTCTTTGCCGCGCTCAACAGCGCCGTCTTCAGCGACGGCTCGTTTTGCTACGTGCCCAAGGGCGTCAAGTGTCCCATGGAGCTCTCCACGTACTTCCGCATCAACGCGGCTGATACGGGCCAGTTTGAGCGGACGCTGATAATTGCAGATGAAGGCGCGTCGGTCAGCTATCTGGAAGGGTGCACGGCGCCCAAACGGTCCACCAACCAGCTTCACGCTGCGGTCGTCGAGCTGGTCGCGCTTGATAACGCGACGGTGAAGTACAGCACGGTGCAGAACTGGTATGCGGGAGACGCCGAGGGGAAGGGCGGCATCTACAACTTCGTGACCAAGCGTGGAAAGGCTGCTGGAGTCAATTCCAAGATCTCCTGGACCCAGGTTGAAACGGGCTCGGCGATCACGTGGAAGTACCCGAGCGTGCTGCTTGTTGGCGACAATTCGGTCGGTGAGTTCTACTCGGTTGCGGTCGTGAACAACTACCAGCAGGCCGACACGGGCACGAAGATGATCCACATCGGCAAGAACACGAAATCGACAATCGTGTCCAAGGGGATCTCCGCGGGCCACGGAAACAACAGCTATCGCGGCCGCGTGAAGGTCATGCCGCGGGCGGACAACGCGCGCAACTACACGCAGTGCGACTCGATGCTGATCGGAAATCGTTGCGGTGCGCACACATTCCCGTACATCGAAGTAGAGAACCGCACCGCGACCGTGGAGCACGAGGCGAGCACTTCCAAGATCGGAGAGGATCAGATCTTCTACTGCAAGCAGCGTGGCATAAGTGCCGAGCAGGCGGTATCGATGATTGTGAGCGGCTTCTGTCGTGAAGTTTTTCAGGAGCTTCCGATGGAATTCGCGCTCGAAGCGCAACAGCTGCTCGGCATAACGCTCGAAGGAAGCGTCGGTTGATGATCGCCCGTCGTCATTCCAGCGAAAGCGTCGGTCATCCCCGCGAAGGAGCCGGTCATTCCCGCGAAAGCGGGAATCCCTTTCGGAGTCGGTACTGCACTTTGCGAGATTCCCGCTTTCGCGGGAATGACGTGGTGGCACGCGGGAATGATGACGTGGCGCGCGATTATAACGGTTTCAATTCAATTACACATACATGCTCGATATAAAATCACTCCGTGCCGGCATCGCCGAGCGGGAGATCCTCAAGGGAATCGACCTCATCGTCAAGCCTGGTGAGGTGCACGCCGTGATGGGGCCGAACGGCTCTGGAAAATCAACTCTCGCACAGGTGCTCGCGGGGAATCCGGCATACGAAGTGCTTGGCGGTTCCGCGATTTACAACGGTGAAGAGCTGTTGGAGCTGGAGCCCGAAGTGCGCGCGCAGAAGGGAATCTTCCTGGCGTTCCAGTACCCCGTGGAAATCCCGGGCGTCACCAACGCGTACTTCCTGCGCTCGGCGTACAACGAGATTCGCAAGGCGCGTGGTGAGGAGGAAGTCGACCCACTCGACTTCCTGGACCTGATAGAGGAGCGCATGAAGCTCGTCGAGATGGATTCGTCCATGCTCAACAGGTCCGTGAACGCCGGCTTCTCCGGCGGCGAGAAGAAGCGCAACGAGATATTGCAGATGGCGGTGCTTCAGCCCAAGCTGGCGATTCTGGACGAAACGGATTCCGGACTCGACATCGATGCGCTCCGGATTGTCGCGGGTGGCGTGAATGCACTGCGTCGTCCGGATAATGCCACGATCGTAGTGACACATTATCAGCGACTGTTGAATTACATAATTCCCGATTACGTCCACGTTCTAGCGAACGGGCGGATAGTGCGCTCCGGCGGCAAGGAACTCGCGCTCGAGCTGGAAGAGCGCGGTTACGACTGGCTGCTCGACGCGGCATGACTGACGCCGTTCTAATGCAGGAAGCCGGATCGCAAGATCTCGCGCAACCGGCGACTCCAGCGCCCCTCGCCACGCGCGACACGCGCGCCGCGGAATATGTCAGCCAGTTCGACGAAATCGAGCGCGCCGACGAGCCGTTGTGGCTTGGTGCGCAGCGACGTGCTGCAATCGAGAGCTTCTCGCAGCTCGGATTCCCGACTACCAAAAACGAAGACTGGCATTTTACGAGCGTCGCTCCGCTATTGGAGCGCGGGTTCGCTCCGATCTTGAATGCATCGACCGAACTGAACGCAGCTGACATCACTCGGTTCCAGTTCAAAGGCGATTGGCAGACACTGGTATTCTTGAACGGACATTTCGTAGCCCGGTTGTCGCAGGTGGAGTCTGGCGAGAGGATCTACGCTGGCCCGATGTCCGATGCACTGTCGGACGACGCGCGCGCGCGGAACGTCGAGCGGCACGTCGGCGGGCTCGCCGAAACGCACACAAAGGCATTCACGGCTCTTAACTCCGCCTTTGCTGGTGACGGCGCATTCGTTCATGTTTTGGCGGATACTGTTGCGCCGCGCAATGTGCACCTGCTATTCGTCACCGACGATGCCGCCGAGGGCGCGCTCGTATCTCCGCGGAACCTCATCGTCCTGGAACATCACGCCGAAGCGACGGTGATGGAAAGCTACGTATCACTCGGCGATGCCAGCTACTTCACCAACGCTGTGACGGAAGTTTACGTCGGGGATGGTGCGCGGTTGCGTCATTACAAGATCCAGCGCGAGAGCATCAGCGCGTATCATGTTGGATCCTGGTACGCGAATCAGGGGCGCTCCTGTGCGTACGAGGCGTTCTCATTTGCAATCGGCGCCGATCTTTCGCGCACCAACATCGCGACGGTGCTCGATGGCGAAGGCTCACACGTTTCGCTGGATGGTCTCTACCTCGTCAATGGCGACCAGACGGTGGATCATCAGACGACCGTCGTCCATGCGAAGGAAAGCTGCACCAGTCACGAGCTCTACAAGGGTGTGCTCGATGGTGACTCGCACGGTGTGTTCAACGGGAAGGTGTACGTTCATCCGGAAGCACAGAAGACAGACGGGAAGCAGAGCAACAACAACCTGCTTCTTTCCGAAGGTGCGAGAGTTGACACCAAGCCACAGCTCGAGATCTACGCCGACGACGTCAAGTGCACGCATGGCGCTACGATCGGTCCCGTTGACTCGACTGCGCTCTTCTACCTCAAGAGTCGTGGACTTGGACCGTCAATCGCGATACGCCTGCTGACCTATGCGTTTGCGGCTGAAGTGCTCGAAGAGTTGACGATTCCGGCGGTGCGAGATGAGCTGGAACGGCTCGCCTTCGAGCGGTTTGCCGTGGGTGCGTAGTGTGAACCCGTCATTTCCGCGAAAGCGGGAATGACGGAGGCTTTCGCGGGAATGACGAATGGTTGTGCAACCGCGCTCCGCTCTGCATCTTGGGCCACCGCATTCGCTAAAGGCGGTTCCCACAATCAACCACATCTGCATGCGCCATACGTCATGGCTTATCCGTGCACGGATCGTGTCGTGCTTGGCCCTCGCGCTTCCGACGGTGAATCTGGTGGCGCAGGCCCAGTTTGCCGTTCCCAAGCTGCCGGTCGAGCGTTACGTCATGCCCAACGGGCTCACCGTAATCCTTTCCCCCGATCACTCGGCGCACGTTGCCGCGGTGGATATCTGGTATCACGTTGGCTCGAAGAACGAGCTGCCGGGACGTACCGGCTTCGCGCATCTGTTCGAACACGTGATGTTCCAGGGATCCCAGCACATCCCCTACGGCGTGCACTTCAAGACCGTAGAAAATGCTGGGGGCAGTCTCAACGGATCTACCTGGAACGACCGGACCAACTACTTCGAGACTCTTCCCAGCAATGAGTTGGCAACCGCGCTCTGGCTCGAATCCGATCGCATGGGCTTCCTTCTCCCCGCATTGGACCAGGCAAAGCTGGATGCGCAACGCGAAGTGGTGAAGAACGAGAGGCGTCAGCGCGTTGACAACGTGCCGTACGGATCCGAAGACGAGGTGATCGGCGCCGCGATGTACCCTGCGTCGAATCCGTATTCCTGGCCCGTGATCGGGTCCATGGCCGATCTCTCGGCGGCGTCGCTCAATGACGTGCGTGCCTTCTTCAGCCGCTACTACGCGCCCTCCAACGCCACACTGGTCGTAACGGGCGACATCGACGCCGGCGAAACCAAGCAACTGATAAGCGAATACTTCGGGCCGATTCCCAGGGGACCCGCGATCACTCGTCCCGTCGTAGCGAAAGTGACGCTGCCAGCTGAGAAGCGGCTCGTGCTCGAGGATCCGCGCGCGAAGCTGCCGCAGCTCACGATCTCGTGGCCTACCGTTGGCAACGTGAACGCGGACAACGCACCGTTGAACGCGGTCGGACGCATCCTTACGCAGGATCGTACGAGCAGGCTCACCAAGCTACTGGTATACGATCGCCAGCTCGCGACGCGCGTATCCGCCGACCAGAACGACGAGGACTCGGAAAACGCGGGCAAATTTACGATCAATGTTACACCGCGGCCGAATGCGTCCCTCACCGAGATCGAGAACCTGATCGACAGCACGCTCGCGTCCCTGTCCAAGTCGCCGCCAGACGCGAAAGAGGTGGACCGCTTCAAGAACTTCGTGCGCGTTTCGTCGGTGATCGGGATTCAGAGCGCACTTGGGAAGGCGGAGGTTCTGGCCGAAGGGCAGACATTCTTCGGCGATCCGCTGCACTACGTGAAGGAGACTGACCAGGCGCTGGCCGTGACACCCGCCGATATTGCGCGCGTTACGAGGGAATATCTCACGCCGGGCCGAATTGTCGTGAGCATGGTTCCAACAGGAAAACTGGATCTGGTCTCCAAGCCGTCGCTTCCGTACACCAACGTCACGCCCGCACCAGAAGCGGCGCCTGCCAAGGCGGAGAAATAACATGCGTCCACGCCTAGATTCTGTTGCGCTCGCACTCATTTCTCTCGCCGTACTTGGGCCGGTCACACTGGCTGCTCAAGCGCCGATCGATCGCGCAAAAGCGCCCGTAGTGCCCGCTGCGAAGCCTCTGACATTTCCCGAGGCTCAATCACGAAAGCTCCCGAATGGCATTCCGGTAATAGTGCTCGAAGACCACAAGTCGCCAGTCGTGAGCGTCGTCGCGATAGTCGATGTTCCCACCCGTCTCGAACCCGCCGGAAAGACTGGCATAAGTGCCGTGTTGGGCTCGATGCTGACCGAAGGCACGACGTCCATGACGGCCGATCAGCTTTCCAATGCGTTCGCGGATCTTGGCAACCGTGTTCTGCCTACCGGCTTCTACACGATCACGCCGAATGTCGATCGGTCCATCGCGCTGATGGCTGACCAATTGATGCATCCGTCGTTTCCAGATGAAGCGCTGACACGCGTCAAGGCGAATCAGGTTGTCGCGCTCACTCGTGCAAAGGAGAACCCATACTATCTCGCAAGCCGTGCGTTCGCGAACGTCGTGTATGGCCAGGATCATCCGTACGCGCGCGCAGCGACCGAGGCTGAGGTCAAATCATTGACGCGCGCCGACATTGCCGCGTACTACGAGAAGTATTACCGGCCGCCAAACGTGACCTTTGTCGTGGGTGGAGACATTACCCCTGAGCAGGCGGTCGCGAAGCTATCCCACGCGTTCGGCTCGTGGACTGCGGGAGAGAAGGCGACGCTCGCGATCGCCGCGCCCAAGGGCGTCTCGAGCGAAACGATCTACATAGTTGACCGTCCGTCGTCGCCGCAGAGCGTGTTTTATGTAGGAATGCTCGGACCGCCGCGTGACGCCAGCGACTTCTTTGCCACTGATCTCGCAAATACTACGTTAGGCGGAGCGTTCACGAGTCGCGTGAATTTGAATCTTCGGGAGGACAAGCACTATACCTACGGTGCAAATTCCTTCTTCAGCTATCGGCGCGCACCGGAGCCGAGCACGTTCATCATTGAGACGGCGGTGTCCACGCCAAAGACAGACAGCTCGCTCGTTCAGATTGCGAAGGAACTGGCTGACCTGCGCGGCGCGCGTCCGGTGACGCCGGGCGAGCTGGACTTCGCGCGTGGGAGCGCGACCAAAGGATTCCCGCTGGAGTTCGAGACGATATCAGAGCGCGCTGGTGCCATTGCGGGCTTGATCCGGCAGGGTCTACCGCTGGACTACTACAACACGGTGGTTCAGCATTATCGCGCGGTGACTCAGTCCGAGGAGCAACAGGCCGCGGTGCAGCACATGGATCCCTCCAAGATGGCGATCGTGATAGTCGGTGATCGGAAAGTCATCGAGCCGGGAATCAGGGCCGCGAACATCGCGCCGGTCGTCGTGATCGACGAGAACGGAAATCCGGTAAAGTGAAGTCGGCGGGAAAAACTTCGGATGTAGCCGCGGTTTAATTCAGCGGAACGTCACAGGCGGGGGTCTCGGTCGGGTTCGACGCGGCCCCCGTTGAGCCTATCTAAGCCTTAGAGCCCAGAATGCGGCGCCTATGACGAGCACCACAATCGCGCCGAGAATGACCGGCATCAAGCCCATCCTACTCGGCGGTTGCTGGATCTCGGGTGCGTTTGGCTGACCCGGAAACGTCAGCGTTGGGCGACGGTCGTCCACGGTAGTTGGCCGCTGCATTGGGCTTGCGATCTTCATCGCTACAGGCAAGCGCTCTCGCGTGAAGACGAACTTCATGCTGCCCACCATGAACGTCGAGCCCTGGTGAAGTGGCTGCGGGCCGACCACCGGCAGCGAGTTCATCACGGTCGTCGTGGACCCAACCGGAGTCAGGACGAAGTCCTCGCCCTCCTGTCGGACTTCGGCGTGGTGCCGCGAAACGGCTACCTCGTTGACTGTAATATCGCACACCGTCTCCCGACCAATCGACAGTGGACGGTCGGCTGGGATTGGATACGCCTTGTGCTCAAAGGCGTGAATCAAATAGGGGGTGCCTGGCGTGTTTGCGTCAGTCATTGTCATTTGTGACGATCTTAACGCCGCAAAGGGCACACCTAAAAGTCCTATTCCGACTGTTCGGACGGCCGCTTGGCGGGTTCTTTCCCGGGCGATTCGTGCTGTTCATCAGGACGCGAATGGATCGTCGGACAAATGTTCATCAACGACGTACCAGTGGCCGTTCCGAAGGACGAAAACGGCGGTCCATGCGCCTCCAATTACATGCGGCAGTCCGTTGGGCTGCGTGTGTGGGATTCGATACGTTGCGGTCATCACCGCGACGTTCGGCGCTAGGACGTCTATGGCCATCGCGGTCCACTGGACATGGGCGTTGCGCATGTTCCGGCCGACATTGGTCCAGAAGGCCTGGATGCCGGCCCGGAGCGAATCCCGCGACGTCGTGATGCGTCCTCCACTCGCCGAAATGATCGGACCAGTCGGTGCGTAAAGCGCCATGAGATCGCCGGGTACATCGGGTCGGCTGAAGTCATAGGCCGACTCGACCTCACTCCGGATAGCCCGCTCGGCGGCCACTCGCTGGATGGCGCTCACGCCGGGAACGTCGGTGGAACAGCCGAGAATCGCGAGTAACGAGAGTAACGAGAGTAACGCGAACAGGACCAAAGATCGGGATGTTGCCATGGAACCTTGGAACGACCTGGGGGTTGAGGTACTCGGGTACAAATATGGTTGAAGGACGTCCGCTGGAGGACACATGCGTTACGGGTCGCTGGTCGCTTCCGCCGCGGTGCTATTGGGAGTAGCCGCGTGCAAGGGCAAGGATGCTGGGATGAGTGACGATCTGGCAAAGGACCTGGCTACAGCGAAGACCTCGGATGCGCTCGCGCTCGCACCACACGCGGGAGTACAGACGGTTGTATCTACTGAAGAGCTGTCCCCGCAGGGCAGAGCGCGGTTGGCGTCGTCTAGCGGGGCAACGCGGCTCGTCGCACATCACACGCTGCATCGTGATCGAATTCCGGTAGCGTCCGCGGTCTCGACCACGCCCGCGCCTGTGAAAGGTGCTGACGCAGCCGCGGTAACGATGACGCCAGTGGATCCCGCGACAACCACCGCCGCGTCGTCGCCCCGCCCAGTGCCCGTTGACGTTTCATATCCATCCAGCGATCCTGGTGCAACGCGCGGCGATGGCAACGGGAGTGGAAGCGGTGGGATAGGTGGGATCGGAGGAATCATCGGCGCCATTGGCGGCGCCGTTCTCCGAGGTGGGGTGGTGGACGGCGATCACTGCGACGAGCGCGGACACCGAGGCGGCGGTATTTTGATCAACCGGCGGGGACCAATCCTCCGCGGCACATTTTAGGCAAACCCGACACTCAATGCGATCATTCAGTCCCGCGACGATCTGTGCACTTACCCTGCTCGCTGTAGCTGCGTGCAGCAAGAGCGACAACAAGTCTGGACAAGACGCGCTAGCGCAGGACTCGTCGCTCACGCGCGATCTGCAACTGGCGAACAATGACACTGCAGCGCAGCCCCAGCTCAAGGACGTACCAACCACACCTCCGCCAGCGCCACCGCGCGCGGCGGTAGTCGAGCGAAGGCGCGTGGCCACCACGCCGCCGCCGCGCCGAAGAGTGCCAGCGCCGCAACCAGCGCCGGTCGCAGTAGCGCAAGCGCCGGTCACGACGGCGTCTGGCAACACCGTCGTCAGGGCACCCGCAAATGCCGCCAACAAGGAAGGAACTGTTGGGGTCATCTCCGCGGGAACCAATATCGCGCTCAACTCAGGCCAGCGAGTTTGCACGAATACGAATAGCGTTGGCGACCGCATAACTGCAACGCTTGCAGAATCGGTGACTGGATCCAACGGTGTTGTGATACCGGCCGGCGCCACCGCAGTACTCGAGGTCACATCGCTCGGCCGTAGCAATCAGGCCGGCGAGAACATGAACATCGGCCTCGTTGTCCGCTCGATCGCGTACGGCGGGAAGACCTACCCTGTGAACGGCGAGATCGTCAGCGCTGGTGTCGAGAAGGTTAAGGCACCGGACAACAACGACGCCACGAAGGTCGCTGGCGGCGCGGTTATAGGTGCCATACTGGGCCGAATTCTGAGTGGACGATCGAAGACAAAGGGAACGATCATCGGAGCGGCTGGCGGCGCGGCAGCCGGCGCGGTGCTCGCGCATCAGACTGAGAAGTACGATGCGTGCCTGCCGAGTGGCGGAAGGGTGGTAGTGCGGCTCGATTCGCCGATGTCGGTTCAGTCCGGTACCGGGTCGAACGGTACTATCTAGCAATCCGGGCGCATGAAGACGGTCCCGACGACAGTTCGTTCGTCGGGGCCGTTTTGCGTCTTAGATTGTTTGCGTAACCCGGATCAACGAGAACGAGATGTCCTGTAGTCCAGTCACAGCATCGATGCAGGGCAAGACGTGCGTAATCACCGGCGCCAATACGGGCATTGGCAAGGCCGCGGCGGAGGCACTGGCGAGCCTCGGTGCGCAGCTTGTGATCGTCTGTCGCGATCGCGACAAGGGTGAGCGAGCCAGAGCCGATATTTCCAGCGCGGCTCAACGAGGCGGCAGGGGCGGCAGTGTGGAGCTACGCATAGCGGATCTGTCTTCACAGTCAGAGATTCGTGCAGTTGCCCGGGACATTCTCCGGGCACATCCCCGGATCGATGTGTTGGTGAACAATGCCGGATTGGCCCTGAAGCGACGTGAGTTGACCGTTGACGGGATCGAGCGCACGTTTGCGGTGAACTATCTCGCCTATTTCATGCTCGCAAATCTGTTGCTGCCCGGGCTTCGCGCGGCGAAATCTGCGCGCATCATCAATGTCGCATCAGGTGCGCATGCGAGCGGCAAGCTCGAGTTTGACAATCTGCAAGGCGAGCGGAGTTACAGTAACGTCAGGATGTACGCCGCGAGCAAGCTCGAGGATGTGATGTTCACATATGTACTCGCACGCAGACTTGCTGGCAGCGGCATCACCGTCAACACACTTCATCCGGGCGTGGTCGCAACTGAGATCTGGCGCCAGGTTGCGATTCTTCGCGCTCTCAGCAGCTGGTTCATGATCTCGCCCGAGAAAGGTGCACGAACCACGGTGTATCTCGCAGCGTCACCGGAAGTGGACGGAGTAACCGGTGAGTATTTTGACAAGTGTCAGCCCGCGAGAACGACGCGACTCAGTCACGATGAAAAGCTACAGGAGCAACTCTGGACAACCAGCGTCGCGCTCACTGGTGTCGGAAACGAGACCTGATTCGCATGGTTGATTCGTGGCGCGCGGCGGCGATTGGCGGCGCAATGCTCCTCACTTCAGCATGTGCCGCGAGCATTCGTCCGCTGCCGCCACTCGCTGGTCCTGGTACGATCCCGGTATCGAGTCCTGTTGCCGGAGCCGATGGCGGAACCTCGAGCGTACCGGCCGATGCCGCCGACATGGAGTATTTCGACAGCAACCCGCTAATGGTCCCGGTCGAAGGGGTCGCGCCGAGTGGCGTGTCGGACAGCTTCAACGAGCCGCGCTCCGATGGACGGACACACCGCGCAAGCGACATACTCGTTCCAATGGGGACCCGAGTAGTGGCCGCGGAAGCCGGTACAATAATGCGGCTCAGTCACAATGCGCTCGGCGGGACCACGATCTATATGACCGACGATTCCGGGCGTTTCATCTTCTACTACGCGCATCTCGAGAAGTACGCCGACGGCCTCGTCGCGCAGGAGCATGTCTCGCAGGGCGACCTACTGGGCTATGTTGGTATGACCGGAAACGCGCCGGTGCCGCATCTGCACTTTCAGGCGATGCGGCGCGATGCCGGGCGAAAGGATTACTGGAACAGTCCGGCGGTTGACGTCCGGACGTTCTTCACATTGACCGGGAGGGTGCGCGCGGGTGATGAACAGTAAAGAGCGAGCGAATCTGCGCACTGAAGCGCAGCGATTGAGTCCGTTGGTTCACGTTGGCCATGCGGGCCTCACCGAGGCCATTGTGAAGACCATGGATGACGTGTTGCGGACGCACGAGCTGGTGAAGGTGGATATCAGCCGGAATCTGGCCGCGCCGATCAAGGAAGTCGCAAACGCACTCGCTGACGCGACTGGATCCGAAGTCGTGCAGGTGATCGGGCGAAAGGCGACGCTGTTTCGGGATAATCCAGAGTTGGAGTGGAAGGGGAAAGTGCCGCCCTGGCGGTAGGATCCCGTCGTCCTTCCCGCGAAAGCGGGAATCTCGCAAGGCAACGACCCGTCGCGACGGTTCGCCGTTGAATTCTGCCCCTCCGGCCCTATCTTTCTTAAGAGTGCCTTACCGGCCGAACCAAGTGAGAAATGCCCTACGTAATAACTGAAGCCTGCATCGGTGTGAAGGACCGTGCTTGTGTTGATGTCTGTCCCGTGGACTGCATTTATGAGGGCGAGAATCAACTGTTCATTCACCCTGATGAGTGCATAGATTGTGGCGCCTGCGAGCCGGAGTGTCCGGTGACCGCCATCTTCCCCGAAGAAGACGTTCCACAGACTCTCAAGAGCTACATCAGCCTGAATGCTGACGTCTTCAAGGGACCGAACCCGCCGGGAAAGCCCCAGCGCTGAAGCTTGTTTTGTGTGTTGCGGGGCGCCTTCGGGCGCCTTTGCTTTTCCGGGATCGCGCCAGGCGCGAATCAGGGCATGGGCTTTCCGCCGATGCCGTACCGGCTCTTGATGACGAACGCGATGATGAGCACCGCGTATTGCAGAAAGGTGCTCACTTCGCTGCGCCATGCTTGCGGCCAATCAAAGTCGCCGTTTATGTGCGTTGCAGGCGGCCGTGGAATCCAGCGTGACGTCTGGGACTTGTAGTCGAGATACTCTTCATCGAACGTCGTTTCGAGCACGCCTTCCTCGAAGCGCACGATCAACGAGTATTCGATTGCGAACAAGATTATCGCAACGGGGAGAAACCAGAACACCCCAGAGATCACGGCAAAGCCCATCCAGATGAGAAAATTACCGTTGTAGAGCGGATTGCGGCTCCACGCGAATGGTCCGTACGTGACGAGCCTGTTGACGTTGCGCGAGCGTCTGCGAGTGGACGTTCCGGCTGCCGCGACTCCCCACAGCCGCCACGCCTCGCCGAGCAGCACTAGAAGAATGCCACCGACCCAGAGCCTGGGCGACATCTCGCCCGGCGCAACGAGCGGGACGCCGAGGAAGAGAATCGGCAGCCAGCCGCGATGGCGGAAGAGAACTGCGCCCGCCCGGGCAGCTGGTGTCCGTTCAGCCGCGGAGAGTGGCGCTGCCGGTGGCGTAGAAGCCACGGTCTCTTTCTGGTGCTCAGTCATTGGCTCAATTTGCACCAGCGCAACGCGATGCTCAACGGACGGATGCAAAAAGGGAGGCCCGTTTGGCGCCCGCCCTTAGAGCAGGCGCGAATCAAACGTGTTCCAGAAAAGCGTGGGACCTTCTGCGGAGCGCGCGAGCGCAAGCGCAACGACGAATGCCTTGGCTGAGTACGTGTCGTCCAGCCTAATTCCGGTGCTCATATGCAGCTCGTTGGCTGCAGCAGTCGCTGCAGCCAACGGTCGCCCGTACGCACCACCGTATGCATCATGCACCACGCCGAGCAAGTGCGGCGGTACGCGTGGAATGCGTTCCCCTGTTTCCCGCTCGATCAGTTTTGCAGTTCGCGCGATGAGCCCCTTCACGCGTAGCCGGTTAGCGATGGCCGATGGTGTCACCTGAACAGCGATCGTGGCCGTGTCGAGTCCCGCTATGGCGAAACCAAGCGAGAGCCCAGCGACTGTACCGCCGCTGCCAAGCGGAACCACTACGCGCGCGGGTGTGCGCAACTCACCGGCGCGAATCTGCGCAGCGAGCTCGAGTGCAGCGTTCACGTGCGAGAGAACACCAAGTGGTGTGGATCCCCCGACGGGGATGTAGCGGCACCGCTGCGTGAGGCGTGAGATCTGCGCGCGCAGCATTGCGCCGGTGGCTGTCGCGTACACCCGCGATATCACGCACTCGTCGGCGATCATGTCTGCCACGCGATAAGCAGAGTGGTTCATCTCATGACGCCACCTCACTCCGATGACACGCGCTCCAAGCCGGCGCGCGTGAATCGCGGTTGCGAGGACGTGCGTGGATCCCTCGCCACCCGGGGTAATGATTGTGTCGCCAGCATGCACACCGGCGAGCAGGAACTCGAGCGCGCGCACCTTGTTGCCGCCGCACACGGCGGCGTTGAGGCCGTCCGATTTGATCCAGATCTCAGCGCCGCTTACCGTTGCGCATTCAACTGGCGATGGAAGTACGCACAACGACACGCGCGGAATCGCGCGGAGCGCGGGAAAGCGCGTGTAGAGCGGGTAATCTTCTTTCGCGTGCGTCATGCGGCGCTTGCGCTCACAATTCAGCTCACACCGCTGCTTGGTCGGGATGCGTCGGCGGCTCGTTGACGAACGGAAGCGGCGACGGATCGCCGACCACATCTTCCACGTACAGCATCTTCACCAAGATCATTACGAGCACGAGCATTGGGACGGCAACGAAGAGTCCCATCACGCCAAACGCGAGGGCCATTCCGGCCTGGGTCAATACGGTGAGGACTGGCGGTAGGTTCACCCCTTCCTTCATCAGGAGCGGGATCAGTACGTGGCTTTCGAGGAAGTGGATTACGTAGAATGCAACCATCACGGCTGCTGCCTTCTCTGGTGAATCCACGAAGCCCATCGCGATGGCCGGTATCGCGCTGATTAGGGGGCCGGCCATCGGGACGAATTGCAGCAACCCAGACAGGATTCCGAGCGGAAGCGCGGCCCGTACATGCAGCGCCGTAAGAACGGCAGTCGCGACGCAGCCCATTACCAGCATCGCGATGAGCTGGGTGACGAGCCAGCGGCGCAGTGCCAGCGTTATGGCCTCCACCACCTGCTCGCCCCGCGCCCGAGACCGATGGGGGATGAGCTCGATGATCCCGCCACGATACAACTTGGGGTCGGCGCCGATATAGATCGACATGAAAAAGATTATGACGATTCCCGCAGCCACCTCGATTGTGGAATGCAGGACGGGGAATATGTACCCGGTAGCGCCAGCGCTGCGGGCCAGTATCTGCTGTTTGAGCGCTTTGAGGTGAACCAGGGAATCAGGCGCTATCGGTGCAACTAGGGCTATACTGTCGTCTTGGCGCTCTAGTGGTGCCGCTATATTTGTGGAATCAGCCTGGTTGGAAAGCAGCGATCCCATAATCCCACCTTCGCGCTGGCCCACCCATTTGTCCAGTTTCACGAACGCTTCGGGAAGCCGCTGCTTGAGCTCGCGGTACTGAGTCCTGATAGTTGGTCCGGTCCAGGCGCCGAAGCCCACCAGAACTGCGATCGAGCAAGCCACTATGAGCGCGGCTCCCAAGCCCTGACCAATGCCGAACCGCCGAAGCCTGGCGGCGCCTGCCGATACCGCCAGGCCCAGCAACATCCCGATGTACGCGACGAATATCAGATTGTGCGCGCGGAATACGACGTAGGCGCCTGCACATACGAGCAGCACGACGATCGATGCCCGTGCTATGTCTCTGGTGCGCCACCCTTGGTGCCGCGGGGATCTTATTGGGGTCATGATAGATTGAGGTATGGCAGATCCGTACCAGCCCGTTTACCTGGACACCGCCGAGCGGGCCGCGCTGTTCCTCGACTCACTTCAAGGTGTCCGGGAAGTCGCGCTCGATACCGAAGGCGCAAGCTTCCACCGCTTTGTCGATCGCATTTACCTGCTCCAGCTCTCCACGCAGCATCATAGCGCCATCATCGACCCGCTGCACGCCGGAATCCTCCCCAAGCTAGGCGAGTTGATCGAAGACCGGGAAGTGGAGGTCATATTTCATGACGCCGATTACGACCTGCGCCTTCTCCGTCAGGACTACGGTTGGCACGCCACACATGTCTTTGACACCCGGATCGCCGCGCAGCTGCTTGGCATTCCGGCGTTTGGCCTGGCCGCACTGCTGGAGAAGTTCTTCAATGTAAAGCTGGACAAGCAACACCAGCGTGCCGACTGGTCCATGCGCCCGCTGACGTCCGGCATGCTCGACTACGCTGCGCAGGACACGCGCTATTTACTGGACCTGCGCGACGAACTGCGCACCGGTCTTGAGTCGATGGGGCGCATGTCATGGGCGCAGGAGGAGTTCGAGCGCTTGGAGTCGGTACAGTTCGCGCCGGACGATCCGGCCTCGGCTTTCATGCGTCCTAAAGGGGCGCGCGATCTCAAGCGACGCGAGCTGGCCGTTCTGCGCGAGCTGGTAGGTTGGCGCGACGAGCGTGCGGCTGCTCTCGACCGTGCGACCTTCCGCGTGATGGGAAACGAAGCTCTGTTCGAGATCGCACGGATTCATCCCAAAACGCGCGAGGAGCTGGCCGCTATTAAGGGTGTTCCGCGCGGTATCCTGGAGCGTCACGCATCCGAGCTGCTCGACGCCGTGCAGCGCGGGCTCGCCGTGCCAGAGGCCGATCTTCCGCGCTTTCCGCGCGTCGCCCGTTGGGATCGAGATCCGGATTTTGACGGAAACGTCTCCAAGCTCAAGGCGGTCCGCGACGCAGCCGCCACCCGCCTCAAGCTCGACCCGGGGGTCCTTTGTGCGCGCGATAGGATGGAAGCAGTGGCCCGCCGGAAGCCCAAGTCGATCGATGAGCTGGCCGAGATTCCGGAGCTGCGCCGCTGGCAGGCTGAGGTGCTAGGTCCGGACTTCGTGGCCGCGCTGAGGGCGTGACAGGCCGGCCATCCGCGCGAGCCTCCGTCATCCCGAGTGCCTCCGTCATCCCGTATGCCCCGTCATTCCCGCGAAAGCGGGCATCTCGCCGCGAAGATCCGTCACTCCGAAGGGGATTCCCGCTTTCGCGGGAATGACGGCACTTTCCGGGGGGTGACGGCACTTTCCCGGGAATGAGGGCACTTTCTGGGGAATGACGATATCAGAACTCCCGATTCAAACCATTCTCGGCTTGGGCCCATCTTATTGGCAGGACCGATGCAAACAGCCATTGCCACCTCGCCCGAGACCATGAGTCCAACCGCTGCCGAGTCAGATGTAGAGCTTGCGGCGAGCGGGGACAGGCACGCGTTCGAGCGATTGTATCGAGACAACATCAATCGCGTGTATGCGGTGTGCGTCCGGATGTGTGGCGACCGTGAGCGCGCCGAAGAGCTGGCGCAGGATGCGTTCGTTCGAGCGTGGGAGAGGCTTCAGCAGTTTCGCGGCGATTCAGCCTTCTCTACGTGGCTTCATCGGCTCACGGTGAATGTGGTACTGGAAGCGCAGCGTAACGAGCGACGCAACCGCGCCCGCACAGAGAGCGACGATGTGCTCAACGGGACGCCGCCAATTGCGCGACGCGAATTTCATGTAGAGAAGATGGATCTGGCGGTTGCGATAGCTGCGCTGCCGCCGGGTGCTCGTGCGGTATTCGCGCTGCACGACGTTGAAGGTTACAAGCACGAGGAGATCGCGGGGATGCTCGACATCACTTCTGGTGGAAGCAAGGCACAACTCCACCGCGCTCGGCGACTTCTCAGGGAGGCACTTGCATGACAAACGGCATCACGAACGAAGACCCGCTGATGGACGACGGGGAAGCCGGAGACGCAGTGGCGAAATATCTCGAAGACAACCCGGACCTGTTGCAGGGAATCGTGCCGGTGCACAACCTGTGGCCTGCCATCGAGAGCCGCATCTCGGCGCGCGCTATCCCGATATCTGCTGCGCCAGTGCGTGTTACCCATCGGTCGCTGGGATGGATGCCGATGCTGCTCGCAGCATCGGCGCTCATCGCGGCGAGCGCCGGAATCACGTACGTGCTGAGTACGCGAGGAGCTACGGTAAGTACGCGACCAGGTTCCGTCGCGAGCACTGGCACGCGCCCAGACAGTTCAATAGCCACAGGAACTACGGAGAAGCAGGCGACGATACCGATCCTGCAACCGCAGCAGAACGCGATCGCGGTTGCGAACAAAGATGTACCGGCGCGCGGCGGCGATGACTCACCGACAGTAGTTCGTGACAAGCGTCCAGCCGTGCAGCTTGCATCGCATCCCGCGGCAAGCGAGAGTGACGAGATGCGCACCACCTACGATTCTGAAATCACGAGGCTGCACGTCGCGCTCGACGCTCGGCGTGGTCAGTTGAATCAATCGACCGTGGCGATCATCGAGCAAAACCTGCGCGTTATCGACGATGCGATCCGCCAGTCGAAAGAGGCACTCGCGAAGGATCCGAATAGCAGGCTACTGAACGATCAGTTGGACCATACGCTCGCGAAGAAGACTGGATTGCTTCGCGCGGCTGCACTACTTCCCGCAGCGTGAAGACGCGAGAGGACTTGAACATGAAAGCAAGAAAGGCACGAATGCGCAACGCGATTGTAGTTGCGATGGTTGCGACGCTGACGATCAGCGTCATGCCACTTGAGGCCCAGGTGGTTCCTACGCCACCTACGCCGCCCCTGGCACCGCGAACCCCGCGAGCCCCGCGGCCGCCACGCCCGCCGCGCGCATGGTTCGGGAGTAGTGATCAGGGCGTGGCCAGGATCGATACTGTAGTTGCGTTTTCGTCCAATGGCACAGTGGAGCTCTCGCTTATCGCTGGCTCAATGAGGGTGTCTACGTGGGATCGGAACCAGGTGCGCGTGATTGCGAGTACGAGCGGGCCGCCATCGCTTCAATTCGATGCAAGTAGCTCGCACATAACGCTTGAACAAACGGGCTCGGGCTGGCGCAATAACCGTAACGGTGACGGTGACGCTGTGGGCCGCGCCACGTACGAAGTGACCGTTCCAACTGGCGCTCACGCAACGCTGTCGGCGGTATCGGGCAGCGTGGATGTCGCGGGAGTGCGAGGTCCGGTCGAGGTGAGCAACGTGAGCGGACGTGTGGACGTGCGTGATGTCGGATCGTCGCTCAGCGTCGAGGGTGTGTCGGGCCGCATTACCGCGACGAACGTTGGAAGCGATGCGCGTATTGAGAACGTCAGTGGGCCCATTTCCGTCACCGGCGTAGCAGGTACTGTGAGCGCCGAGACGGTGAGCGGATCTATAATAATCGGCAACGTTCGAGGCGACCGCGTTCACGCCACCTCCGTGAGCGGAAGCATAGACTTTACCGGATCTGTGAGTGGGTCAGGGCGGTATGAGTTCGAGACTCATTCGGGGCGGACGGACCTCAGGTTGGGAAGCAACGCCAACGCTACGGTCAGTGTCGAAACCTTCAGTGGGTCGGTATCGAATGAGTATCCCGGTGCAGTACGGCGCCGGAACAGTGATCCGGACGACGACCGGACCAACTTCGACTACGCGATTGGTCGAGGCGAAGGGCGAGTGCGGGTAGATACGTTCAGTGGCTCAGTGCACATCTCTCAGGGAAACCCATGATCAACATATCCAGGCACGTACTTGGCGCCGCGTGCGCTCTCGCTGTCGGAGCGACACCACTTCTGGCTCAGCAGGACCTTGGTCGTGATGGAACGTCATGGCACTGGGATGGTGCACTTCCAAGTGGCGGATCGCTGCGGCTCTTCAACATCAACGGCGCTCTGCGCTTCACTGCCAGCCCCGACGCGAACGTACACGTGCAAGCCGAGAAGCACGTGCATTCAGGCGGCGATCCACGGACCGTTCACTATGCTGTCGTGCGCGCCGGAA
This sequence comes from Gemmatimonadota bacterium, assembly GCA_041691775.1. GTDB lineage: Bacteria > Gemmatimonadota > Gemmatimonadetes > Gemmatimonadales > Gemmatimonadaceae > Fen-1247. The sequence goes on from JBEPUB010000002.1 coordinate 259,881, forward strand.
GCAATCTCGTCATATGCGCGCTCTGGAACGATGACGCCACGTGTGACGCAGAGGGGATGCACAGCAGAGACAGAGACTGGAATGACGGCGGCGACCGCCGGCGCAACGTGGCGGCGGAATTTTCCGTGCAAGTACCGTCCGGTGTGCGTGCCAACGGCAATACCGTGAACGGCGACGTTACAATGGAGCGCATCGCGTCGGACGTCAGAGCTAATACGGTAAATGGAAGCGTCCGAGTGACGCAGGTTACCGGTCAGGTCACGGCGCGAACCGTGAACGGCGGTGTGAATGTCGATACTCGCGGTGGCAACGTGTCGGCGGAAACAGTCAACGGCTCGGTTCACGCGACGATGGCCAGTCAGGGTACCGGCGACATGCGGTTTCGTACGGTGAATGGCGACATCGAGGTCGCCGGTCCATCACGGCTCAATGCCGACGTGGAGCTGAGCACGCTCAACGGGTCCATCGATACCAAGTACACGCTTAACTTCGACAGGCGTCGCAGGCATGCCGATGGCGTCGTTGGGAATGGTGGCCGGCGCCTCACGGCCAGCACCGTGAACGGTTCGATAACGTTGCACTGATCCGCGGCTGAAGATGCTATCTGCGGCGGGGCGCGGCACTGCGCTCCGCCGCACTTTTGTTCGTGTACAGCCAGTGGATACGCGCGTTCGCGAAGATTCGCGCATACCTTTAGGCATGCCAACCAGGAACGCGCGATGAGCGACGTACGTCTTCGGCCCGCGGTCGCGGCCGATATCCCGAGAATCCTCGACCTGATCCGCGAGCTCGCGGAATATGAGCGCGACCCGGACTCGGCGGTCGCGACTCCGGACTTGATGTATGACGCCTTATTCGGTCCCAAAGCGGTCGCGCACGCAATTATGGCCGAGGACGACACTGAGACGTTTGGCTTCGCACTCTATTTCTTCAACTTCTCGACGTGGACCGGACGCCGCGGTCTGTATCTGGAGGATTTCTATGTGCGACCTTCCGCGCGGGCGCGGGGCATCGGGCGGCAGCTCTTCACGCGTCTCGCCCAGATCGCTCAGGAATGCGGCTGCGGCAGGTTGGAGCTATCGGTGCTCAATTGGAACGTCAACGCGATTCGGTTTTACGAGCGGTATCACGGAGTAGCGCTGAACGACTGGACTCACTATCGCTTCGGTGTCGATGCAATAGCAGGCATCGCGTCACAAGGCGATACACCACCAGCAAAATGACTGAAACGACACAACTCGACGCCCGTCTCGCTTTCGACGTGACCATCTCGGATCACGTCGCGCGGGTGACCATGAAGGGTCCGGGAAAGGGCAACGTACTCGGTCCCGATTTCTGGCGCGAAGCTCCGGGTGTGTTTGATGGTCTCGATTCGAGCTCGGATGTACGCGCCGTTGTGCTCACTGGTGCGGGTGGAAATTTTACCTTCGGCCTGGATCTCATCGCGATGACCAGTGAGCTGCAGTACGCACTCGCCGCACCAGCTATGGCGGCGGAGCGCACACGCTTTCTGGATCAGATCACGCTCATGCAGCGGGCCATTACCTCCCTCATGTCGTGCAGAAAGCCGGTTGTCGCGAGCATCTCTGGCTGGTGTGTAGGGGCGGGGATAGACATCATCTGCGCGGCGGATGTGCGCGTCTGCTCGCGTGAAGCGATGTTCTCGGCGCGCGCGGTCGGGATCGGAATAGTCGAAGACATGGGAAGCCTGCAGCGCCTCCCTGCGATAGTAGGTGAGGGAGCAGCGCGAGAGCTGTGTCTTACAGGTGAGGATCTCGATGCTGCACGGGCTGCGGCGCTGGGGCTTGTGAATCACGTTGACGACACTCCCGAAGCTGCACTGCAGCATGCCGAGAGTATCGCTGCACGCATCGCTGCCAATCCACCGCTGACGGTCCAGGGAGTAAAGCATGTGATGAATCAGTACGCGCACCACAGAATGCGCGAGAGTCTTCAGTACAATGCGCTCTGGAACGCGACGTTCATGCAGTCGCAGGATTTTGCGGAAGCCATGAGTGCATTCGCCGAGAAACGCGCGCCAAAGTTCGAGGGACGTTGAGATGACTACATTCGTGTCACACATGTTGGACGGGAAAACGGCGTTGGTTACCGGAGGCGGCTCCGGAATCAATCAACGCATCGCAGAGCGACTGGCTGAGCAGGGTGCAAAGGTCGCGTTGGTTGGACGAACGCAATCCAAGCTCGATACTGTCGCGGCAGGTATCGTGTCCGCTGGCGGCAGTGCGGCTGGCTTCGCCGCGGATGTTCGGGACTACGACGCGCTGTCGCGTTCGGTCACAGCGGCGCACGAGCAATTCGGCGTCATTGGTATCGTGATCTGCGGTGCGGCCGGAAATTTCCCCGCGCTTGCGAACGCGATGTCTGCGAATGCCTTCAAGTCGGTTATCGACATCGATCTGCTTGGTACGTTCAACACATGTCGCGCCGCGTACGACCACCTCGAGCTGCCGGGCGCATCGATCGTAACGATATCGGCGCCGCAGGCGGTTCAGGCAATGGTCATGCAGTCGCACGTGTGTGCCGCGAAGGCAGGCGTTGACATGCTGACTCGCACACTAGCGCTTGAATGGGGTCCGATGGGCGTTCGCGTGAATGGAGTAATGCCTGGTGCTGTCGCTGACACCGAAGGGATGGATCGACTCGCACCGCCCGGGCCAATTCGTGACGCACTGGCCAGGCAACTTCCCTTACGTCGCGTCGCCACCAAGGACGACATAGCCGACATGGTTCTGTTCCTTTGCAGCGATGCCGCAAAGTACGTGACCGGGGCGATTATCCCGTGCGACGGCGGAATGACGACCGCGGGCATGGCAATTCAGACACCACGCCCGCCGGCGTGAGACCGGCGTGAGACCGGCGTGAGACCGGCGTGAGACCGGCGTGAGACCTGCGTGAGACCGGCGTGAGACCTCACGCTCCAACGCGGCACTGGAATTGAATGGTCTGGGTGTACCCCAACCCACTACGCAAATGCCCGAACAATCTGACTTTGACGACTCGATCCGGCGCGAGGAGCGCGCGTCGCTCCATTCCGAGTTGATAGGGCGCCTGGATCAGAAGGGCGTTCACCTGGCCGCTACGGGGTCCGATGCTGACGTCGCTGACCTTCTGTCCGCGATCGATGCGTTCGAGACCGCCGTGGAAAAGGCTGGTGGGGACCTGATGGTTGACTCGCCGGACTCGTCGGAACCCGAGCGGCCAGAGTTCGTTCTGCCACATCCTCACGACGGCGAGTCAGTGGCCGTCTACACCAAACGTGTCAACTCTGCGACAGCGCGCCTCGGACCGATGGCGGATGGCTAGCGGTCCGAGCGCGTGTTTCAGCGCATCACTGCGCTCGGCCGATTCCGAGTCCTGAGATAGTCGAAGGAGAAGGCGCCAGCGCCAGTGGCTGCCAGATACAGGAACGCGAAGCACAGCAGGACGGGCGTCTCGCCTCGATTCAGGACAGGCCAGAACCCACGTGGGAAGTGCATGAGGAAATACGCGGCGGCCATCTCTCCCGATAAGAGGAATGCCACCGGTCGCGTGAAGAGTCCGAGTACGACGAGCACGCCACCAATGAACTCGATCGGACCGGCGATTCCCACGAGTGTCAGGCCGACTCCAGCCGCGTGTCCGGCCCCGTCAATGCCACCGAGCAAGCCAAAGAGCTTCTGTGCACCGTGTTGGCACACGACTGCGCCAGCGAAAATTCTGAGAAGGACGTGAGCCCAACGGGCCGTCGTGGGATGCTGTGCGTGCAGGTCCGCCATTTCTTGGAACACTAAGGAGTTGAGGGGTGGTGCGAGATAGCAGCGGCATTGTTGGAGCTGCCTATTTCGTTCTACTCCATGAGTTGTTGGTTCGATCCATGTCCTGGAAGCGGTTATCCGGATCCAGGGTCACACTCTGAATCGTCTTGCCGCGCAGCGGGATTGTCATCGCAACATTGCGGGTTCCCGTAAACCAGACTTCGGCGTTCTGGATGACCACATCCGTGCTCTTGTCGGTGTACTCGACCCGAAGGATTATTGGCATCGCCATGTCACCCTTGTCATGTATGTTGACGATGGCGTTGGTCCCTCGCGTGGTCACTGATTCGATCGCCTGGTCAGTTGTGTACGTGGTGAAGAACCACGGGTACCAGAACCAGTCGAGGTTACGGCCAAGCGCTTTGTTCATCGACATGAAGAAGTCATACGGCGAAGGATGCTTGAAGCGCCATTCCTTTGCGTATTCCGCAAACGCGCTGTGCACGGCCGAATCACCGACAACACCGCCGAGCGCGCGAAACATTATCGGCGCCTTGACGTAAGTGGTAGTTGTCGCGTTCGGGCCGAGGAAATCCGTTGGCCACATCATCGGTCCCTCGAGCTCGGAACCAGCGATGCGACGGTATGCAGCTGAGCTTCCCGACATGTCCTCGGGCTTGTGGCTGTAATCCGCACCTGCGGCTCCATCTATGTATTCGTTGAAGCCTTCATCCATCCAGCCGTAGCGCGTTTCATCCGAGCCGACCGTCATCGGAAACCATTCGTGGCCGAATTCGTGAACCGTTACACCGAATCCAGAGCCGTTGAAGATGATCATGGGATATTCCATCCCCGTCTCTGGCCCGTCAGCGATCGTCCCTTGCGAGAACTCGTATGGAAAGACGTAACTCGAGTGATGCTCGAGGGCGAAGCGGCCGTATTGCGCGGTGTTGTTTGTCGCGTAAGCGGTGTGCTGAGGTAGATACAGGACGTTGACGGGAATGGCGCTCTTTGTGGGAATATTCGCGTGTGTCGCGTCGTACACATAATCGCGCGAGGCCGCGAAGGCGAAGTCGTTGACGTGCGGTGCTGTAAAATGCCAGGTGAGCGTGGCGCCAGGGGTTGTAGCGCTCGCACCGCGCTCAGCGGTCGTTACCACATGCACCGTTGTATCGACGCGCATCGCAAGCGCGAGTCTGTCACGCGTGCGCTGTGACAGCACCGCTGCTGGATTCTGCAGGTCACCAGTCGCGCCGACCAGCCAGCCGCCCGGCACAGTTATGTTCACATCGAAGCTGCCGAACTGATTGTAGAATTCACCAACTCCCATGTACTGATCGGTATCCCATCCGCGCATGTCGTCGTACATGGCGACTTGTGGATACCACTGGGCTACCTGATACAGATAGTCGCCGAAACGGCCCATGCGCTCCCCTCGCTCGAGCGTGTCAACGCGCGGAACCGCGAAATGCCACGTTGCTTCGATCGTTGCGCTAGCGCCAGCCGCGATGGTCGCTGCAGGTTTGATCGATGCGACAGTGCCATTCACCTGGTAGTGTGCGGTGTCACTGAGCAATACTGGCGTGCCGTTGACAGTGAGCCGTTCCATCACAACGCCGTCCGTAATATCTGTTACGTAGTCATTGCGCTGAACAGTTGCCTTGAAGTAATTCTGATACAGCCGCAACACGATCTTGTCGAGCGCATGGGGCGTCGTGTTGTGCAGGGTTATGGTCTCAGAGCCGTGCAGCACGCCTGCGGGTGCATCAACCGTTGCATTGATGCGGTAATCCACACTCTGTTGCCAGTAGCGCTTGCCGGGTGCGCCGGTCGAATCGCGTGTTCCCTCTGCATATGCTCGTCGGATTCCCGGCTGCAGCGGAATGTCGCGCCGTACCGCGCGTTCTGGCCATGCTGGTCTCGCCGTTTGCGTCGAGCGTTGCGCGCCTGCGGATGCCGCGGCCAGCAACATCGCGGCGGTGGCTGCTACAGTGCTTTTAGTCATATCAGATGAGTGAGATCGGGATTACTTCGTGAATATATGTGGCGATTCAGTTTGGGTGGCGCTGGGAGACTTGCTGCCTTGATGACATTACCGGCCTATCCGAATGAATCCAGTGTCGCGAGGGAACGGTGATAGCCCTGGTGCCCGAATCGCGAACACTCCATTGGTGATGTCTAGGTGAAGCGTTGCGTGCGCAAGGACGTCGGCGCCGAGCACGCCGTCGAGTGTGACGAAGGTTTGCCGCCGTTCCTGAACGATTGGGACGTCGCTGAGCCGCAAGACGTACTCGCCGTCACCAACGGTAACTCGGTGCAGCACGGGTAGGTTGCTAGCGTGTGTGGCGCCGAGTGCATCGACAGTGCCTCTGGCGGTGGTAAGCTGCGGATCTGGGGTCTTGTCCATCCACGCGTCGGTTACGATCGTCGAGTCGGCCCCAGTGTCGAGGCCGAAGAGAACCGGGTGGCCGTTGCGGGTTAAAAGACGCACCACGGGAAAGCCGATCCAGACTAGAGTGCGCTGCTTGGGTGGATGTGCGGCGGGGCGTGCGAGCGATATGGTGCGTGCCCCCATATCCAGCACCACGCTCAATCTGCGTAACACGTCCGAGCCAATTACGCCGTCCAACTTCATTGGAACGATGAGTCCGTTCGCGATGCGCTTATCCAACCGGAGTGCGCTGGGGTCAAGTAGGGCGACGGGCAGGTTTCGGATCGTAACGTTGCCGATTTGAACCAGGCTTGCGATTGCGGGCCGAGCCGCAATGCGGCCCTGCGCCGCTGCGATTGCCAGTGTGTCATTCGTGAGCGGTGTAACTCCGCATTCAATGGCCACGTTGCTCGCGAGTAACGACATAGTCGCGCCTGTGTCGAGCCAGAAGTAGTGAGTGTGTCCGTTGACTTCGACTCTGATGATAGGCGTGCCCACCTTGCTGCCGAGCACGGGCCGAATCTCAGGTACCGCGGGTGCATCTATTTCCACCGGCGGAACGTCTCGCAACACACCGGCCCACGAATCGACGGCCGCACGGTCAACGAGATTCGCCACGCTGTCGGAGCCGGCCGGGATATCCGGCTTCAGCGCAGCGAGTTCCTGCCACTTTCCCTGTGCGTTGAGCGAAACGGTCATTCCGATTCGTGCCCTGCCTCGAACCAGCGGGTCAGGATCGGCCAGAAGTGTGTGGAACAGGACTTCCGCGCCGCCGACATCACCGTTTACCAAGGCGCTCAGCGCGTCGGTGAAGAACCGTTCCGAAATCGTGCTCGCCTGCGCGCGCGCGGCCGTGACATCGAGCTCGCTCACCGAGTTCCAAAACGTTGCACCGGGGGTTGAGCCGTTCGGCTTGACACGTAATCGTCGAACGCTGATGTCGCCCGGAGCATCGTTGGCCAGTTCCGATGCAATTCCGTGCGCGCACGCGGCGGATGAGATGAGCAGGCAGATGGGAAACGCGTAACTGAGACCGGCTACTCGCATGCGCGGATTATGCACGCGGGGGCGGCTCGACGCTATCGGGTTATTCGCAAAGAGCTGTCACCCGCGCGTCGCCCGTTATCCAGCGTCATCCGCGTCATCCCCGCGAAAGCGGGGATCTCGTCGCGCCAATCCGGCATTTCCTGTGGGGATTCCCGCTTTCGCGGGAATGACGGGGTTAGATCCCCAGGTACGCCCTTACCCGCGGCTCGATCTTGTCGGGGGTCCAGAATGGTGCCCAGACGAGATTCACCTTCACGTCCTCGACGCCCGGAAGGGTGCGAAGTTGGCGTTCAGCGTCCCCCATGATCTCTGGACCTGATGGACAGCCGGGTGACGTGAGCGTCATGTCAACGGACACGACGGCTCCGTCTACGCGGACGCCATAGACGAGGCCGAGGTCCATGATGTTGATCTGGAGGTCCGGATCCTTTACTCGGCGCAAGCCGAGCTTGACCTGATCAACGCTGACAACGCCGGCTGGGGGCGAGGAGTCAGTGTTAGCCGGGTTGGCGACTGGTGCGGCGGACTCAGGCGCGGTGCTTGTGCTTGGATTTGCTGCTGCTACTGCTGGCTGCGCGGGCTGGGTGCTTCGATCTTGTTGCGTGTTTGGAGGCGTTGCCGGAGGCGCGCTTGCTTGAATGCTTGGCGTGACTGGAGCGCTTGAGCTCCGTGGCTCGAACTGACCTGGCGCGGGTTCCATGTCTTGAAGATAGCGACTTTGCATGGCGAGCCCGCCCGCGCCGCTTGCTACGCGCACGCTGATGCCAACCCACTTCGCGGTCGGCCCGGAATGATGCCGGCATTACCAGTTCTCCGGTAGCCATGTCGGTGACCGACAGCGACGCCGCATCGCTCAGATCGGAGCGTACGTCGGCGATCACCCGCACCGGGTGCGGAGAGCGCGAAGCGTACACCCGGTTAGTGAGCAGGATGACGAACATGTCGCGATCCGGGTCTATCCACATGGAAGTGCCAGTGAATCCCGTGTGTCCAAAGGCGCGCTCGGAGAGGTAATTGCCAGATCCGAACGATCCAGTCGGGGTGTCCCAGCCAAGCGCGCGATGGCCCGCAGCTCGCGTGGTGAAGAGTTGGACGGTAGAGTCGGCGATGATCCTGACGCCGCTGTAGACGCCGCCGTTCAGCATCATCTGGGCGAAGACAGACAGGTCGGCAGCCGTGGAAAAGAGTCCCGCGTGACCCGCAATCCCCCCCATGGCGAAGGCGTTCTCGTCGTTGACCTGGCCCGGTGTGGAGCGCCCGCTGGCGGAGCTTCCCGTGGGTGCTATGCGAGCCCTGAGGGAGTCGGCTGGCCGGAAGGAAGTTTGATACATCCCGAGCGGATGAAAGACATAGTCGGCCAGAAATTCGTCCAGCGGTTGAGCCGAAACCGTCTCGACTACCATTGCCAGGACGTCCGCACCCAGGTCGGAATACTCGTAGTATTCGCCGGGGTGGAAGGCTAGCGGAGTGGCCAGAATGATGCGGCGCGCCTCCACTGGGTCGTGGGTCAGCCGGAAGATGTCGCGTCCGGCGGGTAGGCCGGAACGGTGGGTCAATAATTGTCGGATTGTTACTACATCTTTCTCGCCGCCGGAAAACTCGGGGAGGTAGTGCGAGACGGGGGAATCGAGCGATATTCGTCCCTGGTCGAACAGCACCATTATCGCGGTGGTCGTGCCGACTACCTTGGTAAGAGATGCGAGATCGTATATGGTAGAGGCGGGATTCACTTCCGGGCTCGATTCGTCCCAGGAGAGTCTGCCGAAGCCACGTTGGAGGACAGCTTTCCCTTTTCGTCCCACGATCACGGCGGCGCCGGGGTAACCACCGGCGGCAATCCCGCGTTCGACTACCCGATTCACCGCATCGAGCCGTTCGGAGGACATCCCGACGGACGATGGAGAGGCAGTGGGAAGGCCTGTGACGGCCGCGAGGTCAGGACGACCGAGGCCGTGGGGCGCTGGCGGGTGGTGGCCGGGGGCTCCGGCGAGGGCAATAAGGAGTGGAACCAGCATCAGAAGGCCTACAACTAGAGGGCACGCAATTGGGAACAGAACGAAGAGAAGCCCAATTTGTCATATTTGACGATTCCGGCAACCCTTGAGATACAACCTGAGTCAAATAAAAGCGCACACTGGATGACGACGCACCAGACAATCGTGCAGCGGGCAATGGAGGGGGATGAACGTGCTCTCCGGCAGCTCTGGATGGAGAACGCCCCGCACATAGATGCCGTGGTGCTGCGTCTTTGTGGCGATCGCGATCTAGCTGCCGACGTGGCTCAGGAAGTATGGATTCAAATTTTTCGTGCTCTTCCAAGCTACCGTGGTGATTCACAGTTCGGAACGTGGGCACATCGGATTGCAGTCAACCGCACGCTCAATGCGCTGCGGAAGGTTCGGCGGATCGCGAAGGTGGAGATAGATGTCGAGGATGATACCGCAGCGGCGCCGGACAATCCGGAGTCGGATACAGATAGAGGTCTCGTGGCCGAGTCGATAGACCAGGCTGTGCGGCAATTGTCTCCTGGTGCGCGCACGGTGTTCCTCTTGCACGATGTGGAAGGCTACACGCACGAGGAAATCGCTCGTGAGTTGGGTATAACCACGGGTGGTTCGAAGTCTCAGTTATTCAAGGCACGCGCGAAGCTACGCCGGCTGCTCGCGCATCTCGCTGAAGGTTTCTCCGCTGGCGTTGGACAAGAGCATGGCACTCCCATTTAAGGAACTTCCCGAAAAAGCACTGGACGCGCTGATAACGCGTGAGCAGACGCGTATCGTTGCGCCTCTCACCGAATGGCACAAGCTGTCGATGTCGTTGCGGCAGGAGGGGTTGATTCGCGATGCAGCGAGCGCCCGGCCCCAGGCCGAACGAGATTACGTGGCTGAGCCGGTGCGTCGCGGAGACGGATGGCTGCGCACGTCAGGACGCTGGACCATGCGTATTGCGGCGAGTGCAGCCTTGTTCGGAGTGGGTGTCGTAGCCGGTCGCGGAATGACTTTTGGACAGGATTTGATAAACCAGATTCAGCTTGCGGTTTCGGACAGCTCTAGCGACCATGGCGTATCAATTCAGGTTGGTGACAAGGCTTTTTCATCGCAGGCCGGCGCACGCAGGACGCTTGTACGCGCACAGACTGATTACCAGAGAGCAGCCGCATTCCTCGCGGCATCGGACACCGGGCCGCGCATTGTGGGAGATCCGGATGTATATCGCGATCGTCTGGTGGGGCTCGACGGGCTGACTACCGCGTCGCTCACGGCTCTCAAGGACTCGCCTCAGGATCCGCTCCTGAACCAGTATTATCTCTCCGCTGCCGCGGCCCGCGAGGCCACGATACAGCAACTCGGCAACGCGCTTCCCGCCGGCGAGCGGATGGTGAGGTTCTGAGTGCCGAGCGCGTCAGCATCCGTGTCCGCAGTCTGCGCGACAACTGTTTCAGATTCTCATGTGTCACACTAGCATGACCGAGTACTTCGACTCGATTCCGCGCACGCTGATCGTCGCGGCTATGGCCACTCTCTTAGTGGCGGGTCCGGCGAGCGCGCAAAGAAAATCGGCGCCTTCCGGATGGGTGGGATTGTCAGTCGTGCAGAGCGGGCATGGCGATACTGGATCCGGTGTAACGATTGGATATCCAGTCATTGCCTCTGTGGAGCCGGGCTCTCCAGCCCAGGCTGCTGGTCTCGTTGCGGGCGATACGATCCTGGCGTACAACGACGTCGCCGCCAACACTGACCCCGCCGGTGTTAAGAACTTTCTGAAGGCAGGCAGCGAGCTGGTGATCAAGATTCGTCGCAACGGAGTCCGCAGTCTACGGCTCACTGTTGCACGACGCACCGCGCAAAATGCGTATCGTGAAGCGGTGACGATCAGTACTCAGCAAACCGCGTCACTTCCGCTCATGGAGAGCATCCCTGGAGGTCCGATAGCGATTGCTGCGAGCGTTCCCTCCGGGCGTGCAGCGCCATTCGCCGGCGTCTACTTCGCGCGGCTCAACGCGGGACTCGCGGGCGCGCTCAGGGTGCGCGATGCGGGCGTGTTGGTAGTGGACGCGGGCAACGGGTCACCAGCGATGCGATCCGGCCTTCAGGCAGGCGACGTGATAACCCGCGCTGATTCGATATCCGTGGTGAGTCCTTTGGAGATCGCTACGGCGTTGCAGCTGGCGTCCGGGCGACACATCGTGCTCGACGTGCTTCGCATGGGCAAGCCTCGGAAGCTGACGATCGACTGGTAGTGCGGCCGCTATAGGCGGCGTCCGTCCGGCAGTAACGAATGGTGGATCGCAACTGCTGCGACCGCACCAATTCCGGCGGCTGCAATCGCCATCTGTGGGCCGTGAATTATGTCGCCGGCCGCGTAGACATTCCGGACAGACGTGTGAAAATGAAGATCGGTGACGACGCGCCCGATCTCATCACGCTCGCATCCAAGCTGCGCGCCGAGGTCGTCTGACGGCTCCTGGCCGATAGCGAAGAATATCTGATCGCAATCGAGACACATACCGCCGCTCAGCTCGAGTGAGCGCGCTTCGCCACTGGAAGATGTAACGCGCTCGATTGGCGCTTCAATTATTGGGATGTTCAACGCATCGAGCTTGGCAAGAATTTCTGCGGTCATTCCTGCCTGGGCCCCGTTGCTGCATATCACTATCTCGCGGGTCCAAGTGGTGAGTGCAAGCGCAAGGCCGGCGGCCTTGCGTCCACTTCCGATTACGACTGTCTTCTTCCCGCGCGCTTCATAGCCGTCACAATCGGGACAGACGTGCGCGGTTGCGCCGTAACATCTTTCCAGACCAGGGACGTCCGGCCAGACGTCGTGCACGCCGATGGCCAGAAGGAGGCGAGCGGCCGTTAGAGTCATGTCGGACTCGAGCGTCAACCGAAATAGATCGTCGTCCAACCGTTGAACCCGTGCCACGGTGGCGTCAACAAGTGATGCGCCGAACCTTCTGGCATCCTCACGGCCACGGCCGCGCAAGGCGGCTGGGGTGATCCCCTCGAGTCCGAGGTACCCGTGAATACCGCGCGTTTCCCAGCTGCGCGGATCGCCGGCATCGATCACGACTACGCGGCGCAGGTAACGGCCGAGCCAAATCGCGGCGGTGAGGCCGGCGGGACCACCGCCGACTATGGCTACGTCGTAGGTATCTGAGTATGCAGCGTCAGGCATGGTGGCTTGTTCATTTGGTCCGGATCAGGGGCAAGTCGAGTGCCGTCTTGCAGCGGCTCGGCTCTCGCGAACGCGGAATGATTACCCTCAACCGCATTCGCCTCTCGTTGAATGTGGCCGGCGGAGCTAGACTGTAGGCATGAGCGGCGCACCAAAATCCATTCGACCCGCGCGCTACGACGCTTCGATTGCGCGGCGCCCGCTCATCGATCACATCACGAGTCCGTTGAGTCGGATGATGCAGGCGGGTCCCGCTGGCGGCCTGGTGCTTCTCGTCTGCGCCGCGGTCGCTCTCATATGGGCCAATTCCCCATGGGCGCACGGATATCATGCGCTCTGGGATACGCAAATTTCGATCGGATTGGGCAGCTCTTCCGCGATGCTCACTCTTCACGAGGTTGTGAACGACGGCCTGATGGCTGTCTTCTTCTTTCTCGTTGGGCTCGAGATCAAACGTGAAATCCTCGTCGGTGAGCTGGCGACCATGCGCCAGGCAGCGCTTCCGGTAGCGGCTGCGTTTGGCGGAATGGTGATTCCCGCGTTGTTCTTCGTTGTGCTCAATGTCTCCACCCACGGCGCGCGCGGCTGGGGCGTGCCCATGGCGACTGATATCGCCTTTGCTCTTGGGGTGCTCGCACTGCTTGGCGACCGCGTTCCTGCGTCGCTTCGTGTCTTTCTGTCGGCACTCGCGATTGCGGATGATCTTGGCGCGGTGCTCGTGATTGCGCTGTTCTATACCGCTACCATCTCATGGACTGCGCTTGCTGCAGCGGCCGCGTTACTTTTGATATCGGTAATTGCGAACGCTATAGGCGTTCGCGCGACATGGGCGTACGCGTTGATTGGAATGCTGCTGTGGATCGCGGTGCTTCTTTCCGGAGTTCACGCAACCGTTGCGGGCGTGCTCCTGGCGCTCACAATTCCGTCTCGCACGCGCATAGATGAGACTGCGTTTCTCACGGGCGCACGCAACGCGCTGGCAGATTTTCACGACGCGCACGCACCAGAGGCGACTGTACTGTCCAGTCGCGCGCACCAGGTTGCGTTGCAGGAGCTCAACACGCTTGCAGATCATGCGCAGGCGCCACTGGTTCGGCTGGAACAGGGGCTACATGGTCCGGTCACGTTCGGAATCATGCCATTGTTCGCGCTCGCGAACGCTGGTGTTTCACTGCATGGAAGTGGTCATCTACTGACTACCCCGGTCGCACTCGGTGTGCTCGCCGGTCTCTTCCTCGGCAAGCCGATTGGAATCTGCCTCGCGTCGTGGGGGGCGGTACGCAGTGGAGTCGCGTCCGTGCCGGACGGTGTGTCGCGCCGCATGTTGCTCGGCGTCGCATGGCTCGGAGGTATCGGATTCACAATGTCACTGTTCATAGCCGGTCTGGCATTCGGCGGCTCGCCGGAGCTGCTCACCGCTGCAAAGCTCGGCACGTTTACGGCGTCGATACTCGCCGGTGTTGTTGGGTGGCTGGTGTTGCGTGGTGCGAAATCTGCCACGGCGTCCGTTGATGCGCCGCGTTGAGCGCCCGTCGGATAGACCGACGGGCGGGCGCTCGATGTCGGGCCTGTCGTACAGCCGGTGTCCGGCACTGGCAACGTGCGTCAGGGAACAGATCGCTGTTTAACACTCAACTGGGCTGTATTCCATGACCGCCGCAACTCCGATTCCAAATGCGGGCGTTCGATTCCCTCCCCCTCTCACGTACGTGCTAGGTCTTGTCGTTGGCTGGATCATCCAGCATACGTGGCCTCTGTCTCTGCCCGCGAGTTGGGCCGCGATTCGCCCGATTCTCGCCGCGGTGTTCATCGTCGCGTGGTTCGCGCTCATGCTCTGGGCGTTCGCGTCGTTTCGGCGGGCTCACACTGCGATCATACCGCACCGCCCGGCTACGTCGATCGTCACGTATGGGCCCTACCGGATCACGCGCAATCCAATGTATGTGAGCATGACGTCGGTTTACATCGGGCTCACGCTCATGATGAACAGTTGGTGGCCGTTTATTTTCATGCCGATCGTGCTCGTGATTATCCGGCTATTCGTGATCGCACGCGAAGAGCGCTATCTGACTAACGCATTTCCGGTAGAATATCCGGCTTATTGCCAGCGCGTCCGACGGTGGTTGTGACGCGCATCTGATTTGCGCCGACTCAGTGGATGTGCAGGAAGTGAATCAGACCAAGGCTGAGTCCGATGAGCACGCACAGTGAACCGGTCACAGTGATGATCACTCGCGGACCAACCTTGCTTATGGCTTTGAGATCTACGCCAAGCCCGAGCGCCGCCATCGCGCCCACGGTGAGCCATCCCGAGACCGCGCGCGTCGGTGCAACCCATGCCACTGGCATCGCTCCAACAGATCGCAGTATCGCCAGGAGCATGAAGCCGATGATGAACCATGGCACAAAACGCGTAAGCTGAAAGCTCGGCGTCTGCCCGTCGCCTTCCGCGCTGTTGCGGTGGGTGAGTGCGAAGAACAATACGACCGGGCCGAGCATCAGAACCCGCACCAGCTTCACGAGCGTTCCCACCTGGCCCGACAACACACTAACCGGAAATGCGGCAGCCAACACCTGCGGAACCGCGTACACGGTGAGTCCGGCGAGAACTCCGTACTGGTAAAAATTGAGCCCGAGCGGATGGATCAACAGCGGCAAGCCCAGCACGACGACAACACCCAGAATGGCGGTGAATGCAATCGATGAAACGACGTGCTCTTTCTCCGCACCGATGACCGGTGCTATGGCCGCGATCGCCGAGTTGCCGCAGATCGAATTGCCGCAGGCGACCAGCACCGCGAGCTTGTGCGGTAAGCCGAGTCCGCGGCCTATCATGTAACTGGCCGATAGTCCAAGGATCACGAGTAGCACGATACCGATGGCCAGCGACGGGCCGGCGCGTAACAGTAGCGGTAGATCGACGGACGCGCCGAGCAGGAAGACGGCGACTTCCAATATCTGTTTGGCTGTGAATGCCACACCACTGCGCATTACTGTCGGTGGGGTCCACAGCGTCCGAACCACCATCCCCAGTAGAATCGCGACTACCAACCCCTCGATTATCGCGTGGCCGAAGGTGCGTTCCTCGATTGCGGCGATGCCCAGCGAAGCGAGACTGACCACTGTCGCGAGCAAAATGCCCGGGACGAGGCCTGGCAGCCGGGAGAGAATCGTGGGGCTGTTCGACTCGGAGGGTTCGGCTGCGGTGGTCATGAGCGGGTCGATGCGTCGGAAGGGTGCGGCGGAAGACTAGCGGTTCATCGAGTGTAAGGACGGACGAGGCATAATACGAAGACATTTTTCCGATATTAGTATTCCTATGAGTTATGGCAATGAACCTTCACCACCTTCGAATTTTTGCGGCGGTCGCGGAGCACGGCGGCTTTTCACGGGCGGCCATCGCGCTGCGGGTGAGCCAACCGGCTGTTTCCAAAACGGTGCAGGAACTCGAGCGCCAGGTTGGGCTCGCGCTGTTCAATCGGTCCGGCCGCACCCCGCGGCTGACAGATGCCGGCGAGACGCTTTTCGCGCGCGCGCGCGAGCTATTCGGCGTGGAACGAGTCGCCGAAGACGAGATGGGCGCTTTGCGCGGTCTGGAGCGTGGGGTGCTGCGGGTGGGGGCCAGTACGACGGTCGCGACTTATTTTCTGCCACAACTTCTCGCGCGGTTTCACGTAGAGCACCCGGGCGTGACGCTGCGAGTTCTGAGTGCCAACACGCGGGCGATAGCTCGCAGGTTGCTCGAAGGGCGACTAGATATCGCACTGGTCGAAGGTCCCGTATCGCACGAACGGATAGCCGTTATCCCATGGCGTGAGGACGAGCTGGTGGTAATTGCGCCGGCCACGCATCGATTGGTGCGCAAGCGGCGCGTGACCGCGGCGGATCTGGTGGGCGAGCCGTTCATTCTGCGCGAACCTGGATCGGGTACGCGTGTTGTGGCAGAGGCCGCGCTCGCCGAGCACGGGGTGTACCCAGGTGCAACCGTCCAATTCGGGAGCACCGAGGCGATAAAGCAGGCTGTGGCGGCGGGGCTCGGGCTCGCCGTGGTGTCGCGTGCGGCCGCGGCCGACCAACTCGCGCTGGGATATATCGCCGTTGTGCCCATACTAGGTATGTCGTTTCGTCGCGCGCTGACCGAGCTACGCCTCACTGGGCGGTCGGCCAGCGCGACGACAAGTGCGTTTCGGGATCTGCTCGGCGCTGGCGGCACTGTTGCTGTAAGTTGAAACGCTGAAGTAGTCGCGGGGAGCGCAACAGACGATTCGTCATGGGCGTAAGGCATTCAGCGTAGAGAAACCCGTCGCGCGCTACCGTTGCAGTGTTCACACTCGACCACCACTCGCATGTCCAAGTCGTTGACTCGCATCATGATGCTCGGCTCGCTCGCGGGAGTTGCAGCCGCACCACTCGCAGCCCAGGCGACCGTTGCATCGTCGTCGGATTCGGCCTCTCAACAGATCCGGGCCATGGTTGCGCGGCTCGATCTCGCGCAGTACAAGGCCACCGTGAAGGGACTGACACAATTTGGCGATCGTCGCCAGGGAACAGCCCGCAATCGTGCGGCGGTGGACTGGATCGAGGCGCAGTTGAAGAGTTATGGCTGCACGCCCACTGGGCGCGTCACTTACGATTTTAAATCGCCTCCGCCGCGGCAGCGGCTGACGCCGGAGCAGCTCGCGACAATGCGCGCACGAGCCGCTGCTTCGACCGTGCATCAGGGACCGGGCGGCTCGCGCATGCGCGGAAAGATCGACCAGACCGGCGTGAACACCGACTCGCTGCTTCAGCCTGATGCCGCGTTGCGCGCGCTCGATACGCCACAGAGCGTCGACGGTGAGCGGCAGGAAGTGTACTGCACCAAGGTAGGAACGACGCACCCAGACGAGATGTACATCGTGAGCGGGCATATGGACGGAATCGGTTGGGGCGAAGCCGCCAACGACGACGGGTCCGGAACTGCGCTCGTGATGCAACTGGCGCGGGTGTTCAGCTCGCCCGACGTAAAGACAGACCGCTCGATTCGCTTCATACTATGGAACAACGAAGAGACCGGACTCAATGGTGCGCGTGCGTATGTCGCGCAACGCGAGGCCCTGCAGGGCAAGGAAGATCCCGCGGGTTCCGGTAAGTACCCTGAGCCAAAGTGGCTTGGCGTCATACAGCACGACATGATGATGTTCGATCACGGCATGCCAAAACCCGACGGAAGCATGAGCAAGGTTCAGCGGCCTGAAGCGGACGTGAACATCGAGTTTCAATCCAAGTCCAAGATGGCCACGGAATCGCAGAAGCTCGCATGGGAAGTCGCGAATTCCAACGAGAAGTACGCGACGGACTATCCGGCCTCTGTCGGCCAGCACATGACCAACACGGACTCCCAACCGTTCCAGGATCTGGTTCCCTCCATAAGTCTTCGAGAGAACGAGCGTGGCGCGCAGATCGGTGCAGGTTGGGATCCGCAGTGGCATCAGCCGACCGACCTATTCAAGACCTATAGCGACGATGATTTCAGGCTCGGGCTTAATGCGGCCCAGACTACGCTTGGCGCGGTTGCGACGCTCAGTGGAGCGAAGCTGGTCAGGTGATACGAGTGCAGGATTGGCGGGCGACTCGGCGCATGCGGCGCGCCCAAGACCATCGCGATAACCTGGCTTACGGCGTGAGTCTTCTGACGTCGTAGCTGCGCATGGCGCCGAGTGCAACTTCCCAGCGGCCCTCGGCGCAGAGGCCTGAGAGACCCGCTTCTTCGTAAGCCTGGAGCGCGACCGCGACCAATACGCGCTGCGTTTCTTCTGCAACTTCCCGCTGTATCTCGGTGATCTTGTCGGCCATGATATCGGAGTCTACAGCGGAAGCCGGTAGGGAGCTATGCCTGGTACTAAGCGGGATGACGACATTCAGCTGGTAGCTGCCGCAGTTGAGTGCGGTGCCTGGCTGGATGCGGCGTCGTCACCCCGCTTTGACTCGTTAGTGCGTCCTACTTATCGAGCTTCTGTTGCAGAGCCTTCGCCGCCGCCAGGTGGGCCTGGAAGTTTGGCGCAACCTTGACCTCGAGATCCTTCAGCTCCGCGTTTTTGGTCGCGGGCAGCAGGGTGGTCGTGACTGCGTCGATCACTGCCTGGTGATACGAAACCTCGTGATCGATGTATGCCTTGTTGAAGGCGGCTCCGGAAGCGGCCTTGAGAGTCGCGAGCGCGGCAACGTGGTCTTTATAGAGTGCGAAGTCCTTGCCTGGAGGAGTTGGCGTTACGTGTAGCTTCTTGGCCAGGTCGCGACCGAGCTTGCGTGCGGCACTGTGATCGCGGACCATCATGTTCGCGAAAGCGCGAACGTCCTTGTTGTGGCTCTTCTTGAGGGCCAAGTGGCCGAGCTCGATGTCCCAGGTGTTGGCGGCGTCGAAGATAGCGACGATCGTCGGATCGTCGAGCCCGGCGGCATGGGTTGGGGCTAATGTGACGGCGGGAATTGCGTGCACGGACTGCGCGTGCGCGCCAATCGGGCCGAGGGCGGTCATGGCTGCTGCGGCCATAGCGCCGATGGCGAGGCGGGACTTCTGCATTTTCGAGCTCCTGAGGGTGTGGGTCGAGTATCTCGAGTTGAGTGCTCACGGCCGTGCGATTGCGCGATTCCGTTATTAACATATGACACGTTTTACGCGATTTGTCAAGAAAACCTTTGACTTATTGTGTATTTCGTTATTTAGAGCTATTCTAAAGGGGCGGTTGATGAGGACGGAATTTCGGGCTCCAGCTTTCGGCTGAGAGTGCGGCTGTCCACGAGCGGGGAGAAGGGCCATGCGTTGGTGGGAACAGCATTTTGGGAACAGTACTCGAGGACGGATCGTCGCGATTCTTCGGCGCGGCTGGCGCAGCGTTGATGAGCTGGCGACGGCGCTTGGGCTGACCGACAATGCGGTACGGGCGCACATTGCCACGCTCGAGCGCGACGGGGTGGTGGCCGCGACAGGTTCGAGGCGGGACGGAACCGTGGGCAAACCGGCCACGCTTTACGGTGTCGCTGAGGGTGCCGATACGCTGTTTTCGAGCGCTTATGCGCCGGCGTTGTCGGCCTTGGTCGCAGAGCTGGGGAGCAGGTATCCGGAGGAGCTCGAGTCGTTGTTGCGTGGGGCGGGCCGACGGCTGGCCAAGCCAGCAACTGGAACCTTCGCGAAGCGCGTTGGCGCGGCCGCTGCTTTGCTCACTGAGCTTGGAGGCGACGCGGACGTGGAGGAGACGCCGGACGGTTACTCCATCCATGGCCACGGCTGCGCGTTGGGTGAGGCTGTCTCGTCTCGGCCGGAAACGTGCTGCATGGTTGAGCAGCTACTGGCCGACGTGACGGGTGCCACAGTCCGGGAGCGGTGCGACCGCAGCCAGAATCCGCCGCGCTGCGCGTTTACGATAACCGAGTAGTCGACCCGCGAGTGCCGCGGCAGCGAGTTGGCTCGATCGGAAAGATTGAATACGATCGGTTCTGCGCCTTGACATCGGAGCGGGCAGGTGCAGACTACGCCAGTCCATATCGCCGTCGAATTTTAGTGCGGCGACGGAATGGACGGCATGGTCCCAATCACCCCCCCCACAAGCTCAGGGAGTCGCAGCATGTACGCAGTAATCCGACGTTATAGCGGCGTTGCAAAGTTGATCAGCGAGCTCAGTAGCCGGCAGGACGAAGTCAAAAAGCTGATCAGCGAGACCAAGGGCTTCATTGCCTATTACGCGATCCGGGAAGGCGAGGCATTGGCGACGATTACAGTGTGCCAGGACCGTGAGGGTGCAGACGACAGCTCGCGCCGCACAGCTCAATGGGTGCGCGAGAACCTGGCCGGCACACGTGTGACCACCCCTGAAGCGTACGGCGGCGAGGTCTTTATTCACCTGGCCGAGAAGTAACGGGACCTCGTCATCCTCGCCGAAGGCGGGGATGACGAGGGTGTCGGCTATGCTTACCGCTCTATCTCATTGACGGAACCACCGGCAGCTCCACAAAGCTCGCATTACCGGGCTCGTGGAAGACCCTCTGCTCGGCTTTCCTGTAGTCGCTGGCTTTGGCCCAGAAGATGTTCGGGACGAACGTCTGGGGATTGCGGTCGTACAACGGGAACCAGCTCGACTGGATCTGCACCATGATGCGGTGGCCCGGCAGAAATACGTGATTCGCGGTCGGCAGCTCGAATTTGTAGAGCAGCGGTTTGTTCGGCGTAATCGCTTTGGGAACGGCGAAGCCTTCGCGGTAGCGTCCGCGGAAGATGTCCATGGAGACCGCCAACTGGTAACCGCCCATTTTGGGATCACCGCCGACTTCGTCCGGATATACGTCTATCACTTTCACTACCCAATCGGCATCGCTGCCAGATGTCGAGGCGATGATGTTCGCGATCGGTTGTCCGCTGATCTTAACTGGCGCGGTCAGCACATCTGACTGGTAGGCGAGCACGTCAGTACGGCCTGATGCTTCGCGCTGATCATCCACCAGCCATTTCTCCCACGTCAGCGGCAAGTCGTAACCAATTGGTTGGCTCGGTCGTGCGCGGAAGGGAACGGGTTTGGCGGGATCCGAGATGTATTCGTCGTACGCTGTGCCTCCCGACGCCGGCGCAACGAAGCTTGTCTTGAAACCTGACTCCAGATACAGCGGCGTTGGATGAACGGGGCATCCCGCTGCGCAACCGGAAGGCCATGAGTTGAGCCGCTCCCATGTGTTGGTTCCGGTTTCGAATGCATTCACTGGAGCTACATCACTCGCAGGAGCGCCGTCCTTCAGATAGTGAGCTAGAAATGGCCCGAGAATGTGTTGCTGAAAATACAGTGACGTGTTGCTGTTGAACTTGATCGCGCCGAGCGAACTGCCGTCCTGTATCTCCTGTCCGTGAAACCAGGGCCCCATCACGAGAAAGACTTTGTCGTTGTTGATGTCCTTGGGCTTGATCGCCTTGTAAACGGCGATTGCTCCGTGGATGTCCTCCTGGTCCCAGAGACTGTGCACGAGCATTACTGGAACCTTGAGCGGTTGCGCAGCGAGAATTTTGTCCATCGCCTGTTGACTCCACCACGAGTCGTACGACGGGTGGGCGAGTATCTTATTCCAGAATCCAACCTGCTCGAGGCCGTGCGCCTTGCCAAGGTCTCCCGCGGATCCGCCATTCATGTAAACGTCGTAGTCGTCGAAGTGATCTGTCCACCACTTCGCAGAGTTGTCGCGCATTGCTTCCTGTTCGAGCACGTACGGCATGTTCTGCTCGCGGAATGCGCCATTGTGAAACCAATCGTCGCCCATCCAGCCGTCCACCATTGGGTTCATGGGGACCGACACCTTCAACGCCGGATGCGGATTCACGAGCGCCATCAAGGGCTCGAACCCATCGTACGAAATTCCGAGAATTCCGACATTGCCGTTGGTTTCAGGAATGTTCTTCACCAGCCAGTCGATTGTGTCGTATGTGTCGGTTGACTCATCAACCTTTGTGGGATTGAGTGGGCCTATTAGCGGGCGATTCATCACAAAATCGCCTTCCGAGCCATACTTGCCGCGTATGTCCTGGACGACGCGGATGTAGCCGCCTGGAATTATCACATCGAGCGCGTTGTCATAGCCGTTGAGGTTGGACGCCAGGTGTGCGCTCTGCGCGTAGGTCGTGGTCGCGCTCGCGTCGTATGGGGTTCGGGTCATAAGGATCGGTGCTCGACGCGCGCCTTTCGGTATCAGGATCACCGTGTGGAGCTTTACGCCGTCGCGCATGGGGATCATGACATTGTGGCGTACGTAGTCGAACGACGACGTTGCTGGCGTGAACGTGCTTGGCGTCTCGTTCGGCAGGGTAGGGTTCTGCGCGGAGGCGGCCAGAATCGGCGTAACGAATGCTCCCAGCAGAAGGGGGAGCCAGTGACGGCGAGAAAAAGAGGTCATGGTGCGCCATTGTGGTGGGGGAGCGATCTGCTCGTGCGACTAAATCTTCGATCGCTGGAGCTTACTCCAGGAAGAAGCTACGGGCGCCGGACAATATTGCAACGTGGCTGTGCGGGAGGACGAGTCAGTGCGGTGGCGGACGGTTGCAGTGGCCGGGTGATCGCACTCCATATCGGCATGGACGCCAACCAAGCTCCACGCGCTGAGCATGGCGACGGGGTCGCGCGGGGATAACGGCGGGTGATCGCGACTACCAGTCCGTTGGAACGTAGTCCTTGAGGAATTTCCCCCACACGTGCTCGCCGCTGTTCACGCCGGCAATTATCGGATCCACAATCCGTGCCGCGCCGTCAACGATGTCCAGCGGTGGGTGGAAGCGGTGCTCGGCCACCTTGCGCGCAGCGATGTCGGCTGGATCTTCATCGGTGACCCAACCGGTATCGACGCTGTTCATGTGGATGCCATCGGCGTGGTAGTCCGTGGCAGCGGTGCGCGTCATCATGTTGAGTGCGGCTTTGGCCATGTTGGTGTGCGGATGGCGCGTGGTCTTGAAGGTTCGGTAGAATTGTCCTTCCACGGCGGACACATTTACAATGTGCTTGTCGCGCTCCGGCGTGCGCAGCATCAGCGGCTTGAGTCGCGCGTTGATGATGAACGGTGCCACGGCATTGACGAGCTGCACTTCAAGTAGCTCGACCGACGGTACTTCGGCCATGAGCATGCGCCAGGAGTTGCGCTCGCGCAGGTCCACCTGCTGCAGGTCCTGATCGAGTCTCCCTTCGGGAAATAGCGCGCGTTGCGCTGCCACTTCTTCGGGGAGCAACTGCACTTGCGACAACTCTGCCGCATGCGTCAGTCCGGCGATCTCGGGAATGCGGAGATCCAGTGTCGCTGGTGTGACTGTGCTCGCTTCAGCTTCGGGTAGCATGTGATAGCCACGCAAGCCCTCGTATGCGCCGAGTAGCTTGCGTGATTGCTCTGGCATGTGGTGAAGCGAAGCCGTTTCGCCGGCCATCATGTGTTCGTAAAACGCGGGCGGACGCCGCACGGTCTGGCATGCGTTGTTGACGATGAAGTCAAGGCGCTTGCGCGTGTGCAGCAGCTCTGAACAGAAAGCCTCTACGCTCGGTGTGTGACGAAGGTCGAGTCCATATATCGTGAGGCGATCGCTCCACTCGGCGAAATCCGATTCCTGCGAGTAGCGCACGGCGGAGTCACGGGGGAAGCGCGTGGTGACGATGAGTTCCGCGCCGGCGCGAAGCAGCTTGATGCCAGCCTGATATCCAATCTTTACGCGACCACCGGTGAGCAACGCAACGCGACCGCGGAGATCGGCGGACTCCGTACGCTTGGCGAAATTGAATTCTGCGCACTGCGGACAGAGCTGATCGTAGAAGTGGTGTATCGCAGAATAGTCCTTCTTGCAGATGTAGCAATTCTGCGGCTCGACGGCTTCGTGGAAGTCAGCATCACCGTCGATCTCGCGCTGTTGGAACTCCGGTGGTGGAAAGACGTTTGGCGTCATGAACACCGTTTCTCTGCGTAGCTTCCGAATACCGGTGTTCGACAGAACGTTTTCCGCGCGGTTCGCCTTTGCGGTCTTGCGATCGCGCTTGGTTGCCTGCACAAGCCGGCGTCGGTCCACGGCGTCCGGGCGCGATATGCGACCGGCGGCCTGGAGCAACCGCGTTCTGTCCGCTTCCGCCACACCAGCGAGCAGCGCCCGGTTGTCCACAATCGACTCAAGCAGTTCAGCGGCGGCGCGAAGGCGATCCGCGAGCGGGATTTCTTTGTTATTCTCCACTAGCCGTTCAAGTTACTCGGCGCGCACGTCGTGGTCCAACAAACCACCTTCGAATTTCGCGCGGTGCGAGCCCGTGGCGGCGATACTCGACGGTTCGTCACCGTCCGTTCTGTAGGGCACAAGGCCGTTATCGAGGTTTGCTTTGTTGACGAAGTACCCGACCGTCTGTTGCTGACTGGTTACATGGTGTCTGCAGTGGAAACGAGTGATGCGGCGCGATCGCGGAGCAAGTTCCGGCGCAACTTGCCCGATGCAGTTCGTAGTAGTGGCTCTGAGACGATACGGATGTCGCGCGGCGTCTTGTATCCAGCGAGCTGTGCGCGACAGTGCGCGCGCAACTCGGTCACAGCACTGTCGCGATCCACGCCTGGCCGATCGGCGAGGCGCACAATTGCGACGAGTCGCTGGCCCCACGTTGCATCCGGCACGCCGACTACGCCGGCTTCGACGACCCACGGGTGCGCCAACAACGCCGACTCGACTTCCGCCGGATAGACATTCTCACCGCCGGTGATGATCAGGTCGTCACGACGGTCGAGAAGGTGAAGATAGCCCTCCGCGTCGAGTGTGCCGACGTCGCCGGTGCGGAACCATCCATTAACGATTGCGCGCGCGGTGGCCTCTGGTTGGCCGGCGTAGCCTGCCATGACCACGGGGCCGC
Source organism: Gemmatimonadota bacterium (assembly GCA_041691775.1). GTDB lineage: Bacteria > Gemmatimonadota > Gemmatimonadetes > Gemmatimonadales > Gemmatimonadaceae > Fen-1247. Next base: position 284,663 of record JBEPUB010000002.1, read on the forward strand.
GCACGGCAATTTCGCCGGGCTCGCCGGGGGGGGCATCACCGTTGCTGGTCATGATACGGATTTCATTCGGATAGAGCGGCCGGCCGGCCGAGCCAAGTTTGCGCAGCGCGTCGTCGGAAGCGAGGGTGGCGATCTGCGATGTGGTTTCCGTGAGGCCATAAGTCTGTGAAACCGGAATGCGCAGTCGCGCGCACCGCTCCAGTAGCGGTCGCGGTGCGGGGCCGCCGCCGAGTAGCACACAGCGGAGTGACGGCGGGTACGGGCGGTCACTGCGTGCGTCGAGCATCCGCTGTAACATGACTGCGACTACCGAGACGATGGTAACGCACTCGTCGTCGAGCGCGCGGTTGACGGCGTCAGCGTCAAAGCCATCCTGTACAATGGCCGTGATTCCGTAGATCGCGGCACGCAGTAGAATCGACAGTCCGCCAACGTGGAACAGTGGCATGCATGCGAGCCAGCGGTCATCAGCGTGCGTGCCGATGTTTAGCGCCGAGCCAATCGCACTCCACCAGAAGTTGCCCACGGTGAGCATGGCACCCTTGGGCCGACCCGTTGTACCCGAGGTGTAGATGATCGCAAGTACGTCAGCCGGGTCGTGTACGAGACGCAGTGAAACATCGTACTCATCGCGCGCTCCGAGTGTCGCCAGCCCGAGAATCTCTGCTCCGGCGGTGTCGATACTCACTACCAGGAGGTTTGGGTGCACCTTCCGCGCGCGAGTTGTCATCGCGACTGTTCGCCCTTCCGCGACTATCGCACACGCGCCAGAATCCGTTATCTGCCAGGTGATCTCGTCCTCGCTCAACCGCACGTTCAACGGAACGAGAGTCGCGCCTAGTCGCAGCACAGCGTGTGTGAGCACGGCGGCGGTGCCTCCGTTGTGCAGCAGCATCGCAACGCGGTCGCCATTCTTCACGCCGAGTCCGGCGAGTTGACGGGCCATGCGTGTCGCATCTGTGTCAAGCTCGGCGTAGCTCCACGTTCTTCCGTCCGCGACGAGTGCCGCGCGGGATGACGCAGTCGTGGCGCGATGCGTGAGCCAGTCGTTTAGCGGCACGGCGGTAGCAGGTGTCACTGTCCGAACGTCTAGCGCACGCGCGTGAGCATCAAGCCAGCGCTGAACAGAATGCCAAACGACAGCAACAATAGTCCCGTGCGCTTGAGCATTGGATTCAGGTCACGACCGGCGAGGCCACCGAGCACCTGCCGCACGAGCACGAATGCGAGCGGCGCGGTGATCCACGGAAGAAGAAGCCAACGCCGCGCCGGCAGGGCGCTCAACGCCATGACTGTTGGCACAGAGTAGGCCATCACTGTAAACAGCGCGTATTGTGCGCGCGTACCGCGCTCGCCGAGTCGCACCGCGAGCGTGCGTTTTCCTGCCGCGCTATCGGTGGGCAGGTCGCGCAGGTTGTTGATGACAAGGATGTTGGTGACGAGGAGGCCCACCGGAACCGACGCATCCAGCGCGATCGAGCTCCAGGTTCCTGTCTGCAGATATGCGGTCCCGGTCACCGCTACCAAACCGAAGAAGATGAAGACGAACACGTCGCCGAGGCCGTGATATCCGAAGGGCCATGGGCCGCCGGTGTATGCCAGGCCGCAAATGATGGACAGGACGCCGATGAGCACGATAGGCCAGCCACCGACCCACGCGAGATAGCAACCGAGCAGGGCGGCAGCGCCGAAGGCGACGAAGATCCCGCGCCGTACCACATCGTGCGCAATCAGTCCGCTCTGTGTGACACGGAGCGGGCCGAGTCTTCCTTCATGGTCCGCGCCGCGATGGAAGTCGGAATAGTCGTTGGCGAAGTTCGTTCCGATCTGGATGAGCAGCGCGGCTACGAGGGTGACAGTAAATATGAACGGGCGAAAAGCTACCCCCGCGCTAATCGCCGCGCCCGCGCCGACGAGCACTGGCACGCCGGCCGCGGGGAGTGTAGCGGGCCGCGATGCAAGCAGCCACGCACGAGCTGGTGCGGCTGTGCTCATCGCGACAGTACTCACGGGAAGCGCGGGAACTTGGACCAGTCCGGCTGGCGCTTCTCGAGGAAGGCTTCCTTGCCTTCCTTTGCCTCTTCGGTGAGATAGTAGAGCAACGTCGCGTCGCCGGCGAGCTGCTGCAGTCCGGCCTGACCATCGGTGTCCACGTTGAACGATGCCTTGAGGAATCGCAGCGCGGTTGGGCTCTTCTGAAGTATCTCTCTCGCCCATTGCAGAGCCTCGTCATGCAAGCGCGCCAATGGGACCACGGTGTTAACGAGTCCCATGTCGAGCGCTTCCTGGGCGCTGTACTGGCGACAGAGATACCAGATTTCGCGCGCCTTCTTGTGTCCAACGACGCGGGCGAGATACGCAGTGCCGTAGCCGCCATCGAAGCTTCCGACGCGAGGGCCGGTCTGCCCGAACTTCGCGTTATCCGCCGCGATCGTGAGATCGCACACAAGATGCAACACGTGGCCACCGCCGACCGCATAGCCCGCGACGACGGCGATCACAGGCTTCGGCAGATACTTGATCTGCTTCTGCACGTCCAGGATGTTTAGACGCGGTACCAGATCGGTCTCGCCCACGTATCCACCCTGGCCGCGTACGCGTTGGTCGCCGCCCGAGCAGAAAGCGAGATCACCTTCGCCCGTGAGCAGGACGACTCCGGTCGTCATGTCGTCGCGCGCGAGATTGAAGGCGTCGATCAGCTCGGCGACAGTTTCTGGACGGAACGCATTGCGCACTTCGGGACGATTAATGGTGATCTTTGCGATCCCCTCGTTCGCGGCCCGCTCGTAACGAATGTCCGTGTATTCCTTGATGGTTTTCCACTCCACGTTCATACTTTCTCCTAAAAGTCATCGCGGCCGGCGATGGTCGTCTCTCAGGACGGCTGGCCGCGTATTTCAACTTATCGCCTTTGGAGAGTGCGCGACGGATGGGTGGGTCCGCGCACTTCACGATATGCGGCTAACGCCAGTCCCCTACGTCTTCACGCACCCCATCCAGAAAACGTGCCACCAAGTCAGCAAATTCCGCTGGTCGTTCGAGATGAACGGCATGTCCGCATCCATCCACCATCACGGTGCGCGCCAGGGGCATCCGCGCGTTCATGAGCTGTGCCAGTGCAACGTATTTGGTGTCCAGCGATCCGACCACCAGCAACGTTGACATACCCACGAGCGCGAGCTGGTCCACCGTCGCCGGCTCGACGCCGGCGCCAGCCCCCCGAAGGCTATTCGCCAGCCCGCGAGGCTGGTTGGCAAGCCGCTGGGCCCGGAGCCCCGCACGCGTCTCTTCTGGGAGACCCTCTTGGCTGGCCCATAGGGGAAGGCGTTCCCATCGGTCAACAAATGCCGTGATACCATCGCGTTCGATCGCATCCGCCAGGGCCGAGTCCGACGCAAGGCGTATCGCGCGTTCCTTGGGATCCACGATACCGGGCGATGCGCTTTCGAGCACGAGAGCGGCCACACGAGTGGGGTGCCGGAGCGCGAACTGGAGCGCCGCGCGTCCGCCCATTGAATAGCCGAGTACGGCCACGCGCTCGATGCCGTAAGTGTCGAGGATGCGCGCGAAATCGTCGGCCAGGCTGGTCAGCGCAAAGCGCGCGGGATCAGTTGGAGTGTCAGAGAGACCGTGGCCGGGCAACTCCACCGCGAGCGTCGTGAATCGGTCGCGGAGTAGTGTGGCAACGGGTGTCCAGGTCTCGGCGGAACCGGTGAATCCGTGCAGAAGGAGCAACGGTGCACCGCTTCCCGTGCGGACGACATTCAGGTGAATGCCGTCGCCCGCGGCTATCTCGATGCGTTCAGCATCTCCGTTCACCCCACGCGCTCGTTCCCACGAGCTACTGGCACATTCAGCGCTTGCGCGACCTGTGCCCAAGCTTCGCGGTGAAGCAGCACGTTGCGGGTGCGGTCGGTGCGCATCTCCACGATGTGTAGCCCCTGCCCGTTGATGCCGGCCAGCACGCACTCGCGAAGAGAGCTCAACGATTCTGCCTGGTGATACTGGGCGCCGTACAATTCTGCTACTGGCTCGAACGCCATCCCGTGCGGAGTGCCGAAAATCTCCTCGAAATGCGTAGGCTGTGTAGCTTGCGGCAGAAACGAGAAGATCCCGCCGCCGTCGTTGTTGATAACCACAATCGTCGCATTAAGCGTATGCAGCTTGGCGGCAAGCAGCCCGTTCATGTCATGATAGAATGCAAGATCACCAATGACGAGCACCAATGGACCGTCATTGGCCGCGTACGTCGCCGCGACACCGAGTGCGCTCGAGACAACGCCGTCGATTCCGTTTGCGCCGCGATTAGCGAGCACGCGTAGCGGCCGCCGATCACCGGCGGCGAATGAGTCGAGGTCGCGGACTGGCATGCTGCTGCTCACGAACAACGTTGAATCCGCCGGTAGAAGGGAAGCAACTTGCGCAAGTATGGCTCCCTCAAACGGCTCATCCATCGCTTCTGTGTGCGCTAAATATTCCATGAGCGCATCACCGGCTTGGGCATTCACGGTGCGCCAAGCCGTGAGCCAGTCAGCATCCGCCGCAGGCGTGCGTACATTGTGCGTTGCGTGTTCGACCAGTTGCTCGCACAGCCTGCGGGGATCCGCATGGACAACTTCGGCAGCAAGCAATGTCGGATCCGGCCAATTGCCTGCATCCACCACAACATGGTGAGCCGTCGCATGGCGCTGCATGTATTGCAACAGTGGCTTGGACGTGGGAAGTGCGCCAATACGCAGCACAACGTCGGGCATCAGTCGCTCAGCGGTAGTGTCGTCACGGAGAGCGGCGTCGTAGCGATCGATTGTGGTGCAGCGATCGTGCTCGCCCCATCTCAGCTGTGACAATGGATCGACCAGCAACGGGGCATTCAGTGCACTGGCGAGTGCGCCCAGGGGTGCGGCGAGGTCGGGATCGAATTGCGGCCCGCAGATAAGCAGTGGCCGGCGTGCGGATCCGAGCTGCGCTGCGAGATGCCTGACCGTATGGTCCATCGCTACGCGTGGGGCGTCGGTCACGACAACCCAGGGAGCGTTATTGGCACGTCCGTTCCATGCGAGCGAATCGGCATCCGACATTTCGGATGGCGTTTCCACCGCGACTGGCATCAACGGCTCGCGGAACGGGAAGTTGAGATGTACTGGTCCCGCTGGCGTCGCGGCGGCGGTCGCCATAGCTCTGCACGCAAGCGTGCGTACGTATCGCAACAGCTCTGTCGTATTGTCGGCGAGCGCAACCTCCACGAACCACTTTGGGTACACGCCATATAGCCGGTTCTGATCAATTGTCTGTGCGGCGCCAATATCGCGGAGCTCAGGCGGTCGATCCGCGGTCAGCACGAGCAGCGGGACGCACGCGCTGCGTGCTTCCACCACGGCGGGTAGAAAGTTGGCCGCGGCGGTCCCCGATGTGCAGAGCAGTGCGACAGGCACGCCGAGTGCGCGGGCCATTCCCAGCGCGAAGAACGCCGCGGCTCGCTCGTCAACGTGAGTCCAGGTACGCAGCGATGGGTGTTGTGCGATCGTGAGTGCAAGTGGTGTGGAGCGCGATCCCGGAGCGATGCAAATATGCTTCAACCCAGTGCGTGCGAGTTCGTCTACGAATGCCCCGATGTAGCCGAATGTTGCCTGGTCACGCGAAGTAGTCAACGCGCACCTCCGCTGTACGCAGTTGGCAAATCGTTGTCCGACATAACGTTGCCTATGGCCTCTTCGGGGGCGAGCGCGACAGCGAGCGCGGTTTCCATTGGGCGTAGCTTGAGCAACGACTCTGCGTATTCCTGATCCGGGTCAGAATCTGCGACAATGCCGCATCCGGCGAACAGGACAGCGTCTGCACCAATGACGAGTGCGGAACGCAACGCCACCGCGAACTCACCGCAGTCGCGTTGAAGCCATCCGATCGGTGCAGCGTACCATCCGCGATCCATTTTTTCGTGCTCACGTATGAATCGCAGCGCAGCGTTGCGCGGTGCACCGCCAACCGCGGGTGTAGGGTGAAGCTGCGCGACGAGTTGAAGCAGCGAGTGTCCGGCACGTAGTCGCGCGTGCACTGCCGTGTGGAGATGGTGCACATGCGGCAGCGAGAGCAGCGCTGGCTCTTCCGCAGCGGTGACGTCGTCACACAATCGTTCCAGCCCTGTGCGCAACGCCTGTCGAACGATCTCGTGCTCTGTCCGATTTTTTGTGCTCGCCAGGAGCTGTCCAGCGAGCTCCGTGTCCTCTTGTTGCGTTTCGCCGCGCGGCGCCGAGCCGGCAAGGCTGCTCGCCCGCACATTGCGTCCATCCACACGGACGAGCCTCTCCGGGGTCGCGCCAACGAAAGCGCTATCGCCATGCCAGAATCCGAAGACGTAGCAGCTAGGATGTTCGGACCGCAGTTGCCGCAGCGCTGTCATGACATCGAAGTCGTGAGCGGCCGAGGCCCGTACCCCGCGCGCGAGCACCACCTTTTCGAGCCTGCCTGCGCTTATCGCTGTGACCGCATCGCGCACAGTCTCACGCCAGTCCGATGCGTCGCGTGTGTCCGTGCACGTGATCGTGTCATCGGCGTTGACGCTCGCGGTTGGTTCCGCGTCGCCGTGATCACTGCCGAGAATTTCGTCGCGCAGGCGAGCGAGTACTGTTGGATCGACATCTTGTTGTCCGTCAGCTCTCACCAGGACCGTGGTGGTCAACCAGCAGTCCGGGCCAGTAAGCACGATTTGCAACCGCGGGACAATGAGATGAGCCGCGGGAAAATCACGCCACAACGCGGTGCGCGGCCCTTCAGGATCGAAGGCGAAACCGCCCATGAGTGCAGGGCCGGCGCCTGGGGTGCCTCCCGAGGGATCGTCGATCAACGCATCGTCGATGAGTGTGCTCCATTCGCGATCAATCGTTGCGAAGCGATCTGCTCCTTCCGGCGTGAGCGTCACAGCCGCGCCGAGCCCAGCTAGAGCGAAGTCGTCGTCGGGTCGGGTCCAGTACATGCGGGTCGCGATGAGCTTAGCCGTAGCACAGTCTGCCACTGCTGCCAGAGCAGCTCTCTCCAGCGCATTCAGCGGATACTCGGGGAGTACACGCTCGACCATGCTGACCAGCACTCGGCGCCGGTTCGTTCGGGCTCGTTCAGCGGCGAGCGCCAGAAGCGAGTTAAGCCTGTCCGTTCTGCTCATCGCTACTACTTCTCGCCCCAATGGATCGCCGCGATGCCGAGACTGAGCGTCGTGAAACCGACCGCGCGGAAACCTGCACCGCTCATGCGCTGCGCGAGTGTCAGCTCGTCGGGAAAGTGCGCCACCGACTTGGGAAGGTAGCGGTATGCGGAACGGTTACCGCTGATGATTCCGCCAATCAATGGAAGCACATGATGAAAGTAGAGATGATATCCCGCGCGCACGAGACTGCTCCGTGGCGTCGTGAACTCGAGGATGACGAAGCGGGCATCTGGCTTGAGTATCCGGTACACCTCCCTCAAACACGCATCGAGATCGGCGACGTTGCGGATTCCGAAGGCGACTATCGCGCCGTCGGCCGAGTCGGCCCGAACTGGTAGCTGAAGCGCGTCGGCAACCACGGGAACTAGTGTCGTTATAGGTGCCTTTCCCGCGCCGGCTCGCAGCATGGGCTCCGCGAAGTCAGCCCCGACAATGAAGCCGCGAAAACCGGGTCGGCGGCTCAATTCCGCGCCGACGTCCAATGTGCCAGCGCATAGATCGACATAGCTCCCCGCCGGGTTCCGCGTCCACTGGAGCACTTCGAGTGCTCGACGGCGCCAGCGCTTGTCAACGTTGAGGCTGAGGAGATGATTCAGCAGGTCATAGCTGGGGGCAATATCAGAGAAAATCTGGCGCACATACGCCCGTTTCTCCTCGCCACCTGCGGCCGCCCGGTCATCCTCGGTGCCAACCTGAGGTGCTGGAACTGTCATGGATGGAAGGTAAGCGGGGTGGGGCACTACGATCCACCCGGGGGCAAACTGAAATAGGCGACCAATGCAGACCGACTTTCGGTTACCGAAATGCCAGGCCAAATCCTATGGATCGGTCCCCAACGGTGAGCACCGGAGAGGCGGAACCCGGGAGTCGCGACTCGGCGCCGGCGGCGGCTTGGCCTCCGCGTTGATCAGTTCCGACGGAACGCGCTCGCCCGAAGGCCTCGAGTGCTGCGATCACGGAAATCGCGGCCGCCGCACCCACTCCGACCGCGAAGTGGGGGCGCTCCGACCGGGTTTCAGCTTTCTGGTACTGATAGGCGTGTCCCAGTGGATCGATTGCTGTAAGCGTTACCTGCGAGGTCACATTCTGGGACTGCAACCCGTACACCGCGGCGACGGCGCTCGCGGCCATCACCAGCAGACCGAATGCCGGTCGATGGGTGGTGAACTGACCGAGCCCGGGAACGACCAGGCCCGCAAGCAGCGCCGTGCCTGGAGCTGGCATCTGGTTTGGTGTGGTAACCGGTATCCGGACCACAGCCGTGTCAAGCGGTAGCCCGAGGAGCGACAGCGCGGCGATGCGCTGGCGCACGTCGGCCGCCTCGGTCGCAGTCGGTGCGAGCGTGAGAAAGCGGCAGTACTCACGCATCGCCCGCACGTCGCGCGTGACTTGGTACTCCCTCCCAAGCGCGTAAGCTATGCGTGCGTTGCTGGGATCGAGCTGCGCGGCTTTCTGATACAGATCGGTCGCAGCGGCATTGTCGCCCTGAATCGACGCGGCCTGGGCGCGGTCGGCGGTTCGTTGAGCTTCGTTTTTCGCGCCCGGGGAAATTTGCGCGGAAGGCGCCGCGGCCGAGGCACAGCGGCCTGACAGGTCGCTGGTTGCGGATGTGCCACTCTGCGCGCCCGCGACGATTGGGGCGATAATGAGAATCGCCATTACGACGACGGTCCGCGGTTGCATGTGTACGCGTGGCACCAGAGCTAATTCGTGACGGTGACGGAAGCCGTCCCGTCGATTCCGCTACATGTTGCGGTGATCGTCACCGTGCCATTGTGAGTGTGAGCGAGCAACAGCGTCGTGGACCCAGTGGGCGTGAGCGTGATCTTGCCGTTGTCGCTGGTGGTCCAGGTGATTGTGCGGCCCGTCAACACGTTGCCGCTCGCATCGAGTGCTTGAGCGGTTAGGATCGCGGTCTGGTTGTGGTGAAGTGAAAGCGTCGAAGGGGCCACGCGTACGCTGGCTACCGCGGCCGGAGTGGCAGGCTGAACAACGATAGTTGCCGTTCCGCTCTTCCCGCCGACCGATGCGGTTATAGTCGAGCTTCCAGCGCCGGTAGCGTTCACGAGCCCGAGTGCGCTCACTGTGGCGACCGCGGAGTTGGACGACGACCATGTTATCTGGCGTCCGCTCAACACGTTTCCATTCGCATCTGTCGCCACCGTCGAAAGCGATGCGGATTGACCAACGGTCAATGCTGCCGATCCCGGCGTGACACTGACCGAGGCGACAGGGACGACCGCAACGGTGATCGTAGCCGACGCGGTCTTTCCTTCACTGGTCCCCGTAATTGTCGCGGTGCCCGCAGTAACGGCGGTGACAGTGCCGGACGTATCGACTGTGGCCACCTGAGGTGCGCTGCTCGCCCATACCACGCGTCGCCCGGTGAGTGTGGTCCCATCGGCGGCATATGTAACTGCCTGGAGCGTTACCGTGCCACCCACCGCTAGCGCGGCCGCGGCTGGGAGCACGGCAACAGACGCAACTGGTATGGGCACCACCTGAACAGCGACAAGCGCGGAGTGGCCTGCCGAGCTTGCGGCTACCTGCGCAGTTCCGACAGACTTGCCTGTTACCAAGCCGGTAGACGAAACAGTAACGACTCCGGTGTCGGAGCTGGACCAGAAAATCGTTGCACCGGTCACGATCTGTCCGCTGGCATCGTGCACCTGCGCTTGCAGCGTGAGTTGTGAGCCGAGGATCACCGCGGGGCTGCCCGGAGTTATCACGATTGCAGTTGGAGTGGTATCCGGCGGCGCCACGGAATCCGTGGTCGCGCCGCTGCACGCGAGCATTCCGGCGACGAAGATGAGCGCGCGAAACATGAAGCCGGAATTATGCAGGCGCGGCGCTGGCAAACAGGATCGGAGTGGCATGGAGCTATCCAACCGGTTTTTCTATGTAAGTCGGGCGGAGGCGATGCTCGCGCGTTCCGTCGCCCAACTCTCCATCCAGATTGTAACCCCAGCAGAACAAGTCGGCGGATGTCGTCGCTCCGCAGGTGTGCGAGCCGAACGCCTGGACGCTGGTGAATGCGTGACCGCCGGAGACCTGTGTGGGAGACGACTGGCTTGTAAGGGTGCCGTCGCCGAGCTGGCCATAAGTGTTGCGCCCCCAGCACAGCGCCTGGTGACTCCGCGTCAGTGCGCAGGTGTGCACACTCCCCGTGGAAACTGCGACAAAGTGCTCAGTCGAATTGATCGCGACGGGTGTAGAATGCGCCGATCGGCTGCCGTCACCGAGCTGGCCGTATTTGTTGTCCCCCCAACAATAGATGAATCCGCTGGTTGCAGTGCCGCAAGTATGATCGCTTCCAGCGCTCAACGACGAGAAGTGCAATGAAGAGTGAACTGCAGTGGGAATTGAGCGGTCCGTGTTTGTGCCGTCGCCGAGCTGGCCTGCGTCGTTCGCGCCCCAGCAGTAGGCGGTACCGTTGTCACGGAGTCCGCAAACGTGATTCCAGCCAGCCGCCAACGATGCGAAACCCGCGCTTGCTGAAACTGCGGCAGGAATCGTTCGCTCGGTCGTAGCGCCGTCTCCGATCTGGCCGCGAGCACCTGATCCCCAACAGAAGGCATTGCCATTGCCGGTCAATCCACAGCTGAAACCCGCACCGCTCGCGACTGCGGCCAATGGTTGCGCGAATGACGCGTGCGCCGGCACGTCGTGCGCAGTGTGCGTGCCGTCGGCGAGTTGTCCGTTCTCGTTGTTTCCCCAACAGAACAGCGCGCCACGAGCGGTCAACGCACAGGTGTGTGACAGGCCTGGCGCGATATGGGAAAAACGTGCAGTTCCCGAGACCGCTGTTGGCGTAGTTCTAGTTTGCGTCGCTCCGGTGCCGAGCTGGCCTTCGTTGTTCGCGCCCCAGCAATACGTGGCTCCGGCAGACTGGATGAGGCAGGTGTGTGTACCACCTGCCGCAAGCGTGAATGGCGTGCCTTCCGGCGCGCTTCCCGGCGCGCTTGCTGCTGCGCTCGGCGTAGGTGCGCCCAAGGTGTTGCCGTTTCCGCCCACGAGCTGCGAAGCGGAAGAAGCCACGGCAATTTGCCGGTATGAATCGATCGTATCGGCCGCATTACGAACGGGTTTCTCATCCACGCTCGGTATTTCCGCGGGCGATGGATAGAGCAGTGCGCCTGCCGATCCCGCCACTGAGAGCGGGCCCACGTTGGCGCTATCCGCCACTATCGCGTTGTTCTCCGGCGCGTGGGCGACGGGGATCAGCATGGTCGGCTTCGCTTTCGTCGCGGCGCGCGTAGTGGGATCTGTATGTCGCACAATTGGCACCCAGCTCGGTGCCGGCCGCGCGAAGAGAAGAGTTGCGCTGAGCAGTAGCGCCGCGGCTGCACCGATCGGCGCGGCGCGCCGAATGCGGCCACGCAGATGTCGTGCGGTGGGAACCGGAATGGCGATAGTCGCATCTGGCGCCGCTATGATTTCTCGGTGTGTACGGCGGACAGGTGCCGCATTTGAATTCAGCTCGGTGCGGAACGCAGCGGCCGTTTGCCATCGTTCCGTTGGGGATTTCTCGAGCAAACCCTCGATCGCGCAGACGAGTCGCGTGGGAGTATCGGGGCGAAGCGCGTCGATAGCCGCGAGCTGATCGTGCTTCTGGCGATAGATCACGTTGTACAGACTCTCGCCATCCCACGGACGCCGACCCGTCAACATTTCCCAGCCGACGAGTCCGAGACTGTAGAGATCGCTGCGCGCGTCGATGGCCGATCCGTCGATCTGCTCGGGTGCCATGTATGTTGGTGTGCCGATAGCAGCGCCGGCGAGCGTAAGCTGCGTCTCGCTCTGGACTGAACGCGCGATGCCGAAATCGGCGAGCAGTGCGTGTCCCGTGGCCGCGTCGATGAAGATGTTCTCCGGCTTGACGTCGCGGTGCACGATGCCGCGCTCGTGCGCGTAACCCAAGGCGGTCGCGATGTCGTCCAGAATTGCCGTCGCTGCTCCGAATGGGATCGGCGTGCCGTCGCTCAACATCTGCTTGAGCGTACGGCCGTGCACACGATCCATGACAAGACCGAACCCAACTCCGTCGATCCATCGAACCGAGTGCGTGGCCACAATGTTCGGGTGCGTCAACTGTGCGACAAGCCGCGCCTCACGGTCGAAGCGCGCGAGTGCCTCCTGATCATCGGCGTACTTTGTGTGGATGACCTTGACAGCGAGCTCCTGGCCCGTCGCTCGCTCGCGCACCAGAAAGACGATCGCCATTCCACCGCGGCCAAGCTCACGGATCACCTCGTACGACTCGCCGAACGAGCTATCGCTAGAAAAATCAGGCAGCAGTGGCGCGGGTGTTAAAGACTTGGGCGACGTCATAATTCGTTAGCTCGCTCGAAAGCGCAATGCGACCTCGCCAAGCTCGATCCGGTCGCCGTCCACGAGCATTCTGGCGGAGCCCCCGTTACCCAGGGCCCGATCGTTCACGAGCACAGGATTGGTGAGTGAGAGGTTCGTGATCGTCCAACGCCCATTCGAAAAATCCATCCGTGCGTGACGCCGACTGACCGTGGGAGAGCGGAGCGTGATATGTCGATGGGGCGGTCCAGTCTCTCTTCCAACTACTATCTGCGGTGTCTCGCCAAGCATGCTGAAAAGGCGAAGATCCTGACCGCTGGCCTCGCCCGAGAGGACTTGAAGCCGCCCCGGAAGGATCTGAACTGGTACGTCGACGGGCCGACTGAACGCTACGGTAGCATCCGGTGGCGGGTCCTCGTCGAGATCGATCTGTGGCTCCGGCTCTGGTACCCGCTCCTCATTTAGCGACCGGGCCGGTACAGGGTCGGCCGCGGCTTGGAGTGCAGCCGGTTCGATCACTGCCGGGGGTAGGTTGCCGGTGCGTGCCCAAGACACGCCGGCTGGTACGGTGTCCGATGCGCCGGGAAAGGAGGGAATTATGAGAAACGGAAGCGGTACTTGCCTTGACGCACGCTTCGCGGCAGATCGGTTGAACAACAGGTCGCGATTTACCACGATCACCGGTCCGGCAACGAGCAAAAGCAGAATTATTGTGACTGCGAGAATGTCCATCGGAGAACTCGTCCCTCTGACGCGAGCCTCCCTATACAGCACAACCCGGGCCTATGTTCAATTCGCCAGCGCCGGGCTGGATGCACTATCCGATTGTTCAAGGCCGCAAGATTCTCGCCGCTCTCGGGTAGACGCCTACGCGGGGCACCCGATCCGCCGAGTGTGTACGGATCGATACAAACGTCTGACTGCCTGGCTGGGCTAGGGTACCGTTGCCCCAACCAGGCAGCCGATCTTCAATCTCCCCTAGCCGCGCGGCCGCGTGGCCCCTTCGCGCGGCATGGTGATCTCATACTCCTTTGGCGGCTCCGCACCCAACAGGTAGCGCACGAAATAATCCCAGCGGCGGCGCATGATGTAGTTCGACGCGGCACCGTAACCGTGTCTCGCATTTGGGATGATTATCTCGTCGAAGTCCCGGTTCGCCTTGATGAGCGCATCGACAACGAGGAACGTATTCGACGGCGGCACGTTGTCGTCCGTCGAGCCGTGCATGAGCAGCAGGTGGCCTTTCAGGTTTTTCGCGACGGTCTCGTTGGCTTCCGCCGTGTAGTTATCCGTTCCGTCGGGATTCCTGACCAAAAGTCCCTGGTACCGCTCGCCCCAATCGTCTTCGTAGTTGCGCTGATCGTGGTTCCCGGATTCCGCGATACCAACCTTGAAGAAATCCGGATAGCGGAACATTCCGTCGGCTGTGATGAAGCCGCCGCCTGAATGTCCGTAGATGCCCGCGCGATCGATGTCGATCCACGAATAACGGGATGCGAGTTCCTTCATCGTGCCAACCTGATCGGGCAACGTGTTGTCGCGTCCCATCGCTCCGTAGTAGGCGTCGTGGAAACTCTTGGATCTGTCTGGGGTTCCCAGTCCATCAACCGTTATCACAACGAAACCAAGCTCAGCCAGCGCCTGGCGATCACTGCGCGCGGGGCTGAAGCTGCGCGACCCAACGCTGCCTGACTGTGGGCCAGGATATGGGTTATTGATGATCGGATATTTTTTGGTCGAGTCGAAATTCGTTGGACGGAACATCAATCCGTACAATTTCGTCTTACCATCGTGCGCCGTCACCGTGAATGGAATGGGCGGCTTCCAACCTGACGCAACAAGACGCGAGATGTCCATGTGCGCGAGCGGCATAATCACTCGGCCCGCAGCGTCGCGCAACACTACCACAGGTGGAACGTCCGGCTTGGAATAGCTATCGACGAAGTAGCGTCCGTCTGGCGACACTTGGATCGTGTGATCGCCACTCTCCGGAGTAAGAGCGGTCCAGCCCTTACCGTCCAGTCCAACGCGATAATAGTGACGGAAGTACGGATCTTCGGTTGGCGTGCGTCCGAGAGCCTGAACCAGTAACGTCTTCCCCTTCTCGTCGATCTGCGCGATTGCTGTGACAGGTCCCTCGCCAGTGGTGATCTTGCGCAGCAGCTTGCCGGTGTTGAGATCGTACGCGTAGAGCTGCGCCCAGTCGTCGCGTTCAGACGACCAGATTATCTCATGCTGCGGCCAGAGGATACGCCAGCCGGCGATCGACTCGAATTGTGTTGCTGAGCTTTCCTCGAACAGAGTGCGAACCGCGCCAGTCGCAGCATCCGCGAGCTTCACAGTCGCGTGCTTGTGATCACGCGAAGTGCTGACGTATGCGAGCTGGGAATCGTCCGGGTTCCAGATCAGATCGTTCATGCTGAGATCGTCGCCGAGCATTGCGCGGTGAAAATCAGGCGGCGTCTGCAGGCGGACCATCTTTCCCGTTGCTACATCTATGACCACGCGCCGGATCATTGAGATGACGCTGTCTCCCGGGTAGGCGCCTTTCCATGTGGACAGGTGCGAGTGTCCGACGCGCGTGTCGATGAGGTACATGTCGCCAACGGGACGGTCGTCCTGTTGTTGCGTGGCAATCATTTTTGAATCCGGCGACCACTTCACAATCGGTCGGTCGCTGTGTACCCAACCCGCATTGTCGGTCGCATAACCGAAGTTGGTCGTGCCGTCTGTTGTAAGCTGCTTCTCCCGTCCCGTAGCGACATCGCGAATCCAAAGGTTCCAAGTCCGAATGAACGCCATGCTCTTGCCGTCCGGCGACATTGCGGGGTTGGGTCCGACTGGGCCCGAGCGTGGCGTGGCGTCTGTGACGGAATTGCAGCTACCGCCTCCAATGTCGCAGCGCCAGCGATGGGCGCCAATGTCGAGCACAACGTGCATCCCATCGCTAGATAGCTCGGCGCGCTGCGCTGAAATGTTGCGAGGATCTACCGTGCCGGCGCCGGCTTTCGTCAGCGCCTGGGCAACTTCTGGAGCCTTGAACAGGGCCACAGTCGTCTTCTTCGCCGGATTGACCAGCAGAAATTCGGATCCGTCGGCTGTCGTGTTCTTATAGTAGAACCGCCCGTCCGGGAGCCACGTCGCTGCGACAGTCCCGCCGCTGACGAGCGGGGCGAGGTTGAACGAAAGCATCCGAGCCGCTCGGTCGTAATCGGCGGTGGTGAGGACGCGCTGAGCCTGAAGTGCTGGCGCGGCGCTGAGGATGGTGCCGAGTAGAGCAAGGCGGATGTGGGCGATTCTGATGTGCATTGTCGTACGGGTGGTTGGAAGACCGGGATGGGCAGGGCGCGGCATACTGGGATACGTCCTGAGTGGTACGGGGGTTGCGCCAACCCGGAGGATATACTCGCATCCCAACTCGTCTGCCAGGGTCCGGGTTAATGTGTACGCTATCCGACGCTCAGCGGGTCCGCACGTCCGCAGGCGGTCACCGCGGGGAATGCTCGTCGCACCTCTGACACTCTGTCTCCCATGACGGCGCAAGGTAGCCAGAAGATGTCTGACTGCCTTGCCTGGCACAGAGGTTGGCAGCGGTATGCTCTCGGCGCTTGGATTCCTCGGGCCGGTCGGGCCCGAGCTTATTGTCTACGGTTGCCCGGCTACGTCAGCGGTGGCCCGGGCTACCAGCGCGGCTTCGGCATTCAGCGCAGCCGAAACGCGAGCGATCTCCCGCGTTGCGAGTGGCCAGTCTTTGGCCTCGATAGCCTCGCGAACCGCGGGGACGGTCTTCACGCCATAGCCGGTGTTCACTCCAGGGGCGTAGAGTAAATGCTTGAACCACGGACGTCCCGGAAGGCCGGCATCGGACGTCAACGCGTGCTCGCTCTTGATGAGCTGCGCATTTAGCGCGGCGAACCGCTGCGGTGATGACGACGCGCTCAGCGCGGTCGTGAATGCCGCGTTGTACGTCTTCGCGGCTCGCGTTAGACCCGCAACTGCGCTGTCGAGTGGAGAGAAGTCGAGCTTGGGAACGGCAGCTTCGATAGTCGGCGCCGGAACGGGTGCGTGCGGATCGGTGGTGAGCGCGAATGTGCTGTCCCGCACTTCGATGTTGTGCTCGGTGGCCTCCGATGCCATTCCGCCCGCCAATCTCTTCAACTCGGTCGCATAGCCTTGAACTGTTTCGGCGAGGTCGGTGAAGTCGTACGGGATCACGTCGGCATCGGCGAGACGCATCATCGCGGTTCCCGTCGTCTGCGCTAGCGCACGTCCGTAAACGAAACTGGTGTCCGAGAAATGCGTGTACCAGTAAAAATCATCGTACGATGAGTGATACGAGCCACGACCGCCCTCGCCGTAGAAACCCAGATCGATGGACGGAATTCCGAGGTGCTGCAAAAATGTCGTGTAGTCCGATCCCGATCCAAGCGCACCGATGTGGAGGTCGGGGCGATTGCGTAGCTCTTCGCGCCGCGCGGCAGGCGCTCTCATGACTTCGGATGCGCGGAGGCGTCGCTCGACACTTGCTCCGGTTTCCGGATCTGTAATGTCGCGCGCAACACCGTTGATGAACTTCTCCAGTACATGCGAGCCACTCATGCCGAGATATCCGCGCCCGCTGTTATCGCTGTTGAGATAGGCCACCGCGTGCGCGGTCAATTCCGCGGCATGCGTCTCGGCCCACTCTGCAGATCCGAGCACGGCAGGCTCCTCGCCATCCCAAGCTGCATAAATGATGGTTCGTTTTGGGCTCCACCCCTGTTTCTTGAGTGCGCCAAGCGCGCGCATTTCCTCGAGCAGCGCAACCTGACCCGCGCCGGGATCGTCGGCGCCATTCACCCATGCATCGTGATGATTGGCGCGGATCACCCATTGATCCGGCGCGCTGCTGCCATGTAGAGTGCCGATGACGTCGTATATCGGTTTGATGTCCCAGTTGGATTTCACAAGCAGGTGTACTCGTGCAGCGCCGGGTCCAATTTTGTAGGTGATCGGCAACGCGCCGCGCCAGCTTGCAGGTGCGGGCCGGCCGGTGATCGCTGCGAGCAGCGGTTTTGCATCACCGTAGGAAATCGGAAGCGTGGGGATCTTGGTGAAGACCTGGACGTCCTTGAGTGCGAGCCGCTTGGCATTTTTTGTCGCGCCGACCCCGGGGGTGAGGGGATCTCCCTGATACAGCGTCATGTCCATGACGCTTCCGCGCTGCACGCTGTTCGGCGGACGGCTTGGTCCCACTGGGAACGTGTCATCCTGCGCGTATCCGTCCTCTTCTGGATCCGAGTAGATGATACATCCGATAGCCCCATGCTGGGCTGCGACCTTGGGCTTCACGCCGCGCCAGCTCTGGCCGTACCGCGCGATGACTATCGCACCCTTGACCGAAATTCCGCGGCGCGCGAGCTCGTCATAGTCCGACGGGATTCCATAGTTGACGTACACGAGCGGACCGGTGACGTCTCCGTCGATTGAATACGCATTGTATGGCGGAAGCTGTTCGGATCTCTGCGAGGTAGTCGGATCGACTGGCACACGTGGCTCCTGTAGCTTCGCGATGAACCGAGTTGGTGCAACGAGCTCGAGCGCACGTTGCTTGGGAGTTGGGAAGAGCACATCGAACTGTTCGATGTGGGCATCCCATCCCGCGTCCTTGAACTGTTGCAATATCCATTCGGCGTTCTGCTTGTCGTACGGTGATCCAACGTGATGCGGGCGCGCCGATAGTCTTTGCAGATCCGCCCGCATGCGGGTGGGACTCGGAAGCGCGCGGAACTTTGTCTCCCAACCCTGCTCGATACGCGCCGACTCGGGTGTGAAGCCGAGAATGTCCGCGGATCGTGCCGTTGCCGTGGGCGTGATGGGTACGGCCGCGATTGCCGCGAGGGCGAGGATTAGCGGAAGTGCGGGAAGTCGCATCGTATTCTCGATACTAGCGTTGATAGAGACTGGAGCAGCTGCGTCGCCTAATATACGAATAAAGGGGGCGGGAGAGGTAAGCTGGGGATCCAACGCGCGGACTACGCACTCCGTCCTTCGTAATGAAGATGTAATGCGCGGATCACGTGGACCTAACCTGGACGTCGTAGGTTAGCCACCAGCCCCTCGCGGAATGCCGGAAGTGACGGCACGTTCGCACGCTGTACACACCACCCGCTCTGTGAGGTATTGTGTTGAGCCCGTTGCGTCGTGTTCGCCGGTGTCTGCCGCGAATGTCCGTGTTCGCAATGCTCGTGATAGTGGCGCAGCGAGCCAGCGCGCAGGGTGAGGTGGTGCTGCACGGAAAGGCCACCGATTCCGCTGGCGCCGGTGTAAGCGTACGCGTGGTGGTACGATCGGCAGCTGAAGGCGGTGTAGAGATCGCGCGGGGAGCTAGCGCAGCGGATGGATCCTTTCACGTTGCGCTTTCGGCGCTTCCTGCTCGCGCGGAGGTAGAAGTCAGTACGAGCGGCGGCCTTGCGGCGCGTGCCGAACTCGATTCTACGGCGATCCGCGAGTCGATCACGCGCCCGATTCTCTTTCGCCTCCATGGTGCGTACGCGCTCGTTCCAGTAAAGGTGCGTGCTCGTTATCAAAAGCGACCCTCTATGTTCTATTTTTTTGAATCGGAACCGAGCTCGCGAACGGAGCCCGTCGGCGTTGGGACGGAGTGGTTGGATCCATTATCGGTTGGTGACGCAGGTGCATTGCTGCGCTCATCTCCCGATCTCTTGGTGGGCGCGGATGGAAGCGCCAGCGTCTTGGGCGCACCGGGAGTTGCGAACCAGGTGCAGATTGGCGGGATGCGGGTTCCAGCGGGACTCGTCACCGGCGCGATTGGTGGCAACATCACCTCTTCGCCGTGGGATGTTACCATCGGCGGAGCGGCGGGCGCGACTGTCAATCTCTATCAGGGCCCGTCTAGCCGGTATCGGCATGGCTCCGCCACGCTCCGCGCCGGGCTCGCGGGAGTGCCAGCCTGGATCGGCACCACCGAACCATCCGGCGTGAACGTGCCGTTGCAGCTCAGTGCGGCAGGAACCGGACCCATTGGGCCATTCGGTTACCGGGCGAACGCGTTCGTCCAGAGTGATGTCACGAACCTTCCCCGATGGGACCGAGCTCTGGGCGCGCAACAGCGTGGCGTGCTGGATAGTCTCTCGAGTGCGCTTGGCACACCCACGGTTCGCGCGAACGAACGAAACGTCCAGGCCGGAGTTATCGGCCGGCTGGATCTTGTTCCGTCAAGCGACAAACGCGTACTTGCAATCACATCAGCCGTAACGCGGAGCGCACATGCAGGCGGCACGCAGGGCGCACTTCTAACTGGAAGTCTTGGGACCAAAGCCGTCGAGGACATTGGTTTGATCGAGCTCGAGTCGACGAGCATACTGAGAGAGCGGGTGCTATGGACTTCGTTGCTAAGCGCGTCGGTCACGTCGAGCGAGGTGCAACGATCGGTGCTGGCTCCCACCATTATCGCGACAGACACGCTTGCCGGAAACACGCTGATAACGGGCGGTGCGTCGCCACAGCCTGCCAGCAAAGTATTTGCCGCTGAAGGCCGCTCGACAGGCACGTGGTACAGTCGCGACAACAATACACGATACGTTGCGCAACTCCAGGCTCGAGTCGAGCGAGCGCGACTGGGTGGCCGCGATCCGCACTCGACGTTCATCACATCTTCGATTGCGGACCTGCAGGATGGGCAGGCGATATCACTCGTTCGCGAAGGAGGATCGGGCCCCGCAAGTGCCAGCTCGTTTGTTTTCGCGCCGGCGATCGCCGCGCGCCACGATCTCGGAAAGAACAGTTCGATCCTGGTCGGTGTTCGCGCCGATGCATGGGCCACTAACGGCGTCGTGACGTCCGGGACCATGCGATACATCGACGTGTCACCGCGCATGTCATACTATCGACGCGTGGGTCAACGTTCGGCCAATCGCGGTGCGTTCGCCACGCTGCGCGTGGGTGCTGGGCGATTCACGGATTGGCCCGGTGTGCAGCAGTGGGCTGATGCGTGGAGCGGAATCGGGATCACGCGCGAGTCGTGTGCTGGCGCCGACGTACCGCCCATCGCGCTCGGCGTAGAAGCGCCTTCGTGCATAAGCGGTGCGTCGATCCAGAACATGGGCCGCACAATTGCCGAGTCTGGTTTGCGGCCAACGGCGGCCAATCGCGCCGACGCATCGTTCGCGATCGCCGAGTTGGTGCCGGGGATACGTGCCGAGTTTGGTGCGGCGGTCGCGCAGAACAGCCGCATCGCGGCGCGACTCTCCCCACTTACGGATGCGCCAGTAGTCGACCGATTGAGTGGAGAAGGGGGGCGCGCGCTTCTCGTATCGGAGTCGGCAATTGGTTCTGGCGGTATCGTTCCTGTGGCAATACTCCCCACTGGCGTACTGGATGCGACGCGTCTTGCCTCCGATGCGCAAAACACCGCCGCGCAGTGGCGTGTGAAATTCGCCACTCGGGACCCGTTTGCGCGAGTAACCTGGACCGCGACGTACGTGCTGACCACCGGAACCGAACGATCGCTTGCGATCGCCTCGCCAACGACCGCCCCGGGGTTCGTTTCGGCGCCGCTCGCCGTTGGCGGGCGGCATGCGTTCGCATTCTCGCTGGGTGAATGGATTGGCGATGCGACTATCCGTTTTGCTGGAATAGCGAGAAGTGGTGCCCGATTCACTCCGCTCGCGGATCGCGACCTGAACGGTGATGGCCGAGTGAACGATGCTGCGTACATACCGGCGTCCGAGAGCGAAGCCTGGGCCCGCGCGGTCGCGCCCAGCGTCCGATCATGCGTTCGTGCTGCGGCCGGACGGATTGCTGGCGCGAACAGTTGCACCGGCCCGTGGAGCGTCTCTTCGCTCTTTTACGCGTCGATTCCCGGCGCGCGATTTGGATTGCCACTTGGTTCAGATATCTCGTTGCAGGTGTCGAATCCGTTGGGCGCGTTCGCAGGAGTAAACGGCGTCACGTTCGGAGGCGTCTCGGCGGTGAATCCCACGTTGGTACACATTACCGGCTTCGACGCGGCAATGCACAGCTTTCGCGGTGAACCGTTAAGGGGCTTTGGAACACCGGTTGGAGTATCGGCTGGTTTCAGCGACCCCGTACGTATCGCTATAAGCGTTCGGCTTCCGCTCGGTCCGAGCGTAACCGGACAGCGCACATCTGCTGCATTACGATCACTGAGGAGTGATACGTCCACGCGTGCGCATCAACGTGCTGCGCTGGAGTATCTGGGCGATCTTCCGCCTGTGCCATTGGTGGTGCTGCAGGCTGGCGAGGGAATTCAGATCACTGCGGCGCAACGTCGGGCACTGCAGGCGCTCGGCGGTCGCTGGCAGGCAAGTGCGGCGCGGCTGATACTCAACGCCTACGCCGATGGGAAGAGCGGGGAGGATGGCCGCACCGCGCACCAGCGTCTCGTGGCAGCACGGGGCGAATTTTTTGCGGAAGCGTCCGCGATTACGGCAGAGATCCGCCAACTGCTGTCGGCCGATCAGGTTGATTTGCTCTCCGATGGTGTTCAGCGTCTTCTCAACCCGCGGGTCTGGAATTTCATATCGCGCCAGGATGCGGGCGAGATATAGCCTTGACCTCGTCCGCATCCGTTCAAAAGCGCATTTGTCAGCGACCCAGTCACCTTCCTCGTGATTCAGTCGAGCTCACGCGCCAGCCACGCCTGCGCGAACCGGAGGTCTCGCATCACGGTGGGCGCCGACGTGCCGAGTACGTCCGCCGCCTCTTCCAGCGTCAGTCCGGCGAAGTAGCGTAACTCGACCGCCTTAGCCTGTCGTGGGTGAATCCGCTCCAGCTTGCCGAGAGCATCGTCGAGCGCAAGCAATGATTCCGGTTCGGATTCCGCCGCGCTTCCGACGTCAGCCAACTGCAGCTGATCGAGATCGACGCGGACTTGAGCGCCTCCGCGTTTCTGTGCGTGGCGTTGCTTGGCGTAATCAATGAGCACGCGGCGCATCGCGGTGGATGCGACTGCAAAGAAGTGCGCGCGATCCTGCCAGTCCGTCGTGGTACCTTCCACCAGACGAAAATATGCTTCGTGGACGAGCGCCGACGTGTCAAGCGTATGATCCGTACGCTCGCCCCGCAAGCGCGCGTGTGCGATGTCGCGCAACTGGGTATATACGTGCGGCAAGAGAGCGTCCAGTGCTCCTGAATCACCGTCGCGCCAGCGGCGAAGAAACTGCGTGACTTCAGATGGGTCAAGTGGAGTGCTCATCCTCAGTCCGATTGAATTCACGATCCATGAAAATCTGGATGGGGCTTGTCGCCTATATAAGCGCGGTCCCATCCTGGAATCTTACACTCCTTTCTTACTCATGAGCCAAATGCGGCGACCCTCCTTGCCTTCGCCTTTCGACTCTACCGTCTCATCGAGTCCCACGCTGTCAAACGCGGGGGCCGTTGAAGCCGACGCGGGATTCTACTATGTGTTCGTTGAGGAAGTGATGCAACGGGGAGCGGTCAAGATAGCGAGCACTTTCCTTTCACCCGATTTCGTCGAGCATGGGACAGCGGGGGATCGACGCGGGCCGGAATTTGTGTCACGTCTGGCGGCCAGGCGCGCGCGGTTTCCTAACGCCGTGTGGACAATCGAGTTACTTGTAGTGGTTGGTGGGCTAGTCGTCTGTCATACGACAATGGTCACTCCGGAAATGCCGGGACAGGGATGGGAGAGTGTTGTAGTCAGATTCGACTCTGGGAAAATCGCCGAGTGCTGGCGCATATGCGACGAGAGTCTGTCCGGAGCAGAGTCACACACGCCACCGGCCAAGCCTGATTCGCATTCAGCGCGTTGAGGACATGTTCAGGCGCGCAATTCCTCCAACGCCATGCTGCTCGCGTCATCAACGGTGAGAATGCCACCTTCTTTCAACTTGCCGGCTACCGGCCCTTCACCCAAGACGGTTGCGAACGCGGCGCGGAGTCGCTCGTACTCTGGTTGGTACCTTGGTGCGCGTTGCGCACCCAACGCATTGCGCGCTCGCGCCGCTGCGCCGAGCAGGATCGCGCCGAGTTCAGGCCGCCCATTGTCCAGCACAAACGCCGCGATTGCTTCGATACAGTCAATCACGATGGGTATTGCACCAAACTTCTGTGCCTCGCGGAGCGCGTGCGCGAACTGATCGGATGCGTGAATGTAGTCGCCATCGCGATAATACACGGTGCCTAGTAGAAGCCGTGCCTCTGCAACGCCCTGTAACCCTCCGGTTTGCCGACGTACTTCGAGCGCTTCCATGAGTGTAGCACGTGCGCGCTGAAGTTCTCCATCGTCCCGCAAAATCGCTCCAAGCTCGGTGAGCGCAAATGCAATAGGCCAAAGGCGCCCCTCCTCGCGCAGCGCCGGAAGATATTCGGTCTCGATGTCGGCGGCGTAAGTGCCCGGTTCTCCAGATGCGTGACGGGCAGCCGCGAGTCGGACGAAACAGAGCATTCGGTAGGCGCGGTCCGCAACTGGGCCCAACATTTCGATCGCCTGCTGTTGCAGCGCAATCGCGCGCGGATAGTCGCCGCGCCGGGCGGCCAGCGCGCCAACCCAGCCCAATGCGAAGCCGGTGGTGCGTCGATCACCCCGCTCACGGTGCGACGCAACTACTCTGGCAAAGTACGACTCGGCGCGCGGATAGTCGCCGCGCTCCATCGCGATCCAGGCAAGATTGTTGAGCGACAGCGTCACGCCCAACTCATCGCCGGCCTCCCGGTGCATCCCCATCGCCGTCGTTGACAACTCTTCACCGCGCGCGAGATCGCCAATTATCCAAACGGTCCAGGCGAGATTGTTGAGCGTTGTCGCCATGCCGGCGCGGTCGTCCGCTTCGCGATGGAGGTCGAGTGCACGGGAGAAAAGCTCGCGCGCCTCAGGGAAGACACTACGCGTATTCGCGAGGTGTGCGGCGCTCGTCAGAAGCCGTGCACGCAGCTTAGTGTCGATGCCGGCCGCGTCGGTGGCCGCGATCGTGCGGCGCAAATATTCGACTCCCTCTAGCAATGGCCCCCGCGTGAACCAGAGGCGATGTAGCGCGATCGCCAGCCTTGCTGCGTCGGTCCGACCAAAATCGGTGCCGGCAAGTGCGTCATCCAGTGCGTCATCCAGTGCGCCGTCGAGCGCTATCCGGCAATTCGCGTACTCGGTCTCCAACCGGTCCAGCCACGCCGTCTGCGCGGGGCCGCGCAGTTGCGCCGCTGCGCCCTCGGCGACTGTCAGGCAGTAGGCACGATGCGCGCGGCGCGCACTCGCTTCGTCGCCGGTTGCACGCAATCGATCGAGCCCGAATTCGCGCACCGTTTCAAGCATGATGAAGCGCGGCTCCCCATCCGGTTGTTCGTCGTGTCGCAGTAGGCTCTTGTTGCACAAGGATGCTAGCACGTCGAGAACTACGAAAGTGGAATCGGAGCCATCGTGATCCGGTGTAGCGACGGTTTCCGCTGCTTCAACCGAGACACCTCCGGCGAACACAGCCAACCGATTGAAGAGCCCACGCTCGGCGTCGGTGAGCAGCACGTAACTCCAGTCGATTACCTCGCGCATGGTGCTGTGCCGCGTCGGCCGGTCGTGTGCATCGGCGCGTAGCAGGTCCAGGCGATGCTCCAGACGGGAAAGCATAGCTCGCGGCGATAGCAGCTTCGCGCGCGCCGCGGCCAACTCGAGCGCGAGTGGCAGTCCGTCCAGCCGCCTACAAATTTCAACCACAGTGCCGCGGGTCTCCGCGGTGATAACAAAATCCGGGCGAACCGCACGTGCGCGTTGTACGAAGAGTTGCACGGCCTCGCTTTCGACAGCGTCCGCATCAACATGTGTAGAAATCCGCAGCGGCGGGACCGGCAGCTCCTGCTCCCCCTGTAGCGCGAGTGGAGCTCGGCTCGTCACCAACAGCGACACGCCGGCGCACGTTGCGAGTAGCTCGGCGACAAACGTATTCGCCGTTAACACGTGTTCGAAGTTGTCCAGCACGAGCAGAACTTTCCTGTCTTGTAGTGTGGCCGCTACGCGGCTGCTCGCCATTCCGCCTCCGAGGTCGCGGATACCGAGTGTCTGTGCTACCAGTGACGGGACCAGGTCAGCGTCTGTAATTTCTGCGAGCGGTACGAACCAGACACCGGATGGATACTGCTCCCGCACGCTGGTGGCGAGCTGTATCGCGAGGCGCGTCTTGCCTGTTCCGCCAGGCCCGGTAAGAGTGAGCAGACGCGTCGATCGAAGCAGATTGCGTGCGATCTCGATTTCACGTTCACGTCCAATGAAACTCGTTACGGCATTTGGCAGCGCCCCCAGCCTGACTGCTGGCGGCGCGGCAATCAGCACCTCGTCGCCAGCCCCAAGTTGCGAGAGAGTGTCGCACACCTCCGCGGCATTGTTGGCGCGTTGAGCGGGATTCTTCTCCAGCAGCGCTGCGACGAGCGATCGGACTGCGGAGCTTAGCGGAACGTCGCCATCCGGGAGTGGAATGGGCTCGTCGCTCAGCAACGCGTGCAGCAGCGCTACAGGCGGCTCAGCAACGAAGGGACGGTGACCAGCGAGCATCTCGTAGAGCACCACGCCAAGCGCCCAGAGATCGGTTCGACTATCCACCGATTCGCCGCGCGCCTGCTCCGGCGACATGTACGCCATAGTTCCCACGGCGATGCCCGGACTTGTCGCCTCCCTATCGGAGAGGAGCTTCGCGACTCCAAAGTCAGCGAGTTTGACCACGCCTTCAGCATCGAAGAGCACATTGGCCGGCTTGACGTCACGATGGATGATCCCCGCCGAGTGCGCGGCGGCTAGTGCAGCGGCGATCTGCCTGGCGATGCGAAGCGCATCGCCGGGCGGAAGCGGGCCGCGTGCAATTCGGTCGCGCAATGTCTCGCCGGGATAGTACGCCATTGCAATGAACAGCCGGCGGTGCTCGGTCTCCCCAATGTCATGGACTGTGGCCACGTGTGGGTGGTCGAGCCGCGCCGCAGCTCGCGCTTCGGCCAGCAGACGAGAATGTCCCGTCGGATCGACTTCTGCTGACATGCGTAGAAACTTCAGCGCGACCTGGCGCTCGAGTTGCCGATCCCAGGCGAGGTACACGTCGCCCATCGCCCCGCCGCCAAGGCGACGTTCGAGCTGATACCGGGTCGCGACTACGCTGCCGGGCTCGCGGTATGTCTGTCCGCGCTCGGTCGAAGACGCACGCAGGCCGAGGAAGTCGCCCGCGCGCTCGTCGGCCGCGAGCAACGACGCCACCTCCGTGGACACTTCCCGACTGCAGCCCGCTTCTCCGAGGCGCACTTCTCGTGCGGCGGATTCAAGCTCGATGAGCTCGTTGAAGAGCTGCTCCACCTCTGCACTTAGTTCCTGGGGCACGGCCAAATCATACCACCGGTCCGTCTAGCCGGACAGCAGGAAACTGAGCTGACGGAAAAAATCGATGAAATGAATGGGCGACGTTCTTCGCTAACAAAATGTCAGCAGCCGCAAGACATCAAACATGCCCGCGAGTCGGGCGTACATACCGGAGTCACGTCTCATGAAAACCAACAAGATCATCGGCCTCGCCGCTGTGCTCACAACCGCGGCGGCCGCCATCGCGGTTGCATGCTCGGATGCCGCAGGCCCAGGCAAGGCAGGCACGTTTTACGGGCCATCGGTTAGCTTCGCGCAAGGGACCGCGCGTGCATGGGTGCAAACCAATACGGCGGGTATGCCTACCGCCTTGGGCGTGGCGATGACAGATCAGGCGCTGAATGGATTGCCAACGACGGCGCCCGGCCCCAGTCCGACCGCGCTGATGGTTACGCTGCCGTTGCCCGATCAGGCCAAGGGGCATGGATTCGATCACGCGGAGCTGGGATGGAATCCGAACGGGCACGAGCCGCCGCAGTTGTACGGAACGCCGCATTTCGACCTGCACTTCTACATGGTGAGTAGCGCAACTCAGATGGCTATCGTTCCGAGCGATCCGCAGTTCGCTACGAAAGCGGCGAACTTCCCGGCCGCCAGCTTCATCCCATCCGGCTACGTTCCGCCGCCGGGTCCGGCAGCCAACAACGCGGTTCCACAGATGGGCGTTCACTGGACCGACACCAAATCGCCGGAGCTGAACGGCCAGCCATTCACAAACACATTCATTTACGGATCGTGGGACGGGCAATTCATATTTCTCGAGCCGATGATCACAAGGGCATATCTGTTGACGCATCCCAACGCGACGCAGTCAATCCCTCAGCCCGCGAATTGGGCCGCGCCCGGCGCGTTTCCCACTTTCTACGCTGTCGCGTACGATTCCACGACGAAGGAGTATCGCTTCACCCTGGGCGGTCTGGTCCAGCACGGGAATTGATGCGGTGAGTGTCGCGTGATCGCGCGGCCACATTTCCGGTTAAACTTCCCCTGTCGTTATTTTAGGCGAGTAACGGGAGTTCCAAATCCCGTAAATGCGACAACAGGTCTGGGCTTGCCATAGCAACGACAGGGGAATTTCACATGATCGCGCAACGAAAACTCGGCAGCACTGGACTCACCGTCTCCGCGATCGGCCTGGGCTGCATGGGAATGAGCCAATCCTATGGAACACCCGAAGAGCGGGACGAACGCGAATCGATAGCGACACTTCATCGCGCGTTGGAGATTGGCGTCACCTTTCTGGATACCGCCGAGTTGTACGGCCAGTTCACGAATGAGGAATTGCTCGGCATCGCGCTCAAGGGAAAGCGCGATGGTGCCATAATCGCTACGAAGTTCGGTTTTCGTTTTGAGGGCGGCGGTGTAGTCGGCGTGGACAGCCGGCCGGCGCATATTCGGGAGGCAGTCGAGGGGTCGCTGCGCAGACTCCAGACCGACCATATAGATCTGCTGTACCAACATCGCGTCGATCCGGCGGTGCCTATCGAAGACGTAGTCGGCACAATGGCCGAACTCGTCCGCGATGGAAAGGTGCGCTTTCTGGGACTCTCGGAAGCTGGTGAAGCGACGATTCGGCGCGCGCACGCCGTTCACCCGATCTCGGCGCTGCAGAGCGAGTATTCGCTGTGGGAGCGGAACCTCGAGCCGCGAATCATACCTGTGCTGCGTGAGCTTGGAATTGGTTTGGTGCCGTTCAGCCCGCTTGGGCGTGGTTTTCTCACCGGCTCGGTAAAGCGCGCAGAGGAATTGCCTGCAGATGACTTCCGGCGCGGTGATCCGCGCTTTCAGGGTGAAAATTTCGACGCCAACATGCGAGCTGCCGCAGTTGTGAAGGATCTCGCCGAGAGCAAGCACTGCACTTCCGCGCAGATCGCGATCGCGTGGCTATTGCACAAGGGAGACGACATTGTGCCGATCCCTGGTACCAAGCAGCGCGCTCGTCTGGAGGAGAACGCAGGAGCGGTGGACATAGTTCTCTCGTTGGATGACATGAATCAGTTGGAGCGGGCGCTGTCGTCGGAGAAGGTGTCGGGGCCACGCTACAATGAACAGCGGATGGCGATGGTCGACCGCTGAGATCAGCCGTCTCGAAGTAGCGTGAGCCTTTAGTCGGAGGCTCTCAGGTGGCGCCTTGGGCGGCCGATTTACACTCGAATTGGCTGTCCGAAAATGGCTAGTTGCGGTCCACGGAACCGCTATTTTACGGTATGACATCCGACTCCACCGCGCTCTACAACGCGTACGCATCGCGGGATCCTCGCTTTGACGGCGTGTTCTATATCGGTGTGACTTCCACGGGCATTTATTGCCGGCCCGTCTGTACCGCCAGGACCCCAAAGGCGGCGAACTGCCGTTTCTTCGATAACGCTGAGGCGGCCGAAAAGGCGTCATTTCGGCCCTGTCTGCGCTGTCGGCCCGAACTTGCGCCTGGCAACGCACCGGTGGACGACGCGCATCGCATCGCCAGCCTCGTCGCGTATCGGATCGAAGAAGGGATGCTCGACAACGGCGCCGGGTTGGAACAAGTGGCAGCGAAGTTCGGGTGGAGCTCACGCCAGATCCGGCGGATCGTGCATGAGCAGCTCGGTGTCTCGCCCATGGAGCTGGTGCTGACGCGCAGGCTGCTGCTCGCCAAGCAGTTGCTCACCGAAACCAAGTTGCCCATTACGGAAGTCGCGTTCGCGAGCGGATTCTCGAGTCTGCGGCGCTTCAACGACGCGTTCAGCGGTCGGTACGGTCTTCCGCCAAGCCGGCTACGCAAAGCCGCCGGTGGCGCTGCGAGCGCGATGGGCGCTGTGTCCGCTCCAACTTCCATAGGCACGTTCACGTTGCAGTTGGCGTATCGTCCACCATTCGACTGGACTGGGATCCTGGGCTTTCTGCATGCGCGCACGCTCAAAGGTGTCGAGCGGGTGCACGATGATACGTACTTTCGCACGATGCGGCTTGGGAATCACACGGGATGGATTCGCGTCTGGAACGCGCCCACCAAGCGCACGCTTCTCGTGGAGTTGACGCATTCACTCACTCCTGTCTTACCAGCGCTACTCGGCCGACTGCGGAATGTTTTCGATCTGAGTGCGCGGCCCGACGTGATTTCGGCTCAGTTGCTGCGCGATCCCTTGCTTGCGGAGGCGGTCGCGCAGAATCCAGGCATGCGTGTGCCGGGTGCGTTTGATGGATTCGAGCTCGCTGTGCGTGCGATACTCGGACAACAAATCAGCGTAAAGGCTGCGACTACATTGGCGGGGCGCTATATCAGCGCTTTCGGTGACCGCGTTGACACGCCGCACGCGGCGCTCACCCATCTCGCTCCGACGCCGAGCCGCGTTGCGAACCTACGCGTTGATGACATCGCGTCACTCGGTATCATCCAGTCGCGAGCGCGGAGCATCATTGCGCTCGCGTCCGAAGTCGCGTCCGAGCGGCTGGTTCTCGACGCCGGCGCAGATCCAGAATCGACAATGAAGCAGCTCGTCGATCTTCCCGGCATTGGCAAGTGGACCGCGCACTACATCGCGATGCGTGCCCTGCGCTGGCCCGACGCTTTCCCGAAGGAAGACATCGTGTTACGCAAGCGGCTTGGCGGGGTGACCGCGGCGCGCGCGGAGGAGCTTTCGCAGGCATGGCGGCCGTGGCGCAGCTACGCTACGCTGCATCTGTGGCAGCTGGGACGCGATATCTCGAAGGGGGCCGCAAGACGTTCGGCCAACAAGTGAAGCCGGGTCTTGCGGGTGGAGTGCAAATCGTACAAATTGCACGAAATGTACAATGCATTTTCTGAAATGGAAAACAGCGGCTGGATGGAGGCGTCTTGTGGGGATAACGCGTAAATGATCCGTCTACCGGCAAGCGAAGCGCGACAAAAGGTCTCGGAGATACTCAACGAAGTTGCTTACGGACACGAGCGCGTAATGTTGCAGCGGCACGGAAAGGACGTAGCTGCCGTTATCTCCGCTGAGGATCTACAGCGCTTCGAGGAACTCGAGGATCGCGCCGATCTGTTCGATATGGCGAAAGTGCTTGCGAAAGGCGAAACACCGATTCTCTGGAAGCAAGTGAAAGCCCAGCTCGGTCTCAAGTAACCGTGCAATCAAAGGCCGTGGGTCCCCCATCGGGAAGATCTCGGTGTCGTACCGGATCATGATTGCACCCGCCGCCGTGCGGGAAATGAAGAAGCTCGACAGTATCGTCGGCCAGCAGATCGCGGATACAATCAGCAGTCTGGCGATGGATCCGAGACCCACTGGCGTGCGCAAATTAAGTGGCAGCACAAACGGCTATCGTCTACGTGTCGGCGACTATCGCATTCTGTACCAGATCACGGATCGAGTGTTGCTGGTACTCGTTTTGAAAGTCGAGTGACGTTCTACTACGGAACCCGCTCGCTCGCCGCCGGGAAGGCGGGCGGCGGGTATGGACCGATTTCTTTCACGGTGTAAGTACTAGCCCAGAAATCTGGCGGCCCTTCGCTTTCCGGGACCTTGTTTCTAACCGGCTTGACCGCGCGCTTGAGGTATGCGGCGATCGCAAATAGCTCTTTGTCGGACATGTATCGCCAGCCCGGCCATGGCATGGGAGGCGCGAGATATCTCGGACGCCTTGGAAAATTTCCAACGCCCGGTGTGCTGGAAGTTATCTCGACGTCCGGTGTGTCTTCGGGGCGCAAACCGTAGCGCAGTGCATTGAAGACCTGGCGCTCGCTGAATCTCCCGAGGCCGGTTGCGTTGTCAGGCGTGAGGTTGCGCGCCCGCGTTCTGAAACACGGAGTCGCTCCCGGAGTCAGCGCGCAGGGTCCAATCAGGTATTCCTGCTGAGGATGCATCATTCCAGCGAGCCACTCTGGTGAGGACGGACTCGCTCCGCCGTGGCAGCCCATGCAGTCGTGGTTCAATACAAGTGCGCGGCCAAGCAGGATCTGCTCGTCCATAGCCTGTGTTCGCTGGGTCGAGGTGAAGCTCTCGCTACGGCTGATCGCGGGACTCTGTTGTGCGCAACCCGCGATTGCGCTCGCGGAAATGATCCAACCGAAACAACGCCATGCGATGTGGAAGGTGCGTATCATGTCTTCCTCCTTGGGTTGGGCTATCGCGAGCTATCGCAGTTCGAGAATCGCCATCATTCCGTGATCTTCATGGGAAAGAATGTGGCAGTGGAACATCCACTTCCCCGGAAAGTCAGTGTACCGCACGATGAATCGCACGCTCTCGTGTTTGGGTACGTTCACAACGTCCTTCCAACTCCGGAACGGTTCCTGGACACCGTTCCGGTCCAATACCTGAAACTGAAACCCGTGTAAATGAAAAGGGTGATCCATGCCCACCACGTTCTCCACCTGCCAGATCTCGGTTGCGCCGATCGACGCTGTAACGTCCACGCGGTTCATATCCATAGTCTTCCCGTTGATCAACCCCTGACTCATCACGATCACGCGTGTGGCGGTTGCTTGGGCGGTATCCAGCTCGGGAATCTTGCGCAGGACGGCGGGCAATGCGATCGGAGCCACTGGCGCCGCGTCGCTGTAGCGCAGCGCGAGCATAGGACGCGCGACATTCCAATCCGTTGGTCGCGTCTGCGGCATGTAGCGGTCGTATGGCAGCGTCTGTAACTCCGTACGCGTGCCTGGCAGGCCGGTGCCGCGTACCACAAGCTCCAGACGTTCAGAATTCCCGATCAAGATGTCTTTCACTTCAACGGCATGCTCGAACAGTCCGCCATCACTGCCAACGTGCAGCAGAGTCTGCCCGGGAATCGCGAGCCGGTACACGCGTGCCGCGGATGCATTTATGATGCGCCAGCGCTGCGTCTCGCCGCTGCGAATACTCAGCGAAGGCATGATCTGCCCGTTCACAAACAACACGTTGCCCTCGCGACCGTTTTCTTCATCCACCTCCGACTGAACGGAATTGGAGTCAGGAAAGTCGATCGACCCGTCCGGGTGAAAGCGATTGTCCGAGAGGATCAACAGCTTCTCAGGGATCGCCTTGATGGGATCGTCGGCGGCTCGAACAATCAAGGCACCAAAGAGTCCTTTTGCGACTTGATACTCGCTGCGCCCGTCCGGATGGGGATGGTACCAGTAGGTGCCAGCGGTTCCACGCTGAATCGTGAATACGTAGTCGTAATGCCCACCCGGCGGGATCAGCTCGAACGGGCTGCCATCCATGACGGCGGGGAGATGTACGCCGTGCAAGTGCACCGTCGTTGGCTCGGGTAGCTCATTACGGAAGTGGATGATTACACGATCTCCCTCGCGCGCCTCGAGCGTCGGTCCCGGGATGCTCCCGTTGTACGCATAAACGTCTGTCACGTGACCGGGAAGCAACGCGATCCGCGCCGGCGCAGCGGTGATCGTCACCTCGACGGTGCCTGGAACCAATGACAGGTTCTTCAGCACTGGCGGGTTGGTCAACGTGTCCGCAGCGGTCGCGCGCGGGAATGTGCCGTCACGAAATGCGTGATGCGCCATCACTTGCGAGTTCGGCATCGTCGCGAGCATCGTCGCGAGCATCGTCAACATGGCCAACGGCCCTACAAGACGGATGGTCAAAGTAGTGGTGGTTGCAACCAACAGGGCGGGCTCCGCGACAGGCTCAAGGCATCCCGTCGTGGCAATTGAAGGACGGACCTAAGCTACCGGTCTCGGCGGCGTCCGCAAGTCACAATTTCCCTTTGACGGCACACCTGACGAGCGCGCAACGCGCTCGGCGCGGGGCACCAGCCGATCATCAGGTGCCGCCGATGTGAAGCGCGGCTTGTGTCAGGGATTGCAGTCGTCGGCCAACTGAGCATATTCTGGCACTTCACGCTCCTAATGAGATTTGTCGATGCGCAACATCCGGTTCGCTTCGCCTCGCAGCATCGTAGCCGCAATTGCAACGCTTGTTGTACCAGTCGCAGCGTGGACGCAGGCACCAGTTAGCGCCGCGTCCGTGATTCCCGCTGTCGCGTCGTGGCTCACTTTTGATGCGCCTCCTGGCGAGGAATCGCGCATCACCGACGCGATAGTTGCCGCTGACAACCGCTGGCGGCGTGACGATCTGGGCAATCTGATCATGGTCGTGGGCGCCGGCCATCCGCGCCGGCTCGTAGCGTGTGGGCTCGATCATGTCGGATTAATTGTGAGCGAGATAACAGATCAGGGTTATCTTCGGTTGCACCGCGCTGGAAATGGCGCGGTGCATCCACTTTGGGATCAGTTCCATCAAGCGCAGCAGGTAAGAGTGCTTACCCGCAGCGGTGTTGTTCCGGGCGTCGTCGCAGTTGACAACCTCCACTTCGCGCAGGAGCATCGCGGCGACACCGCGGTCGTCAACGCCGATCAGCTCTGGGTTGACATCGGCGCACGTTCCGGGAGGGAAGTCGCGCGAATGGGCGTGTCGCTCATCGATCCCGTGGTGCGCGATCTTCAACCGTGGACGTACGCCGACTATATCGCGGGAGCTGACGCGAGTGGTCGTGCCGGTTGCGCGGCTGTTGCCGCCGTAGCGCATGCAGCCGCAGCCGGTGCG
Source organism: Gemmatimonadota bacterium (assembly GCA_041691775.1). Taxonomy (GTDB): domain Bacteria; phylum Gemmatimonadota; class Gemmatimonadetes; order Gemmatimonadales; family Gemmatimonadaceae; genus Fen-1247. The sequence goes on from JBEPUB010000002.1 coordinate 319,053, forward strand.
CACGGCCCGGGAGAGACGGTGTTCGTTCTGTCGGTGCAGAGCAGTTTTGCCTGGCGTGGTCTGGAGGGTGCCACCGCGCGCATCGGGAGATTCGACGAAGCCACTGTGATCGCACCTGCATCGCTTTCGTCGAGCGATGCACAGGCAATCTCTCGATCGCGTTTCACGCCGCATGCGCGCGGTACGCCCGACATAGATGCCGACTCGATCACGCGCATCGCCGTTCGCGCACGTTTCTCGGGCTCCCTTGTTGAAAGCGTGCGCGCCAACGATCTCGATTCGTTGCTCGCTGTGGTTCGGAGCGTCTCGGGCGTACGCTCGACCGCGACGCCATGGTTGCAACTGCGCCCATCTCCCACGCATCAGTCGGCTCGCATGCGCGACAGTCTGTCTGTCGCCGCCGATATCCTTACGCGTTTGGTTGAGCTTCCGGCCATCGGTGACCGCGAAGCGCCGGTGCGAGACGCGATCCGAAACGCATTGCCCGAGTGGGCTCGCAAGCTGGCCGTGCAGGATTCGGCCGGTAATCTCATAGTCGCGATGGGTCCAGATCGTGACACGACTGTATTTCTCGCCCACATGGACGAAGTGGGATACACAGTTCGCTCAATTGACAGAGAAGGCAGGATCACGCTGACGTCGCAGGGCGGGCTGAACGGCGCGGCGTGGGAGGGACAGCCAGCGCTGCTGTACCTGGACGGATCGCCGAGAGCCGAGTCATCGGAGTCGGTAGCGCCCACGAGCCTTGCTGGTGTCTTCGTGCCGCGCGAGCAGGCGAGACTACGTCGGCCCGACTCGCTGCGTGCTTGGTTTGGAATGGATTCCGTCGCGCTCGCCGCGCGCGGTGTTCGCGCGGGAATGGTGGTGACCGCCTACAAGCGTGGTGAGCGTCTTGCCGCGACACGCTTCACCGCGCGTGCGCTCGATGATCGCGCCGGTGACACCGCGCTGCTGCTCGCGATCGCCTCAATCAATCCGGCCACCCTCAAGCACAAGGTGATCTTCGTCTGGTCAGTCGAAGAAGAGCTGGGGCTTTTTGGCGCGGCGGCGGAAGCGCGCCACATCGGAGTGTTAGTACATCATGCGTACGCAATCGACACATTCGTTTCGTCCGATACGCCGCTCGAATCGCCGCTGTTCGCCTTCGCGCCGCTCGGCGACGGCCCCGTACTGCGCGCGTCGGATGACGGAATGATCATGTTGGCTAGTGAGCGCGCGCGAATCATCGGTCTGGCGCGCGACAATGGCCTGCAATTACAAGTTGGCACAACGAAGGGTTCCACGGATGCGGTTCCCTTCGTTGCGCATGGCGCGATCGGTGCGCAGCTGGGTTGGCCGGGGCGCTACAGTCACTCGCCAGCGGAAGTGTTGGATCTTAACGACCTGAAAACGCTTGCGCGGATGATCCTTGTACTGAGCCGATAACGAGGGCCGCTTATCCTCGCGCGGTCACTGCGGTGTCGCTGGGGTGAATATTATGGCAGGCGTAAAGTGCAGGGAAGCGCCCATGCTCACAATGACCGGCGTAGTGTGAGCAACTACGTGGTGGGCGTTGTCCTGTCTGCCCATGCGGCGAACCGAATGGATGCAGCCCGAATCGACGACGCAGTCACCGCTCAACCGTCCTGCACTATTCTACGGATCATTTCACCAAGCGCGAATGGCTGCAAATAGGGAAGCTGGACCATTAGGAAGAACGCTTGCTCAAATGGGTCGGATACCTCAGCTGCCATCTCCCGCACGATTCCGAACAGCTCCTCGACCTGTTGTGGTAGGCCGATCGGCGCATAGACGCTTCCTCCGATTGTGACCGTACGCGTGCGCAATGCGCCGCACGCCCTGGAGTCAGCCATCAGCCCGTCCGAAAGGAGTGCGTCAAGTTCGATGATCGTCCAAGGCGCAAGGGGCCCGTGTCCGAGCGAGATAGCGGAGGCAGGACTGCGCGTCGGTCGGAAACGTCATTTTGGGGGAAGGCATGGTCTGGGCCCCGGAGTGGGGAATGGCGAGTGGCTGCCCCGGTGCTAGCTGATGCCAGATGCGCGCGCTAACTTCGCGGTGCCAGCCGGCCAAATTGCGAGGCCGAAACGCCGCTCCGAGCCCCAGCCAGGTCCCAGCCTTCCAATGATCAATAGCAAGCACACCTCACGAGCCACCGTACGAGCTACCGTTTTCGTCTTCGTTGCTCTCGCGACGGCCTGTATGCCGCTCGCAGTCGGGCCAACTGGCCAGACATCGATTCCGACCAGCGCCAGCGGCGACAACCCGCCTGCGCTCGCGGCGATAGATACGATTCAGTTGCGGCGCGACCTGTTCGCGATGGCAAGCGACGCAATGCGTGGCCGCGAAGCCGGCACCCTCGATGAGTTGCGCGCAAGTGCCTGGGTTGCCGATCGGGCCCGCGAAGCCGGTCTGCAGCCGGGTGGTGACGACGGCACCTATTTCCAGTTCTGGCCGATGCGTCGCATTCGCACAGCCGATGATAGCCACGCGTCGTTGGATGGAGCTCCGCTGGTGCTCTGGCAGGACGCCGCGGTCGTGTCACCGGTGAACGCGACGCTGGACCTTCCGCTGGTCTGGGTCGGGACTGCAACGGGCGACGCGCTGAATGCGATGGATTTGCGCGGCAAGGCCGTGGTTGCGATGCTGCTGCCAGCGATGAAGCCGCCCGCGCCAGGTATCAGTCTGCGCGGCTGGCGTTATGCGCGCGTCGCGATCGCGGAACGCACGGCTGCGCTCGAGAAGGCGGGAGCGGCGGCGCTCGTATTGGTCGCCGATGATTCCACAAATGATCAGTTCACCGCGGTGTCAGTACCAATGCGTCGCGGCAGCTATAACATCGATACCGCAGGCAACGAGCGAGTGCCGGTACGCACACCGATTCTCTGGGTGCCAACTGCGCTCCAGTCGCGTGTGTCAGCCGCCAAGCGCCTCGTACTCGATCTGCATGCCGACAGCTTTGTGTATCCGTCGGTGAACGTCGTTGCGAAAGTTCCGGGCACCGATCCGCAGGTACGCGATGAGTACGTACTCTTTAGCGGGCACACCGATCACGACGGTGTACGCTTTCCGGTCGATGGCGACTCGATATGGCACGGTGCAGATGACAATGCATCCGTGAGTGTCGCATTGTTGGCAATCGGGCGCGCATTCGTGCAGCATCCGGGGCGTCGCTCCGCGCTCTTTGTTTGGCATGGCGCGGAGGAGCGCGGGCTGCTTGGCTCACGCTGGTTTGTGTTGCATCCCACGGTGCCGTTGTCGTCGATCGCCGCCGTATTGAACGGCGACATGATAGGGCGCAACAACCCGGATACCGCTGCGCTACTGGGCAGCCAACCACCACACCGCAACTCCACCGCGCTGGTGCAGATGGCGCTCAGTGCGAACGATCAAGTGACGAAGTTCGTAATTGACAGCAGTTGGGACAGGCCCTCGCATCCGGAATTCTGGTACTTCAGGAGCGATCATCTGCCGTATGCGCGCGCCGGCGTGCCAGCTATTTTCTTCAGCACGCTGCTGCACGCGGACTACCATAGCCCGCGCGACAAGGCATCTCTAATCAATTATCCAAAGCTCGCGCGTATGGCGCGCTGGATGTACTCTACCGGTTGGGATGTCGCGAACGCCGCCACGCGACCTGCGTTGGACGCCGGGTTCAAGCTCGAGCGCTAACGACGCTCAGCTATTTGTCGAACGCGCGATAATCACCGCGGCAACCATGTCCGCGGTTACGTTCGTGAGAGTGCGGAACATGTCGGGAATCACATCCACCGCGAGAAGTACACCGATCCCCTCGGCGGGTATCCCGACACTGGTAAGCACGGGCACCATGACGAGCAGCACTCCGCCGGGAATCCCAGGTACGCTGAAGCTCAGTAGTACCGCTGAGATGGCGATCGATGCGAGCTGAGCCGGCGTTATGGGCACGCCATACAGGCGTGCTAAAAAGAGACTGCTCGTCGTGATCGCAATCGTCGCGCCAAGCTTGAACGTCGAGACCGCGAGCGGAAGCAGAAAGCCCGTGACGGCGGGTGGCAGCGAGAGCTGCGCTTCTCCAGCTTCTATCATCGCCGGCAGCGATGCGAGGGAGGAGCGCGAGCTGAAGCCCACGATCTGCGCCGGCGCAATTGCGCGAGCAAATTTGACGAGTGGAACCCGCCCTACCACCACGGCGAGTGCGTACAGCGCACAGATGTAGACAAAACACGCTGCCGCGACCAGTATCAGAAGCGCGACCACTATGTGCGCGCTGCCAAGTCCGGTACGCGCTCCCAGCGCGAACGCGAGCCCGAACACGCCAACAGGCGCGGTCCACAAGACCCAGCGCACGAGTTCGAGCATGGCCTCCGATACGCCGCGAAAGAAGCCAACCACATATACGCGCGATTGCTCTGAGAGTCGCGTAACCGCGACCGCGAACGCGACGGTGAACGTCACCAACGGTAGCAGAGCTCCGTTAGACGCAGCCGCAATCGGATTGGCTGGTATCAACGCCGCCACCCATTGCCAGAAACCAACCGGGCCAGAAGTCACGGTCGCTGCCGGTGCGGCGCCCGCGAACGCACCGGCCGAGGCATGAGTGACGTCGAGCAAGGTGAGTAGCGTCGGCGTGACGAGTGCGACGAGCGCGGCGCCGGCGGCGAGCAGTGCGAGAAAGACCGCAACCGCGCGCACTCCGATTCGTCCCACCGCGCGGGCGTCGGCTAGCGATGCGACACTGGTGATCAGTAGCGCTACGACGAGCGGCACTACCAGCGCGCTGATCGCTTTCACCCAGACGGTGCCCACGGGGCCAATCCCGCCAGCGAGCTGCGGGAAGGCCGCCCCGCCTCCCAGGCCGGCGACGAACGCCAACAGAATAAGGGTGGCCGGCGATACCCGCCACCACGCGCGTTCCGTTAACGTGTGATTGCCGCTATTCGTCCGTTGCGCTGACACAGCGCTGGAATCTACACAGCCGCCGGATCCTTCGCGTCGGTCACGTTCGACTCGGCTGGGTTACGCTATATGGCGGGATCGCATGTACGCGGGCGCATATACGGTGCTGCTGCGCGCAGCCGTCACCGGCTGTGCGTGTACATCATATCTATCAGCTCATCATACATCGCACTGGCTTCCGGCTCGCCGGACTTGATCGCCGACGTCGCACAGTGCTTGAGGTGATTCCTCATCAATTCCCTGCCCACGGAGCGAAGCGCTTCGTGTACCGATGAAATCTGCGTCATGATGTCGGCGCAGTAGCGGTCCGACTCGACCATTTTTTGAAGACCACGAACCTGGCCTTCGATACGGCGCAGTCGCTTGAGGTTGCGTTCCTTGATTTCGGGATCGACGCCGATTGCCTTTCGGCCCTCGGACTCGGCCACACCGCAAGCGCATCCCGCGTGCGCGATGGGTTCCAGGTCGTCACTTCTGGTCTCCCGGTTCGTAGTCGTGCTACTCGTCGTGCTACCCGTCATGCTACTCGTCATGCTACCATCTCCCGCGCATGAGTAAAGTGAATGGATCGACGGCGTTCTTAGGCGATTCGCGCCTTGCGCAAGCGGAGACTGTTGCTTACGACACTTACGGAGCTGAATGCCATCGCCGCGCTTGCGAGAATCGGGCTCAGGAGAATTCCAAGTGCCGGATACAGCACGCCGGCGGCAATAGGAATGCCCACGACGTTATATGCAAATGCCCAGAACAGATTCTGCTTCATGGTCCGCATCGTGCGACGCGAGAGCTCGATGGCGTGGACTGCACTCCGCAAGTCTCCTCGCATCAGCACCACGTCCGCGGCTTCCGCGGCTACATCGGCGCCGGTGCCAATCGCGATTCCCACGTCGCTCTGGGCCAACGCTGGTGCATCGTTCACGCCGTCACCCACCATGGCGACCACGCGTCCTTCGGTTTGTAGCCGCGTGACCTCTGCGACCTTTCCCGCTGGAAGCACGCCGGCTACCACGTGATCGATGCCGGCTTCCTTCGCGATCGCACGGGCAGTGCGCTCGTTGTCGCCAGTCAGCATGACGACATCGAGTCCCAACGCACGCATGCGTGCGATCGCATCGCGCGACGTTCCTTTGATTGGATCCGCGACCGCGATGATGCCAGCGAACACGCCGTCAATAGCAACGTACATAGGCGTCCGTCCACTGCTAGCCAGCGCCTCCGCGTTACTTTCCAGTGACGAGACGTTCACCGTGCGGTCGTTCATCAGCGCAAGATTCCCAACGGCCACTGTGGCCGCGTCCACCACGCCAACGGCGCCACGTCCCGTAATCGATTCGAAAGAGGTCGCGGTGGAGAGTGTGAGCCCGGTCTCCTTCGCGTGACGTACGATCGCGTCCGCCAGAGGATGTTCCGACGAAGCCTCGAGCGACGCAACCAGTCGCAACACGTCCTCCTTCGACCTTGACGCGCCGTCGGTGATAACGAGATCTGTCACGGCTGGCTTCCCTTCGGTCACAGTGCCGGTCTTGTCCAGCACGATCGTCGTGACATCACCGGCGCGTTGCAGCGCCTCGCCGCCCTTGATCAACACACCCAGCTCCGCACCCTTTCCTGTGGCGACCATCACAGCCGTCGGCACAGCAAGCCCCATGGCGCACGGACATGCGATGATGAGCACGGCGACAGCCGCGGCGAATGCGCGGACAACTGGCGCATCGCCGCCCGAAAGATCCACGGCGACGAACCACGCTACGAACGTCACTACGGCGAGTGAGATCACAACAGGGACAAAGATCCCGCTTACCTGATCGGCGAGACGTTGAATGGGAGCGCGTGAACCCTGCGCGTCGCGCATCAGCCTTACGATCTGCGCGAGCATACTGTCGCTGCCAAGTGTTGTCGCGGTGTAGCGGAAGCTCCCCGTCCCGTTGATCGTCCCGCCGATCACCCGGTCGCCCGTGGCTTTCTTCACCGGAATGGACTCACCGGTGAGCATCGATTCATCCACAGCACTATTGCCTGAGATAATCTCGCCATCGACTGGGACGCGCTCGCCCGGCCGCACCACTATCGTCTCTCCGTGCGCCACGAGCTCGACCGGCACGTCCGTCTCCAGTCCATCGCGAGCCACGCGCGCGCTCTTTGGCTGCATGTTCGCGAGCGAGCGTAGCGCTATCGATGTGCGCCCCTTGGCTCTTGCCTCAAACGCATTCCCAGTGAGGATCAAAGCGATGATGAATACGACTGCCTCGTAATACACGTCCGGCGCAACGCCATGAGAGATGAAGAACCCCGGAACGGCCGTCGCGATAATCGAGTAGAGAAACGCCGCGCCGGTCCCGACCGCGATCAGCGTATTCATGTCCGCCGAGTGATGCCGGAAGCTGGCCCACGCACGGACGTAGAAATGACGGCCCGCCCAACCCATTACGCCCGCTGTGACAACCAGCAGCGTGTACGACAACACATGCGGGTCTATTTTGTAGGCCCAGGGCGCGAGCTTCTGCAGCGCAGGAGTAAGTGACGTCATGACCCACAGCATGAACGGGTCTGAAACCGGTCCCGTCATCTGGCGTGCATTGGACGCCATCAGTGGCATCGAAAAGACCATGGCGAGCACAGCGATCACGCCACTCACGATGGCCTTGAGACGGAGGTCTTCAAATTCTTCCGTCTGCGCGCGGTCGCGCGCCTCCTGCTCCGCGAACGCCGTCTGGTCCGGCGACGCGAGCTTTGCGCCGTAACCGGTCGAACGAATCGCGTCTACTAGTTTGCCCGGCGTTACAGCGCTTGGATCGAAAGTTATCGACGCATTCTGCATCATCAGGTTGACGGATGCGTCGATGACGCCAGGCTGATTCGCAAGCGCTTTCTGCACGTGAGATTGACATGCAGCGCACGTCATCCCCGATACGGGGATGCGGATGCGCTCCGTTGCGCCGCTCGTCTTCGGGTGGTCAGTCGTTCCTATCGTAGTCACAATTTGGGCTCTACTATTCTGCGATGAGAGATCCGTGCAGCATGCTCATGCCGCACATGAATCCATACTTTCCAGGTTTTGGCGCCGTGATCTCAACAGTCGTCTTCTGGAAGGCGGGGAGGAACTTCTTCACGCCGAAATCGGGGAAGACCACTTCCTCCGAACAGCTCGATGTCTCTTGCCGGTCGAAGACGAGACGGACGGGCTGTCCTGCCTTCACGCGGATCACTGCCGGGTCGTAGCCGCCCTTGACGGTGATAGTGACTTCCGTGGATGCGGTAACAGCCGCACGCTGAGCTAGAAAAAAGTACCAGTTCACCCACGCGATCACGGCAAGGCCGCCGATGATTACAAACCAGACAGTCGCATGCATTTCGCTGGCCCGGCGCTAAGCAGCCTGGCCAGCAGGCTGCGCTTCGTAACCAGCATGGGAGACCGCCGCGGCGATCTGTTCGGGAGACGTAGTGGCAGGATCGTAGGCTACTGTCGCCGAGCCGATCTTCACTGTTTCGGTCTCGACACCTGCTACGGCTTTGAGAGCGTTCGTGACCCGTGCAACGCAGTGGCCGCAGCTCATGCCCGAGATGTTGAGCATCAATTGTTTCATCGTTCGTTCTCCCAGAATGGGAATATTGGATGAGGGATAGATACCCCTCACCCGTATAATACTATACCCCCTGGGGCTATGTCAACTGGTCCATCGCTTTAGTAACGATGCCGCAACGATGCCGCAACGGCGCGGCGGATCGGCGGTGCTGCCGGATCCTACCGGGTCATCACCGGCTCGATCCACCAAATGGTATCGACATTCCTATCAACGTTCCGCCGTTCGATGTGCGCTGTACAGTCGCGGCTTCTACGATACGCGTAACGGTGCCGCCACGCCTGCGCCGGTGTACGTGACTCTCAACAGCGAGTCCACTCCATGTGCCGATAGCAGCTGCCAGCGGCAGGTCACTCACCCAGTGCACGTGTTGGTACAGGCGAGCAAGACCGATTGCAGACGCGGTGAGATACGCGGCTGGTCCCACAAAGTGCTCCAATCCCGGACGCCACGCGCCCGCTTCTTCTGTGAGAGCAGACGCCATCGCAAAACCAGCCGCGGTGTGGCCCGAAGGAAACGACACGAACGGTCCGTTCCCCCTGTGAAATCCGCGAGCCCACTCAAAACTTTCGGAGGTTTGAACTCCGGGGAGTGCGCGGCCCGCGATTCCCTTGCCGAGTGCCGTGATTCCAGCGGCAAGCACTACCGCTTCGGTGATGTGCGCACCCGCGTCGGAGAGCGCTGGTGCGCCAGTTATCCGCCCGACGGCAAAAAAGCCCGCACCAAGAAAGAACGGTCCGGGGCCACCCGCAAATGCAAACGCCTGACTCGCGCTGTGGAGTGGCTCGTCCTTCTGCCACCGTGCCTCCTGTAGCTCGTTGGCAACCGGTTTATCGAGCGGAGACACCGCTATTGTAGCAAGTACAGAAAGTCCCGCTCCCAACAGTTCTCGTTTCGTCACCCATGGCGGGGAGGAATCGGCATGTGTTGGTGTTGCCACGATGGATAGAGAATCCGGAACTCCAACGCTATCGCGCGTGGAAGCCTGTGCTCGAGCGATTGACGCTGAAGCAAGTAGTCCGGATAGGTTGATTGCTGCGCACAATAGTCCAATCGCGATCTTCGTTGGTGGCCGTGACCGTTGTGCATCGGTGCGGCGTGTGAAAGACGTCGGCATCACAGGATAACTCTACGCCTTGGGCTGACCCTAGGCAACGATGTTGCCGCGATGCCCATCCATCGTCCGCTCAAGCGGCCAAGGCCTGCCTTCAGATCGCTTCGCTGTAGTCATCCTGTAAGGTGGGCGGAGTACGTTGCGTAAAACGGCGTCCGTAGCAGGCGCGTTTGATTCCCGACTTTTCGTCGATCTTCGTGCATTCTTTAGGCTCGCGCAGGCCACGTTTTCCTGGGGCGCGATTCTGTTCGCGTTATCGCTTGGCACATCAGGCGGCGATCTTCTAACTCAGCCTACGACCGATGGTGAAGCGCCCGCCGACGGGCGCATGAGCAAAACCGGCCGTCATGCGTTGGTCGGCTTGCTACGGCAATCGGTGCGCGGGCGGCTTGCCGGTTGGAGATAATATTGCGACGACAAAACTGTGCGCTTACCACTACCGATGGGGTCGACGATGAATTCCATGTCCGCTGTTGTCCGGTTCGTTCAGTTAACCGTCGCTGCGACTCTGGTCACCACTGTTGTCTGGCCAGGGCGAGCATCCGCTCAGGTTCGCAGCGCGCCGCTCGCCGCCGGGACACGCGTCCGAGTAACGTCGCCGCTTCTGGGCACTGAGCCGAGAGTCGCCATCGTGCTCGCACGCCTGCCGGATACGCTCGCGATTCGCTACGACGGAACACGCGATTCAGTCGCAGTACCGTTCGCGGCCATCACCGAACTCGAGGTCTCCGATGGTGCTCACACGCGAGTCCTCAAGGGAATGGGCATCGGGTTCCTCGCCGGCGCTGCAACCGGGGCGTTAATGGGCGCCGCTTCGTACCGGGGTTGCGGCGGTTGTGACTTCGACATAGGTAGAGGCGGCGATGCATTTCTCGGCGGCGTCGCGGGCGCCGTCCTCGGTCCATTGATCGGCGGTGTTGCCGGCGCTATCTGGCGCACCGAGGGATGGGTGCCAGTGGCGTTCGCATCGCCAGTCTTAGGACGGCTCCGACTCGCCCCCAATTGGATGAGCGGCGCGACGGTGTCATTTGCCTTCTAGCCGCGGGGTATTGCGAAGTAGCTCGCGCGCGCTGAAGTCAGTTTAGTAGAACTGTCGCATCGATACCTGCGAGTTGCCCGTGCTATAACCGTAGAATCGAACACCATCACCGGAGCGCAGGTTGTTAAACCTGTCTAGGTCGGCGCGGCTTATTCCGTTGGCGAGCACTACAGTAACGCGTCCCACGTTGTTGTCATCCATCGTGAACCATCCATTCGCGCGATTCACTTGTCCCACCAATCCCTGAAACGTCCGTACATTGCCGCCTTGTGTGCTGGTGTTCCCACTCACGGACTGATTCACCAGCACGTAATTCGTGTAGTACGCGCCATTGCCGTTGTCCTGAATGGTAGCCGTCACCTGATCGCCCCGCTCGAGTGACGTTGGGGAGTAGTTCTGGTTCTGAAAAACGACCTGAGTGTTGTTGTCGTAGCTCACTGCTATCGTCTGACCATTCGACTGCTGGATGCCGATTTGCTGCGATCGCGTGTTGACTCCCTGCACGCTGCCAGAAAGCTGATTGGACGACTGCTGCCCGCCCAGGCCGCCGTTCAGGATGTTTCCCAGGCCGAGACTCGAACAGCCGGCAAGCGATGCAAGAACCAGCAGTTGGGTAGCGCGCCGGGCGGTGGGTGGAAAGTTGAGCGTGGGCATGAAGCCTCCTGGATAGAGTGCTTCCTATAACGCAACCAGAATGCCAGTACCTATCCGGCAATCGCGCTCACGCCCATTTTTTGCCGAGCGTTCGTTGACGGCGCGGACGCGGTGGCGATTGCCCTTTACTGCCTGGCTTCGAGGAACCCGTACTTGCGGTACACCGCCTGCGCCGAAGGCGTTCGCATGAACGCGATAAAATCCCGTGCAGCCTGCCGGTGCGGTGCGGCCTTCAGCGATGCTACGCCGTACGTGACGTGCAGGTTGACAGAATCAGCAATCTCCACGAGGTCGATCGGATTCCCAATCATCCGCTGGAAGAACGCTTCCGTGTACCACGTGGGTCCGGCGTCGGCGAGTCCCTGCATGAGACGAATTGGCGTCTGTCTGTGATGAATTTGCGTCAAAACCGTGGTACCATCCGCGACCTTGGTCTTCATGATGCGGTCATCCAACGCCTGGCCACCGGCTCTGCGATACACGTCTTCGATCTGTTTCCCGATACCTTCCCACGCGGGGTTCGGCATGCTGACTCGCACGGCCGGATTGCCAAGATCAACGAGCGAGTGAACAGCTCCGGGATTTCCGCGTCGTACCATGATCGCAAGCCGGTTGTCTGCGTACGCAACCGTCGTATCGAAGATTCCCCTTTCCGCCTGGACATGCGCGAGGCGAGACATTCCCGCGGCGTACACGTCAGGCTTGAGATCGATCCGCAGATTGCTGAGGACCAACGCGCCTTCTTCTATCTGGCTCGCGAGAACCCCAGGCGGGAGCGTTTCAACAAAGATTCGCTGGTATTGCGGGTGCGCCGAACGAAATGCGTCAATCAGATCCGGAACAACCATAAATTGATTGCCCGCGAAAAAGACGACGAGGTCTGGATTCACAATGTCGCCGTACAGATCGGCAACGTTGTCGATATCCGGTACCATGAACGACCGCCCGCCTCGTGGTGGTCTGCCCCATGGCGGATACACTCGTGCAGCTGACGCCGGTACCACTGCCGGACTCGGCGCCGTTGTTGCAATCCGCGCGCAGCCTGCTATAGCGGACGCAGACAAAAGAATTACGAGCGTTACGAACTGACGTGTGCGCATCCTGGTTACCTCCCTCACCCTGCGTAGATGTAGCCGACGCCGCGTTCCTGCATTTCGGTGAATGCGATCACCATCGCCGGCACCACCAACACTCCAGGGACTATGCCGCCGAGTATCGAGGTGCGAACCGATTCCGGAGTGCCGAAGCCGGCGGCGGATAGCTTCTTCGTCGCGCCTTCGATCGTGTTGTGACACACCAAGAACAGGACGCCACGTTTCTGAAGCGCTTGCACCGATGAGCCGCTGTCCACAGCACCGCCGGGAACTATGTTCGCATCGATGAACAGGTTGCGTGTTCCGGGCGCCTTGGTGGTGGGATCGTTGATGCCGTACTGTTCGCCCAGGTGGAACTTCTGCCACAGCGCATCGTTCAGTACCAGCGGGATACCGGTCCCGCGCACGGCCATGACCAGGTTGACATCACTCTCGGCGACACCGAAAGCATCGCGCCAGCTATTCAGGTAGTTCTTGCCCTGTAGGAGCGCGTTGCCGTTCTTGTGCGTCTCGACGTCGAATGCGACGCGGTGCTTGCGGGTGAGCGTCTTGAGCCAGCGCTCATCCGGTGATGGTTGCGCCGTCCCCATCTCATGGCTGGTTCGCGTGAACGCGCTACCCGCAACGGGCAGCGCAGCAATGGCCGCTAGACGGCCGAAGAAACCGCGTCGGGCGGTGGGGCGGGATAGGTCGATCATGTTGGCTCCTATACGGTTGGTATTTTGTTGGTCTTGTTTCAACTGAGCGCGTCGCGCACGAGTGGAATTACACGGCTGCCATAAAGCTCAATACTGCGCATGAGCTTTTCGTGGGGCAATGGCCCGGCACTGTACTTCATGTCGAAGCGTGAGATGCCGAGCGTCTTTGCGGTCGCTGCGATCTTGCGCGCGACTGTCTCGGGCGAGCCCACGTAGAGCGATCCGCTATCCGCCTCCCGTTCGAACTCCGCGCGACCCATCGGGCCCCATCCACGCTCTGCACCGATCCGGTCGCGCATCTTCTTCATGTCTGGAAAAAGCTCCTCACGTGCCTGCTCATCGGTGTCCGCCACGTAACCAGGCGAGTGCACTCCTATGGGAAGAGCAGGCTTGCCAGCTTCATCCAGCGCGCGCCGGTACAACTCGACGTACGGAGCGAATCGCCCTGGATTTCCACCGATGATGGCGAGCATCATGGGCATACCGTAGCGTGCGGCACGCACCACGGATTCCGGACTTCCTCCAACACCGATCCAGGTCTTCAGCGATCCTGATTCAATAGTCGGGAACACGCGCTGGCTCGTTAGCGCCGAGCGTGTGTTCCCACGCCATGTCACAGATTCCTGCGAAATGAGAGCGGCGAAAAGACCCAGCTTTTCCTCGAACAGCTCATCGTATTCACTGAGTTGGAAGCCGAACAGCGGGAAGGATTCGGTGAACGAGCCGCGCCCGAGAATCACTTCCGCGCGTCCGCTCGATACCGCGTCAAGCGTTGCGAAGCGTTGGAAGACGCGCACGGGATCATCCGAGCTGAGCACTGTGACAGCGGACCCAAGTCGAATGCGACTGGTGCGACCCGCGATGGCCGCGAGCACCACCTCGGGTGATGAAACGGCGAAGTCGGCGCGGTGATGTTCACCGACGCCGATGAAGTCCACACCCAGTTGATCGGCGAGCACAGCCTCGTCCACCACGTCTCGAATTACCTGCGCGTACGACAGGGGAAGCCCATCAACGCCCGACGTAACGTCACCGAAAGTATCAAGCCCGAGTTCGAGATGCTGCGCCATTTTGCGTTCGCCGTTCATGTGGGACTTTCGACCGTGAACCCCTCCTGGTCGCGTGTGCCGGAGTGCAGATGCCAGGCTCTCGTGCTTCAACATACACGAGCGGGACGTCGACTTTCCACGAAATCGAATGCCGGACCCGCCGCGTTCCGGGCTACGTCTTGAGGTCCTGACTCATTTGCTGCATATCTAAGCGCGGTTTCCCGCTTCGTTTTTGTAGCCACCCACCTCGACCCCACCCCGTCTCCTGTGAACTCGCGCCGCCAGTTTCTGATCCAAGCTCCGTTGGGCCTGCTCGGCGCGCTCGCCGCATGCCGCACGGAAGAACAAATGCCCGCCGGCTCCCCAGCCCCCCCGGGCAGTCCTTCCGCGTTCAATACCGCGCCACCAGTCGGACCGGTGGTCACGCCGTCCACGTTCGCCGAGGCGGAAAAGCTCGCACAGGTGGGGATGACCGAAGCGCAGCGGCGCATGGCGGCAGATAGTTGGCGTACGTCCATGGCGGGGTTGCTCGAACGTCGCACTGGGCCGCGAAAAGTGGCGTTGGAAGCGACGCTCGCACCGGCCACACGATGGAATCCAGTGATCGCTGGCGAGACCAACGGACCCGCAAGCGACCAGTTCGTGCGCAGCAGCATGGACCCGGGTCCGCTACCGACGAGCGACGAGGAAATCGCCTTCGCGCCGGTGACCAAGCTCTCGCGCTGGATCGAGACGCGCAAGCTCAGCTCTGACCGTCTCACGCGGATCTACCTTGAGCGACTCACGCGATTCAATCCCAAGCTCCGTTGCGTGATCACGCTCACGAGCGATGTTGCGCTCGCGCAGGCAAAAGCGGCGGACGCCGAGATTGCCGCTGGAAAATATCGCGGACCGTTGCATGGCATCCCGTACGGCGTCAAGGATTTGCTCGACACAGCCGGTATTCCGACGACGTATGGCGCAGAGCCATTCCGCGATCGCGTTCCCACCGCAGACTCCGCGGTGGTCGCGCGCTTACGCGACGCGGGCGGCGTGCTGGTGGCGAAGTTGAGCATGGGCGCACTGGCGCTCAACGACATCTGGTTCGGCGGACAGACAATGAACCCCTGGTTGCTCGAAGAAGGCGCGTCCGGATCGAGTGCCGGTCCGGGCGCTGCAACCGCGGCGGGGTTGGTCGGCTTTGCGGTGGGGAGCGAGACAGGAGGCAGCATCGTGAGCCCCAGCATGCGCTGCGGTGTCACGGGCCTGCGCCCCACATACGGCCGCGTGCCACGCACCGGCGCGATGACGCTGTGTTGGTCGCTCGACAAGCTTGGCCCCATGACCCGGAGTGTCGAGGATGCGATGCTCGTCCTGCGCGCGATCACCGGCCCCGATGCGGGCGACGTTGCGAGCGTGCCAGCGCATCTCGCCTTCGACTCGAACGCATCGGTGAAGGGATTGCGCGTGGGATACGTCCCCGCGTGGATGAAAGAGGCGCCCGCAACGGACGTGGACCGCGCAACGTTCGACGCAATATCGAAGCTCGGCATGGTTCCCACCGCGATCACTCTCCCGGATTGGCCGTATGATTCGCTCAATCTGATTCTCTT
This sequence comes from Gemmatimonadota bacterium, assembly GCA_041691775.1. Classification (GTDB taxonomy): domain Bacteria; phylum Gemmatimonadota; class Gemmatimonadetes; order Gemmatimonadales; family Gemmatimonadaceae; genus Fen-1247. The sequence continues at coordinate 334,809 of JBEPUB010000002.1, forward strand.
TGCAGAAGCCGCGGCTGCGTTCGAGGATCTAACGATCAGCGGGCGAGTCGATCAGCTCAAGGCGCAAGTGCCAGACGCGTGGCCCAATCAATTCCGCGAAGCGCGCTTTCTCTCTGCGGTGGACTTCGTTCAGGCCGACCGCTTGCGGCGCAAGGTTGCTAACGAGATGACACGCGTGATGTCGCAGGTGGACTTGCTGCTTGTCCCGTCGCTGCGCGACGAGATGCTTGTCATCACCAACAACACCGGCCATCCGTCGCTGACATTGCGCACAGGATTTGTGAACGTGTCCGAGGCGCGCAGCGATTGGGCGCCGGATCCAGCGCATCCGTTACCGAAGTTCTCGCCACCGCGTCGCGTGCCGCACGGCGTCACACTCATCGGGCGTCTGTTCGACGAGGGAACAATCGCGAGCGCGGGCCTCGCGCTGGAGCGGTCGCTCGGCGTGGTTGGTGAGCGGCCGCCAGGATTTTGATCTGAATTGCGAGAACTCGACTGACGCTCGTATGCCGCTAAGCAAGAAGCCCCGCGATTGCGGGGCTTCTTGCTTTGGCGGGGCGCCGCATCGTAACTCTTCCAAAGAGGGTCCCAGTATCCAACGTCGAGGAAAGATCTTTGGGAATAAATCGACGGCATCGCCGGTCTTCAAGATGGGCCCAACCTCCTGGTGCTCAGCCTCAACGCCGGAAGTCATGTATGCCTGCGACCCCTCCAACACCATTGCAAACGTCCGTTTCTCACACTGATGACACCAGTGCGACCGAAGTCACGCCCGATACAAATACCAACGACGCGACGCGCGACGACGCAGGCGTTGATCGGCGTGGTTTCCTCCGCTGCATGGCGTGGGCCGGAACCGGGATGCTGTGGACCGTGAGTGGTGGTATCCCAAAATCGTCAGTCCTGGGCGCCGAGGCGCCCGCAAAAAACGATCTGTTCTTCATGCAAGTCAGCGATAGTCACATTGGGTTCAACAAGGCCGCGAACGCCGACGTGACAGAGACAATGCGATCAGCCATCGCAAAGATCAACGCGATGCCAGTTCAGCCGTCGTTCCTGCTGCATACCGGCGACATCTCGCAACTCTCCAAGCCATCCGAGTTCGATACAGCAGATCAGGTCCTGCGCGAGGCGCGCACAAAGGACGTGTTCTTCGTGCCCGGAGAGCACGACGTCGGCGTGGACAACGGAGCGAGCTACCTGGATCGGTACGGCAAGAAGACGCAGCGCGGCCGAACGGGAGGGGGATGGTACAGCTTCGACCACAGCGGCGTACACTTCATCGCGCTCGTGAACGTCCTGAACTTGAAAGCCGGCGGCATGGGCTCACTCGGCGCAGAACAGCTCGAGTGGATCGAACGGGATGTGAAACAGCTATCAAGCAGCACGCCGATCGTCGTGTTCGCTCACGTTCCTCTCTGGAATGTGTATCCGAAATGGGGATGGGGTACCGACGATTCAGCGCGGGCGCTCGGCTACCTGAAACGATTTGGTTCCGTCACGGTGCTGAACGGTCACATTCATCAGACAATGCAGAAAATCGAGGGAAACGTTTCCTTCCATACAGCCATGTCCACAGCGTTCGCCCAACCACGTCCCGGAACCGCACCGGCGCCCGGGCCAATGGGAGTTCCGGCCGGCCACCTCGGTGACGTACTCGGCATAACCCAAGTGCGGTACCTGCCGCATCACGGCCACCTGGCATTGGTCGATGAGTCGCTCTCAGGGCACCCGGCCGACGCCGCGCTAGCCGCTGGAGAAGCCGCAGCGCGCGCGGCCGGCGTCCGGGCGCAGGCCGCTGCTACGGAGAGTGGAGGTGGAAACACTATCGGGATCGCCAACTTCGCGTTCACCCCCAAGCTGCTCAGAGTCCAACCCGGTACGCGCCTGACATGGAAGAACGACGACGATACCGCGCATCGAATTCAGAGTACGAACGGCCGGTTTGCAGCATCACCCGTCCTGGACACGCACGCGACTTACACGGTGACGTTGACGACGGCGGGAGACTACCCGTACTTTTGCTCCATTCACCCCACTATGACCGGGTCGATCGTCGTAACGTGAACGCCCCGCGCCGCAGCTTTGTCGTTCGCAACCAGACGGCTTGGTCCCGATCGCGTGATCTAGTCGACCAGCTAGTCAACCATCTAGTCAACCGTTGAGCTCAGCCACGAAGCAATCCATGCCATGTTGGACGCCGGCGACCTAGCGCGTTTCGAGCGAGCGTTGCTGCCGCACCTGGATGCGGCATACTCACTCGCGCGCTACATCGTGCGCGACCCACACGACGCGGAGGACGCGGTGCAGGAATCATATCTGCGTGCAGCGCGTTACTTCCACACGCTACGCGATGACGACGGTCGAGCGTGGTTGCTGGCCATCGTTCGGCGCGTATGCGTGACAACTGCGACTGAACGTGGCACGCATTCGACCGTCTCCATTGACGAGCCAATGCTCCACCTGGTGGATGATCGCGCGATGCCCGACGAGGACGCAGCTCGTACAATCGCGCGCGAACGCGTCCGAAGTGCAATGGACCAACTAGCACCCGAACTCAGGCAAACGCTCATGCTGCGTGAGTTGGCTGATTGTTCGTACAGCGACATCGCAACGATCACCAATGTCGCCGTTGGAACGGTCATGTCACGGTTGTCCCGTGCGCGCGCACGCATGGCGGTACAATTAAGAAGAGAGGTGGACGATGCAGGAACCGCGTAAGAACGCTACCGGACCCGCTATGAGACCGACGCGTCGCTGCACCCCACGTCGATGACAAGCAATCTGTCGTGCCAAGAGGCCGAGAGTCAATTGGAGCGCGCGTATGACGGCGAGCTGTCATCACTCGAGGCAAGTGCGATCGCCGCGCATCTCGCGAGCTGTCCCCGTTGCACGGCCAGAGACCGCGAACTACACGAGATCGGCGACGCATTACGCGGCGCGTTTCCGTCACAGAAAGCACCGCCGGCGCTTGTCGAGCGCATCATGGAAGATCTGACGGAACCGGAAGCGGAGCGTAACGTGACACGCCAGTTATCAGAGATGAGTCCGGACAACTCGCGGCTGGCACGGCCCGCTACGCGCGCCACGTGGCGCGCAAGTCTCCCGCGTGCTGCTTCGCTTATAGCGGTGGCGAGCCTGGGTTGGATCGCGAGCGCGGAGCTGCATCGTCGTGGATCCGGAGATCCGAACGTGGATCGCACGCCGGCAACGTCATCCAACATCGGCGCTGTTACGATCACGGACGAGCTCGTTGCCAGCCACGTAAGATCGCTGCTCGCGAATCATATTACCGACGTGCGATCCACCGACCAACACACGGTGAAACCGTGGTTCACGGGCAAGCTTGATTATGCGCCGACCGTGCTGGATCTGGCGTCGCAAGGGTTCCCACTTCTGGGTGGACGGCTCGACTACATCGACGGACGCCCAGTTGCCGCGCTCGTGTATGGACGACGTAAGCACGTGCTCAATCTTTTTGTATGGCCTGCGTCGTCGCCAGATGCTGACCGCGCGGTGAGCCGCGACGGTTTTGTGCTTCGTCACTGGGTTGCCGGTAGTATGAGTTATTGGGCAGTATCCGACGCTACGGGTTCCGATCTCGAAACGCTGGAGCGTCTGTACCGGAGCGCCGTGCCGGATAGTACTGATCTCAAGCGATGAATTTTCTTTCGATCGGCGTCAGTATCGACCCGAAGCAATATCACCGCTGTACGTAACGCATCACGCCGCGGGCTCAAGTATGCGTAGCACCGGATGTCCACCAATGTCCTGCAGTGGCAGATAGATCCGATGCGTGCGCTCGTCCAGACCCACTGTATGTGCGTGCGGCGCACGGTATTCGCCTACAGGCTTGAGCGTCATACCATCAGCCCAGAACGCGGAAAGAACGCCACCCTCTGACGCAACGTAGAGCCGGCGCCACGCTGGGTCCCAGGCCAGAACGTCAGGCGTATCACCCACCGGGTAGGTGCCGATGACCTTCATCGTCGTCATGTCGATCACCAGCAGCTTGGCGTTGCCCTCCGCCGACATGAACAGCAGGCGACCCGGCTGATCCATGGTGAAACCGTGTGGGTGCTCCGATCCAGGGAGTGGATAACGCTGCACGATCTTCTCGCTCACTGGGTCGATAGCAACGAGTTCATTCGTCGTTTGCTCGGCGACAAGTACGCAGTGTGAGACGGAATCGTAGTGCGTGTTGCCAGCCTCACCGCCGAGCGGAATCGTCGAGCGCTTTTTGCCAGTACTCGGATCGATCACGACATCGGCGCCGCCAGATTCGTCGGAGACGAAGAGCTTTCCGCCGACACCAATGCCGGGCGCATATGCGATCCCATCTGGAAACTGAATTCCGCCTTCACGACCAACAATCTTGAGTGTGCGATCATCGATCGTGATGAGCTCGTGTACACCCGCGGCCGAGACAAAAGTCTTGTGGAGCGACGGCACGGCAAGGACGCCAGTTGCGCGCGGTAAGCCCGTGATCACGCCGAGCAGCTTCGCGCTGTCTGCGGCAAAGACCAGCGTCTCGCCCGCGTTCATGTGGTTCATCCAGAGCCGGCCGGTCGTCGCGTCGAAACTCTGATAGTCGAAGCGATTTGCGGGGCCGGGAAGGGGCAACTCGCGTACAACACGCAACACGGAGTTGCCTGGAGCATGCGTTACAGGGATAACACGACGATATCCCACGGGTGTGAGCGAGGACGTGGCGGCGGTGCATGAAGGCGACGTCGCACGAGTTACCGCTTCGCGGCGATCTCGAGGCTGCGCAGCGAGAGTGCTGACTGGTAACACGATGCCGATTAGCGCGCCGACAGAAAGGTGCCTGCAATCAATCTTGATCATCAGTGGTTTATCCTGTCAAGAAATGTCATGATGGCTTCGACGAAATCGTGGGACCGCTCCAGCTGTGCGATGTGATCGGAATAGGACAGCACTACCGACGTGCGATCTACAGATACCGCTGTTACGGCCAGAAGCGGGACTTCCGAGCACAACCACCTTCGTCGGTCGCATGGAAAGTCTGGCCGCGGCCGCTTCTCGGGCGTGGTCGATGGCGGCGAAGATCTTCGCACCCTTTTCCTCGATCAGCGCCTTAAGGCGTGAATCAGTTTCATCGAAGCCATGTCGGGTTCGACGCGTGACAATTCCATTGCCGTTCATTATCGGTGAGACCTTGGTCAAAGTGGTACAGGACTGGTGTCACGGGACGCGCGACCCTCTTTACGTCCGCCCTTGCCGAGGCACTGGCCCGTCCCGGACGAACGCTATGTAGTCCGTGACCGCTGGCGTGCCATCGCCCTGTCGCGCCAGCAACGCGATCTGTCCCCGGTGGTAACTACCGTGCAGCGCTACCTGCGTCAGCACGTCGGCGACCCGATTGCGGAATGCGTGGCCGGCACTATTCCGGTACTCCACCTCGAGCTCCAGTTCGTCAGCACCGCGCATGGCGATCGAGCGCAGCCCAGCAACACTCTCAACTGCGAGTGATACAGCAGCGTCCAGCGAGAGGTCGGGCCAGATCGCGTGCACCGGTGCGCGCGCCTCAAGCCGGGCGAGCCACACGTGCTCCGCAGCGGCGAGATGAGCGTACAGACGCGTTGCCTGTGCGCGGGCTGGGCTGTTGTACGCGAGGGTAAGGATTTCGTCCCGGGCCCGTGCGTCGGCCCACGAGACGTGGTCAAACAAGCTGGCGAGTATTTGCATGTGATGACTCAATCGGAAAATGGCGGAGTTGTGCCTCCGCCGTTGCTCGTGGGATCACGCAGCTGGCCACGCATCGAGCATTCGGCGTACTGCTATCAATTGACCAACATGATACGCCGAGTGGTCGGCCGCGAGTAGGATGGTGCGCAGATAAGTTTGTCCATTGTCCCATGGGATATTGTCCGTGAGATCGAGCGTCGAATCCGTGGTGATGCCCTTGATCTCCGCGCTGTCGCGCCGCACGGCCGCGAAGCTCGGAGCAGATAACTCACCTCCGGAAGCACGACCGGGGGAACCACTACGTTCCGCGCACGTTTGCTCCACCAGGTGATGACACGGTCATGCCATGCGTCGGTGCGGTCAACAAGCGCGTACAGCGGCCCCGTGTCGCCGATGACGGTCACGCGTGCGGGTCATTCCAGAGCAGTTCATCCGTGCGTTCGGAGGTGTCACTCGCTCCGCTCGCGAATCTGCCAGCGATCGATGGGACCTCTCCCGTTGAATCGGGTGCTTCGGGTTAGCGCGCCACCGCTTCACGTACGAGCGTCGTCGCACTCACGTGCTTTCGCTGAGCAGCCCGTTGAAGTTGCCGAAGAGTCTGGTCGTCCAGGAAGATTGTCGTGCGATTCATGACGTATATATACAACATATATATGCACCGCAATGTCTGATATCGGGAACGGCGCGGTAGGCGGCTGCATGCCGACCATCCTCGTCAAACCTCGTTCCGTACTCGCGTATGTATTCACGGAGTTGCGTGAGAGCGACGTCGACCTGCCTCGGAGTAGCAGAGACTATGTACTCCACAAGGAATCTCCGTCTCTTCTCCTGCCACTCGAGTCCAAGCTCTGCGTCTCAGCGGTCCAGAACCGGAAGGTAAACGCGCCACGGTCCCACCGCGTCGCGGTATTGCTTCGCCATGACACGCGCAATCTGAGCGATATGTCCAAGGTCATGTACCACCCATGCGGACAGCAACTGACGAAGCGTGACTGTCCCGAGCTCCGGATGCTCACCTTTCAATGCGAGTTGTTCATCGGAAAGTTTCCATCCTGCAAGCGTAGTCAGACTGTCAGATCGCAGGCTTGAGAATTCGTCCAGCAGATCGGCGAGCGACTTGCCGTTGCTCTCACGCATTTGAGCAAATCGGTCGAAGGGTGTAAAGCGGCGATTCTCACCCAGCGTGAGAATGATCTGCGCGCGTGGGATCCAGTCTGTGCGCTCGCCATGGATCAGGTGACCGATATTGTCATAGGGACTCCAGGTGTCGGCGCCTTCACTGGCGTCGATCCATTCGGTGCCGAGCCCGCTAAGCATCGCGCGCAGAACACTGGGCGTGCGTTCGAGGACCGCGATTGCGGCCGTTACATCAAAGTCCATGGGAACCAGAGGTCGGAGTGAGAAAACAGGGGTCAGATACAGTTCTTCGACTCTCACGATCTTTGCGTGGCCCGCGCGCGGCGTCCCAACTGCGCTCCTATAATTCGATATCCCACTCGCTATTTCGCGAGGCCCAATTCTGCTCGTAGCTCTTCATAGTTATGCCGCTCGCCGGACTCGTTCAGAGCTTCGCGCGCCGCCGCAACGTCAGCGCGATCTTCGAACTCCTCCAGGAGTGCTAAATCTGCAACCGAGATAAGCGCCGCTTCATCTTTCCCATGGCGCTGAAGAATTACACGCTCGCCCTTGAAGGCAACCAGATCTACGGTGTCCGAGAGTGCATTCCGGACTTTGTTTACCGCCATTCTGACCATCTCACGCCTCCGAACAGTAATTCTGCCATTTAGTACGTTCCGTACGTTCCGGCTGTTACGTACGAAAGATAATGTGGCGACGTAGGGAAAAAGGGGTCCGCTCCGAGGATCGCACCGGTGACCAGTGTCTCGATATGCCCGCGTGCCTCTTTGCGGCGTCACCGCCGAGCGCGGCCCTGCTTCGTTGACTACAACGATTCGTGACCCGTCGGTCGCCAGCCAGTGTGGACGCTGACGCTCGTCGAACATGACTGACGATACTTCTCGGACGTGCCTTACATCACGAACGTCGAGCGAGAAGACGCGATGAGCGGGAGCGTCCGCCTGAACCCAGTAGTTGCCAACGACCACCGGTGTACCGCATCCGCGCTGTTTCTCGTCGTGAACCAGCTCCAGCTGCGGGTCGGTTCCATCGAGTCCAGTAACATCATAGAGCGTACACTTCAGAGTATTGACTAGCACCGTGCGACCATCCTGCAACACGCGCGGCTCGTTCGGGCCGTCGTTCGTCGGAAGCCTGATCGTCTTCAGTAGCGCGAGATCGGACAGCCGGTACACTTGCACCTGATTGCCGGAATGGTCGTGCACGATCGATCCACTCTGCGGACTCCAGCTCGGAATAGGCCTGTACGTGAGCGCGACTACGACGCGATCGAGTGACGGAGCAACTGCAAGACTGTACGGCCGCAACGCCGTCTGGTCCGCGGTCGGATCGGCGGCGGAGCGCGAGCGGACAACTCGCCCCGTGCCGATTCAAGACAAGTCTCCCAGAAAATATTACTTAGGTATTGACCTTAGTATTATCAATAACTAGAATGCCTGAGTGAGATCGGTAACCCAACCAATCGAGTAGCGTTGAAATGGCTCAATCCGCAGTCACCGACGAAGTTTTTCATGCCTTGTCCAATTCGGGCGTGTGCGGACATATGAGATCGCGCCCGAACGGTTCAAGATCCTTGAAGACTGGCTGTCCGCGCGTCGTCAGTTGTGGGAAGCTCGACTCGATCAGTTCGACCAATACGTCAAACAACTCAAGGAGAAGGAATCAGCATCATGAGCAAGCAATTCACGATCAACCCGAAACTTGATATCGTTCTCGAACGGTTCATCGACGCTCCCGGGCATCTCGTCTGGGAAGCGTTGACGAAACCGGAACATCTCAAGGAGTGGTACATGCCCAAGCCTTGGGGACGTGTCTCGAAGTGCGAACTGGACCTGCGACCTGGCGGCATCCTCAGCATCGACATCGCAACCGCAGACGGTCACGAAGTTCCCAACGTCGGCTGTGTCCTGGACGTTGTTCCGATGGAGCGACTTGTCTGGACCTCGATGTTGTTTCCCGGCTATCGTCCGGCTGTCTTTGACGACATTCCGATCACCGCCATCATGACGATCGAAAGCGTGGGAACCGGCACACGCTACATCTTTACGGCGCTGCATCGAGATGAAGCTGACCTTGAGAAAAACAAGTCGTCAGGCTGGCTGCAGGGGACCGAGATCGCCATGGACCAGTTTGTGGCGCACGTGACGTCGATGAAATAGTTCAGGGTGATCGGGTGGAGTTGGGGTCGCGCGGCGCTCTTAAAATCACGGCGCCGCACGTGAGGCCTGATCTCGAGACCGCTTCACCCGTCGATTCGCGATCTTTGCGAGAGCACGCAGTGCTTCGTTCACCGATTGCGCGTCAGGAAATGTCTCTGCCACGTCCGCATCCAGCACAACAACAGTCACGCCCGACCCGAACCCCTCCGCGTACGGATTCGGAAGCGCGTCGCGGGCCGGGCGCTGATAAGGCGAACTCGTTCAGCGCCGCGGTCGGTGAACATCACGGCCAGCATCCGGTTAGTGCTGGACCTGCCTAATAATACAAGCCGTTCCTCCGCTGTCGAATGCCGGCCAGCCACTCGGAACGTAAGAGCCATGACCGAAGGTGCGCTGAAAGCAACGGTACGGTCTTGACGCTTACACTCTGCCGCAAGCAGAAGGGCGTAGGCAGCAGCCGTATGCCATCAGATGCGCTCCTGGATGCGCCGCGCAAGAAATATCTCGGTGGGTGATTCGATTCAGCGGATGCCCTGCGCACAACCTTTTGAGCGGCCATTCCGTCTAATTCGATGCACCAGTGGGATGGCTGGTGTGTCACCCTGGAGAAAATGAATGATCAGATTGAATCCAAAACGGCTACTGCCGTCGCTCCTTGTCGGGCTTGTCTGCGCGACGGCCACCGTCGCCGCACAGTCGGTCGCGCCGGTGGCTGTAATCCAGCTCGATCCGTATCAGAGTAACGCTGACTTGCCGACGGTGCACGCGAGTGTGAACGGTCACAATGGCACGTTCGCGTTCGACTCGGGTGAAGGGGTTTCCATGATCACCCCCGAATTCGCTCAAGCGATCGGTTGTAAGCCATGGGGGCAGGTCACGGGCTTTCAGATGAATGGCGGGCGGATCGACACCCCGCGGTGCGACGACATCACGTTCGACATGGCTGGTCAGCGCTTCGCGGTGCCGAGTGCGATTGTGTTCGACTTCACGAAGTTCTTCAAGCCGGATCAGCCGAGGCTCGACGGTTCGCTCGGCTTCGACCTCTTCGCTGGACGCGCGATCACGCTCGCTCTATCGGGACGGAAGATTGTCGTCGAGAGCTCTGCGAGTCTCGCAGCTCGCGTTGCGAAAGGAACGGAAGTGCCGATCCGCATTGTGCGCGATGCGCAGGGCCTCGCGCTGACGGTCGATATCGGCGTGCCGACTCCCGATGGTATGGCGTGGATGGAGCTGGACTCGGGCGGCGGTCAATCGATCATCATCGGGAAGCACATTGCATCACTGTTCAAACTCGATCCGGACTCGAAGGCGGTGCAGAGCGTGAGTTTCACGTTAGCGGGGAAGATTCAGGTTGAAGCACCGGCACGTGTCATGGATCAGATGATCATGGACGGGAATATCAATGTGCCGTTTTTGAAGAAGTGGGATGTGACGGTGGATTTTGGGACGGGGCGGGCGTGGGTGACGAGGGCGGAAAGGTAAACGGGGTGGTAAACGGGGGTCAGAGTGCACTTCTCCGACTTGGTGATGCCGTGAACCATCGGCGCGAACGCCGTGACATATCAGTTACTTGCCTGGCCGCTGCTGTCTCGTCGTTCGAGCGTTAGAACTCGGGCACTGACCTCTGGCACGCAGCGTTTCACGCGTTGGTCGGTCGCAGGTGGCGGGTCACGTAGCCGCTATTGGCCAATTCCAACCTCGACGTCCAATCAATTCAGACCACCATGCTGAAATACCTTGCACTGCTTGTTTGCCTTGTTGCGCCCACGCTGTCGCACGCACAGGTCGTGTCTGTCGACGTCGCGAGTCAGCGGCCTTGGGTTGGTGGTCAGTCCTTTGGAAACGTTGGTGCGTATGAAGTGCTTCGTGGCACAGTTCATTACGCCATCGATCCGCGCAGCAAAGCTGCGCGTGATGTCGCCGATATTCGTTTTGCACCGGTCAATACGCGTGGCCTGGTCGAGTATTCCGGTCCGTTCGTGATGATTCGCCCCGTCGATGCTGCGCGCGGCAATCACACAACGCTGATCGAAGTGGCAAACCGTGGACGCACGGATATGGATGGGGTGTTCTTCGAAACCGAGGATGGACTCGACCTGATGTCGCCCGACAAGGTGCAGAAGCTGACGGATCCCACCTTCTTCAAACTTGGCTATTCGCTGGCGTGGGTCGGTTGGCAGGCGCGACTGGAACCCGATCAGTTCGGCCTCCAGGTTCCCGTTGCGCATGTGCACAGCGCCGCACGCGCCACGTTCGCGGGCGAAGACATGACGCCAGACCGCAAGACCTTCGATTTGGCAGACAACGGCTTTTATTGCGCGCACGATGCAAAACAACCTCAAGCGGTACTTCGATTGCTGGCCGATTTCCACGATCCGGGCATCGTGGTGCCACGCAAGTCGTGGCATTTCGCGGCCGCGTCGGTCGAAAAGAAGAACGATTCACGCTGCGCCATCGTGCTGGACAAACCTGCGGCAGCGGATACGTATTTCAGTCTCGTCTACGAGGGTGAGGATGCAGCGGTGATGGGCTTGGGCGAGGCGGCCTTTCGTGATTTCGCATTGCATCTGAAAGACCGGAAAGTTGCTTCCGCAATCAACGATCGACCCGGCGATGCGGTCGCGGTATTCGCGTTTGGCTATTCGGAGGGCGGACGCTTTCTGCGCGACTTCGTTTACCGTGGTTTCAACACCGGCCCGGACGGCCAGCGCGTGTTCGACGGCATGCTAATCACCACCGCCGGAGCAGGCCGCGGCTCTTTCAATCACCGTTACGCGCTGCCTGGCGAAGCGGGCAACTCGGTGTTGAGCGATGTGCGCGCAGTGGATTTGTATCCATTCGCCGACGTTCCGACGCCGGATATCGATGGCAAAGGCAATGCCGGCCTGCTGGACCGTGCCGTGCACGACAACACCGTACCCAAGATCATGTACATCGTCAGCAGCTCCGGATACTGGGCGCGCATCGCGTCACTGCTGCAGACGACCACCGATGGCAAGCAGCAGGTCGCGCTGGGAGCGGACAGCCGGCTTTATTATTTTGCTGGCGTGCCGCACGCGCTGAAGTTTCCGGGCCAATTCACGGAAGCCGGCAAGGAAGCGGCCTATCCCTACAATGCCAATGTGGATCTGGCCGACGGCATGAATGCCCAGCTTGAGAACCTTCGGCGGTGGGTAGTCGACAATATCGCGCCGCCACCGACGATTGCACCGGTGCTGGGTTCCACGCTTGTCGCCGCGACCGATTTGAAATTCCCGGCAATTCCGGGGATCCGTGTGCCGACCGATCCGCCGCCGTTGTGGCAGCTTGGCATCGGTCGCGCCTATGCGCGCGAAGGCATCATCACCGAGCCGGTGCGTGTCGGCGCAAAATATCCGCTGCTGGTGCCTGCAGTCGATGCCGACGGCAACGAACTTGGCGGCTGGCGTGGCGCCATGTCCTCAGTGCCGCTCGGCACCTACACCGCCTGGAACTGGAGGTTGCCGGAATTTGCGCGTTTTGGTTTCATCTCCGGCCTCAACGGAGCATTTATTCCATTCGCCCGCACGCGTGATGAACGCCTGGCCGCACACGACCCCAGGCTGTCGATTGAAGAACGCTACGGCAACCGGGAAGGCTTCATGAAAGCCGCCGCTGCGTCCATCGACAACGCGATTGCGAAGCGATTCCTGCTGCCGATCCAGCGCGAAGACATCCTCGCGAAGATGGGAAGGAACTGGGACGATACGATGAAGTTCGACTGGTATCTGGGCAAGCGGGGAGAGGCTAAGAACTAAAAAACAGGGGTCAGATACAGTTGTCGCAGCCTCACGATTCCTGCGGGGACGGCCGAGCTTAGCTGGGCCTGCGCGACGTCCCAGCTGTGCTTCGATGCTCGCACGAAACGTATCCGGACCAAGCGCATGCTGGCGTTGCAGATGCACGCGGATGGCATGCAGGTCTTGCTCCGAGATCGCACCGGTGACCAGTGCCCGATACGCAGCATGCCGGGTTGCGGCGTCCTCGCCGAGTGCGAGGTAGCTCCGACGTAGCTCGGGTGCGCACGAATCTATAGATCATGGGCACCGAGCGCATTGGCCCCATAACTCGACCAGCGATAATCTTTGGGTTCCGCTACCATCCGCGTCCGCACGGGATTCAGTTCGATGTAGCGAAAGCAGCAAAGCAGGTAACTGTCGCTATCCACCGGGGATGATTTGTAACGCCCCTCCCACAGAGTCCCCGTGCGATGGTAACGGTCGTTGACGTAACGCACGTAGCGGCGCCCAAGCGACTGCATCATGCGGGAGACTTGCCCCCTGGCATCAGGCGTGACGAGTAGATGGACATGGTTCGTCATGAGCACATACGCACGGACGGCTGGCGTGCGACGGCGAAGCTCCGGTGACGGGAGTCCCACAATACCATGAGACGGACGCCTCTCCGTTCAGTCAATTGCAATATCTGGGGTCAGAAAACCGCACTCCGTACTTCGCGTACTTCGAGCGCATCAGCCAGTGGGCAACTCGTACTTCGCAATTGCACCGTCGCTACCCACTTCGACAACCGTATTGATCAGGTCGCCCGTACTGCCACAACTTTCAAGCGCCGTTTCGAACAGCTCTACCTGCCTGGCCGATCGCACATTTGCGACGATCACGACGATCCCTGGATGGATCTCGGTGCGCTTGATCAGCGATATGAAGTCATCCCGATTGTTGGTAACGAGAGTGAGACCTTCACGTACGATCCGGCGGAAGATCTTCGAGTCCGGCTCGCCCGACCAGCCTCGATGCGCCACATGATACGCCTCGAAGCCCCGAGCGTTTGCGACTTGCACGAGTTTCGGTGACAGACATTCGTCAATAAGAAATTTCATTCAAAGTGAGCCCTTTCACCGCCCACAGGATGACGCCTATTTCCACGGAGCCTTCCTTGGCCTGCCACGTTTTGGGTGTGCTTCGGCATACACGACCGCAGCGCGGACCTTGACGGCGTTGAGAGACGGATAGTCTTCCATGACTTCGTCGAGCCCCGCTCCGTCTTTGAGCAGATCCGCTATGAGATAGACCGGGACACGCGTGTTTCGGATTACCGGCTCTCCGCCACGAATCCCCGGGTCAGAGACAACGAATTTCTCTGCGTTCCGAAGCGCCAGCCAACGCTTTTGAAGGCGATGGTTTGTCTCTTTCATATCAATCCTGATCATTCCGCCGGCGAGCGCGATTTCGACATCGGCCTTTGGGTTGCGCTCCGGTTTCATGTCCCCTCCGATCAGCTCAAGACTCGCGAGCCCCTCATACAGCTTGGATTTAGCGCTCGATGAGAGCAGAGATCCAAGTTGCTTCCGAAGAGCAAGATAGACGACATCGGCGTGACTCAGAGTGCGCGCCTCTCGCCGTGCCGTACCCTTTCGATGCACACGCGCACGAGGAAGTTCGCCCCGATCGATCGCTGCATTGATCGTCTTGGCGGACAATTCAGTGAGCCACTCCGCTTCTGAGAGCGTGATCGGAGCGGATGGTTGGCAGTTGCGTGAAGTTTTGGTGATCATAATCATTCTCCTAGCTGGGGAATAATATAATCAGTAGGGCAGAAAATAGGGTCGGAGTGCACGTTCCTTAGCTGAGGCGTTGGCGCCAATCGGAAAATGGTCAGCTCCGACACATGTTCTCAGAGGAAGGCGAAATTGCTCAGGCGGCAACCACCGAGCGAGTACGAAGATCGACTTTGAGCCGTTGCCGGATTGCGTCGAAGATCGCTGCGACGTTGTCCATGTTTGGATTGCCATTCGCTGCAAGCATCCGATGGAGACTCTTGCTCGGAATGCCTGTCAGCACTGCAAGCTTCTCGAACCCTACTGTCGCGTTCACTAGCTCGCGCAGAACCAGCCGTGCCGCGTGGGGTTCACCATTCAGGAAGAGCGTCGCCGCCTCATCCAGCAGCGCCTTGGCGAACCTCGGCTCTCGGCGCACACGTGCGACAACGGTGTCCTTGAAATCACGAGTCAATGCCATGTGTCACCTCGCCTTGTGGCGCTGCTGCTGTCGCTGTGCCTTTTTGTCGGTTGCAATTATCATTTCTTCCTTTCCTGCTTTTCAGGCTCGATATTCCGCGTGCAGCGCCTTCGCGTTGGGGATGTCCCGCGGCTGTCGCTTCCTGGTGCCACAACCATAAAGAATGATCAAAAAAGAATGATCAAATCTGCGCAGTCCTGCGCGAGGTAGATCCGGTAGCCTGGTCCCCAATCAATTCTGTATTCCCCGATGCCATCGAACCATTTCACACTCGATGTATTCCCTTGACTCAGCCGGAACGTGGCAACTGCCACCTTTGCCGCAGCGTGCGCGTTGAGGGCATCGAACCAGCGTCGATAAGGGTTCGAGCGATCAGGTCTGATGTACTCCTCAACTCGCATTTGCGTTAGTTCAATGGTAACATAGATGTTACTCTATAGCAAGAGTAAACAGGAGCCAGAGTGTAGTTCTCCGACCCTCACGATTCTTGCGTGGCCGGCCGATCTTTGCGGGGCCTGCGCGTCGTCCCGACTGTGCTTCGATGCTCGCGCGAAAAGCATCTGGACCAAGCGCATGCTGGCGTTGCAGATGCACGCGGATGGCATATAGCTCTTGCTCCGAGATTGCGCCGGTGACCAGTGACCACTGTCCGATATGCCGCATGTCTCTTTGCGGCGTCCTCGCCGAGCGCGAGGTAGCTGCGAGGTAGCTGCGAGGTAGCTGCGAGGTAGCTGCGAAGTAGCTCGGGTGCGCACGAATCGATGGATCATGGGCACCGCCTCGGATCGCCGTCCGGCACAATCACAGTCGACTCCCGGGGCGCGGCCGAACTGCGCCCCCCCCCCGTGCCGATTCAAGACAAGTCTCCCAGAAAATATTACTTAGGTATTGACCTTAGTATTATCAATAACTAGAATGCCTGAGTGAGATCGGTAACCCAACCAATCGAGTAGCGTTGAAATGGCTCAATCCGCAGTCACCGACGAAGTTTTTCATGCCTTGTCCAATTCGACTCGGCGAAAAGTCCTGGAGCAATTGTCCGTCGGACCAGCCACGGTCAGCGAGCTGGCGGCACCGTTCGACATGCAACTCCCGTCGTTCGTGCAGCACCTGTCGGTGCTCGAACACAGCCGGCTGGTGAGGTCAAGAAAGCGCGGGCGTGTGCGGACATATGAGATCGCGCCCGAACGGTTCAAGATCCTTGAAGACTGGCTGTCCGCGCGTCGTCAGTTGTGGGAAGCTCGACTCGATCAGTTCGACCAATACGTCAAACAACTCAAGGAGAAGGAATCAGCATCATGAGCAAGCAATTCACGATCAACCCGAAACTTGATATCGTTCTCGAACGGTTCATCGACGCTCCCGGGCATCTCGTCTGGGAAGCGTTGACGAAACCGGAACATCTCAAGGAGTGGTACATGCCCAAGCCTTGGGGAGTGTTTCTAATGGCTCAGCCACCATCCGCGCCCGCACGGGATTCAGTTCGATGTAGCGATAGCAGCAAAGCAGGTAACGGAAGTAGTCCGATTCACGCAACAAATATGGCCTGCGATCGTTGCCCCGTTGGATCACGTGCTGGGCGATACCAGGGACGTCCGGGCGCGGCTGGCGTGCGATGGCGGAGCTCCTGTGAAGGGAGTCGCACAATACTGTGAGGTGGAGGCCTCGCCGTTCAGTGGATTGCAACATCCGGGATCAGAAAACTGCACTCTGACCCGTATTCCCCTCAACCAGCAGCGATAATTCGCTCTATCGATTCGCGCAGCGCTGGGATCCGGCCTTGCACGACTTCCCACACCAAGTCGAGGTCAACGCCGAAGTACTCATGAATGAGTCTGTCGCGCATCCCCGCCATGGCCCGCCACTCGACATCGGGATGTGCAGCGCGCATGTCATTCGGAATGCGTTTCGTCGCTTCGCCAATTATCTCGAGACTACGCACGAATGCACGCTGCAGCGTCGCGTCCTCGAAGAATTGGTCGTGAGTCACGCCGACGCTGGCGCTCTCCAGATATGCCGCTTCCGAAGCGATGTGCCGGAGGAACTCACGCGGCTCGAATGACATCCTGGGCTTCTGAGAGGATGTGCGGGCCGATGAATGGCGACAGAGACTCCAGGGTCACGAGTTCGATCGGTCGGCTCAGGGTATGTTCGAGCAAATCTCCCAACGCCATGACGCGATCAAACGATTTCATACCAGGATCGAATTCCACAAGTACGTCAACGTCGCTGTCAACTCGTGCCTCGTCTCGCTGCACGGACCCAAACAACGCAAGGCGCCTCACGCCCATCCCCAGAATTCGGGAACGGAGAGGCGCCAGACGAGTTTCTACCTCGGATCTGGTCAGTGGGTCGGTTTGCATACTTCGAATTTACCCTCCCAGGGGAACAGGGGTCAGTGCAGTTCTCCGACCCTCACGATTCTTGCGTGGCCGACCGAGCTTCGCGGGGCCTGCGCGACGTCCCAGCTGTGCTTCGATGCTCGCGCGAAAGGTATCCGGACCAAGCGCGTGCCCCTGGCGTTGCAGATGCAAGCGAATGGCATGTGGCTCTTGCTCCGAGATCGCAACGGTGACCAGTGGCTGATACGCCGCATGCCTCTTTGCGGCGCCCTCGCCGAGCGCGAGGTAGCGGCGACGTAGCTGCGAGGTAGCTGCGAGGTAGTTCGGGTGCGCACGAATCAATGGATGATGGGGGGAGTCCCCGTGCGATGGCGAAGCTCCTGTGAAGGGAGTCCCACAATACCACGAGGTGGAAGGTTCGGCGTTCAGTCCATTGCAACATCCGGGATCGGCAAACTGCACTCTGACCCGTATTTCACATGTATTTCGCGTACCACGCGAGATAGCGCTCGTAGCGGTCCCGCTGAAAGCTTGGGCGCTGAATGCCGTGGAATTCGTTGGGATAGACGATGAGACCAGTAGGAACGCCAAGGCTCCGCAACGCCTGGTACATCTCCTCGTTGCCGATCATGGGAACATTCGCGTCCTTTTCGCCGCTGAAATACAGCGTTGGTGTCTTGATGCGGTCACTGTGGAGAAACGGATACGACAACTTCTGATACGTCTCCCATGATTTCGGATTCCACGGCGGCCCGATTTCGTTGTCGTACTGAGTGATGTACTGATCCACACCATAAAGTGCCACGGTGAATCCTGTGCCTGCACCGCATGTTGCTGCCTTGAGCGTGGGATCGCTCGCGATCATGTAATCGGTGAGGATGCAGCCGTAGCTCCAGCCGCCAACGCCGACGCGATTCGGGTCGGCGACGCCCATGCTGATTACGTGATCGATGCCGGCTTTCAGGTCCTGTACTTCGTGATCGCCCCAGTCGGCGAAAATCGCCCGCTGGAACTTCTGACCACGCCCGGAGCTTCCGCGATAATTCACGTTGAGAACAGCGTAACCGTTCGCGGCGAAGATCTGGCGCTCGAAGTTGAAGCTGTGCGCGTCCTGACCGTTCGGACCGCCGTGTACGCGCAACAGCAACGGTACTTTGGTGCCGGTCGTGTAGTGATCCGGGTACGTCAACAATCCGCGGACATTGGTGCCGTCAGCTGTCCGGTATTCGACGTCTACAGTCTTCGCGAGATCGAGTTGCGCGAAAAGTGAATCGTTCTGATGCGTCAATTGACGCGTTGCATCCCCAGCCCACGAATACACTTCCTGCGCTTCCTCGTCACCGCCAGCGATACCCACAGTGCAACTTCCAGCGTGTGACATACCGCTCAGTACGACTGGCTTCTGAAGCAACTTCCGCGCTGTCCGATCGGCAATGCTGATGGAGATCGGATACGCCAAGCGGTCGTCTTCCTCGAGCGCAACGATTGATTTTCCGTCTGCACTGAAATAAGGCGACGAAACGGAGCGATCGATGGCGTCTGAGAGGATCACCGGTGCAGGCGAGCCATCCGAAGACACGATTGCGACGTGACTCATCCCGTATGCGTCCCACTTTTTTTCATCGCCAACCACGAAAGCAATCCACTTGCCGTCGGGGCTCCATGCAAGCCGGCCGCGCGTTCCGCGCGTCTTGAAATCGGTAACCTGCCTTTCGGCGACACCCGGCCGCGCATCGGCAACGTAGACCTGCGGCACAGGATTGCGATCCGGATCCGCATCGTGGTTGCTGATGAAGGCGATGCGCGTTCCGTTGGGTGACCACACTGGCGCTGATTCATCGTAATCGCCGTGCGTGAGACGCTCGCTCTTTTTCGCGGCGATGTCGAAAAGAACGATGTGAGTATGACGATTGCTCAACAGATAGCCCACGACATCCTGTCTGAAGTGGTATCTGTCGATGACGATCGGCTTGGGCGGTTTTGGTTTCCCCGATAACGCAGAATCACCTTGCGCTTCATCCGGATCGGGGTCAGCAACAACAAGCGCTAGCGTCTTTGAATCCGGCGACCATTCGTAACCTTGCAGTTTGCCTTTGACGTCGGTGACCTGCGTCGCCTCACCGCCGCCTCGATTGAGGATCCAGACCTGATTCCCCTTGGCCTTACCGGGTCGCGACGAAGTGAATGCGAGATACTTGCCATCGGGCGACCACTCCGGTGAGCTCTCCGATTCCAGGCTCTCCGTGAGCTGGATATCCTTTCCGGAGCCGTCGGCTGCCACCATCCACACGTGGGTATTGTGCTTGTCGCCTTTGACGTCGACGGTATTGACCGTATAGGCGACCCACTTGCCATCTGGAGAGCACTGCGGATCGCGCACGTCGCGCAGCCGCGCCAGGTCATCAAGGTTTACAGCTCGGCGTGCCTGCGCGTGAAGTGGCGGACACAACGCCAGCATCGACAAGCCAGCGGCGAAGGAGAGCGCAACTCGAGATCTCGGCCGTTGCGCGCTTGTTACGCGCAGGTCAGAAGTCGTCTCTGGAAAATCAATTGATCGCATGCCATCCATTTGAACTCCCCCCTCGCAATCGCCCGAGCACTCATTCGCTGTCGCGCTCTGAATCAAGTGGCGTCGACGCAGCGCAAATCTACGCACTTTGGCGGAACTCCGCTGCCGCCACGGACGACGGTGTGCCGCGGCCCCGGATTCTCCCGCCAGCAGCGAGTCCACCGAGTCGCGCTACGCG
This sequence comes from Gemmatimonadota bacterium, assembly GCA_041691775.1. Taxonomy (GTDB): domain Bacteria; phylum Gemmatimonadota; class Gemmatimonadetes; order Gemmatimonadales; family Gemmatimonadaceae; genus Fen-1247. The sequence continues at coordinate 354,899 of JBEPUB010000002.1, forward strand.
GCAGCGCGCACGCGCGTTCGGATGCTGGGGTTTTAACGGTGCCAGGTCTTGCGCCGTGCGCGCACGGCGCAAGACCTGGCACGGTATGCGGTTTAGTCGATTGCAACATCCGGAATCAGAAAACTCCACTCTGACCCGAATTTCTCCGTGTCGAGCTTGACCACCCCGTCGAGGATCGCGCGCGACTTTGCAACATCCGTCGGCGAATTGCAACTCGCCAGTGGCGTTCCGTGCCAGAATTTGGTGTTGCGAACTCAGCCGAGCGCGCGGCACGATCGGTGGGCAATCCCGATTTCCACCAATGCTTCCCGTGAACTCGTATGCCTAGCTTGACATATATCACATCTGACATAGATTCAAATTAGATGACGGTGCCTGACAAGCCACTCGTCTGGTTGCTCGGGGAGGTGAAGACGCCACCTTTCTCCACCGAAGCGCGCATCGAAGCAGGAATCCTTCTGCGCCGCTTGCAAGGTGGCGAGAGACTGGGAATGCCACATTCGCGTCCGATGCCGACCATCGGACGAGGATGTCACGAGCTGCGAATTGTCGACGCAGGAAAGACGTGGCGGATCGTATATCGACTCGACGTGGACGCTATCGTTATCTCCGATGTGTTCCAGAAGACCACACGGGAGACGCCTGTCAGGGCGATCATGAACTCCGTCAGGCGCCTAAAGCTGTACGATAAGACTGCACGGGAGGGGTGAAATGGATGCGAAGAAGCGAAAGCGGCTCGAAGCCGGTGGTTGGAAGATCGGAAACGCAGCGAGTTTCATCAACCTCTCTCCCGAAGAGTCGGCGCTCGTAGACATGCGCGTTGCCTTGAGTCGGAGTCTGCGGGAGAGACGCTTGGCAGCAGGTATCACGCAGACGACATTTGCAAGGCAGCTCGGTTCCAGTCAGTCGCGAATAGCGAAACTGGAAGCTGGTGATCCCAGTGTGTCGCTCGACCTGTTGATTCGTGCGTTGCTCGTGGTCGGTGCTAGTCGTAAGGATGTGGCGACGGCGCTTGCCCGACGGGTGGCGTAGCCAACGGCAAGGCGTCTTCGGTGTCAGGTCTTGCCCCATGCGCGCACGGCGCAAGACCTCACACCATTTATAGAATGTGGACGCCCGGGCCGAGTACTGGAATGAACAGAGCCGCTACGACGACCCCGAGTGCAATCACCGGCCACGAGCGGCCGATTGATACTGGCTCGGCAGGAGTGCCGGCTGGTGCTGCTCTGCCGCGCAGAAGTTGCGGCCCCAGGCGAGGCCCGAAGTGCCGCCCAGCGAAGCAGCCGCCCCCGAAATCGCGATGAGTACTGCGCCAGCAGGGTTGAGCAGACCCGCACCCAGCGACAGCGCTGCACCGGCCACATATGCGATCACACCAAACCTGACAGCTCGGTGGTACCGCTGCGGCGAGAGCGCGCCCAGAAATGGCGAGAGCGCTTGAAAGAGCGTGCGCGTCGTGAGCCAGTACAGCGCGAAGCCGCCGATCGCGAGCACCGCACGCCATGCAATGGCCGGCTGCAGTCCGGCGATGACATCCGACCAGTCGCCAATGCCGCCGACTCCGGAGAACAGGAAGTAACCGGTTCCCTGCATCAGGTTCACCGCAGCGAAGAGCCAAAGCGCGAAACGCCAGACGCTACTCGCCGGTGAAAACGGCCGTCGCGCCAATACCTGGTATGTCTTGTAGACTGCAAGACCAAGCACAATCTGGACAATGGTGCCAGCTGCAGCGACGATTCTGCCCGCAGAGGGCGCAAGCCCGTCGATATCGCAACGGAACTCCATCGACGAAATCAGCTGCGGCACACCGCCGACAGCGATGCATGCGCCTCCGTGGCCGAGCCCCTCATGAACCACACTCGACAACGCATACACCATCACCGCAACAGCAGCGATGGTGAGTAGATCCTGCGATGGCGCAGCTTCGCGGGGTGAGCTGTTATCTCGAGTCATGGGAAACAGGGGTCGGCGTGCACTTTCCTGAGGCGAGGCGTCGGCGCCAGCCGGAAAAAGGTCAGCTCCAACACATGTTCGCGAAGGAAGGCGAAATTGCTCAGGCGGCAACCACCGAGCGAGTACGAAGATCGACTTTGAGCCGTTGCCGGATTGCGTCGAAGATCGCTGCGACGTTGTCCATGTTTGGATTGCCGTTCGCTGCGAGCATCCGATGGAGACTCTTGCTCGGAATGCCTGTCAGCGCTGCAAGCTTCTCGAACCCGACTGTCGCGTTCACTAGCTCGCGCAGAACCAGTCGTGCAGCGTGGGGCTCACCATTCAGGAAGAGCGTCGCCGCCTCATCCAGCAGCGCCTTGGCGAACGCCGGGTCTCGGCGCACGCGTGCGACAACGGTTTCCTTGAAATCACGAGTCAATGCCATGTGTCACCTCGCCTTGTGGCGCTGCTGCGGTCGCTGCGCCTTTTTCTCTGTTGCCATCCTCATTTCTGCCATTCCTGCTTTTCGGGCTCGATATTCCGCGCGCAGGGCCTTCGCGTTGGCGATGTCCTGCGGCGGCCGCTTCTTGGTCCCGCCACCATAAAGAATGATCAAATCTGCGCCGTCCTGCGCGAGATAGATCCGATAGCCTGGTCCCCAATCAATCCTGTATTCTCCGATCCCATCGAACCATTTCACGCTCGAGGTGTTTCCGTGACTCAGCCGGACCGTGGCAACTGCCACCTTCGCCGCAGCATGCGCGTTGAGGGCATCGAACCAGCGTCGATAAGGGTTCGACCGATCGGGTCGAGTGTACTCCTCAACTCGCATTTACGTTAGTTCAATGGTAACATAGATGTTACTCTATAGCAAGAGTAAACAGGGGTCAGAGTTCAGTTCTCCGACCCTCACGATCTTTGCGTGGCCGGCCGATCTTTGCGGGGCCTGCGCGGCGTCCCAACCGCGCTTCGATACTCGCGCGAAAGGTATCCGGACCAAGCGCATGCTGGCGTTGCAGATGTAAGCGGATGGCATGAAGGTCTTGCTCCGAGATCGCACCAATGACCAGTGTCCGATATGCCGCGTGCCTCTTTGCGGCGTCCTCGCCGAGCGCGACGTAGCTGCGAGGTAGCTCGGGTGCGCACGAATCGATGGATCATCGGCCCCGAGTGCATTAGCCCCATAACTCGACCAGCGATAATCTTCTGGCTTCGCCACCATCCGCGCTCGCACGGGATTCAGGTCGATGTAGCGATAGCAGCAAAGCAGGTAACCGTCGTTATCCACCGGGGATGATTTGTAGCGCCCCTCCCGCAGAGTCCCCGTGCGATGGTAACGGTCCTTGACGTAACGCACGTAGCGACGCCCAAGCTACTGCATCATGCGCGAGACTTGCCCCTTGGCATCAGGCGTGACGAGTAGATGGACATGGTTCGTCATGAGCACGTACGCATGTACCGCGCGGTGTTCCCGCGCGGACAGCTCACGCAGAGCTCGCAGGTAACAGAAGTAGTCCGATTCACGAAAGAAGCATGGCTTGCGATCGTTGCCCCGTTGGATCACGTGCTGGGCGATACCAAGGACGTCCAGGCGCGGCTGGCGTGCGATGGCGGAGCTCCTGTGAAGGGAGTCCCACAATAACATGAGGTGAAGGGATAGACGTTCAGTCGATTGCAATGTCTGGAATCAGAAAACTGCACTCTGACCCCGTATTCCCGTATTCCCAGTAACGCTTGCCATGCCATGCACGACGAGCGCCACGTCTTCGACGCGGCTATGGTGAATGCGCTCCTTGTGCCGCATGCGGATCTCAGTACCATCCGGGCCGTCACACTATCAAGGTTCTAGCGGCGCCATCTACGACAATGTCGTTCCATCAATGGGCATGCAAACGTCACTTAGGAGATTGACGGCCGCCAACTGGCCAACCCCCCCTATGAGCTACCGCTTAGAATCGGACGCCAAACAGACCACCGTCCTCTTTCGCATCCGTTAACACGGTCGGCAGCACGTAATCTCGAAGATCGAAGCCGGAGATCGTCTCCTTGAAAGCGTCGTCTTCGTTCATCGTGACGATGTATTGGAAATTTAGTTCCGTCGCAGTTTCCGCACCGACTTTTAGAGCACTAATCAGCTGGCGACCATCGACTCCATCGAAGAGGTGGCTGTCGTGGATCAGGAATCCAGGTCCCACGCCACGATTGGCACACAAGCGCATTAACATCATGTCGAAGCAGAAGATCTGCATGTTCTTGATGCCTTTGCTTCGCGATCCTTGCATCGGGAACTGAAACGCTGGGCCGTTGGACGTTTCTTCAATAGTCATGCTACCAGCGGATTCATACAGCCGTTTCGAAGTCGCTTCAAATGCAAGAATCGCCTCCGACAACCTAGCCTTTTGTTCGGTAAAATCGCGCCGTAGCCTCAACGTAAGGCGGTTGCGTTCGATATCTAGTTCATTCTTAGTGCCCTCAAGCTGTTCGGCGGCGTCGAAACGTTGCCGCAGCGACTCGACTGACGCTTCCATACGCCCTGCTTCGCCCTGTAATTGGGAAAACTGATCTAACGCACCGTGACTTTGTAGTATGCCCATCAGGACAGCTCGTCGTGCGTCCAGAGGGGGCTTCTCTTGCTCGCGTAGCGCAACACGCGTTTTTGCCGCGTTCAGCTCTTCCGCTAGGTATTCCCTTCTGTTTCGGATGACCGACTCGTGGAAGCTCCGCACGTCGTCATAGTGCTTTATCGCTGCGCTTGGAAGGACAACGCCAGCTTCCTCGTAGATGCTCTGTAGATCCGCGAGTGATGGTGGAGCCTCCTCGCGCATCGCCCGTTGCATGTCGCCAATCGCTGCGGTATCAATGACATTGGCATTTGATAGATCATTGATTGCGCGGGTGAGTTCATCGGCTTCAGCTTCCAGCTCCGCGTACTGAGGTAGCACGCGAAATGCGGCCACTTGAGATTTGAGACCACTGAGCCTGGCTTCCGCAACGGTGAGCGTGGTGCGCAGTTCCGATGCTTTCCCGACGATACTGCCGAATGCGCCGGCCGCCACAGCTTTCTTCAGCTCTGCAAGGGTTTTCTCGCGATCCCGGACTTTCTGCCAATCACTGGCGATCCTCCAATCCAGACCTAACAAGAACAAGATGGCGACCTGCCAGTCACCCGCTTGCTGCATGGTTGCCTGCTTCTCAGGGGTTGTGAATGCGCCGCTCAGCTGCCGACGCGCGAAGTAAGCGAATAGAGAACGGAAGGTCGGGCTTCGTCCATCGTTCTCAGGTATCTCGCGCAACCCGAACATCTCTTCGCCGAGGACAGTGATCCACTCGGAGTTCGACAGGCCAGTCTTGCGCTGTAGAAAGCTTGCACCTTCAACGTGAAGCTTCGATTTCTGACGTCCCGAACGTTCAACGTTAAGCGTCTCGCCGCCGAGGCCAAAAGTCATTCCGAATGATTTACTGGCGAGAGTTGACGAACGAAAAAGAGAATCCTTCCCAGCATCGGAACCTGTCAGGAAATGTACAATTTCGACTAAGCTGGTCTTGCCTGCTCGGTTACGCGTCTGCTTGTCGGTGGCGCCTGCTTCTTTCTTGGCAATCAGAAGATTCAATCCAGGAGTGAACTCCAAAATCTTGAATGTCCCGAGGCTGCTGTAGACGCGGTAGATCATGCCGTCTTGCGAGCGAGCAGTCCATCACGCGGCTCGATCGCCCCGATAAGGAATAGGAGATCGAGCGCAAGCACGAAGGAATCGTAGCGCATTGGTGACGGCGCTTTCTGACGGCCGGAAGGTCGCGCTATCTGCTCCCAGACGGCCGACATAGTCGAGGGCTGGGAAAGATGGCTGAGGATGACTGCTCCGACCGTCAGCAACGCGCGGTCTTGCGGGAGGTGCTTAGAGGGAAGAATCATGGGCGACAGTCGGCGGTTCCTCAAAGATATCGCAGCGCTCGAAGTAATACGCGATCACCGTAAGCACGGCCAACTCTTGCTCAGGCGTTCCACGCAGATTGCCGCCGGCCCATGTTTGTAACTCGGCAAATATCTCGTTCGGGGTATGGCTTAGCCGCAACCGTCGGTACTCGAACTTGAAGGCCTCCGCCAACCTCCCCCCGAGTGTTTCATCATACCATTGTTCAAAAAAGTCCGCGACTAGCGCCGACTTGGACATGCCTTCCTTGAGCAGCTGTGCCACGGCTTCGGACAAGGCATTCGCCTTGATCTTGCCCATCGGCACGTCTTTGATACGAGCTATCGGAGGCACCGGGAGTGTCGCAAGCCTCTCAACTACGACTCTCAAGTCATCGAAGCCCAGGTTCATCTTGGTTGCATCGGATGGGGCAGCGCCGAACCATGTCGTTTTATCGTCAATCGTAAGGCGTCGAAAGATCAGCCGAAGCTCCTCTAAACACCACGGCTGCAATAGAATTCCCGGGTTCTCCGCCTCGAACTCCAGCAACAGATCGTGAACATGCGGCGGCAGCCCGTCTATTGCATTATGCACAAAAACCCACTTGTCGAAATGCTTGCCCCAATACTGTTTCGCGCCGACGAAATCCGCCGTGATCTTAGCCCTCGCTGTGGCGGCACTCATTGCATTGGGAGCGTAGACTTGGAACAGCTGCCGCTCGGACTTGAGGAAGCCGTCATTCTTATGGTCACCCTGCTTCCCCCACGGGCGGCACGCAATGAAATCTGCTTTGTAGGCTAGACCCATCAGCCGCTCGAAGAAGGTCTGAAACGTGCCACCTTTCGCACGCAGGAATTCGTTCTCGAACTTCTGCTCGAAATAGGCGTCCCGCAGGTTCATATACTAGCCTCAGTCGAAGTCAATTGTATCTCGCCCCCGACATCATCGAGAGGGGTCTGGATTTTCCCTTTGAACCGACTGATCTGCTCGTGACCCGCGGCGGCTGAGGCTTGCTCCGCTTCGAACTCGACGGCGACGATCTCTGAGCTGCTGCGGGTCGAAGGACTGAAGGGATAAGGATGTCGCGACGAGTTGCAACCCCTTGAGCTGTAATATGCGTGCAAGCCGTGAGCTGCTGCCGATTCAGTGGACATGCGGCTAAGCTACATGTTCTTGCGTCCGAGCGTGCTGCTCGAAGTCAAAGTCGACTACACTGGATTGCTCACGCCCACACGGCACACGAATGCCTGTACCGTCCACGCACGCACAAAGGGATCGTCGTCAGCACACTCGAAGAAGTTGTGGGGCTGCCTCCAGAACTCGGGGCCTCCACGCTTGTCCCGCGTACGTAGGCTGAAGAGCCAGATCGCATCGCCCGGCCGTACCGCCTCATCGCGGAGCGCCACCAAGCCGAACACCTTTATTGTGCGGCCCCCGGCATCGTTGATCGTCAGATCGACAAGACCGTCCGGATGCGCGACGATACCGATGATCTCCCCCCACACGTCGAGGGGCATTCGCGAGCGCGCGTCGACGCGCCAGGACGCGGGCGCCCATCGAAGGTACGCAGAGCAAACGTGCCTGTGTGCACAACCTTCGCACGCGTCGCCCGGCGTCGCGAGTAACTCTGCCGCGAAATCGCTGTCAGGGGGCAGTCGCTCCAAGACGCCGCGAAGCCATGCGCGGACGTCCGCCTCCTGTTCGCGTGAGAATCCTACCTCGCGTTCGACGCCATGATCAACCACGAGCGAGATCGCAGCGGTCGGCCACACGTCGCGCGCCATAGCGCCGTAGAGCCTCAGCTGGCGCTCGATGTGCGGGAGTATGTCCCCATCTGTCGTCACAACCCGTCCGGTTTTCAGGTCGCGGATCACGACGTCGCCACCCGTTCGCTGAATCAGGTCTACTCGGCCATGCAGGCGGAGAGACCTCGCCTCAATGAATACTTCAGACCAACTCCCGTTCGCTGGCAGGCCCCTCGCGTTCCGAGTCCTACCCTGGGGAGCACCGGGAGCGCTTGGCACAGTTCCGGAGAGGTACTTCTCGGCTAGATCGAGAACTACGCGGCGCTTGCGGCGCCAGATCAACGGCGGGAACAGTCCCCTGAGACGTGGCGAGTCGCCCGGCCACATTGTCGCCAACCGCGCGTCCTCCTCGTCCAGCAGCCGATCCAGCGCAGCTCGGGCATCGTCACTCGCGCTTCCTTCGCGTGGAATGTCGCCACGCACCGCAAGCTCAAGCAGCTTGTGGAATACGCCGCCGAGGGCAGCCGCCGGATGCGCCGCCAACTTGGGCACATCACGAACGGAGGCCAATACTGCACGAAGCAGGCACTCCTCGCCGAGCGCGAGCTGGGACGGCGAGAAAGCCGCCGGCACAACGCAACGCGTCAGCGGCTCAGGCAGCTGCATCAGGCTGATTGTGGATTGATCAGTTCTTGGCGAAGCGTGACCGGTCGGCGCGCAAGCTCGAACGTGTCGACAAAAACCGGAATCCGCCCAGTGCTGACCTCAATTTCATCGGCCGCCGTCCCGACGACGCCCTCAAGCGTATTGGTATCCCAAAGCGGATGGACGACGACTGCCCAGTCTTGCGTGCCTTCGATCTTGAACCCTACGAGTCCTGCTACGTCGCGCTGCTCCACCGGTGAAAACCGCCCTAAGTCCTCGACGTACCGGCGGCCAAGCGAGCCCCAGTCACGCAGAGACGGGCTGCTGTAGTCGCCATCGAGACCGCACATCCAATGCGGATCGTCGAGTAGCTGCAGAAATGCAAGGCCGAGTCGCCAATCGAGGAGGCCGTGGTACGCTTGATTGCTGTACCGTTGGAGGCAGCGATAGCAGGCCTGATCACATTCCTTCGGATGGTTTTCTTCGCCTACGCTTCGCAACAACTCCGACAAGGGGTAGACGTTCTCGTCCCGCACGATGGATGAGACGAGTTCCGCAACCAGCGGACGCCCGTTGCTGCCCGGCGCCGCGAGGCGCTCCGCAAACCCTGAACCGTTCACGAGATGATCAGCAATTTGGAGAAGCGGTACCGGTTGGCCGTTGTTCGACCGGGAAATGCGTGGCTCAAGTACATCGAACTCTTCAGGATCGACGTCTAGCTCCAACGCCGCACGGTTAACGAGAATGTACGCCGCCGAGATCGCGGCGGCTCGCACCGACGTAACCCGCTGCTGGCCAGCGCCGACCATGTGGGGGCGGAGTCCGTGCATCACCTCGGTGGGAGCGAGGAACAAAGCGTCGGTGGTTTTGGACGATGCAAGCCAAATACCTTGAAGCGGCGTGCCATCCGGGGCCGGGTCGAATCCTGATAGCACCGGCAGCTGATCATTGGATGCGATCCACTGGTTTAGCAGACGCGCGCGCCCGCGCCGTCCATATCGCTGCGATCCCGCCGTGACGTCGAATCCGGCCCATTTGTTTCCCACAGCGGTATCCAGCCGCCCGCGGTTCAGACGATAGAGCGTGGACTGCGTCTGATATGCGATGCTCAGATTGGACTTCGCCTCCGCTTCTAGCCGCACGGCCTTTCCTTCCGCCGTGTTGAGTCGGTGGCGGCCCGCGATCATAGGCTGCTCTTCGACGTCTCTCGGCCAGAAGTCGGTGCGGAAGCCGTTGGGTGTGCGGCACTCGCCAGCCGTCGAACCGTCAAGCACCCGTCCGCAGGACTCGCATTCGGCCGCGTCGGTAATCGGGGCGGTCGCGAACCGGCGCCACGCACCACAGTAGCCACACTCGACCATCCAAAACGGTTTGGCAAATGGGTCATCTCTCGGTGCAACGTCAGTGGTGGACCCTCGGCGGGGGATATAGTCGGGGAGCGACCCGGTGAAGCCGACGCAGAGGTGCTCTTGCTTGTCTTTGGTCAGCACAGAGCCCGGAGCGAATTCGAATACGGCCAGATCGAGGTCGCGGTCTACGCTGCGCCACGTACGCCAGTATTTGTCGTCGTCGCGCTGCGTGTCACCCAGGTACAAGTTCCGCACGCGCGTCGGCATCCCATACATCGGCAACAACCCCGCTTCCGCAAGAGTGTGTGCGAGCCCCTCTTGTCGGATGCCGTTCGCGCGAACGCTGTCAATCTCGTCGAGTAAACCCTCCACGTCCAGGCGCTCAAGTTCCACGTTGTCCCGGAGACCAGAGTCTTCGACGAGGGCGGCCAAAGCACGCGAGCGGTAATCGCGTGTCGCAACCAGAGCAGCAGACAGTGTCGCCCTCCAGTTTTGATCAGGATTGAAGTAGACATCCGTCGGCACGTACTCGCCATGGATGTCCGACAGGTCGTCGCCTGCGTAGCCTATCCCCTGATCGCTTCGAATCTTGCGAAACGCAGCCCAGAGCCACGCCTTCCGCAGGAAGCGCTTCGCGGCCGTCGGCTGGCGCTTCGTAAGAAACGGCGGCGGGGGTGCATCGCCCGTGATCGCTTCCGTGTGCCAGAAGTAGTACAGATCGTGGCTCTTGGACCTGCAGACAGTAAGCGCCATGGAGAATGCTTGACGCCGACGGCCCGCCCGCCCGACACGCTGCTGATAGTTGAATCGCTGCGGCGGCATGTTCGCCTGAAACACAGCCTGGAGCGGCCCGATGTCTACCCCGACCTCCATCGTGGTCGTAACTGCTAGCATGTCGATCACGCGCGACGCTTCGCGGAGCCGCCGATCGACGCTACCGCCATCGTCTAGGACAATGTTCTTGAACCGACGCTGTCGATTTGCCGGATCCTCCGTTTGTCCGGTGAGCTCCTCGCACCGCAGACGGAACGTCGCGTTTCCCCGCTTGATCCGCTTTGCGAGGTAGTTCGCAGCATACAGCTCCGCACATTTTCCAGTGGGCTCCTCGCGCAACGCCTGAAAACAGCGCGTGCATATCATGACGCCGCGATGGAGATGAACGCGGGAACAGCGCGAACACCGCCAGTATGGCGACGTCTCTTCGACTAAGTGAATATGCAGCGACGAGGTTAGGATCAAGCCATCAGGGTGGCCACCCTTGGCGAGAAGCATAAGTACCCTATCCAAGCCCGCATTCACCTGATCGGGCGCCCAGATCTTCGCGGCCCATCGCCGAACACGCTGGTTAACGCCGATGTCGAGGGCGCTTTGCCATGGGTCTTTCGGACTATTATCCTCGTACTTGCTGTCGACAAGGCGGTACGAATCAGCGACGACACGGAGAAAAGTATCGGCCAGTTCGCGCTCCTCCGCGGGTGCTGCTAAACCGACCGTGGGGTACGCGAGGCCAGTCTCTTCGAGTGCGAAGTATGTCTTGCTGAAGATCACGCCAGTAACGAGTCGCTGCATCTCGTGGACAAGTTCCTGACGCGCCGCGTTGAGTCGCGCCTGATCTACGATGTCATCCTTCCAATCGGCCACTCCGTCATCGCCGATGATAAACAGCGACTCCCATATAACTGTCTCGTCGTTGGGCAGCTTGATACGCTTGATGCCCGCTGGATCAGTGGGGTGGATTCCAAGCTTCGCAAATTCTGCCAGGAGCGATCGAAGCGGATCGCGGTTTGCACGCGCCCCCATGTACTGCGGAGCGCGATCGCTCTCAAGTACCACGGCGATTGGCAGGATTGCGCCACCAGAATCGTCAGCGAGCGCGGCGTCTATCTGGTCGAGTCGCGGCGTCTTTGCCAAGACCGAAAAGTCACCCGCCGCGACGCGATCCTGTATCTCCTTCGTCAATCGCTCCCTCTCCGCGCGAAGCGCCTCGTGATCCGGCTGTCTTCTGGCGACGCTGCGCAGGCTCTCCACGACCACCTCGCGCCGCAAATCCTCGTGGTGTCGTCGCTCAATGTCGAGCGCCGCTTTCGCGGCGTCCTGTCGACTATCGGCAAACGCGACGAGCTTGGGCTGCTGTTGCGTTAGACGCAGCAAGTCGAACAACTCGGTCGCCAAGAGCTGGGTCGTCTTTGCGAAGCCGGCGCGGAAGTTTCTAATCGGCGAGAGGCGGAGTGGGGTGTCTCGCCAGAAGTAGTCCGATCCGCACGCAGGGCACTCATAGGGAACCGAGGTACCGGGGGATGCCTGTCGGCGCTTGTGGCGATCCTGCCCGTCACCACGCTCCCACACGTAACCCAACACGCGCCCCTCTGGAACCGTACCACCAACGCGCGGGAACTGGATGATCGCAGAGAGAGGGTCGAAGTACGCGCGCTTCCATTGGCCGACGTGCGCGTCATCTCGCGGAATCACGCCAGGCCATGTGTCGACTGGCCAAAACACGGCGTAGTCCTCCCACGACAATGTCTCGAAGAAGTTCTGACGTGCCGACTCGGGAAGGTTATCGATGTTCGGCTCGGATGGTAGCAGTTCGATCGCGGCCTCGCGCCCGCCGCGCCGTCCACCGAGGAACAGTTCGCCGCACGACTCGCAGTAAACCACTTCCACGAGGCGGCTTCCGCGTCCGCCATGTTCAGTGCGCGCAAATCGCTGACCGCGTTCGACAGACAGCTCGCCGAATCGGCGGTCTGGCGAGCTCCACTGCCCCGACAGATTACTGAGGTCTCCTAAAGGAGCGAAGAGTCCTTCGATACTTCGAAAGAAGGTGTGGATGCGGAACGATGGCGCCGCTGGACGATCCGACGGCCACCAGCGCTCCCACCCGTCTGCGGCGCCACGGACCAACAGCAGCGCGCGAGTAGCACGGAGTGCGTCTTCGTCCGACCGTGCGAAAATCCTCTGCGCGACATGGGACACAGCCATGGCCCTGGCGCGTCCATCGGTCGCGCTCCAGCACGCGTGCGCGATCCGGGCGCCTGCTTCGCGCACGCAGCTGGAGACAACATCCTCAAGGGCGCACGCGGCCATCACTTCACCACCAAGTGCCATCGCGACAGCGCGCCACTCCGCCTCAGATTCGGCTGGCGCCGGGACACTCAGCTCGTCCTGTACGTCTCCGCCTGCCTTCTCAAGCAGCGCGACAAGCGGCGCAGATTCGAGAACCTTGAGCGAGGCTGGTCGGATATCCTCAGCGACTCCCGGCACCACCGCGTCGCGCCAGCGCTCGAGAGGCTCGTTGACGTCGTGCCGCGGTGTGCAACGCAGACCGTGACTTCCGAACATGTCCCAAAGGTACGCAAGACTACTCTCTCCGGAGTTGCCGTCCAGCGGCAGCGACGCGCTTGACGCAAGGATGCGCAGTTTGTGGCGGTGCGCTGGATCGGTGAGGCCCAAACGATCGAACAGGAGCCGCAACAGATACGATGTCTCCGTCCCTGCGGACCCACGTTGAAGGTGCAACTCGTCGAGCACCAGGAAAAAATACGCCTCGTTGTCGCTGGTCAGCCAATCGCGCGTTCGGTCGATGATCGATGAATCCACCTCGCGCGCGAGCATAGCATTCAGCATGCTCACGTTCGTGATAAGTAGATCCGGGGGCGTCTGCTGCATGTCCCAACGGGACGTCAACTCTCCGCCATCGACGGAGGGAAACAAGAAGCGCACGTCCTCGGCATCCGTGCCGCGCTCGGCGTCGATCTGCTTGGCGCGTTCCTGGGCGCGCTGCATTGCCACCGACGCGCGGAATAACTTGGCGAGCTTTTGGTTCCGACGTTCGTGCTCCTTGTTACCGGGGCGCGGATGCTTATCGTAGCCGGTAACCTGGGTGTCACTCGTATATCGCCCGAAGAAGACACGATTGCCGGAGAAGTGACGATCCATCACGCGTCGCGCCGGCTCGGAGTCGAGCGCCCGACGGATTCGCGAAAGTTGGTCCTCGACGAGCGCATTCATGGGATAAAGGATCAACGCGCGGACAGCAGCGGGGCGTGCATGCGACTCACCGGCACGCTGCAACTTGAACGGTGACGCAGTCTTCGTTTTGGCGGTTGGCCGCCCAGGCAACCCGTCGTTGCCGTCATACTTTGTGTATGGCTCGCCAGACGCCGTCTGCCACCAGCGACGCTTGAGGTAGTCGGCTTGTGGTGCGGGCCAGCGAACTGCTTCCTTAGTGAGCATGGCCAGTATCGGAAGCAGGAACGCCTCAGTCTTGCCGGAGCCGGTTCCAGACGTGACTATGCCAGGACGCCCGGCTTGGACGCCGCGGTGCAGCATCTGAGCTTGATGCTTGTAAAGCGAAAAAACCGCTTCGCGAGTTGGGCCGCCGTCGGTGGCAGACGTCGAGTCCAGAAGACCAGAGAGCGCGAGATCGACGAACGCGGCGCGGTCTCGTGAATCGAATCCGGGCAGTCTGGGATCTCGCTCGGAGGTGGTGGCCAGTTCGTGCAGCAGCCACTCCACGGTCTCGTATTTGGGAAGTGGCTCGATCAATGGCTCCGTGCAGAACGTATTCGGCCGCTCAAGAAGCGATCTGCGTTCACCCGAGATGCCGGCGTCGCGGATTCGAAACGCTGTTTCCAAGTAGGTGATATAGAGATCACGGATGCGTTGAAACCCGCCAATAGGATCCTGCACGTCTTCTCTCCCCGGTGTGTTATGCGATTCGTGAGTAGTCAGCTACGCAGGCGATGGGCTTCGGCCAGGATTGTTTGCCAGCCAGGCGCGGCCACACCAGCAGCGCGCAGGGCGTCTTCGACCGTTGTGGTCGCGGCAGTCGATCGTGGAATCAGCGTCGTCGTTAAAGCCAGCGCCGTCGCGTCGGCGACGGGCAGTTTGCTGAGCCGCAGGACGCCTCGAAAGCGGCTCGCTTCGGATGCGTCCCGTTCGGTCAGAGACAGAGCCTGCGCGAACGAGGCGATATCGCCCATTTCCGCTGAGGCTGCCTCGTCCGCCTGCGCGACGTATTGCTTCCAGAGGGCCGGGTCCATTTCCGTATTGACGGCCGCGTTGCCGTCTCGCGGCGCGCTAGGAGTCGAATTACGGTCGCGGTCGTCTGCGTCCACAAGCGCCAGGAAGCGCCACAACGACATTGGCACAGGCAGCGTCGCCGTGCCTTCGGTTGGCAGGCAAGCGATCAACACGTTCGACGGCCAAGCGAGTCGCGCCAAGCCGCAGTACGGATCGTCGTCCGAAACGAAGGCTTGATTCGCGATAGGAATCGTTCGTGCAGTGTCTCCCGTCCGCCCTGCTTCCGCTACCTCTAGGAGCGGGCCGAGGTACGCCTCCGCCGGTGCGCGGTTGAACCCCTCAAGGAGCACCAAGTGCAAACGCTGCGAGCGGCGCGCGTCCGCTATCACGTCAAGCAACCCAGACGCGTCGGGCAGGATGCGCCCCGACGCACTGTCGAAGCGGCCGAGCAGATCTTGTGGATCCATGGCTGAACTCGGCACGGGGACCCAGTGCAGTCGTCCGCCCGTGATTGCCGATGCGTACGCTCGAAGTAATTCGTATGCGCGCGCGCCCGTCACGACCGGCACAACGCCTGCGACGAATGCTGCGTGGATGCTGAGCATCGCGTAAACGCTTAGCGCTCCAATTCCAGCGTGTGTAGCGAGTGCCCTGCTCACCGCAGCAGCATCGCACAATTCGTTCGACGGATCCGCTGGTGCGTGATCTTCGGCGGTGACGGAGCGAGGTGCGTGACGCACCCGCGAGGCCTGGTGATGATCGGCGCTTGATGTACCTACGTGCGGAGCGAAGACCGCGCGCATGACTGCGGCTTCAGCGAACACGGCCTCAGGCCGACGCGCGAACTCTTCCAACTTTGCGATTACTTCCTGCTCGAACGATGCGACGATCGTATCGAACTCACGCTTTTTTGCGTCGATGACTTCGTCTAGCTCAGTGCCCTGCGTTCGCTTTGCGGCGACTTGCGCACTCACTTGTACCAACTGCTCCGCCGCCGCGGCCAAGGCTGAATCGATCTCTACCTGTTGCGCCTGCACCATCTCCTCAACCTTCGCGTGAACTTTGCGCTCGACCTCAGCACGCAAGGGCACGGTTGTGAGCAGGGTCTCCGCCGCCTCGCTGAGCAGTACGACATCCCGCTGAATCCTCGCGCGAACACCGCGAAGTCTATCTGCGCGTGCGCGTTCGACGGCGGGGTCTGTGCTACCCATGCGCCCGCTTTCGACATGCTCAAGGTATTCTCTGAAAATATTTTCCGTGGCGCCGATGGCCTTGACTACTGCTGGGTCCATCTTCCGTAGTCGGCTGAGGATGCTCCGCGCGACCTGGGCATCCGAAGTCCAGTTCTGAATCCCCGAGCTTTGCCACAATTCCGCTTGCGGCGACAGGAACCATCGCACGCCGTCGAGAAGCACACGATTGATTTGCTTCGTCGACAGGCGATGGATCGGCATTCGGGCAGCGTCGCGGTGGCCTTCGGGCGCGTCCACCGCCCAAAGCCCCGCCTCTATCCCCGGCTTGAGCAGCAGCGGACCGACAAGGACGTCGCTCGCGAGCCAGAGCAGAATGCGTCTAACTAGCGGAGCAGGCGAGAGGGAGACGCCATCGCCGGTGATCGCGCTGCGTAATTCGGATTCGTCGATCCAGGCTCGGAGATCGAGTACCTCAATCGGCTCAAGCGGATCATAGAGCTGAAATTGCTCGGCACGGTCGCCGCGTTCCGCGGACGGGTGCTCGTCTACGAGAAATTGCCAGACACTTCCGATGTGCAGATCGAGCGGCGCGTCGTGCCAGTGGACGAAGCCGCGCTTCGGAAACCGATCGATGGCGTCTGTCACCTGGCGGACCCACTGAATGCCGTTCACGTCAGACTCGACTAGCGGTTCAATCGTCGCGTAGTGATACACGTCGCCGTGGTGCGGCGCGCGCTTCACGCGGCCGAGATAGAGGACTCCGGTAGCCACCGCCACGTGTCAGTCCTCCGCTAGGTCGACGGCGTACCGCAGATGCGGAAGCAGTCGTCGCTGGATGCGTCTATCCGACATGGAAAGAGCGTCTGGTAAATGGTGAAGTTCGCGTAGGCGACGTCGGAGATCAGCGGGGATCGGGACGCTCACATTCGATCGCGCCGATCCCGCGGCGAGCAACCAAGCGAGCCGGCGGGCGCCGTCCTTGTCATTCCTTGTTCCGTTCAACCAGGCGACAAGCCAACGTTGCTCGCGACTCTGCGCGGCGGCATATGCGTATTGGTGCGCATTAGGTCCGCCACCCGTGGGGCCGGCGACAATTCCCGAACGAAGCGCCAGCGCACGCGCCAGGGGGAGCGGTACTTGGGGGCCGTCTCCGCTCCGTCGTACGATTGTCGCGCCGTCTGCCGCCGCATCGAACGCGCGTTTCCCAGCGCGTCTGAAACCGTCCAGCAGCGCCCAAGATCGCGAGAGCGTCGTACGTGCCCGCCCGTCGGCGTCGACCACCAAATACCGGTCAGGTCCGTTCATGCGCGTGTGATATTCGATTCGCACCTGTCCCAGCATGGCAGCCCGACGCGGCCGTCGGAAGGCCGCCGCAACCCAATCCCACACGTGTTGAAGCTCATAACCAGGTGGGAGCGGCGACTCATCGGTCACGACGGCGTCGACAGTGCCGGCGAGCTCTCCCGGGGTTCGTACGTAACTAAGGCTGAGCAGCCCGAGTTTGTCTGCGATCGCTTCGGCACGTTGGACGGAACTCACACGCCACGCCAACGGCGCCGGGACAAACGTGGAAAGGCTCGCTGCCGGGAGCAGTTCGGCGCCGGCGCGCGCGAAAACCTCTCGCGCAGTTTCTCTCAGGCGGAAGGGCGACAGACCGTGAAGCACTATCCGTGCACTGTCTCGCCGATCGTCCGGGACCGCGACGAGACGAGGCTGCCGAGCGAAGTAAACTCTGCCCCGCCACTGTCGCCTCGTGAGCACATCGAAAAAACCCGCTTCCGTCCACCCGCGCAGCACTGACCAGGCGATGAAACCCTGGGCCTCCGGGATCGTCGCGGCGAGAACTTCGATGAGATCGCCCTCTGCGATCCCTTTGCGACCGACGGAGATTGCCGCTGCAGCCTCGGCGAAGCGATCGTGCCGCGCATCGTCGTCTACGGAGCGCCCAACCAAAACCTGGACGCCGTTTCGGGTGTTAGCGTTGCGCGCCGGCAGTTGCTCACCACGATTGAACGGGACATCGGCGAGAAAGGCGTCTACGCCCTGCCCTGCCGGCGCCATGTCGGAGGTGCTCATCTCCACGAGCCAACGTGATGGGTCGGTCGGGCGCGCATACGCGTGGATCAGTCCGCGTGAGTGGAACACCACTTCACGTAGTACCGCGATCTTGCCGTTCCGAGTTCCGACAAGAACGTGCGCTCCCTCAAGATCGCTCTGCTCGGCCTCCCAGCTGAACACCCCCGTGCGCTCATCAGCTCGGCGCAATGTCGCAATGAGACTCGATTGAGACGCCCCGTTCTCTTCGGTGAGCCGAAAGACTCCAACGCACTCGGCTTCCTCGCAGTGCACTTCTGGTAGCAGACCTTGAGTGCCAAGAAACCCTCCGGCGAGACGAATGCCTCCGACGAAGTGCAATTGCGGGCCTATCTCGACTCGCTGCAGACATCGCACACCCGCCATTTCCGGAACGGCTGCGTGCAGCGGATCTGCCACGGCCGTGATGTCGAAATCGGCAACCTGGCGCCAGCCTTCGAATTGCGATTGTTGACTCTTATGGCTCGGCCCGGTCAGCAGCCGAATAAAGCTTGCGAACAACGAATCTCGTACGAGCGCACGCATTCTGCCCTCGGGCGGCCTGGTGACGACAAGTTCCCAAGTCGCGCTGTCCGCCCGTCGGAACAACAGAACGCCGTCGCGCACCGCGCGAAGTAGAGGCGAACGCTGTAGGTCAGCCACCTTGTCCTCAAGCCCCTGTATCAAGAGGAGCTTCACGATCAGCTCCGTGTTTCCATCTTTCGCGGAGATGAAGTACTTGAAATGACCGAACGGCTCGTCCAGAGGGATGAACCGCGCGCCTTGCTTGGCGCCGGACGTCGTGCCGGACGCGACGAGGACCGGATCGATGCGCCCAAGTTCG
The DNA here is from genome assembly GCA_041691775.1 of Gemmatimonadota bacterium. Classification (GTDB taxonomy): domain Bacteria; phylum Gemmatimonadota; class Gemmatimonadetes; order Gemmatimonadales; family Gemmatimonadaceae; genus Fen-1247. The sequence goes on from JBEPUB010000002.1 coordinate 373,613, forward strand.
TCTTCGTGACTCAGGAGCTGGAACTGTACACCGCGCTCCCTAACGGGTGTTTTGGCGGGGAGCGCCGTCGCCTCAAGAATAGCTGACCAGAGTGCCTGCAGGTCCGGGACATCCGCGCCGCGCCCGAGCGCCTTTCGTGCGCGATCGAATACGTGACGGAAATCTGCAGAGAACCGATCTCGAGTCCGGCCGATCGCCTGAAACGCCTCAGGCACGGTTGGATTCAGCCCCAGTTGCGCAACGGAGAGCACATCGCGCAGTCGCAGCCGATCATCACGCCGGGGAAACGCGAGCCGAACTGAGTACCCGATCCGCACCATCCGGCCCGGGTCGGGAAGGATCAACGCACGGTACGGCTTCCGATCCTTGGGCTGCTCCCGGAGCCAGTCGGCGAACGCCTCCCACAGCTGCGGCAGATCACTCAGCGGATAGCTCGTGTGCGGCTCGTGGTCAAGGAGCTGCGCGATGCGCTCGCGAAAAACCCCAACGTCGACGATATCGGCATCAAGCGAGGCTGCTGCGAAACAAGTGAAGAACAGATAGGCCAGAAACGGGGGAGGCTCGCGCCGGTTCCATACTGATGGATTGAGATTCGCGCTGGAGAGCTCGCGTCGAAATTCGGCCGGCGAACGGCGAACCGCGCGGACGAATGCATCGCGTGCGGTCTGCGCCTCGTTGTCAGGCGCCGCGGCCGCGCGGGCGAGCTCATCGGGACTGATGGCGAGCCTGGACACGGGTCCGGTATTGTGCCCCTCGAAGTAGTGGTTGAGGAGAGCGCGGCCCCAATCACCTGCGTCCCACTCCTTCCACATCGCCATCCTTAACGGGGTCAATCCGAGTCTCCTCGCTGCGGAGCCGTTGGTCGCGCCACTGGTTCTTTAGTTGAATCGCGGCCCCAAGTCGAAACCCCGACGGCGTCGCGCCAGTGAACAGGGTTCGTCAGCTGCCTGATTGTCATGACGTAACCGAGCTTAGAGAGTCCTTAGTGCAGTCGGAACACAGTCTCCGCGCTTCATATGCTCGGCAGATGGTCACCGCAGCAAGTCCACGGCGATGACGTAAGCCAACTTCGGAGGCACGGCATTCCCGATCATTTCTGCAAGCGCGGTGCGACGCGACACACTGCTGAAGTCGAAGAAGTCAGGGATGAACTGAAGGCGCGCCGCCTCGTGAGGCGTGATGGTCCTCCGTTGAGTCGGGTGCACATAGCGCCCCTGCCCCATGCTGCCGAATCCACTCGTGATCGTCTGGGCCGGCGCGTTCGGACGCAACCTGCCATAGACCGACTTGTAGCTGTGCACCTCAAGGCGATGACAGTCGGGACGTTTCTCGTCGGGCAACTCGTAGAGCCTGTTGGCGAATAGGTATTCCATTCGTTCTCGACTGTCGGGCGACGGATTGGTAGCTTGGTCGAACACATCGTCGCGTGCAACCTGCGCCAAGTCGCCGAGTGCCCACCTAACCGACCGCTCGGGACGCATGAAGCCCTCTATCGCCGCGCGGATATCCGGACTGCGAGTGCGAGATGCGACGACGAAATGGCGCCGTCGCCGCTGCGGGACACCGACATCGACCGCCTCCATAATCGTGTCGTCGATGGAGTACTTCAATGCGCGAAGGTGCTCGATTGTGCGGTCGACAACCTTTCCCTTATCGTGTAGCACCGCCGACACGTTCTCGATGAGCACGTGCTTCGGCTCGACCAGTTCCGCGAATCGCGCCATGCGATCGTACAGCCGGTTTTTTGGATCGGCACGACGCGTGTGATTGTTGAGGTTACTGTGCCCCTGGCACGGGGGCCCACCGACGAGCATGTCCACTTCGCCAACTCGCGACATCAAGCCGCGTTCAGCGCTGGACGGTGGTGCGCCGAGAGCGCCGTCGAGAATTGTTTCGATCGGTGCCGAGAGCGCATGCACACCCGGGAAGTTGTCCTGGTATACGCGCAGCGCCGCGTCGTTGAAATCGACAGCCATGACCGGGACCATTCGAGCACCAACCGCTCGGATCGCCTCCCAGATGCCCAAGGACATCGCACCGCAGCCCGAGAAAAGGTCGACGACGCGAATTTGACGGCCGCGCGCGGCGGTGCGCGGCCACCTGGCAGCGGATAGGAACTCTTGGTCGAATCGCGCGGCGAGGAAGTCTTCCGATGCGCCAACCCGCTCGACGCCGCTGACCGCAGCGCGTGTCCGCGAGACTCCACCATCGCGCAACGCAATCGACCGTTCGATGGACAGCATGTCGGGCGTCAACCGGTACGTCTCCGTCGGACGCTGGCACTGGCAGTGGATGTCACTACCGGATCGGCATTCGCCCCGTTTGGGTGCAATTGCAGACGGTTTCTTTGATGCCAAAGCCGGCACTACTTTGACAGCCGAAGGAGGCGTTCGAGTCTGTGCGGCACGTGCGCCGACTTGGACTTGCACTCCCAAACGATTATCAATCGATAGCTGATCAGGCGCACTTCCCGTATAGCCTGAGGAGCTCGACGCAGCTTATCGGAGCATTGCCCAGCCCGGAGTTCAGCGTTGCGTTGAGGTGCGTTTCGCGCCGGGCAACCGGCGTTGCGGCACCAATAGCATCCGTGTACGAACTCAGCGAGCCAGGTGTCCGGCACCACGGATTCGGCGCGGTGCCCTTTTGGCGCACAGGCGTGAACGCGGTCGAGCACTCTGGGCTGGACGTCAGACCTTTGGCGAGTCTGCCTTTGGCGTCGCCGATCACTTGAGGTCGTTCGCGATTGCCGCGGCGTGCGAGAATCGCGGACAGATCGTTTCGTGGAATCGATCGCGTAGCTACTTGCAAGCGCTCCACGGAAGAAGAAGACGTCCATACTTCAGGGAACTTCGGTCATCAACACGGGCTCATGCGGCCAAATCGAGTGAGAATCGCACGGTCCGGAAAGTCTAAACATGCCGTGCGGACGGTTGGCGCGGAAGACCCAGACGGGCCGGATGCATTGAATCGCGCCGAGCGCGGTCGCACTGCGTGCTCATCCACGCGCGATCCGGGACAGCCATCGGCAAGGGATCGCTATAACGAACGAGATACATCGGATGGCAACATCATCGCACGGCGATCTCGTGCATGTGACGTCCGGCTTTAACGCTGTAGCTCACAGTTGCGTTCGAATATAAAGGGCCGACCCGAATGCTGGACTGGATAACGATCATAATAAAATGAATGTTGCCCGGATAAGAAATCTACGTCATATTGGTACTTGTCCGGCCAACTAATCCTATTCCGTTCCCTCGGACGCAGCCACCGCCTCTGCCACCTATATAGAAGCATTTCCCCCATGCCCTCCCCCATCCCCGTCGGTCGCCTCACACTCGCCAACCACATCGTCATGTCACCCATGACGCGATCGCGCGCCTACGGCCCCCACTTCTCCCCCACCGCCGACACCGCCCTCTACTACTCCCAACGCGCCACCGCCGGCCTCATCATCACCGAAGGCACCCAGCCCAGCGTCACCGGCCAGGGCTACCTCAACACACCCGGCCTGCATAGTGACGTCCAAGTCGCCGCATGGCGTCGCGTCACCGACGCCGTCCACGCGAACGGCGGCGTCATCTTCGCCCAGCTCATGCACACCGGTCGCATCGGCCATCCGTCACTCTACGAAACTCCGCAGCAACCAGTGGCGCCTCGGCGGTGCGCGCCGCGGGGCGGGCCTTCACGCCCACGAGGATGCTGGACTTCGTCGTCCCGCGCGAGCTCACGTCGGCGGAGATCGAGCAGACCATCCAGGATTTCGCGTCCGCCGCTCGCAACGCGATTCGCGCTGGCTTCGATGGTGTGGAGCTGCACGGCGCCAACGGATATCTGCTGCAACAGTTCCTCTCCATCAACGCAAACCTGCGCACCGATCAGTGGGGCGGAACCGCCGAGAACCGCGCTCGCATGATGATCGAGACGACACGCGCGGTTGCGGAGGCGATTGGTGCAGACCGCACAGCTATCAGACTGTCGCCGGCCAACACTCTTAACGACATCGACGAGGGCGACTACCGCGAGTCGTATCCGATTGTCCTGAGCGCGCTGAACGAACTCGGCATCGCATATTTCCACATTATTGAGAGCAAGGATCCAGCGTTCACGCCAATCTTGAGACAGTTGTGGAAGGGTGTATTCATGCTCAACCCCGCCACTCCCGGCAGTCGTACTGGTCCAGAACATCTCGCACTGATCGAGAACGGCGCCGCTGATCTGATTTCATTCGCACAGCTATTCATCGCGAATCCTGATCTTGTGGAGCGACTCAGGATCGGCGCGCCGCTCGCGCTGCCGGACATGACCAAGACGTACGGCGGCGATGCACACGGATACACCGATTATCCGACCATGAACGAACAAGAAGACGAACCAGATCTCGCGCTCGCCGATGCCCACCACTGACGCGCTCGCCGAACTCGCTCCGATGAGCCACGCAGTCTTCCGCGTCGCTCGGCTTCATAAGATGATGGCCGGCCAGCTACTGCGCGGGATCGGACTCTACCCCGCCCAGGAACTCGTGATGATGCGACTGTGGACGGCGGGCCCACAGCGACATGTAGATCTGGTGCGGATGCTGGAATCGGAAGCGCCGACGATGACGCGCACAATACAACGGCTGGAGAAGACCGGGCTTGTGCGGACGACGAGAAGTTCGGAGGATCGGAGAGCGATTATTGTCGAGGCGACGGATGAGAGTCTGTCGCTACGCAAAGCGGTGGAAGATGCGTGGAGGGAACTCGAGGCGCGGACGGTGGGGGCGTGGGACGAGGGGCGCCGCGCAGAAATTCTCGAAGCATTGGCTGCGCTGGAGAGGAATCTTGTCGGTGCGGAGAGTCGTGGGGAATGCGACGAGGCAGTAGGCTGACACTCGAACACGTCGGAAATCCATGTCAACCCGGCCGCCCCATCTGAGCGATGCTCTCGTCACCAAGGTGCAGCAGCGGGTGGCTTCGAGCGCGTCGTCGATCTGCCGACGGGACTGTTGTTCGGGTGTTGGGCTCATGTCGGCCCTCGATCACTCAGAAAATACTGCCTCTTCGGATCCTGAGGACTGGTACCGATTTCGCGAAGTAAACCGCGCCCGACCAGCCGTGCGAGCCGCGTGCGCGTGGCGCGCGAGGTCAACCCGATCGTGACTGCGATCTCACTCGTCAACTTGCCCCGACCACTGGAGAGCGACGCGAGGATCGCCTCGTCGGTTTCGTCGAGGGTTGGTGCGTGTGTCCGCGCCGTGAAGAGTGTGACGCGGAATCGGGTGGCCAGCTCCTCGAAACGTGGCGCCGCGAGTCCGGACTCGACGCAGGCGGCGGTCATGCGTTGTATCCCGCTGCCCCACTGCTCGATCAGGCCAAGCGAGTGAAATACGCGGCCGATCACGCGATTACGTAGCTTGGAGACACCACTCGGCAAGTCTTCAACGGTGAGACCAAACGGCAGAAGTCCGGGATTCTCCACCTCGATGCGGTCATCGAAGATCGCCAGACGCAGGGGCGTCCCCAGCTGCGAGTAATCGGTGTGGGCCACCGCGTTGATGACCGCCTCGCGGAGCGCGACCGGCGGCAGGCTCCAGCGTTCCGTTCGACGGAGTCGACTGATGTCGGCGCCGTGCAGTGTGTGCTTCTCGACGAAGTCGATGGCGTCTTCCACCGCGCGCACGGGCAGGGATCGGATCTCCACGCGGTCGACGATGTGGCTCCGATCGGTGCCGCGGAAGCGTGCGGCCTGGATCCAGGCATCGGGGAAGTAGCGCTCGCGTTCCCTGCCAAACAATAGCATCCCGCCAATCGTCGGGACCTTGCGACCCTGATGGTCGGTGAGCAGTCGCAGGGATTCGAGGTCGTGCCGCGCGAGCGTACGGATCGGGGCGAAGAACTCGGAAGCGGCTCGGAAGTCGATTGCTTCCGAGTCGAGGTCCGGCATCGGCCGCTCATCGAAGACCTCGCCTCGTGCGAAGCGCCGCAGCTCCGCGATGAGTTCCGCATCGGCGCGACGGTTGGTCGAGCCTACCCGGACGTAGACACCTCGCTCGACGCCTTCACGAATGATGAAATGCGGCCGAGTCGCGCTCGGATGGACCTGCACCGCCAGCAGCTGCGCACGTCTCCACGGCAGGATCTCCATCTCGGGTACGAGGCGCGCGGCAATCCGGAAGGTCGGAAATGTACTCAGAAGTGACGTGCGGCGTCAGCCTTTGGAGTCTGCGTAAGGCCACCGGGTGGTTGCCGCACTGATGGCTGTGTTGATACGGCCCGACGGTTATGTCGCGTGGGTGGGGACAGAACCGAGGCGGAGCTTGATGATGCGCTGGTCACATACTTCGGATCGCTGACTGCGGCGTGATGCAACGACCTCCGTTATGGATTCGCAACGCAAACCTGCGCACCGATCAGTGGGGTAAAACGCCCGAGAACCGCGCTCGCATGATGATCGAGACGACACGCGCGGTTGCGGAGGCGATTGGTACAGACCGCACAGCTATCAGACTGTCGCCGGCCAACACACTCAACGACATCGACGAGGGCGACTACCGCGAGTCGTATCCGATTGTCTTGAGCGCGCTGAACGAACTCGGCATCGCATATCTCCACATCGTGGAGACCAAGGATCCATCGTTCACGCCAATCCTCAGGCAGTTGTGGAAGGGTGTATTCATGCTCAACCCCGCCACTCCCGGCGGACACAGACTCCGCCGCGGTGTGTAGTAGTCGGACGGACAGCGAGCAAGTCATCATCGCGAACCGAACGCACGTCCGCCCGCGCGAGAGTCTGTAGCGCCGCGGTGCGTCCGGCAGCGGTTACAAACTCCACTTCGATCGCATCGGGCGCATATACCTGAACGACGGCGCCGAGATCGCCAGCACGAAGCCCGATTTCCGGTACATCACGAACGAGCACGACCGTGTCGAGTTCACGAATTGGAGCCATCAGAGTGCATCCTCCGCATAAGCCGTCACGAAGCGCGGAACAACCTCGTCCTTGAGGACGATCCAGACGGAAACAACGTTCGCACCCGCGCCGGCGCTCCACAACCGCTCACCCGCGCCTCTTCCTCGAGCTAGCCTTCACCGCTGTCTTGGATCGGGCCGTTTCCTTCACCAATAGTTTTTGCGCCGACGTTTTTGCGTAACCTACTACACGAGATCCTGATTTCTTCTTGACGGGCCGTCCGCCCTTGCGGCCGTTTCGCCTTGCAGCGTCAGTCTTGGCCGTGCTCGTGGACTTGCCACCACGTCTTGCTATCTCGCGTGCAGCGGAACCTGGCCCGAGTGCATCGATCAGCAGTCCCGGAACGCTGAGCTGTACATCGAGTGCATCCCAATGCAATCCGGCACCGGACGGGCTCAGTGTCAATTGGGCAAGTTGTTCTTTGGATGCATTGCGGAGCGCAGCGATCACGCGCCGAGGGAAACCCAATCGGATGCCGCGTGTGGTCTCGATCACGATGAGATCGCTGATCGAATCGTAAAACGCCGCCGTCGCGCGGAGGCCAGTCGCGCGGTCTCCTTCCTCGCGCGCTCTGGCGACGGGGATGCGTTCCATGATTTCGTCATCTGACAGCGGACGCTTATTCATCGTGGTACTTCCTCCACTCCTCAAGCAGGTGCGCTTCAATTGATTCAACGATTCGAATCGCGCGAATCACGTCTGCACGTTTGATCGATCCGAAGACGCGGTACGGCTCCAAACCGAGTCCAGTACCGATGCGGACCACCACCTCGCCGGCATCTTTGAGCACACGAACGTGCGCCGGTGCGTGCTCGCTCGGAGGCAGGTAGACGTAGATCCTGAACCCGCCGATTTCATGCACTTTCGGCATACGGGTAAATTAAGCCAAGCGGTTGGGTTGTGTAAACGGCGAGCAGCAGCGTTCCGGGGGATGACGGGCGGCGAAATGTCATTGTCCGCGTTGCCGCAGTTCATGCGCTTCAAACGGCCTTCGCAATCCCGCGTTCCTTGTGTTCGAACGCATCGGTGAATGCGTCAACCTCGATCGATGTCATACCAACTTCCTTACCCACCGCTTTCCAGCCGCTTACGGCGTTCTCGACTTCGTGGACGATGGCCCTCGCCTTGGTGGCAGGAATTCGGAAATACTCTGCAACAGACAGAAGCGCATCGATGGACGCGGCAGGGCCTGTCTCCTCTGAGATCCAGGTCTTCAACTCGCGCGCCCGGTCAGGAAATGGATTGATGTCGAAAGCAGGCGACAGGCGCCACGTTCCTCGCTCCACATGAAGGAAGCCATGGTTGTGGAGGTGGTCGTCAAAATTGCTGATCAGAATGGAGAAGGCGATGCGTCGCCAGAGTTCCACGATGTCTTCTTGCACCGCTGCCCCGTGGACGCGAATCGTGTCAACAAGCTCGGTGTAGCTATGCTCCCCGGACGGTTCAACGCCCATGAGCGTCGCCGCCGAGACGTAGGGGATTCGTCCTCCGTCGGCCCGATCGAAGCGTCGGACCAAGGCAACCGGGATATCGTCGCTCATGACAACACGGGCCTCGGCGGCACTGATGCCGGCGCGCCTCGCCAGGCGAAGTGCAAGCACCTCTGCTTTGGTGATGGCGCGCTCGTCGCGCACACTTGGGAACTTCCCGATCGCGAGTTGGCCGTCGTCGTCAACAATCGAACACTTGGGCCGAAGCCCGCCCAACGAAGTCCCTCGTCCGCGCAAATAGGCAAGATCCGCAGCCGTCTCTTCGTTCAGTTCGACAGATCGCGTCGATGCGAGCATGTGTCGCAGCTCTATCAACGGCGGATTAGCTCGGCCGCCCCCGTCGACGCTGCGTTGGAACACGCCGTCTTCATCGCGGAACCGGAGCGCACCAACTCGACTTATGTCATCCACCTCAAGGAGGAAATCCATGCTGTTTGCCAGCGGCGGCAGGTCGTCGCCCGCGGGGCGCGCAGCAGCGCGTCGCTTGGCGTGGTCGCGTCGAATGAGCTTTTGCCCCCATCCATCGGGCTCGGTGTCTGCAATTGCGGGATGGAAGACCGAGCCGTCCTCGGGCTTCCGGCGGAATTGAGGTCCTGATTGGAGTGGTAGCAGAGGATCGATTTCGAAACGATCGTCGCGCTTGAGCCAATCCTCGTCATAGACAAAATTCGAACTCTCACGGGCGCCGTCCTTGTTGTAGTGCAGCGTGCCGACGCGCTGCTGAGCGTCGCCCAGATACACACTGATCGCGCGTTTCATAGTGGCCGCGGCTCTTTTCTGGGACGCACCCGTGCCGGGAGCTGCTCCACTTCGAGGAGGATCCCCTGATCATCTCGGCCGGGATCAGCGAGCTCGCCGACCTGGGTGCCCAGTCCCAACGTATAAAGGGCCATGGCGTAGGCGCCCATCGAGACCCCGGGATGTCCATTCTCGATCCGGAGGTAGGTTGGCCGGGTGGCCCCGATACGCTCCGCCATCATCGCAGTAGTGAGCCGGCGGCGGCGCCTGGCCACGGAGATATCGTGCCCGAGCTTGGTGAGCGCAGCTTTGACCTGCCGGGGGAGAATTTTGGTGGTGGGTCTTGGCGGCATAGTGACAAGATAGATTTACGCTAGCCATGATAGCACAAAATTCATCTTACACTATTGCGTCGAAGATCGCAAGCAAGCACCAGGCCTATCATCTTGCCCCACCCCCTCATTCGCTCCATACTTGCCATCGTTCATCATCAACGAGGAAGCGAGGCATGAGTGCAACACGAATGGCGATCGGCGCCCTGGCGGCCGTGCTCGCCACGGTACCGGCGGGCGCACAGCAGCGGGGACGGGGACGTCGCGACAGCTCGATGACGACCACGTCGTCGGACACGACGACTTCCCAGACCACGCCTCGCGGGATGGTTGAATCCGCGCAGACGATTACGCGGACCACGACCGCGATGCCCTACAAGCCGATGCCGCCGGTGGATACTACCGTCGTCACCCAACACACGGCGACAATCGGCGGTCAGCTAATTCATTATACGGCGACCACGGGCACCTACGTGGTTCGTGACGACTCCGGCGCGCCAAAGGCCACCTTCTTTTTCGTGGCGTACACGAAGAACGGTCTACCGGACGTCGCGCATCGTCCAATCGCATTCGTATATAACGGCGGACCCGGATCAGCGTCGCTGTTCACGCAAATGGGCATGGGTCCCAAGAAGGTCGTACTGACGCCGGACGGACACGGCATGCCTGCTCCGTATCGCATTGCCGACAACTCCGACTCGTTCCTCGACGCGACCGATCTGGTATTCGTCGATGCGATCTCGACCGGCTACAGCCGCCCCGCACCGGGTCAGAAGACGGCGCAGTTCTACGGCGTTGTTCAGGATGCGACGTGGTTCTCCGACTTCATCTATCAGTACGTAACGCGCAACGAGCGTTGGAATTCACCCAAGTTCCTGATTGGTGAGAGCTACGGAACCACGCGCTCCGCCGAGCTGTCGGGCGTGCTGTTGAAGCGTCACGAGATGTACCTGAATGGAATCGTGCTGCTCTCATCGGTCGCCTTCACGCAGTGGGGCAATGACAACCGTACAGAATTCTTCCTGCCCGGTTACGTCACCACTGCATGGTATCATCATCTACTGCCGCCGGATCTACAGGCGCAATCGCTCGAGCAGATTGCGCAAGTGGGGCGCACGTTCGCGCACGGTGAATACGCACAGGCACTTGAGAAAGGCGACGAGATTACTCCCGCCGAGCAGCAGAAGGTAGTTGCCGACATGGCTCGCCTCACCGGGCTTTCACCGACGTACATTGAAGAGTGCAATCTGCGCGTGAGCCCACAGCGCTGGTTCACCGAATTGCTCCGCAACAAGCGCGAAGTGCTTGGCCGCCTGGATTCGCGTTTCACCGGCTACAACCACGACGCCGCCGGCGAGCGCGCCGAGTACGATCCGAGCGAAGCATCGTACGAAGGCGCGTTCACTGCGACGTTCATGGACTATGTGCGGCGCGATCTGCACTGGAACAGCAACGCCTTCTATACGGTGACGGCAAACGTTCGGCCGTGGGACCAGACCGGAGGAACGGAGGTCGCCGAGACCCTCCGCAGTGCGATGACGCAGGAGACATCGCTCAAGGTGCGCGTGCTGGCAGGGTACTACGATTTCGCGACGCCGTTCAACGGAATCGAAGAGACAGTATCACACATGCAGCTCGAGCCGTCGGTCCGCAAGAACATCGGGTTTGATTACTACCCCACAGGGCACATGGTGTACATCGACCAGCAAGCGAACGACAAGCTACATCACGATGTGGATGCATTCATCAATTCAAGCTACGCGCATTGAGCTGTAGCTTGCGGTGAGAGTACCCTTTCCGGCGCACGCGATTGTGCGCGCCGGAGAGGGGTTGGTTTGATCGAGATGACGGAAGTATGGGTCCCGATGCGAGCTGGATGTTCAAGTCATGAAGCACCCGTGCTAGCCGAAGGCAGTCTGCTACCCAAGTTCTTGGGCGAGTCCGATGAGAATTCCTTCCGGCCCCCGGATATAGCAGAGCCGATACGCATCTTCGTACTGGACGACTTCCCCAACGAGCTCCGCGCCCCGTTCGCGGAGCCGGGCGAGCGTATCGTCGATGTCGTTCACGGTGAACATGACGCGTAGGTAGCCAAGCGCGTTCACGGGGGCGGTTCGGTGATCGGCGACCACAGGCGGCGCCAGGAATCGGGACAGTTCTAGCCGGCTGTGGCCGTCCGGGGTGCGCATCATGGCGATCTCAACCCGCATGCCTTGCAATCCGGTGACGCCATCTGCCCAGTCGCCTTCGATCGGGGCGCGCCCTTCGAGCTCGAGGCCCAGCTCGGTGAAGAACCCGATGGCCGCATCGATGTCTTCTACCACGATGCCGACGTTGTCCATCCGCTTGACTGTCATTGAGGCTCCATGTGCTGATGTTCTGAAAACGCTTCCCGCGCGTCTAGCGCCACAGCTAACCTGTGAGCGAGTCAAAGGAAATGCGAGCACAGCGTGTAGATCGAGGTCTTGCCCACGCGGGGGCGTAGGAGAGCAGGCGAGTAGAGCAGGCGAGTAGAGCGCGCGTCACAGAGCGCGCGTCACAGAGCGCGCGTCACAGAGCGCGCGTCACACCTTGCCAACACTCGCTGACGGGCGTACGTTCGCGCCGCCTACTCAGCGCCACGGTCCGGGCGCGTGCCCACAGCGCCCGCCCATCGCGTCGCCCTTTTATCGTTCCCACGGAGATTCGCCCATGCTCATGAACCGCGAGCAGATTCAGTCCCTCTACGAGGCTTTCGGGCGCGGCGACGCCGGCACGGTGCTCGGCGCATTCGATCCGGAGATCATTTGGAACGAGGCCGAGAACTCCACGTACGCCGACCGTAACCCGTACGTGGGGCCACAGCAGGTCGGCGAGGGCGTCTTCGGTCGCATCGGCGCTGAGTGGGAGGGGTTTACGGTGACCCCCGAGACGATCCTGCAGGACGGCGACGTGGTGGTCGCGCTCGGGCGGTACCGCGGGACTTTCATGGCGACGGGCCGGCGGCTGGACGCACAGTTCGTCCATGTGTGGACGTTGCGGGGCGAGCGCATAACGCGCTTCCAGCAGTACACCGACACGGCCCAGTACGCGCGCGTGACCGAGCATGTAGCGAAGTAGTGTTTCGCAGCGCACCGTATGGGTCGAATTCCAGGCACCCCATACCAGTCATATACCAGTTGCCGCAAAATTAGTATTGACCTGGGCGCGGGCTCCTCGCAGAGAGAAAGGTGGCCGCACCTTCGTGTATGTGCCAGCGGATGATCTAGCCGACCGGCTCGGCGGCGTCGGTACGGTAAAGCGTGCAGCGATCTTTGTTTAAGGAATGTTGCGAGTCAAAGGAGCGCTGAGTTCGAGAACCGTTCCGAAGCGCATGGGCTTCGCGAAGTCCAGAACCATCGCTGTGGCCGTGGTCGCATTCCTCAAGTGATTACGTGCCGGATATAGACGCGACCAAGGGCATAACGCATGTCCACGACCAAGCGGTACGCATTCCCGCAAATGTTGAACAAGGGAACGGCAGCTTAAACATGCCTCTCCCGAAACGCCACCATTCGTGCCCGCGTGATAATGTGCATTCATCGCATTTTGAGACCGGCGTTTCTACAGGGTGCCTAACTCATCTCGCGCCGGGTAATTAGCGAACGGACCGCTACCCGATCTGCAAATCTTTGGTAGGAGCGAACCGGCCGAGCTGTCGCCCCTGCTTCCATATGACCAACCCGGCGAGCACCCACAGCAACGCGCACCAACACATGAACGGGCGCAGTTCCCCCTGTGGCAGCCGGGCGAAGAAATACCCGACGCTCGCGTCGATGGCCGCATGAAGCACTATCATCGGTAACAGACGGCGCTCGGTTCTGTTATAAACCCATGTGAACAGAACCGAGAGAGGGAACATCGAAATCACGAACAAGACGATCAACAGAGGAGTACGGTTTCCCTCGGGCATTAATCGTAGGTACATCGGAATGTGCCACACTCCCCATAACGCGGCGACGAGCGCGCTTGCGCGCAGCGGGGACATGCGCTGCTCGAGTCGGTCGAGCAGCAACCCTCGCCATCCGATTTCCTCGAACAGACCGGTGAGAGGAATGAGGAATAGAATTCCCAATACCACGTTATACCATGGCTTCAACTGTGGTACGGGTTGGCCGACGGCGGGCAGCACTAGAAGGCTCGCAGCGACCGACACGATGGGACCGAGGACCGCGAGGGCGTACCAAGCGGGTGGTGCACTGGCGTGTACAAGTCGAAGCCAGATATCGCGAACGGCCACGCGTCCGCTCGCAAAGGCGAGAAGCACCAGCGCGACGATGCTGGGAGCAAAGCCCGCAAGCGTCAACGCGCCTCCCGATATGTGCGCATGCCCGATACCATGAGTAGCGAGTGCAGCTGGCAGGTTAACGCCCCATGTCCATGCATACGTAACGACGACGAACGCAGCAAGCAGGTGGTGCTCCAACCCGGCGCGCGCCGAACGAATCGACGGCGACCGCGGCGGTTTCTGCGAAAAGGTCATAGAAGATGGAAGGCGCAGCGTGGCGTGAGCGTAAGGGAGGATCGTTGGCCCATATCGACTGTTGTGGAATATCGCAGCCCAGTCCTCTCACTGCTCTCTTGTCGAAGATTGGCGAGCACCATCGCTGCAGTCCGTGTCAGCCCGCCTCGCTTCGCGCGCTTGATCGGCGACGTGCGAAACGCCGTGCTGAACTCCTCCTGCGACATCGCGCGCATCTCCGTCGCGAGTGTCTCCGCATCTTTCCCGTCGATGAACTCACGCGTAGTGAACGCGCGCTCCGTCGCGTCGCGCGAGAACTCCACATTCCACGGACACACATCCTGGGACACGTGCCGGTACACCCATTTTGAGATTGCGTTGGAAACCGGCGGCCGATCTCTGCGTAAGGCAATGGCTTAGAATCGTTTGATCGCGATTGTGAGTGTCCGTGGCGTTGGTGCGTAATCTAAACTTTGCCTGGGTCTGTAGTTCAGGATAGAGATTATTCTAAACTAATTTATCTTGCGGAAGTACAGGTTGTATCATATACTGAACTAATTGTCGTATCTTAGTCCAGCTTCGCGGAGACTGATTGCCCGGCATTTGGCTCAAACAGACGTGGCACTTCAACCCGGTGCTCGACGCACCGCCGAAGTACCGTCGCGCCTGTCACTACGACGCTTTCGTACCCGAGCCGCTGGCGACGCTGCCGGTGCTGCTTCCCGCCACCATCGCGGGTCTAGTCTCCGGCGCGGAGTTGGCGCTTCGCAGCCTGAATGAAACGCCTGACGGCGCGCTCGCACCTCTCGCGCGCCTTCTCTTGCGCACAGAGTCCATCGCATCCTCCAAGGTCGAGGGGATGCAGATCGGAGTGCGCGAGATGGCGCGCGCCGAGGCGAAGGCCGATACTGGCATCGCCCCCAGCGCGACAGCACTGGAGCTGATTGACAACATCAACGCGATGGAGCTTGCCGTGGGACAGGCCGCAGACGTGGCGCGGTTCGGCGTTGAGGAGATCATCGCAATCCACAAGCGGCTGATGCTGCACGCTCCGAACAAGCACCTGGCCGGTCGTGTTCGCACGCAGCAGAACTGGATTGGCGGCAACGACTACAATCCATGTGGTGCCGACTTCGTTCCACCGCCGCCAGAGGAGGTGGGGCGACTGCTCGATGACCTCTGCGGCGCGATCAACGACGATCTCCTGTCACCCTTGGTGCAGGCGGCGCTGGTGCACGCGCAGTTCGAGACGATCCATCCCTTCGAGGATGGCAACGGACGAACGGGTCGAGCGTTGGTGCAGGTCATACTGAGACGGCGGAACATGGCCCCTCACTTCCTGCCGCCCATCAGCGTCGTACTGGCTGCGGCGAAGGGTCGGTACATCGAAGGATTGACAGCGTTTCGCGGTGATCAGGTGGTGGCGTGGATCGAGCATTTTGCCGCCGCGACGGGACGAGCTGCACGGTTGGCGAATGCGTACGTCGGCGCCGTCCACGACCTGCGTGACAGATGGCGACAACAGCTCGCGACATCGGGCTATGCACCACGCGCAGGGGCCGCAGCATGGGCGATCATCGACGCGCTGCCCGCCCACCCGATCATTACGGCCCCCGTGGCCGCGGTCGCGACCGGACGTGTCAAGACGGCGATCTACAACGCCATTGAACAGTTAGTGGCCGCACAGATCCTGGTGCCGCTCTCGGAATCGAAGCGCAACCGCTCGTGGGAAGCGAGCCGCCTACTCGATCTCATCGAGCGACTGGAAGCCGGGCAGCTCCCGGGCTGATAACGCTTCGGCGTACATCGCGCGTCCTATTTCGCCGTCACGTCACGCGGAATCACGCCGACCGCCCAGGCGCCGCGCTCAGCGGAAGCGGTGCACACGCCCGCCTCACTCGAACCGGCTCGGGTCTCCTTCTAAAACACCAATACCGGTCCAGGCATCTTGTTCCCTGTTGATGACCCTCTGAATGTTCGCGACCTGGTAGTAGAAGTCGCTGTACTTGCTCGACCAGCTGCTCGCCCGCGAGCGCGATCAGCACGCCGAGTACGATGATGCCGACTTCCTTGAGGAACTCGCGCCAACCTTGGACGGGATGCTTGGCGACGTGGATTTCCCTGGTCAGAAATAATCGCGCTTCAGACGACCGCGCGCGACGGGAGCCGCCACAATTGATGACCTGCTACTCGACCGATACGGTCGACTGTTAGGACTGTTAGGGTCAGGTCTTGCTCGGTGCGGCCGGAAGCGGCTGAGCGGCCGCGTCGCTACGTGGTAATCCTTCGAAGGACTTCGGGGAGCGGCTGTGTCACGCGTCCTCTTCGCGCACCGGGCAAGACCTGACCCTGAACGCACCTCTCCAGCTACCAAGGACCGAATGCCGCATCACGACATCGGCGCGCATTGAGCCGTGGCGCACGGAGACGACTGCTCGCCACGTCCAGTCGAGATCACAGTCGACGCCACCGTGTTTCAGCGGCTCGCGCTCGAGTCGGTCGAGTGGCTGGCTCCGCGGAGCACGACGGCTGCGTTGCGGTGCAACCCCGTCAGCTTCGCGCGCTTCATCGGTGACTTCTTGAACACCGTTCTAAACGTCTCGTCGTCCATCGCGAGAACCTCGCCAGCAAGCGTGCGCGCACCTTTGCCAGCGATGAACTTACGCGCTGCAAAGGACGGCTCCGTCGCGTCCCTCGAGAACTTCACGTTCCACGGACACACGTCCTGACACACATCGCACCCATACAGGTGCTCTCCAATCGCTTCCCTTAGCGTTTCGGCGATCGGCCCCTTCAGCTCTATCGTCTGATACGAGATACACCTCGTCGCATCCAGAACTCTCGGTGCCACGAAGGCATTTGTCGGACACGCATCCAGACACCGCGTGCAACTTCCGCAACGGTCTGTCTCGAACGGATCGTCGGCGCGCAACTCCAAATCCAACATCAGCTCGCCAAGAAAAAAGAACGATCCAAGTTCCGGATTTATGAGATTCGTATTCTTCCCGAACCATCCGAGTCCCGCGCGTCGCGCGAGATCGCGCTCCAGAACTGGTCCCGTATCGACGTACGGTTTTCCGCGAACAGGCCGTCCGACTTCGCGCTCGATCCATCGATGCAGCTCGTTGAGCCGATCGACCATCAACTCGTGATAGTCATCACCGCGCGCGTACCGCGCGACCGGACCCGGCGGCTGCGTTCCACCGTAGTTCATCGCGACGACCACTGCGCTTCGCACTCCCTCAAACGGTAGTCGCGTGTCCCGTCGTTTCTCCGCGCCGCGCTCGAGATAACCCATCTCGCCCGCGTAACCTGCCGCAATCCACGCATCGAAGTGTCCGGCCGTCTCCACCGCTCCCAACGTCGCGATCCCAACCAGGTCGAAGCCGAGTTCGTGCGCGCGCTCCTTGATACGATCTGCGAGCGCGCCATCGCCGTTCATTTGCGTGCCGCCCACCGCACGTACCGCTCGGCGTCGCGCACCGATGGTACTGCATCCGGCGATCCGTACGCGGTATCCATCCGCCACCGCACGTAATCCCTGTCCGGTACGGGAAGAAACGGAGGACGCCGGTACCAGTGCCGGTTCCGGAAACGCCAGCTCACACGAGCGAGATCCAGCGCAAGCGACGGATGCCGCAACGTACGGACGCCGAGCGCGAGCGAGAGTCTCAACATGGACATCTCAACAATCTAGACTGACGCGCTCCGCGTGGCCGCCCGCTATGTGACTGGCACTTCTCGTTGAGTCGCGTCCCAGTCTAGCTTTGAAGCATGTACCGCCGCGCCAGATGAATCAGTGGTAAAGCTGGGCTTGATATCCGATACGCACGGCCTGCTCCGCGCTTCGGTCCACAGTGCGTTTGCCGGCGTCGATATGATCCTCCACGCCGGCGACGTCTGCGGCGACGATATCCTCCCGGAGCTGAGTCTCATCGCCCCAGTCCATGCCGTCTGTGGCAACTGCGACACGCCGGGCGATCCAAACCTTCCGCTATCATTCGAACACACGTTCGGCACTGTCCGACTGCACATGAGTCATGGTCATGAGTTGGGCCGGCCTAAGCCAGAGCAGTTGATACGGAATTATCCCGAGGCGGACGTGATAGTCTACGGACACACTCACCGTCAACTCATTTTCGAGACGGTCGGCTGTATGGTGGTCAACCCGGGCGCGGCGGGCGCGCGAAGGTTCGATCTGGCGCCCAGTGTCGCCGTGATGACTATAGACGGTAGCCGCGTCGAGGTGGAGCTGATCGAGCTTGAGTGATCCCGCGCGAACAATCATACACCCGCTCGTCTCCGGCGAAGCGCGGATCTACACTCTGGACTCGGGTGACAGCGTAGTGATTCGCGAGTCCACGCGCCGGATTCTGGCGTCACTGCTTTCGATACAGACACGCGACGTCGAGCTATTCGACACGCCAAAGGGCAAGCCGCTTCTTCGCAACGATCCGGGGTTGCACTTCTCCATCTCGCATTCGCGAGACGTTTCGATGATTGCCGTCACGCGCGTGGCTGCGGTCGGCGTAGACATCGAACAGCTTCGCGCCGTTCCAAACGCCGACGCAATTCTGCGGCGCTTTTTCACTCACGAAGAGATCGGTACGATCCTCAGCGACGACAACCGCGACTTGCGATTCATTGAAGCGTGGACGCGCGCGGAGGCGCGCGTAAAAGTGCGCGGCGCAAGCGTCTGGGAAGCGGCGACATCAGACCCGAACACGACGGTGCGACAGATAATTGCACCCGATGGATTCGCGGCTGCAGTGGGAGTGGCGGATCCGGACTGGACAACCTCACAGTACAACATATCGGTCGCCGATCTCGTAACTCGTTAGCACGCAAGTATGGACACAAGCATGGACAGATGATTGGCTGGGTTCCATAATTCCGAACGCATCCTGTCCAACAGGCGAATCCTGTCAACGAGTTATCATGCCCCGTCTCACATCGGTCGTAGCCGCCGCTCTTCTCTCTGCGAGCCTGACTCCGTCACTTGGTGCGCAGACGGGAACACCATTCAATAGCGCGCATTTCGATCTGCGCTACAGAATGGTAGGACCCGCACGCGGCGGCCGCGTAACAACCGTGACCGGCGTGGCATCCGAGCCGCGCACATTCTACATGGGTGTTGCGAGCGGCGGCCTCTGGAAGACGACCGATGCAGGATCGTCGTGGATTCCGATCTCTGACGGCAAGATCCCCGTTGGCTCAATGGGCTCAATAGAAGTCGCGCAGTCGGATCCGAACATCATTTATGTAGGCACTGGATCGGACGACATTCGCAGCAACGTTTCAACCGGCCGCGGCATCTACAAATCCACCGACGCTGGCGCAACGTGGAACTTCATTGGCCTGCGTGACGCCGGCCAGATCGGCGGCGTGCGCGTCGATCCCTCAAATCCCGACGTCGCATTCGTGGCAGCACAGGGCAACGCATTCACGTCCAATTCCGAGCGCGGTGTATTCCGTACACGGAACGGCGGCAAGACGTGGGACAAGGTCCTCTACATTTCCGACAGCACTGGCGCGGCCGACGTCGAGCTGCAGCCTGGCAATCCCCGAGTCATCTACGCGGGCATGTGGCACGGCGTCCGGAAGCCATGGTCAATCATCAGTGGTGGCCACGAAGGCGGTCTCTACAAGAGCGTTGATGGCGGTGACCACTGGACGAAGATGACAAATGGTCTTCCATCCGAGCTCATTGGGAAAAGCAACATAGCCGTGTCCGCTGCAAGCCCCAATCGCGTTTACGCGCTGATCGAAGCAAAGCCGGCCGGTGGTCTCTACCGCTCCGACGACGCGGGCGAACACTGGTCGCTCGTGAGCGACAACCCGCAGCTCATAACGCGTCCGTTCTATTACGTCACACTTGCAGTCGATCCTACCAACGCGGATGTCGTGTACGGTGGCGCCGAGGGATTTTTCAAGTCGATCGACGGTGGGAAGACGTTTCGCTCGATGCGCGTACCGCACGGCGACAATCACGACATGTGGATCAGTCCGAAAGACGGTAACGTGATGATCGAGGCGAATGACGGCGGCGCGAACGTTTCGCTCGACGGTGGCCGGAGCTGGTCAACGCAGTTCAACCAGCCCACGGCCGAGATCTATTCGGTGGCGGTCGACAATCAGTTCCCGTATCGGCTGTATGGCGCGCAGCAGGACAACACGACGGTCATTGTGCCGAGCCTGCCGCTCAACAGTGGTCAATCGGAAGAATGGCGTACGGGCCCCGGATGCGAGACCGGGCCAATCATGCCGCACCTTACCAATCCCGACACTGTTTACGCCTCGTGCAAGGGCCAGTTCAGTCGCATGTCGCTCAGAACTGGGCAGGAAAAGCAATACTGGGTGGGCGCACAGTCATTGTATGGTAGCGTTCCAGGCGATCTCATCTATCGCTTCCAGCGCGTGTCGCCGATGGAGCTATCGCCATTCGATTCGCACGTCATCTACTACGGTTCCCAGTATCTGCACCGCACTCGCGACGAGGGCGTAACGTGGGAACGGATTAGCCCGGATCTCACCGCGCACGATCCGCGCTACCTGAACGTGGTGAGCGGCGGTCCGATCACGCGTGACGTGACCGGCGAAGAAGTGTACAGCACACTTTACGCAATCCGGGAGTCACCCCTGCAGAAGGGGCTCATCTGGACTGGCTCCAACGACGGTCCTGTGTACGTAACGCGCAACGACGGAAAGACTTGGACAAACGTCACGCCCAAAGATCTGCCGCCCGGCGGACGCGTGCAGACCATCGAGCCGTCGCCGCACCGCGCGGGCTCGGCTTACATCGCCGTCTATCGCTATCTGTTGGGCGACTTTCAGCCGTACATCTACCGTACCGACGACTACGGCCACAGCTGGACTCGGCTCACCGACGGCAACAACGGGATCGCCAGCGACAATCCAACGCGGGTCATTCGCGAAGATCCGGCGCGAGCCGGACTGCTGTATGCGGGAACTGAATTCGGCATGTACGTGTCGCTCGATAACGGCGCGCACTGGCTGCCGTTCCAGCTCAACCTTCCCGTGACGCCGATCACCGACATCAACGTTCACCAGAACGACCTTGTGCTATCAACGCAGGGAAGATCGTTCTGGATCATGGATAATCTCACTCCGTTACAGCAGTGGGGCGACGCGACAGCATCGTCGAGCGCGCATCTGTTCGCGCCGCGTGCTGCCTATCGCTTGCACTATCGCGCGAATCCTGTGTCGGCTCGCGGTAACAGCCCCTCCGCTCCTGAATCACCGACGACCGGCGCGATGATCGACTACTATTTTGCGCAGGCACCGAGTGGTGATGTCAGGCTCGACATTCTGGACGCCAGCGGCAGCGTCGTCCGAAGCTTCAACAGTTCGGTCGCCTCCGAGCGGACGCGCGGCGCGGCGGCGAACGATACGCAGGATGAGGAACAAGCACCGCGAAGGCGCGGCGGGTCCGCGATCATTCCGAAGCACTCAGGTCTCAACCGCTTCACGTGGGATCTCACCTATCCGGGTCCTCGCCCGAATGCAACGGCTCCCACTACTGGCGGTGGTCCTGTCGGCGTACCCGGATCGTACCGGCTGCGGCTCACAGTGGCCGCCGCGGGTGGCAAGGCTGCCTGGACCGAGACGCAGCCACTCACAGTTAAGGCCGACCCGCGCATCACTCGGGATGGCGTTACGATTGCCGACATGCGTGAGCAGTTCGATCATAACATGCGTGTGCGCGATCTCGTGAGCGATGTGAACGTGGCAGTCGCGCGCGAGCGTGAGGCTCGGGCGAGACTCAAGGGCGCGACCGGAGCTGGTGCGGACACGCTGCAGCGTCTTTCAGCGATCGCGGCGAAGCTCGAAACTCCGCCAATACGCTACAGCAAGCCGGAGCTACAGGACAACATCACGTACCTGTACGGAATGACGAACGACGCCGACCAGAAGATTGGCCGCGACGCGGTGGAGCGTTATCACACGTTGCGGACTCAACTGGACACGGTCGTAGCGGATCTGAACAGCCTGCTCGGGCCGCCAATGAATTCGCATGCGGTACCCTAGCAGCAGCTCTGCGTCGCTCCTCCCCTTTCGGATTGGAATTTCATGATGAATCGAACCGCGCTGTTTGTCCTTTTTCTTACGTGTCTCGCTGCGCCGGCACAGTCGCAATCGCGCGACGTTGTCCTTACCGGTGGCTGGCTGTTCGCCGCGACGGGGAATCAGCGTGTCCACAATCCGGGAATCCTGATTCGAGCCGGCAAGCTTCTGCGCGTTGGCGGCGACCTCGCGATCGCGTCGGCCGATGCCGAGCGAATTCAGCTTGCCGATAGTGAGACGGTCATTCCCGGGTTGTTCGATCTGCATGCGCACTACGCGATGGAATTGTTCAATGCCGGTCGCAAGGACGAGACTGTTGCGTATCCCTCACTGTTCCTGGCGAACGGTGTGACCTCTACGTGGCCGGCCGGCGAAATGAACCCTGACTCTATGCGAGCCCTTCGTATTCGCATAGATCGCGGTCTCGAGCCGGGTCCTCGTCTGCTCAACTCTGGTCCGTACTTCGGTACCGCGCGACCCGGTTGGAAGCGCGACATCTCGGTTGATTCGATCTACGCCGAGGTGGATCATTGGGCGGAACTGGGGGTGCGCGGCTTCAAGGCCAAGGGAATCCAAGCCTACCAACTTCACGCCCTGATCGATCGCGCGCATCAGCACGGTCTGACGGTTACCGGTCACCTCGACTCGGGCTTCGGCACATCAGTGAATCCGCGCGATGCGATTCTGATGGGGATCGACCGCATCGAGCATTTCATGGGTGGCGACGCGTTCACTCCGGATCGGTCGGCGTACTCCTCGTATGAGCACATGACGTTCGACACGCCGGCGTTCAGGCGCATCGCCGCACTGTACAAGCAGCAGCATGTGTATTTCGATGCGACGCTCAGCGCATACGGATACTACGGCAAGAAGGATCCCCAAGTGTTCACGTATTACACGGACGAGAAGCGCTTCCTCACGCCGTACATGCGTACGATCGTCGACTCGCGGCCGCCGCGGGTGGTGAACCAGCAATTCGAGAACATCTACTGGACAAAGCGTAAAGAGATAAAAGCCTTTTACAATGCTGGCGGCGGCGATCTCATCACGCTCGGCACCGATCACCCAAGCTGGGGCGAGTACCTCACTCCCTTTGCGGAGAACCGCGAGCTGCTGTCCTTGTCGCTGTCCGGCATTCCCAACGCCGCGGTACTTCGAATCGCAACGATCAACAGCGCGCGTGCCATCGGACTGGGTGACAAGCTGGGCACGGTCGAGCCCGGCAAGTGGGCGGACCTGGTGATCGTGCGAGGAAATCCGCTGGACGACATAAGGCGGGTTCGGATTCCGCGACTGGTGATCAAGGCGGGCCGCGTGTACGATCCACAGTTGCTGATGAAGTCCGTCGAGGGCAAGATCGGACCGGCCACTGCTGCGGATACCGCTGTGTGGGCGCCGACGCCTCGTCCGGTGCGTTGAGCGACCGCCCGCGGCGTCAGCTCATGAAAGGTCACGGCGTAACGACGACGGCTCGCTCGATGTAGTCCAGTTTTGGAAACGCGCGCGTCAGGTATGCATTTCCGCCAGCTTCGATGAGACCCTGCTTGCCGGCGCGAACACCTCCGCCGGCGCTCTCGCCGTACCCCGAGTAGATGTGGTCGACGGCGTCCATGCCGCTCGTCACTTCGGCGAACGGCGCGAAGCCCTGTGAGTCGAGCTTTGGGTTGTCCACGAGGTTGATGTAAATCTGGGTCGTGCGCGTGTTTGGGCCGGTCATCGCATATGCCATCGTGCCGCGCATGTTGCTGACCCGAACGGAGTCATCCGGAATCGCGCGATGCTTCCACGCCGCAATTACGGCTGGGTCGCCATTCAGCCCGAACTGAGCGATGAAGTTAGCCCGCACCCGAAAGAACCGCTCGCCGTCAAGAAGTCGGTTCTGCACCAGATAATAGAATCGATCAGCGCCACGCGGTGCCCAGTCGCGATGCACCGTGAGAACGATCGTCCCCTGGCTGGTTTCCAGCCGGACGAGGAAGCGGTCGGGCGCCTGCGAGCTGTATGCGGCACTCTCGGGGCGAGCCACTTCGGACGACGAATTTCCGTTGCTGGCGCAGGCGGCCGCGGCTGCGAGGGCCATGGCCATGGCGAGCGCGGATATCGAATTAGTGCGGTTCCGGACGGTCACCGTTAGACGGGGAAGTGTGGTCATGTACGGATTCTACTCATTCGTCTTGCGGATCGTTACTAACCGGATACTTTATCCGAGGCGCTCGCAGATTGTATGCAAATTTGCGATCGCTTGATATCGATCTTCCAAGGGAGGAAGTAGGATGGGACGTCTCGTTCGACTCACCACCGCGTTGGCTGGCGCGTTGGCTTGCGCGCTGGCACTGCTTCCTGGCCTATCGCTCGCGCAGGGCGACGCGAGCATAAGCGGACGCGTATCATCCGAAAGCGGCTTGCCGCTTCCCGGTGTCACAGTCTTCATAGCCAGCCTCAACGCGGGATCAACGACAGGCGACGATGGCAGATACAAATTCGTCATCCCGGCGGCTCGCCTCACCGGTAGGTCGGCCACACTCTCGGCGCGGCGCATTGGCTACAGGCTCGCCTCGGCGACAGTCACCCTCTCGCCGGGTGCCCTAACACACGACTTTGTGCTCGTCGCAACGAGCACCGCACTTGAAGGCGTTGTGGTCACCGCGCTCGGCATCCAGCGTGACAAGCGATCGCTTGGCGTTGCCCAAACGAGCATTAACGCGAGCGAGCTTACCGCAGCGCGGGAGCCGAACATCGTCAATGCGCTCGCCGGCAAGGTTCCCGGCGTCGAGATCACCAACGACGGACCGCCCGGCGGGTCGTCCCGCATCGTGATCCGCGGCGAAAACTCGATCACCGGCAACAACCAGCCGCTCTTCGTTGTCGACGGGATTCCGATCGACAACTCCGCGGGGACAAACAGCGGATTCGGTGGCTACGACTTCGGCAACGGAGCGTCCGACATCAATCCGAATGACGTCGAGTCAATCAGCATTCTCTCGGGCGCCAATGCCGCAGCACTCTACGGCGCCCGCGCGGCGAACGGTGCCGTCGTCATTACCACCAAGACTGGCAAGGGTACCAACGGGATGGGCGTCACCATGAGCCAGAATCTCACTTTCGAGACACCGCTCAAGCTTCCTGAATTCCAGAACGTGTACGGCCAGGGGTCCGGCGGCCAGTTCTCGTACAAGGACGGCAAAGGTGGCGGCATCAACGACAATGTGAACCGAAGCTGGGGCCCCAAAATGGACGGACGGCCCATCGTCCAGTGGTGGAGCAACGGAGTACCGGCGCCATGGCTGCCGTCACCAAACAACGTGCGCGATTTCTTCAACACCGGACGCACCTCGACGACCAACGTCGCTCTCGCGGCGGCGGGTCCACGGTCCGACGTCCGCATCAGCGCAACGAACCTCGACGTGAAGTCGATGTATCCCACGAATACTCTGAAGCGACTCAACCTGTCGCTCGCCGGCGGCGATCAGATCACTCCAAAGCTCAGCACGCGCGCATCGGTGCAGTACATCCAGGACGCGGCACAGAATCGCCCGGCTACCGGATACAATGGCAACAGCGCGCTGTTCAACATCATGATCTGGGGTGGCCGTCAGCGCGACGACGCCCACATGATGAATTACATCAATCCTGATGGCACCCAGTTCGGCCCGAACCACACCACCACGAACAATCCGTACTGGGATGTCTACGCCAATCCGAATGCCGATACGCGTGATCGAGTGATCGGTGTCGGTGACGCCACGTACAAGTTCAACGATTGGTTGACTGGAATGGTTCGCACTGGTACCGACTGGCACCGCGATTGGCGCAAGCAGGATTACGCCAACGGCAACATCGCCGTCGACTACTCCGGTGGCGCGTTCTTCGAACAGAACTATTTCACCCGCGAGACGAACAGTGATTTCCTGCTCACAGCGGACCGCAAACCCACCGGCCGGCTCGGCATGACTTTCAATCTTGGCGGAAGCCGCCGAGACAATACGACGAGCCAGTATCTGGACGGAACGCCGCATCTGGTCATCCCTGGCACGTTCAACATCGGAAACTCGGCCGTAACGCCCCTGGTTTCGTCGTACCAGTCTGCCCGTCGCACAAACAGCGTTTACGGTCAGGGGCAGCTGTCGTGGAACAACTACGTCTTCCTCGACGCCACGGGCCGCAACGACTGGTCGTCGACGCTTCCCGCGGCCACCAACTCGTACTTCTATCCGTCGGTATCGGGCAGTCTTGTTTTCACCGACGCCTTTCCAGCGCTCCATCTCGGCGGCCTCCTCTCGTACGGCAAGCTGCGCGCAAGCTGGGCGCAGGTCGGTAACGACGCGGATCCGTACCAGCTGGCAGTGACGTACTCGCCGAGCACTCCATTCGGATCGGTTCCGCGCTTTACAGTGCCTGATCAGATTCCCAACGCCGGCCTCAAGCCGGAGCGCACGAGGTCGTGGGAGACCGGCGCCGAGCTCAGGTTCCTGAACGATCGCGTTTCATTCGATGGCTCCTACTACAACAAGCTGACGAGTGATCAGATCATCCCGGCGCAGATCTCACCAGCAATCGGATTCACCTCCGCTGTCGTGAACGCGGGAACGCTGAGTAATCACGGCATCGAAGGCCAGCTCAACGTTACGCCGATCCGCCGAGGCTCGTTCAGCTGGGACGTCACGACGAATTATGCGCGCAACCGCAGCCAGGTAGTGAGTCTGTACAAGGGACTTCAAACCGTAGTGCTTGGCGCCTACTGGGGCCTGACTGTCGAGGCTCGCCAGAACCAACCGTACGGCACACTGTACGGGAATCCGTACCTGCGCGACCAGCAGGGTCGCCTTGTCACGCTGAACGGATTGCCACAGACCGATCCAACGCAGCGTGTACTGGGACACTATACGCCTAACTGGATTGGCGGACTGCAGAACAAGTTCCACTACAGAAACTTCGACTTCAGCTTTCTCTTCGACACAAAGCAGGGCGGACAGATCTTCAGTACGACGAAGATGTTCGGCGAGGAATCGGGCGTGCTCAAGTCGTCACTCGTTGGCCGCGAAAACGGGGAGGCACTTGCGGACGGCGGGGGACTCATCGTCACTGGCGTGAATGCCGATGGCTCTCCGAACACGACCAAAGTCACGTCGCAGGCGTACTTCAACGCCCTGTTTCAAAACCATGAAGCCAACATCGTCAGCGCGACGTTCACCAAGCTGCGCGAGATGCGCTTGGGTTACACGGTTCCGTCGTCGGTCGCGAGCCGGTTCCGCGTCACGGCTATGAACTTCGCTCTGGTCGGCCGGAACCTCTGGCTCAAGTCAGCGGCACCGGACATCGATCCCGAGACAGCATTCGACAACAGCAACGTTCAGGGAATCGAATTCGCCGGCTTCCCGACCGCACGAAGCGTCGGCTTCTTTGTCAATGTCACGCCATGACGATCACCCAATCCATAAAGTCTGAGATGAGTATATGAGACTCTCAAGCAAGTTCGGCATGGCGCCAGCAATCGCGCTCGTCCTGCTGATCAGCGCGTGCGACAACGCAGGCCTCACGGGGCTCAACAATAACCCCAACTCTCCGCCAAGCGTCACGCCGCAATTCCTGTTTCCCAGCGCGGTCACGGATGTCGTCGGGCGCGCGCGCGGAGGAAGCTTCGACCTGACTCTCGCCTCGCTGTGGGCGCAGCACACCGCGATGGACCGCTTCACGGACGAAGACACGTATTCGATTCGATCCGACAACATCAACGGATACTGGTCCGGCTTCTACGCCGTCGGCCTGCAGGATCTCGCGACCATACTCACGCAGCCAGCTGCCGGCCAGGCACCGAACATTGTTGCACCGGCTCTGGTGATGAAGTCCTGGACGTTCGGCCTCATGACCGACATGTGGGGCGATATTCCATATTCGCAGGCAAACAAGTCGGATCCCACCAAGCCGCCCGCGTATGATCATCAGAAGGACATCTACGCAGGCATCCTCGCGGATCTCAAGACAGCCAGCGACTTGAGTGTCGCGAGCGGCACGAACTACGGCACCGCGGATTTGATCTACAATGGTGATGCAACCAAGTGGAAGAAATTCGCGAATTCCCTCCGGCTGCGATACGCGTTGCGCCTCTCCAAAGTCGATCCGGCAACGGCGCAGACGCAAGTAGCCGCAGCGATTGCCGCGGGGGTATTTGCTTCCAACGCCGACAACGCGTTGCTCCGCTGGCCCGGTGACGGGACAAATAACAGTCCGATCTACAACAACTTTGTCACGCGCGACGATCAGCACATGAGCCAGACGCTGGTGAACGCGCTGAAGAGTCTTTACATCTCGATCGGGCCGACAGCAGCGGATACGGTGTTCGATCCGCGTCTCGCGGTGTACGCCGATCCTATTATATCGAGCCCTTCCAAAGCGCTCTACGTCGGCGCGCCCAACGGTCTGCAGGATGACGCGGCGATCTCGATCGGCATCAACAACACTTCCCGAGTCGGCGCCGCGTATCGCAGTAAGACGACGCCGTCGATCCTGATGGCTTACTCGGAAGTACTGTTCGACGAGGCCGAAGCGGCCGCCCGCGGTTGGGCGCCGGGAGATCCAGCCACGCTGTACAACGCCGCCATTCAGGCGTCGATGCAGTACAACAACATTCCGGACAACGTGACGGCCGCATACGTGGCATCGCCACGCGTCGCGTATTCGTCGACGACGGGCGTCCAGCAGATCGCATTGCAACGTTGGATCGCACTCTTTTCCGAGGGCACCGAAGCATACAGCGAGTGGAGGCGCACCGGCGTCCCGGATCTGAAACCCGGACCGGCCGCGATCACCACTCCGCAAATCGTAGCTCGCAGGCTTACGTATCCCGTTTCGGAGCAATCATTCAATAACGCCGCGCTGCAGGCCGCGATCAGCGCGCAGGGCGGGGCGCTCCTGAGCAGTCGCGTCTGGTGGGATACGCCGTAACGCACGCACCAGTCATATCACGTACCGACCGGGCGGCGCCCACACCGCGTCCCCGGTCGATGCGTCAGGGGGATCGGACATGAGCACCCGACTGTGGCCGGCATCGAGTATGGTGGTCGCGCTACTGCTGACTTCCATCTCGATCGGAAATGCTGTTCCACACGGCGCCGGCCACTCGGATCCAAGTCGCTACGGTCACTCCGATCGCATCGAGCGTCACATGCTTCCGGCCGTGTCGACGGGACCGATGGCTCCCGCATGGAGTCCCGACGGACGCTGGATTGCGTTCTCCATGCGTGGTGACATCTGGAAGATTCCGGCGGCCGGTGGAGTCGCGATCGCGCTCACGTCGGGACCGGGCTACTACTTTGAGCCTGCGTGGAGTCCGGATGGAAAGCGAATCGCGCTGTCGATGGACACGGGGGATGCCAATCTCGACATCGGTGTCGTGAGTGCCGGCGGTGGCGCGGTGCAGCGAATCACGACCGACAAGGAAGTCGACGTGGAACCCGCATGGAGTCATGACGGCCAGAGTATCTATTTCGTGAGCGCGCGCGCCGGTGGACGTGGGGAGAACTTCCACGTCTACCGGCACGACATGTCCGATAGCAGCGAGACTCGGATAGTCGCGGGAATCCAACCCGCGATATCGCCCGATGGAACACAATTGGCCTATGTCGGTGAAGTACCAGGTCGTCTCGGAAGCGGTGGCATATGGGTAAAGCAGCTGCCCGACGGCGCTCCGCGGCTGGTAGAGTATGAGGAAGGCGAGTACCGCACCAGGCCGGCCTGGTCCGTAGACGCTACGAATCTGCTGTACGTCTCGGACGATGGCGGAAGCAACGATGTAATGACGGTTCCGGTAGCTGGTGGCAATCCCGAGCGTTTGACCGCCGACGCGCGCGACGAGTACGAGCCATCGCCGAGTCCCGACGGTACCCAGTTCGCGTTTGTGTCAAACCGCGCGGGCGCCACGGCTCTGTACACATCCCAAATCGGCGGTGGGCCATTCTCGTCCTGGTCGGCCGTTCACATAACCGCGCGCGAGCCGGTAGTTCCCACAGGCCGGATCCACGTAACGGTCCTCGGCGTTGACGACAAACCGACGCCGGCGCGGATATATCTGCTCGCGAGCGACGGTCGCGGCTACGCGCCAGACGGCGGCTTCCACCGAGTGATTGCAGCAACTGAGACGCATTACTTTCACACGAGCGGAACGTTCGACGTAGACGTGCCGGTCGGACACACGGTGATCGAGGCAATCAAGGGTTACGAATACATCCCGCAATCTGCAACGGTCGATGCTTCGGCCGTCGCGGGCCGGAGCGTCACTGTCAGGCTCAAACGTCTCATCGATTTGCCTGCGCGCGGCTGGTACTCAGGCGACACGCACATACACGATCTGCATCAGGGGCGATTCGGCCTGACGCATGAGACATTCTTCGACGAGCTGCGCGCAGAAGACATTCACGTGACGAACGCGCTCATACACATGGACGGAACGCGACTTATGGGCCGCTGGGACGACCTCAGCGGTCACCCCAGCCCGCTTTCGACGCCCGAATACATCCTCCAATACGGCGAGGAATTCCGCGGATCGCTCGGCCACATTTCAATGCTTGGGATCAACAGATTCATAATGCCGCTCACCGCTGGAGTGCGCGGAACGTCGTATGCACAACCGACATTGGATGCAACGTACATTGACTCCGCGCACGCACAGGGCGGGTTGGCGGGATTTCCGCATCCCTATTACTCGCTGATTACACAGCCATCGCAAGCTGCGAGCACGTTGATCCCGGTGGACGTCGCACTTGGCAAGGGGGACTATTACGATATCGGGGCCGTCTGGTCTGACGAGCTATCGTCGGCCGAGCTGTATTATCGGCTGCTCAACTGCGGATTTCGGCTGCCGGCAACGTCTGGAACCGACAACTTCTCGGATGTCTGGCGGGATCCACCACCGGGCGCGGACCGAACGTACGTGCACCTCACAGGACCGCTCTCGTTTGGAAGCTGGCTCGCCGG
Organism: Gemmatimonadota bacterium; assembly: GCA_041691775.1. Classification (GTDB taxonomy): domain Bacteria; phylum Gemmatimonadota; class Gemmatimonadetes; order Gemmatimonadales; family Gemmatimonadaceae; genus Fen-1247. The sequence continues at coordinate 404,656 of JBEPUB010000002.1, forward strand.
CATCAAGGCGGGAAACACGTTCGGCTCCACTGGCCCGCTCGTCTTCCTTACAGTGTCTGGCCATCAACCCGGAGGTGAGATCAGGTTGCCTGAAAACGCAGCGCGTTCGCTCGCCGTGCATGCCGAAGCAATGTCAATTGCCCCGATGTCACAGCTGGATATCATAGTGAACGGGAAGATTGCGCGCAGTGTGATTGCAGCCGGCCCGAAAGATTCGGCCCGCATGGTCTTCAACGATTCGGTAGCAGTACCACAGGGCGGGTGGATCGCTGCGCGGGTTATTGGGCCGTCATCGCGCTATGTCACTGACAGTTATGCATTCGCGCAGACCTCTCCCGTTTACATAGTTCGCGGCGGTCATCCGTACACGTCAGCGGACGACGCCAGATTCCTGGGCCAGGCCGTCGATGCGATATGGTCCAAGGTTGAGCGCGCGCCATGGCGAACTGTTGCCGAGCGAGATCGCTTTCATGCTTCGATCACGCGCGCACGTGCGGTGTATCAGCAGATAGAAGACCGCTCTTCGGCAGTGAGATAAAGGAGCGCCCCTCACTACTGGCTCCGTCAAGTCCCAGCACGGTGCACGCCGACGCCATGATGTCGACGGTGCGGCGTGGCGTGCCGCCGACCGGCTTGTTGGTTAGCAGTGGCACCAGCATGTGCTCCCGATGCAACGCCCCGTGCGATGATACGTGCCTGATCGGCTCGTACCGCGCGCGAAAATCCCACTCCGGCGCGGCCGATAATATTATGTCGCCGCTCCGCGCGCAGGATGACAGGCGCGCAATCTGCACGATCGCGTCGGGATAGCAGCTATCAAACGTTGCTTCAAACGCATCGGTCTCGCTTACGCAAACGAGCTCACCGATGCCGAGCGGATCTCCGGTAACCGGCCGGTACGCGAACTGTGAACCTTGCCACGATACCACTCCGTGCCCGCGGCCTCGTGCCCGAATCTCGCAACTCGACTCCGAGAGTGGCAGCAGCATGATGTCCACCGAATCACGCTCCATGAGCGCTGTTGCAGTATCTCCCCATTCTTCCGCAAGCGCGGGCCAGAATCTGCGCGTTCGGCTTTCGAGTCCAGTATAGATATGTGCCATCGCGTTCCCGCTCACGGCAACAACAGCCTGCGCACCAGGACGAACGATCCATGGATGCGCGGCAACTCTCCAGCCATATGACGCCACCACGCCAGCGAGGTCCTCGTGACTCGTTACGCGCGAATGCCCGTGATCGCTCACGACCCACAAGTGCGTCGAGTCCCACGAACCTGCGCGCTCGGCGTCGGCCCGCAACCGCGCACACACGTCGTCAACAACCTGCATCGCATCGTGAACGACCGGCGCGTCGTGTCCCCGTGCGTGGGAGGCCTTGTCAATGCCAGTGAATGCAGCGAACGCGTACTGCGGATGTTCGTCGCGAACGCGTCGCACGAATGTGTCGCCAATGTCGCGGTCAATGTCCAGCCATCCACTCACCCTGCCACGAAAGTGCGTGACGGCCGTACGCGCGAGAAACGCGGCCCCGCTCCCAATCCGCCTTCCCTCGGGGAGCCCGCGACGAATTACGCTCAGCGCGCCAATGCTGGAATCGGCAAGCTCGAACATCGTCTGCGCATCCGGCGAGAGATCGTCGTCCAGAAAGAGGCACTGCGGCCCAGTGTAACTGCGCGCATAACTCGGCCAACTGCATGCGGTTCGCGCTCGATCGTACCAACGCAGCCCCGGCAGCCCCACCGAGCCGGGATGCTTCCCGGTCAGAAACGGCGCGTACGCCGGCCCCGTGACTGAGGGAAATGCGGTGGTGATCGTGTGACGCCCGCCCTCCTCAGCCAGTTGCGCCAGCGCCGGAAGCTCGCCCAACTGCATCCCAGCAGCGAGAACGTCTGGCCGCACGCCGTCCGCGAGGACGATTACTACGGATGGGGAAGGGTTCACTAGATTCGAGTATGGCAAAAACCAGCGCCAAGCAATCTACGAAAAAGAAGGCACCAGCCGCGCAAAAGGCTGCTCCAGCCCCCGCCAAACTGACCCACGCAGCATCTTCCGCCAAGTCTCCCCGCACCGCTTCCGGAAAACGCGTCAATCCAGAACTCCTGAAGCAAGCCAGCGACGACGCGTTGGCAGGAACCAAGGAGCGCACTGAAGCGGGCCACATTATGGCCGGCCGCACACCGCCGTCCCAAGCAACCCCGCAGCGGCAGTCGGGAATAGCGCGCAAGGTCGATGAATCGATTCGCGACACGCCTACCGATCTCTTCGCGAGCAATGTCACCGAAGATGAAAAGCTGCTCCAGGCACCGCGTAACTCCGAAGAGGACTACACCAAGACTGATCCCTGGCGCGTGATGCGTATCACCGCGGAGTTTGTCGAAGGAATGGACGCCCTCGCCTCAGTCCGCCGCGGTGTCTCCGTGTTCGGCTCCGCGCGCACTGCTCCAGATGATCCCATGTACCTGGCCGCCGAAGAAACTGGTCGTCTCCTGGCTGAGGCTGGTTTCACAGTTATCACCGGCGCCGGCCCAGGAGTGATGGAAGCAGCGAACAAGGGCGCGAAAGCCGGCGGTGGCCGCTCGGTTGGTTGCAACATCGAGTTGCCGTTCGAGCAGGGTGCCAACCCGTACGTCGATACACTCGTCAACTTCAGATATTTCTTCGTTCGCAAGACGATGTTCGTGAAATACTCCAACGCGTTCGTCATTTTTCCCGGCGGTTTCGGGACGCTCGATGAAATGTTCGAAGCGATCACGCTGATTCAGACGGGCAAGATCTATCAGTTCCCGGTAATCCTTTTCGGACGCGCGTACTGGGCCGGTCTCGTGCGCTGGCTCCAGTCTCGTGTGCTGCTCGAGCGCAAAATCTCAGCCGGCGATCTCGATCTGCTCATCATGACCGACGATCCGCGCGAAGTCGTGCAAACCATCGCCCAGGCGTACCCGGCAGAGATGCGTACCACCGAGCGTCGCGGTATCGTGGCGTCACATGGCGCTGGCAAGTGAAAAAATCCGACATCAATCCAACGTGACCACGATGACCGACAGTCCTTCCAGCGCTCCGATCACGGAGTTCGTGCGCGAACATTTTCGCCACTTCAACGCGGCCGCCCTAATCGATGCTGCGGACGCGTATCAGAAGCACCTCCATGACGGCGGCAAGATGCTCATCACTCTTGCGGGCGCCATGAGTACCGCCGAGATCGGACGATCACTCGCCGACATGATTCGCCAGGACAAGGTGCACGCAATTAGCTGCACCGGCGCAAACCTGGAAGAGGACATCTTCAATCTCGTCGCGCATGACTTTTACGAGCGTGTTCCGCACTATCGCGATCTCACGCCAGCCGATGAGCATGCGTTGCTCAGCCGCCACATGAACCGCGTTACCGACACGTGCATTCCCGAAATGGAGGCGATGCGCCGCATCGAATCCGTAGTGCTCGAAGAATGGGTGGCCGCCGATGCCAGGCACGAGCGCTACTTCCCGCACGAGTTCATGTACAAAATCCTTCGTAGCGGCAAGCTCAAGAACGAGTACCAGATCGATCCCAAGAACTCATGGATGCTTGCGGCAATGGAGAAGAATCTCCCCATGTTCGTTCCAGGCTGGGAAGACTCCACACTCGGCAACATGTACTCAGGCCACGTGATCACTGGCGATGTGAAGAATGTGCACACCGTACGCACCGGCATCGAGTACATGATAGAGCTAGCCGACTACTACACCAAGCTCACCGCCAGCACGTCACTCGGCTTCTTCCAGATTGGTGGTGGCATCGCCGGTGATTTTCCGATCTGCGTCGTGCCCATGCTGCACCAGGATCTGCAACGGCCTGAAGTGCCGCTCTGGGGATACTTCTGTCAAATCAGCGACTCCACAACGAGCTACGGTTCCTACTCGGGCGCGGTGCCAAACGAGAAGATTACCTGGGGCAAGCTCGGCATCGATACTCCCAAGTACATCATCGAGAGCGATGCGTCGATCGTCGCGCCATTGATGTTCGCGATGATCCTGGGACGCTAGCCAGTGCAACCCGTCGCGCGGTTATTCATCGCACTTGGAAGCATCAATGCGGCGCTCGCCGTGATATTCGGCGCCTTCGGTGCGCACGCACTCAAGGCGCGAATCTCGCCGGAGATGCTGAACGTATATCACACAGGCTCGCAATATCATTTCTACCACGCACTTGGAATGCTGCTTGTCGGCGTGCTCGCAACTCAGCTTCAGAATCAGGGGGCGTTGCGATTGTCCGGCTTCCTCATGCTCGCCGGCATCGTGTTGTTTTCCGGTAGTCTCTACCTGCTTGCGATAACCGGAGTGACTTGGTTGGGTGCAGTCACGCCGCTTGGCGGCGTTGCTTTTATCGCGGCCTGGATCGTCCTCGCGCTCGCCGCCTTTCGCGCTGCAACCTGAATCGCCGCCTAACTCCGCGTATCGCCAGCGGCGACTAGGGTCTGTTGCAGCCGAGTTAACAGCTCGCTCTGAGCCGCGTTGATCTTCCCGCGCGCGACCGTCGCGTCGAACCAGCCGCAACGATCGACTTCAGGGAAGGTGATAGTGCGGCCCGATCCACGAGGCCACTCAGTCGTCATGGTATTGCTGACGATCCTGCCAGGATCGGCGTCGCCCTCCCATGCCCAGGCGTGAACGATCTTGCCTGCGCGTTGGCGGATGCTTCCAAGGCTGATAAACGGCCCGGTCGCGGTGATGCCGGTCTCCTCATGAAACTCACGGAGTGCAGCGTCCAGAATCTCCTCGCCCGCCTCCACCCCACCCTTGGGAATGGTCCAGGCGCCATCCTCCCGGTTCGCCCAGAACGGTCCGCCAGGATGCGCCAGAAAAAACTCCAGCAAGGCTGAACCCGTTCCCCGACGAAACATTAGAAGTCCGGCGCTGAGGTTGGGGCGCCGCGACGCTGGGCTCATTAGTTGGATGCTAGTTGGAGATGTGAGACGGCGACTCTACTACTGCGAAGCTAAACCACTATCGGCTAGTGTCTATACGTACGCCAAGCCGCGTGCGTTTGATCCGCAACAGTCGGGCGTGGTTGCTTGCTAGCTGATCGTCCCCTTGCCCCTCTCCCGTGGTGTCGCGCGCGCATCCGCGTCGGCGACAGCCTGCTGCGCTTGCTGCCAGTCGATCACCGGGGCGACATCGGCGTCACCAAGCGCCAGCGATTCCAGCGCACGCTGCACGATCGCCTCGCCGTTCGGGACTGCCATCCCAAACTCCAACTCGGCCTGCCTGCACAACCGTTCTTCATCGGGGCGTTGCGTTGGGTCGGACTCCTCCAACGCGTGAACGCGCGCATGCATTCCCTCGTGCACAATCGACGACGCGACCTGTGCCTCGGTGAAATCGGGATTCACAACGAACGTGAGCTCGGTCAGGCAGATCCGGGTGTCGGGGAAGAATGCGCCGCGACATGGAAACCGTGCAACGTGTATGCCCGAGAAATCCAGCTTTATCTGAGCGAACGTTTTTGGCTGATATGACTGGATCAGGCCGAGCGCGGTATCGAGGCGACGGAACACGAGTTCCGAGTCGATATCCGGTCGTGTGTTGACGAGCGTAACGGGAATTCCGCGGAACACACGCTTTTCGGTAGCAAAGCCCTGTAGTGTGCGCATCGCCTGCACGCGCCACCGTTCAACCAAGTCGCCGAGCATGATGCCGTAACTTCGCTGGCGGCGAGCGAGCTGTCTAGCCTAGAGCCTGCGAGGTGGGCGGCGGCCCGCCCCCCGAATCAGGCGCGGGCCGCGAACACTGTTAGGTACACTGTTAGGTACACTGTTAGGAACACCGTTAGCGGCGCCGGTGCGGCGTCATCCGGTTCATCAACGTGCCGATCGCCATGCCAGCGGCGATTCCCAGAGCAAGTGCAATAGGGAGCTCGTGTGTACTGGCGCCGACTGTCGCGCCCAAGGCTCCGCCGATGATGACCCATCGGCCGCGGTTGTCGTGTGGCTCAACGTGCATGGCTCGCTCCGTCCAAAGGTTCTGTAGCAGACATGGGGCATCGGGAGGAGCCCCGCTAAAAGACGGCGCGGGGTGGGTTGAGGTCACCCTCTGTGCGGTTGTTACCCTTTCGTGTCGGCGGACGGGCCGTAAACAGATGGAAGAAGGACGTCGTTCAGTCGCAGATAAACACTCAATTGCCCACGATGATGGATCATGTGGCTGAGAATGAACGAGCGAAGCACAGCGGCGCGAGGAAGGGTCCAGATAGTCTTTCCGGCCCTCCGAAGAGTCCAGGCCTCCATCATGTCTGAATCCGAGGCCGATTCGATCGCCGCTCGCGCTTTCCTGACACTCTCGTCGAACGCCCGAACCAGATTGGCCGTGGAGTCGAATTGCGGGTTGTTGCCTCGTGCCACCGGCGTGCTCACATCCAGTTCGTCAGCCTCCATCGTGATGAGGCCCCAGTGAGGCAGGTTGCCAATATGCGTGGCTAGCTCGCCGAGAGTCCACGATTTGGCATGCGGCGTCCATTGTGCGCGCTCTTCGGGCACGCGCTCCAGCATGATTCGTGTTGTCGCCATCTCCCGGTCGAATTCTGGGAGCACGGTTGCGGATATCGACATCGCGGTCTCCCGAGAACGGTATGACGGAGTTGCTTAGTGCTTCCCCGGTGGAGAGTCGAGCTGGAACACTGGAAGCTGCAGCCCCCAGAGGATCGCCGCTAGACGCAGTCCAACAATCACGACCATTCCGATGAACGCGGGAATAGGCCGGGCCACACAAGGTCCAGTACCGCTGAGAAGGTCACGTGAACGCGTCCCGTTACACGGCCACTCCGTACCTGTCCCTGAGTAGTCCTATGTGATGCATGGCGTGTCCGGCGATGATGTAAGCGATCGCGCGCGCACTCACCGGGAAGCCACTCGCGACTCCCATGCGTCGCCACCCATCGTCGTCGATCTCGCCCGCGAGCGAAAGCGTCGCTGCTCGCGTTGTTCGAAACGAGTCAATTAGCGCTGCAATAGGGAACTGGTCGAGATGGGCCATGTCCACATATGGCTGTTGATCGAAGCTTGCAAGTGGTGTCTGATCCCCACGCGCGATCCGTAGCATACGATACGCGAATACGCGTTCCGCATCGGTGATGTGGCCGATCACCTCCTTCACGCTCCATTTGTCCGGCTCATACCGGTGCGTCGCATCGGAATCACTGAGCGATCTGAGCGGCGCGAACGCTGAGGACTGCTTGTTGAGCAGATCGAGGACGTTCTGATCGGCGATCGGACCGACATACGTCTGGTAGTTAGTGGCGTATTCCGATGCGTCGGGACGTGTTGGGAGGTTCGGCATGGATTTGGTTTATTCTTGGTTTATTCTTGGTTTATTCGATGAGTGTGGGCCTGACACGGCAACTCACCACGCGACGATTGCGCCGATCCCGTAAGGCACCGCCGCCGTACACGCGGGCGTGACTCCAACATAACTCTGATTCATCGTCGCGACTTCGGAGCGCAGCGAGAAGTGCATCTCCCACACCCGCCCACTCGCCAGATACGTGCGCTCGGCCGCAGTGTACTCCACATCCACCCGTGCGAAACGAATACGGGCCTCGGGAATCTGCGCGTCGTCGAGCTGCGTTTGGAACCAGCAGCTGAGACGGTCAACCATGCCGATCCGGTCAACGTCCGTATCGTTTAGCGTGCAGCGCTGGGTAAGGATGTCGAGGACGAGCCGGCCCCCCTCGGGGTGATTCAATCTCACCTCATTCGGGTAACGCCGATCTGCCGCTACCACGTTACAGAGCGAGTTCGCGACCATTTGCAGAGACCTGTCCCGTTTTTGTTCCAGCGAAGGCCAGATGCCCTCGCCCAACTGCGAGACCATGGCGAATGGCGGGACCCACTCCGTCAGCGCGGCGAGCCATTGCACGGGCTTGATCTGCATTTCGAATTATTTGAGAAAGCGGTCCGCGAGCTGGGTGAGCCGGTCGTCGTGGCCCGTCATTGCCCGCTCGCGAATTCGGCGTACATGGTCGTGCAAGCGCGGCTCGCCCCAGTAATATCCCGTTGCTTCTTCGGCGCTCGCCGTCTCGCCAGCACGCGCTGCTTCCAACAGTGCGTGCGCGGCCGCAGTGTCAAACGAGGGGTCGTCCCGCGCAGGAAGTGCGTAGTCCCGCCGCGGAACTGCGGTGCCCGCATCTTCGTTTACAAACGCTCGCGACACTTCGATCTAGTTATGCAAGTTTGGATAGCCTCGAAACCAAATATCCATTGCAAGATCGATACTAGGTCATGGCTGACGAAAGGAGGCAGGCACTGAGGCCCGCCTCCTTCGACTGCTACCTACCGTGCGCCTCTTCTGGGCCCGCTCGGTCCGCTCGGCCGGCGCGGTGCGCCGCCCGCCTTCGGCTTGTTGGTGCCGGGAACCCCAGGCCTCGCCGGACGCGCAGGTCTTGCCGACTGGCCTGTACGTCCGCCAGCCGACGTCGCACCCTGGCTTCCACGCCGCTCAGCCTTTGCAGCAGCGCGAACGCGGTCTTCCGCTTTCTTGGCACGAATCGCGGCGATGCGCTCCCCGCGCGGCACTTCCAGCTTCTGCTCCGGGCGCGCGTGGTAATCGAAATCCGGAACTGTCACACGCGGGAGCCGTTTGCCGACCGCCTTTTCGATGTTGCGGAGATCGCCCTCCTCGTCCGGCGCGACAAACGTAAATGCTTCACCGGTCGCATCCGCGCGCCCAGTTCGCCCTACGCGATGGATGTAATCCTCCGGGACGAGCGGCACGTCGAAATTCACCACGTGACCCAGCTCCTCAACGTCGATTCCCCGTGCGGCAATGTCAGTGGCGACGAGAACCTTGTACGTGCCGTTCTTGAACCCTGCTAAGGCCGCGGTGCGTTGAGTCTGGGACCGGTTCCCATGAATGCGATCCGCCTTCACTCCGTTCCGGACCAGGAAGTCAGCAAGCCGATTGGCCCGGTGCTTCGTGCGCGTGAACACCAGTGCCTGATTCATCTCGCCACCATTCAGCAATGCCAGGAACAGCGCTGCCTTCAGCTCCTGCGACACCGGATACACGGCCTGAGTGATCCCTTTTGGCGGTGCTGAATTCCGCTCGATACGTATCATCGCCGGATTGTTGAGCATCTCGCGCGTGAGCGTGGCGATCGGCGGCGGCATCGTTGCGCTGAAGAACAGCGTCTGCCGCTTGGCCGGCAAGAAACGGAGCAGCTTTCTTATCTCTGGAAGAAACCCCATGTCCAGCATGCGATCGGCCTCGTCCAGCACCAGGAACTCCAGCTGATCCAGCTTGGCGTACGAATGGCGGAGGTGGTCCAACAACCGCCCAGGCGTCGCGACCAGCACGTCGACGCCACTGCGGAAGGCATGTTCCTGAGGTGACATCCCGACACCGCCGAAAATTGCCGCGCTCGTTATCGGAGTGTGTACGGCGATCTCATTCAGGTGCTCCGCGATTTGTGCCGCCAGCTCGCGAGTGGGTGTCACGATCAGCGCGCGAGTCGTCCCGCGTGGCCGCGCGATGAGTTTGTGGAGAATCGGCAGAAGGAAGGCCGCAGTCTTGCCGCTGCCGGTGGCAGCGCACGCGAGCACGTCACGCCCCTCCATTGCAGGGGGAATGGAATCGATCTGAATTGGCGTTGGGCGAACGAAGCCCAGCTCCTTCAGCCCTTTGAGAAGATTTGGATCGAGCTTGAAACTGCTAAATGACACGCGAAGTCCGTTTTTGAGGCAATCCGGAAAGTTAGCGGAACAGGAGGCTCTAAGCGCTAAACGGATGATCCCCTTTCCACGCCACGAGCCCGGCCCAACGCCGCCTAACCGGGCGTAGTGGGCAAATTGGCATCGGATGTGCTTTGGGGTAACTTCCAAGGATGAACATCACTTCCGAATGAACATGTCCGAAGCGGAGACCCTCGCTAAGGTCGAAGTTTTAGCCGATCTCGAGGAAAACGTCCGTGAGTTGATGATCGCTCACGAGTCAAAGCGGATCCTCTGGTTTCCGAGCGAACTACTCTCGGCCGCTCCGGATACGGACCCCGATCAGCACATTCGAGAGCTTCGCCGTCGCGCCGAGGGTATCAGCACACCGGCGCGAGTCGCCCTGGCGCTCAATCTCCTGACCGAGGAAGGCCTTCCGCATTTCCATCGGCTCCTCGCGGTTTATCTAGGTGGAGACACCTTCTGGTCCAAGTGGACCAATCTCTGGACCGCGGAGGAGGACCGGCATGGCGCGGTGCTCCACGACTACTCGCGCGATAGTCAGGTCCTGAACAATCCCGTGATCGAGAAGATGCAGTTCGAGTATCTCAAGGCGGGCTTCGAACCCACCTGGGACAAGGATCCGTATCGCGTCTTCGTGTACACCACTCTTCAGGAACGCGCGACGCAGGTGAGCCACGCGAACACCGGAAAGCTGGCCGGCATGTACGAGCCAATGATCGGCACCGTATTGGCCAACGTGGCCAAGGAAGAAGCGCGTCACTACGTGTTCTACCGCAATGTCTTTGAGGAAGTGCTCGCGCGCGATCCCAATCGTGCGCTCGAATCAGCAGCGGCTATCATGCCGTCCATCGACATGCCAGGCGTGAACATGCCGCATTTCCGCGAGATGGCTGACGTCATCCGCCGAGCCGGCATCTACGGTCCGCGCGACTACCTCAAGATCGTCGAGGAGCAAATTCGCTACTGGGCAATAGACGCGATCGAAAACCTGAACGACATTGGGAAGAAGGCGCAGGAAAGGATCCTATCGATCCCCGCGCGCCTCGAGCGCGTCGCGGACGTGATGGAGACGCGCAGTCGCGCGAAGACTTTTGCGTTTGCCGTTGCCTTCGCCCGCGAATTCGATATGGAGTAAGAGCGTTGGAATGCTGCGCTAGCGTCCTTCAAGCACATCAACGTTCTCGAATTACCACGATCGAATAAGGCGGCAGCTGTACCGACTCTCCCCGTGCGTGCGGAATCTTGCGCGCTCCGGTATTCGGTTTCGCAAACCCATTCAAACCGTTCGCGTGCCACTCGTACTCGGCCGCTGAAAACCGCCAGACGTCCAGCGCGTTGCGGTCGAGCTCGTTAAGATCGACGGTCCACGCATTGTCCGGGTCGCGATTCACAATGAGCACTGCGATTCGCCCGTCGGGGCGACGCAGCGAATACGCGCCAATGACTGATGCGTTGCCTGAAATTCCGGTGACATTGGTCCCAAGAATCGTGTGTCGTCCTCCCGCCGAATCGGCCCACAGAGTAGTGACCATGCGGCCCGCATGATACGTGGAAGTCTTCGCCCGAATCTCGCGCTGGTCGTTTGCGAGGAACAACGTGTTGTCACCCCACGAATCACAGTTGCCGTTTTTGTCAAGCCCGCTCGGCTCGGTCCCGTAGTAAAACGCCTCTGCGCCTCCCAACGTCAGGAATTGCGTTACCGATTCCGCGTTCAGGATCGCGCCGGCGCGGTCCATTTCAGCGCTTGTGGAAAATGCCGAGTATCCGTACTCGGTCATGAGCAGCGGAACATTTACGGGCACGCCATCACTCCGAAACTGCTCCACAGACTTCCGTAACTTGCGCGGCACCTGCGCAATCTGGGGAGCAGTAGCCATGCACGCCTGATCGAACGGGTAGAACTCGAACGATACAAATGCAAGATCGCGCATGTGATTCCGCGCCTTCAACGCGTCGATGAAGTGTGCGAGCCACGAGCGCGTGTCGGTCGTTCCTTCCTTCCACGACATCATGACCTTCGTTCGTGCATCCTGTAGCGACGGACCTCCCGTGATCACCGTCGGATCAACCGCACGAAGCGAATCCGCCACTTGTATGTAGAGTGCCGCAAAGTCGTCAGGAGAGACGAACTGCCCGTCGGGCTCCTCGCCGAGCTCGATGCGCGGAACTGCGTAGTGCCGTCGCCTTACGTAGCGTAGTAGGGCAGCGGCATTCGCCGGCGTGTCATACAGCACACCTACCGGCGTCAACATCGGCAAGCCGCGAGTGAGCCCGCTCGAGAACACGAGATCAATTCCCGGCTGCTCCGTGTCGTGATCCCGGTCGGTCTCGCGGTGCCAGGGATCCGTGCTCGACGCGTACGTCCGAGTCTGCTCGGCAGCATGAGGCGCACCCTCGCTGATTGTGCGAAGAAGTCCATTGACCGAGCGTTCAATCGATATCTCGCGTATCGCAAACCCAGCCGCATCACGCCAGTCCCGAGACCCCGGTGGACCACGGTGCGAGCTGGTGTGCATCAGAATCCGAATCCAGCGGGTGTGAGTGGGACGCACACTTAGCTGGACCACCGCGGTGCCACCGGCGGCTAGAGGTCCGCCGGTTATCGAGCCGGTGTCGAACGTGCGCCACCCGCCGTCCTTGGTGTCGTCGTCCGGACCGTTGGGTTGCTCGTCTGGCCAGTACTGAATCTCGTAGCGCGTGGCATATGGTGTCCCCCAGTGAATTGTCACTGAGTTCATGTCCACCGCACTGTCCATGTCAACTATCACCCATTGCGGATGACTGTCCGGAGCTTCGCCGGTGTAACGTGAATCGAGATATGGATTGCTCTTCCAGAACGACGTAGTATCACCGTCAGTCAGTCGTGAGTAGCCGTCGTCGTTCGCCTGATCGATAGTGTTACCGCGCCGCGGTAGGCGGTATCCATACGACGCACGGATCGGCGCGCCCAAAGCGTCATCGGAGGTCCAGTATCCCTGTTTGTGAGTCGCGTCACTCCAGCGGCCACGCGGGTTCCAGTGCCACGCTTCGATTCCGAGCTCAGTGCGGATGCGATACGAGATAGAGTGGAAGTTCGCAGTTTTCATGGCCGCGACGTTCTTGCGCGTGAAGATGTAACGCGTCGCGCCCGCTACGTGTCCGTCGATCGTTGACCCAAGCGCGCTACGCGAGTCAAATGATCCGAGCGTGTCGTGTGGATCTACCGTCACCGTGACGCGCTGGCCCTGTGCTTGAAGTGCGGTCGCGCAAAGCGACAGGAGCGTCAGTAGTTTCACCTATGCTCGCGGCTCTTCCAATGCTGCGAGTACCGCCAACTTCGCGGGGCATTGCACGAGCTGCATCAGTGCGTGAGGTACGGTGCGTGAGGTACAGTCTTGCCAGCGACCATGCCGCGTTGCAGATCGATCGGCGCGAGCGCAGTCGAGGCCGGGATGATCGAGATGGCTGACATCAGGCGCATCGCTCCACCCATTCTACCTGCGGTAGTCTCCCGGCGCGATACGCTGTCACTCGGCTTCCGTCTGTTTCGAAGATCAAACGGTAAGCACTGTCTGTTGGTGGAATTGGTGCCACAACCAGATAATGCCCATTGGGAAGATATTTGTGTGGCTCAACGGTCACCCGCGACCCGTAAAGCTCGCGCACTCGTGTCTCGGAGTCACCAACGCGCGCGCCGAGCCCGGTCGCGATGGAGCTGGAATCAATTTCGATCCGGGCGACGGTTCCGCCCGCAACCATGATTCGCATTCCCGGCGGCGCGCTTGCGAGATGCACGTAAGCACAGGCCGTATCCAGGCCAACGGTTGACGGAATTGGAGAGTTGAGAGCGGTTGCGGCGTTCGCGACGGTCATGCCGATGCGAAGTGCTCCGTATCCGGTCGCGGTCACCGTTGAGCCGGTGTCTACTTTCGCTTTGCTGTCGGTCGCTCGCCCGGCGCCCGAATCCATTGCGGCGTCAGCTCTGGTCGAATCGCCTGTGCGCGTCGAGTCGAAGCGTGAGCACGCGGCCAATGCTATCAACGTTGCCGCGGTCACGGAGCCCATTTGGGAAAGTCGCATTTTAGACAACGGTGTCGTGTATGATATCGACCCTGAATCGAGGAGTCGTCATGTCAATCGGCGGGGTGCATCGTCCGGACGGCGGAGCGACGTTGATGGCGCAGTCGAGATCTCGACCGAGCTGAACACTGCCTGTCCAGTGATCCGTATCATCCTCTCCGTGTCGCTGGCGTAACCCAAGATGTTCGTAGTCTTGTAATCAAAATTGCCGAGTAGCGCGTTGCCTGCGCTCTCAACCCGAATGCCAAACGGAAGCGTGATCTGGACGTTCCCAAAGGCCGCAGAAATCGCAATCTCGGTAACACCCGGCGCGAAGGTGGCATTACTCATGTCAAATTCGACGTTGCCCAGGACCGAGACGATATCGAGACGACTTGGAACCTGCATCGCGCCATTTCGCACGTTGTTGCTCAGGATGTTGACGATTCGACCATGTGTTGGGACCGTCGCCGAAACCGCGGGTGCGGGTGCGAGGTCTGCAACCAGCACTTCGAGATCGCCTGCCGTCTTCGCCTGGTACGCAACCGCAACCCGGCGCTCGAATTCGTCCAGCGATAGACAATCTTCGGCAAAGCGAAGCTGTAGGAGATCAACCACTCGCTCCCGTGCGCTCAGCGCCGGTTTGGCGCTAGAGGCGGGAAGCGGAACGGCGCTTGGTGAGCTGGGAGGAGGACCCGTCATGGCAACTGGGAGGATAATACCGGGAGCTATTACGCGGTGACACCCTCGTCGTTCAAGCGGCCCTGCGCAGGCTGGCTCGGGTTCCAATTGCGCGCCACCCCGCCCCTGGGTAGCTTCCGGAGATCACCGTTCGCCCGACCCACCGGCCGGGCGTTCATTTTTTTACCCCCTCCTCTCGAGTCGCCGTCAATGTCGTCCGAGTCCCCAATGATCGAAGCGCTCAAGATCAAGCTCGGCGCGGAGGTCGAAAAGCTCCAGCACGAGCTCAACGTCGTGCTGCCGAACGAGATCCGTAAAGCCGTTGAGCTGGGCGACCTGCGCGAGAACTCCGAATACAAGGCGGCGCTCGAGCGGCAGCAGTTCGTCCAAGCCAGGCTGGGACAGCTCCGGATGCGTCTATCCAAACTGTCCCAGATCGACGTCTCGCAGATCGCGTACGACGCCGTCGGGCTCGGCTCCGCGGTCACGGTCGAGGACGAGAAAACGGGCAAGACCGAGGTTTACAACCTGGTTTTTGGGGATGTGGACTTCGAGGAAGGGCACGTCTCGATGTCATCCCCCATAGGAAAGGCGCTTGTGGGCAAGAAGCTTGGAGAGACGACTATCCTGCGGCTCCCGGCTTCGGTACGGCACCTGAAGCTCGTCAAGATCAAGACGATCCACGACGTCTAGACTCGCGACCTTACCGTCGGAATGACGGTAAATATCACTAATGTGACCTCCGTTATCTGGATGTCGGCTTCTTTTCGCGATTGCCGGCTCATGTGCCGATCCTTAGCTTGATCGAGCCATGAGAGCATCGCGCGGCCTGGGCCGTATCACAAATCTGACGAGCGTCGCTGTTCTTGCGGGCGCTCTGATTGTGTCTCCGGTAGGCGCGCAGAGCATAACGCTTGGGCGGCCCCAGCCTGTGGCTGCACCCAAGCCATTCCAGCGATTGAGCGCTTCTATCCACGAGATACGCGATTCTATAGTTGCGCTATCTCGCGCCCAGCTTGGAGTCAAGTACAAGCGCGGCGCTGCGTCACCGACCAAGGGGTTCGACTGCAGCGGCCTGGTGAAGTACGTGATGGCTCAGTTTGGCGCCGAACTTCCCCGCACCTCACGTGAGCAGGCCCTGGTTGGGAAGAAGATCGAACGAGACATTGCGTCTCTCAAGCCGGGCGACCTGCTCACCTTCGGTCATGGAAAGCGCATTTCTCACATCGGGATCTATATAGGAGAGGGTCGTTACGTCCACGCGCCGACCCCTGGATCCAGGGTCAAGATCGAAACGCTCGCGAATACGCGCGCGAGTTGGTGGAAGGGAGCGAGGCGGGTTTTCGCCTTCGAGGATTCACAAAACCCGGACTCGGTACTGAACTGAGCGACGGCCGCCTGATGGGCGGCTTTTTTATTGCTTTGCCCGGATGAATACTCTACCGCATTTGTCCTGAGTGGGCGGTTCGGAACGCTCGGGAGCACTAGAGCGAGTACACCACACAGCGGACAGCGATACCTCGATCGCTAGCAAGATAGGCTGTGCTCGAAAGAGGCTGCTGCGGCCCTTCCGGACTTCGACCTCCGCGAGATGTGATGATCGCCTTTATCGACGCTCATCCCCAGGTGACCAGCCCGTGTACGAAGTCGAGCCTATCTGCGCGACGCTGCAGATTGCCCCGTCGCCCTCCCGCCGGTCGAACTACAGCGGCGGGGAATTTCGATCGACCACTCGTTGCCATTCCGCGCAGGCTCACCGCAAATAGTCCATGCCTTACCGCTTCGTGCTTGCGGCGGAATGTCCCTGGGAACCATCTAGTCGGTCTGTCTTTGTCGGAAAGTCCGCCGCATGGGGGCTCAGCGGCATCGTATTGCCATTCACATCAGGAGAACAATCGTCGTGCGCTATCGCGTCTCTGTACTCGCAACTCTCCTCTGTGTGCCATGCGCCCTCGTTGCCTCGGTGCAGCTCAGCGCGCAGGCAGCAAACCGTGAAGCATTCGTCACGACGCTCGGACGGGACACCACTTCGGTGGAGCAGTTCTCACGATCTGGCAATACAATCACCGGAGACTATGTAAGCCGGCAGGGCGGTACCGTGGTGTACCACTACGTACTCACGCTGCGCAAGGACGGCATGCCCGCGCAAATGGACGTCACGCCTCGGAAGCCGGATGGAAGCACGCCGAGCAAGCTGCCAAGGTCGATCGGAGTGACGTACAGCTCCGACACCGCGGTGTTCACGACTGTGATGGGGGATTCGGTAGCCAAGCGACGACTCGCTGCGAAGGATGCCTTTCCAGTGCTCGGCAATTCGATGGGGATGTACGACGTGGCCCTCGCGCACTTGCGTGCGTCGCGGGTTGACTCAGGGCCTGTTCAGACGCTTTATCTCACCGGGACTCAGGTGCCGCAGCCGCTTCAGGTCAAGTTCTTTGGCCGCGACTCCGCACGCGTGTGGAATTTTGGTTTCGCGCAGTATCTGCACGTGACACCCGACGGACGAGTGCTCGGTCTGAGCGGCCGCGCGACGACGATCAAGGTCGAGACGCGGCGGGTCGCGTCTCTCGAGATCGGGCGGCTGGCGCGCGAATTCGCCGCGGAAGACGCGGCTGGAAAGGGGTTGAACGCGGTGGCGTCAGTTCGTGATACCGTGAATGCGACGATCGGCAACGCGCACATCTGGTTGGACTACAGCCGACCGCTGGCGCGTGGACGCGCGGTGTTCAGAAATGGCGTGCTCGGAGACACTCTCTGGCGTACCGGTGCCAATGCCGCTACACAGTTCAAGACCGACGTCGATCTGGTGATCGACGGGAAGACCATTCCGGCCGGGATGTACACACTCTGGACGTCGGTACCGTCGAACAATGGCTCATACGAGCTGGTTTTCAACAAGCAGGTGGGGCAGTGGGGAACCGTGCACGATTCCGGTAAGGATCTGGTGCGCGTCCCGCTCACAGTGACATCGCTCTCGGCCCCAGTGGACGAGTTCACTATCGCTTTTGATCCCTCGGCCAACGGTGGCTCCATCAACCTGCGATGGGCCTCCACGCAACTCTCAACGCAATTCGCTGCCAAATAACGGTGGTAGTTAGCCTCGAACGAATGTTCGAGGCTAACTAACGCGTATCTCGGCTCAACTTCGACCTGCTCTACGTCGATCGCACCATTTTCAACTCACGCGTGTCGACAGCACGCTCGATGCGTCGGCGTTCGAGCATGGTGCCGATCGGTAGCACAACGAGGGACGGGCGCCTAAGTTCCACCAATGCCGACCTTTGGAAACGGACGCCGTGTCGCGATTGTGGCAGGCGTCAGGACGCCGTTCACCCGTGCCGGAACGTCGTTCAAGTCGATCTCCGCCATTGAGCTCGGCAAGCTCTGCGTCGGCGAGCTGCTCCAGCGCTCCAATCTGAGCGGCAAGCAAGTCGAGGCTCTGATCTTCGGCACCGTCGTACCGAACGTGCTTGCGCCCAACATCGCACGTGAAGTCTCGCTCATGGCGATGCTGCCAAAAGGCGTCCAGGCGTACAGTGTGAGTCGCGCATGCGCTTCCGCCAATCAGGCAATAACTGACGCGGCGGACCAGATCGCGCTGGGTCACAACGACGTGATTATCGCCGGCGGCGCGGAGTCTCTCTCCAACGTTCCGATCCTTCACTCACGCGGATTCGCCGACGCCCTTGTCGCCGCATCGCGCGCCAGATCGCTCGCTGGCCGCATCGCCGCGCTATCTCGCATCCGGCCGAAGGATCTCGTTCCCATCACGCCGGCCATCGCCGAGCCCACCACGGGTGAGACGATGGGCCAGAGCGCTGAGAAGATGGCCAAGATCAACGACATATCCCGCGAGGATCAGGATCACTTCGCCCTCCGGTCGCACCGGCTCGCCGCGGCGGGCACCGCCGACGGCCGGCTCACTGCCGAAATTGCGCCGGTAGTCGTTCCGCCGCGCTACGATAATGTCGTATCGATTGACAATGGTGTGCGCGAAGATACGTCGTACGAAAAGCTCGCCGCACTCAAACCTGTCTTCGACCGACGGTACGGGTCGGTGACTGCTGGCAACTCATCGCCTCTCACGGACGGCGGTGCGTGCGTGCTCATGATGAGCGAGGACAAGGCGAAATCGCTCGGCTACGCGCCGCTCGGTTACATCAAGTCGTACGCGTATGCCGCGCTCGATCCCGGTGAACAGCTGCTAATGGGGCCAGTACTCGCCGCACCAGTCGCGCTCCAGCGCGCGGGCCTCACGCTCGCTGACATGGATCTTGTCGAGATGCATGAAGCGTTCGCGGCGCAGGTACTCTGCAATCTCAAGGGATTTGAATCGGTGCAGTGGGCCCACCGCGCTGGTTTCGAGCAACCGGTGGGAGAGGTGGATCGCGCACGCCTGAACGTGATGGGCGGATCCATTGCGTTGGGGCATCCGTTTGGCGCAACCGGTGCGCGAATCACGACTACGCTCCTCGATGAAATGGGACGCCGCGACTCACAATATGGATTGATGACTGTCTGCGCCGCGGGTGGCCTCGGGTTCGCCATGGTACTGGAGCGCGACGTATGACCGATCCGCGCAGCGGCGCACCTATCAGAACCATCAACGGCGCGCCCGTCACCATGGAAGTGGACGATGGGATCGCCGTGCTGGCGATGGATCTCGTTGGCGAGCCCGTGAACAAAATCACTCGCGCGGTACGCGAGTCAATGATGGAATTGTTCGATCGCATCGATCGCGACGATACAATCAAGGGTGCGGTGCTGATAAGTGGGAAGCCAGACACATTCCTCGCTGGTGCCGACATTGAAGAATTCACGCAGCTCAAGGATGCTGAGGACGCCGAGCGACTGAGCCGCGATGGGCAGGCGTTGGTGGAGCATTTTGAGAAATCACGCGTGCCATTTGTGGCGGCTATACACGGCGCCTGCCTTGGCGGCGGACTCGAGTCTGTGCTTGCATGCCGGTGGCGCATCGCCAGCGATCATCCCAAGACGATTCTCGCGCTCCCAGAAGTGCAACTCGGCCTTATCCCGGGTGCCGGTGGAACGCAGCGTCTGCCGCGGTTGATCGGCGTCCGGGCAGCGCTCGACATGATCCTCACCAGCAAGAACGTTCGCGCGAAGAAGGCACTTCAGATCGGACTCGTGGATGAGATGGTGCATCCAGCGATCCTGCGGCGCATCGCGATCGATCGTGCACGTGCGCTCGCGGAAGGCCGTCTGAAGCGGACGGCGCACTCCAATGGTGCCATGGGTGTGTTACTGGATTCGAATCCAATCGGCCGCGGCGTGGTTTTCCGGAAGGCGCGCGAGGAAACCGAGAAGAAGACTCACGGCAACTTCCCCGCGCCACTCGCTGCGATAGATGCCGTGGAAGCAGGCCTTACAAAAGGAATGCCGGCGGGACTGCGCGAGGAAGCGCGGCTGTTCGGTGAGATGGCCGCGACAGACGTATCAAAGCAACTGATCTTTCTTTTCTTCGCAACTACTGCACTCAAAAAGGACAGCGGGCTCGCCCCGGAACACACCGCGGCACCGCTGCCTGTCGAAAAACTCGGCGTGATCGGTTCGGGATTCATGGGATCGGGAATCGCAAGTGTGGCGGTTCAGCAGGGAACGATAGTGCGCATGCAGGACGCGGACTGGGCACACATCGCAAAGGCGATGAGCGCAGTGAGCGTGATAGTCAAGGAAAAACTCACCAAGCGCCAGATCACGCGCGTGCAGTACATGGATACGATGTCGCTCGTAACTGGAACCGTGGACTATAGCGGTTTCGCGAACGTCGACCTCGTGATCGAGGCCGTGTTTGAGGATCTGGACGTGAAGCACACAGTGCTGCGCGATGCTGAGGCGGTGATCCGGCCGCAGGCAATATTTGCTACGAACACGAGCACGATTCCCATCGCAAGCATCGCGGAAGTCTCGCGCCGCCCCGAACGAGTGCTGGGAATGCACTTCTTCTCGCCAGTCAGCAAGATGCCGTTGCTTGAGGTGATAGTCACGCCGCGTACCGCCGACACGGTGACCGCTACCGCTGTTGCGTACGGCAAGAAGCTCGGGAAAACCGTGATAGTCGTAAACGATTCGCCAGGGTTCTACGTCAACCGCATTCTCACGCCGTATGTGAGCGAAGCAGGCCGCCTTCTGGACGAAGGCGTCTCGATAGAGACAATCGACAAGGCGCTAGTCGATTTTGGTTTTCCGGTTGGGCCGATCACGCTAATCGATGAAGTCGGGCTCGATATTGCGGGCAAAGTCGGGCAGATCATGTTCGACGCTTTCGGCTCGCGGTTCGCACCGTCGGAAGCGCTACGCAGCGTGATTGAAGCTGGCCGCTTCGGGCGCAAGTCGAAGAAAGGGTTCTACGTTTACGATGCTTCCGGAAGAAAAGGTGGTGTGGACGGTTCGGTGTACGAGATATTCGCGCCGGGACGTGCGCGTGTAGACCTTCCAGAAGAAGATGTCCAGCGACGCACCGTGTACGCGATGTTGAATGAGGCGGCGCGATGCCTGGAGGATGGAATCATCCGCCTCCCGCGCGATGGAGACGTGGGCGCCGTGTTTGGTATCGGCTTCCCTCCGTTCCGCGGCGGTCCATTTCGCTACATGGACAGCATCGGCATAGACCCGCTATTGCAGCAGTTGGACGACCTCAACGTTCGCTACCCAGGACGGTTCGAGGCGGCCCCGATACTTCTGCAGATGGCGCGCTCCAAATCGCGCTTCTATCCGTAGCTCCAACCCCGCCCAACGATACATGATCCAGAAGTTATCGAGCACAAGGTGCGGCGTCGCTGCTGCGGCACTTGCCTCAATGAGTATCGCCTGCGCTGCGCGCATCGACCCGTCGCGCCCCATATATCCAATGCCGGAGACGCGTGCAGAGGTTACTAACTACAACCAGACGTCCAGCTACGGCGATGTAATTGCATTCATCAATGGACTGAGATCCCGCAACGCGCCTCTTGCCTTCGGCGTGATCGGCAAGACCACTGAAGGGCGCGATATTCCGTATCTCATCGCATCGCGCCCAATGGTCACCACTCCGGAAGAGGCACGCAGACTCGGCCGGCCAATAGTGTACGTCAACGCGAACATCCACGCGGGCGAGGTAGAAGGCAAGGAAGCGCTGCTCGCGTTGGTGCGCGATCTCACGTATCAACACGGCCCGAACGTGCTCGACTCGCTGGTGCTGATAGCCGTTCCTATCTACAACGCTGACGGCAACGAGAAGTTCGCGGATCAGACCGTGAACCGCACGGAGCAGAACGGGCCAACACTGGTCGGCCGCAGGCCCAACGGCCAGAACCTGGATCTGAACCGCGACTACGTGAAAGCCGAGGCTCCCGAAACGCGCGCGGCGCTTGCGATGTTCAATAAGTGGGATCCCGACGTGTACGTGGATCTGCATACGACCGACGGCAGCTTCCACGGTTTCGTGCTCACATATTCGCCGTCGTTGAATCCAGCGGCCTATGCGCCGGGATTTGCGGGTGCGCTGACGCGCGACGGAATGCTCCCGGAGATACGCGCTCGCATGCACGCGCGCGGCTTCGAGGTCTTTGACTACGGCAACTTCGACAGCATTTACGAAGAGCGCGACATCACCGACACCGTAAAGCGCGGTTGGTTCACGTACGAGCACAAGCCCCGATATGGAACCAACTATTACGGAATGCGGGGTCGCGTATCGATCCTGAGCGAGGCATATTCGCACGATCCATTCAAGCGTCGCGTCGCGTCTACCTACGCATTCGTCCATGAGCTGCTGTCTGATGCTGCACGGCATTCTGCGGACCTGCAACGCATACGCACTACCGCCGAGACTGTGGATGAGCCAGACGTTCCAATTCGCTCACGCCTGACGACCAAACCATTCGACGCGCCAATTCCGTTTGAGATTCTCCGACGCACCGGAGACTCGGCGCGCACGCAGGCCGGCGTTCCCAAAGGAGTCAAACGTACCGGACGCTTCATAACACAGGTGATGCCGGTGTACGACCGCTTCGAGCCGTCTCTCTCGATCAGTCACCCGGACGCGTACGCGCTACCCAACGACTCGGCGATCGTCGCCAATCTTCGGTTGCACGGTCTAACGGTAATACCACTGTCATCGTTGCCGGCGGCGAGTCGAGCAGCGGTATTTACCGTCGACTCGGTCATCCCGGCGGAGCGCCCGTTTCAGGGTCATCGCGAGACACGCCTGACCGGGCACTGGAGCGCGCCCTCGTCGTCTGATGTACCGACGCGCGGGGGGTATGTCGTTGTATCGGCCTCGGGGCGCTTCGGTCCGCTCGCCGCTTATCTTCTGGAACCGGAATCCGATGACGGGCTCGTCGACTGGAATTTCTTCGATACCGCCCTCAAGCCCGGCAAGCCATTTCCCGTAATTCGCCTCTACAAGTAACATGATACGTAACGCGCTGTTGTATCTGTCGAATCAGCCAAGAGTATTCAAGTTCGTAAAGACCAACCGTCTGGCAAAAGGCTTCGCGTCGCGATTCGTCGCTGGCGAGACGCTCGATACGGCGGTTCCGGCGGTGCGAGAGCTGAATCGCCGCGGCATTACTGCCTCGCTTGACCTGCTCGGCGAAAGCGTTCACAACGAGGCCGAGGCGCGGGCGGCGGGCGCGGAATATCTCAAGATCCTTGACCGGATTGCGCGCGAAAAGCTGGACGCCAACGTGAGCGTAAAACTCACCGCGATGGGGCTGGACGTTTCCGAGGAGCTGTGTATCGCGATCATGCGAGACGTGCTCGAGCGCGCACGCAAGTACAACAGCTTCGTACGGCTCGACATGGAAGCGAGCGACTACACGCAGAAGACGTTGGAGCTGTTCGAGAATCGCCTTTATCCTGAGTTCCGCGGAACAGTTGGCGTCGTGCTGCAGAGCTACCTTTATCGGACTCAGGCTGACGTGGAGCACATGAATGCGCTTGGTGCCCGCGTACGAATCTGCAAGGGTGCTTACAAGGAGCCGGCGACCGTCGCGTTTCCCGAGAAGCGTGACGTGGACGCGAACTACGTTAAGTGCATGCAGGCTCTGACGCTACACGGCCACTATCCCGGAATCGCGACTCACGACGAGACGATCATCGAGACGACAAAGCGATTTGCACGGCAGAACAATATCAAGCCTGATCAGTTCGAGTTTCAGATGCTTTATGGTGTGCGTCGCGATCTTCAGGAGAAGATCGTCAACGAAGGCTGGAGAATGCGCTGTTACGTTCCGTTCGGAACTCAGTGGTATCCCTACCTGATGCGTCGCCTCGCTGAGCGCCCGGCGAACGTCGCGTTCATGACGGGGAACATCATAAAGGAGATGGTGCGCGGCCGCCGTTGAGCCGCCACCGCGACCACCATGGGCCGATTCCTGCCGGCGGATCACGAAGCTGGTGACGCCAACACCATTGGTGGCTACCGCGCCGTGCACGCACGCCCGGCGGCATTCGAAGGCAAGGACGGTGCGTCGTACAGCGTTGATATCGTCGCCGATGAAATCCGTGAGGCACGTGGACGCTTCGGTGCATATCTGATCTTTGTACACTGGCGTCGCGGCGACCCCGTTGCCTCCGGGCATCTCGAAACCGAGTACATCGCCTTCGGAGACTCCGAGGACGCGGCGCGAACTGCACTCGGTGCCATGTTGCTCAATGACGTGAAGCGCGCACTCGACCAGTTGATATCCAGCGCGGAGACGCCGTCGAGACCATGGTACGATGTCATGCGAGATTCGTGACCCGCGTACCTAGAGTCGTAGAACGGACTGTCGAGGGACCGTTGCACCTGGGCCGAGTCCTCTCGGGTACTGGCGGAGTATGGCAAGTTCGCACTGACACCGGTGAGATGCATGACGCTTCGCTCCGGGGACGCCTCAAGCTGATTAGTGATTCTGGCGTCAAACTGTCGGTCGGCGACAATGTAAAGCTTCTGGAAGGAGAGCGCGGCGACGGGTGGATGATCACAGAGATCGTGCCGCGCTCCTCGCAGCTTGCGCGCCGAGAGCCGGGCGGTCGCGCGGGAGAGCGCGTGGTGGTCGCCAACCTGGACCAGGTCGTGGTCGTTTTCGCGGCGGCGAATCCCGAGCCGCACCCGCGAATGCTCGATCGGTTTCTGGTGATTGCGGAAGCGAATTCGCTCACATCGCGAATAGTCATCAACAAATCCGAGCTGGTGCCGGAGCACTCCGTACGCGCGCGCTTCGCGGACTATGAAGCAGCCGGATATCCAGTTCATTTCACGAGTGTCAAGAAGCACACTGGCCTCGGTGCGCTGCACATCGCACTGGATGGCAAGACCAGCGCGCTAAGCGGGCCGTCTGGAGTCGGTAAGTCATCATTGATGAATTCGCTCTATCCTGGCCTCAACTTGCGCGTTGGTGAGATCAGCGAGTCGGTCAACAAGGGGCGTCATACAACGGTGGGCGCGGTGATGCATCCGCTTCCGGGCGGCGGTTACGTTGCCGACACGCCGGGCCTGCGCGAGGTTGGAGTCTGGGGCCTAAACCCGGTTGATCTACCCGATTGCTTTCCGGAATTTCGGCCCTTCATTCACGAGTGCCGTTTCGGCAACTGTTCGCATTTGTCAGAGCCGGGCTGCGCGGTTATCGGAGCGGTCAAGTCGGACTCCGTGAGCGCGGCCAGGTACGATAGCTATTCCAGGTTGAGAGTAGAGCTCGAAGAGACGGAAAAGCGCTGGAGTAAGTAGCGCTCCAAGCTGTCAGCACCACTACTTTGCCAGAACGTGCCGCCGGCGCCGCGCACATCGCGCGGCGCCAAACGGGGCGCGATTAGAAGTGGAACCCGATGCTTACCGGGAAATAACCCACTCCTGAGACGCTCGTCATTGCTACAGCCTTCGCTTGGAAGAATACGCGACCAACGTCCAGCGCAATGCCCGCATTCAACCCAAAATGCGTCATGGCAGGTATTGCGAGAAGCGGGCTCGAAGCGGTAGATCCCAAACTCAGAGCCGCAGGATTGCCCGGAAGCGTATAGTCATATCCGCTGAGCCGATACACGCCTGGTCCACCAAACGCATACAACCTCGCACCACGAAAGAGGCCAACCGATGGCGATAACACATCTGCGCTCGCACCTATAACAGTCCGATTAACGGCGCCGTGCTGCGTAACACTGGCGAATTCCCCAGCTAGTCGAACGGTGACCGGGAGTGCTCGCACGTCGGCCGCGGCCCCGACATTGAAGTCGCGCAGCGCGTCGGCAAAAACCGGTCTGTTAGACACCGCGTTTATGCCACCGAACAGGCTAAGCTGCGGTACGCCCGAAGATTGCGCCCAAAGACTCGATAGCGGCACCGAAGCAACTACGAGTGTGAGCGAAAGACTCCGTAACACTCCTCTGTATCGACCGATCGACATATGCAGCCTCCTGGTAGCGTTCGTTGAAGATGGATTGGTATGCCCGTGAAAACGTATGCTTCACGGGGCTTTGACACTAGGTCGTGCAGAAGGGTTTATGCCTGCAATTTCGCGGGAAGGTAAACACCCGATTGTCGCCGGCCGGACACCGGTCGCGGCGGCGAGCGGGGCGTTTGGCAGGGATTAGGAGACTGCGACCACGGCGTGAAGGGGCTGCTTCGCCGGGCTACGGCCAGATCTTAGCTCTCCGCGGTCACTAGCCGGGTGCTTCGCGCAATCAGAAGCAGCGTTAACAAGAGCGCGACAGCCGCGGTGATGCCCAGCGACACCACGTTGCCGAGCAGTGGCGACGAGTGGGCGGCAGCGACCATCTGCCTCACCCAGAGCCGATGCAGGCCAACATCTACCGCACCCGCAAGGGCGCCGGACATCAATGCGCCAGCCGCGAGCATCCCAGTTCCGGTTAGCCGCGCTCCCTTCCTGATTCGGCCAGAAACTACGAGGCCGAACCAACATGCGGCCGTCGCTGCGACAGTGCGCTCGGCCAGCTGAATGATGGAGTTACGCCAGATGACCGGCATTTCCCTCGGGGCAACGAGTTTGCTGAGCAACATGTTGAGCGGGATAGTTCCCATGGCCAGCACTAGCACCGCATACGCAATGGCGAACAGTGCGATTACAGCCGATACCCGTATCGCTGGTCGCACCGCGGTGCCGTAGAGGTGTCCTCTGGATTCTGTTCGAGCCATCATCACGATATGACGGAGAAGAAGGGCGATCCGTCACCGGGCTGGTGACGATCGATTAAATGGCTACGCCGGACGTGCGATCGTGGGATGCGCCGACAGCTCGCGAGCCAGCGCCATAAGTTGGCGAGGGTCGTCGGGTGCGTCGGTGTATGGAAAGCTGAGGACTGGGATCGTTCGAAGCAACTCTTTCAGCAAGGCCTGATTGGTGCGCTCCGCAGTGCCGCCACGTTCCCTGGTGAGTGTCGTCAGCACCACCGCTCGCACGCGAAAGCCGTGGCTCTGCGCCACCTGAACCGTCATCAAAGTCTGGTTGACGGCACCGATTCTGTTCGGCGAGACGACAACGAGATCGAGCCCCCAGCGCTTGAACAGCGTTGCAAAGCTCTCAGTCTCGGTGATCGGCATGAGCAGGCCGCCAGAGTCTTCGACGACCACGGCGTCGCTCATCGTGCACAGCTCGCTGAATGCGTAATCGAGGGTGCTTACATCGATTCGAGCACGAGCCCTGCGAGCCGCGACGAGCGGCGCAACGGAATCGGCAAAGCTCGCCGGTTGGATGAGCTCAATGGGGTAGGCGATTCCCGATGCAGCCCGCATGAGCTCCGCGTCGCCGGAGTTGTGTCGGCCAATGGGCTTCATTGGTGCGACCCGCGCGCCAGCGTCGCGCATGGCGGCGATGATAGCGGACGCGACGACAGTCTTGCCGACGCCGCTGTCTGTGCCAACTACACCCAGACGAGTTAACGCGAGACCAGGGATCTTCCGACTCCGACGGTGTGTACCTTGGAGTGTCGGCTCAGGCTAGCGTCGCTTTATTCGTGACGTGAGATTCGCCGTTCAGGGTGAGTGTCCAATCCACCGGAATGTCTGTACGAAGCGAATCCCGAACCGAGCAATACTTGCTGACAGCGAGATCTATCGCGCGTTCGGCGTGAAGTCGCTCGATGCCAGCTCCGGAGATCGCGAAATGGAGAGTTGCGCGCGCTAGCCGCTTTGGCGTCCCGTCAACTCGCTCGGCTTGCACATCCATCGTCAACGATGCGACGGGAGTGCGGCGCTTCGCCAGAATGTCCACGACATCCACCGAAACGCAGCTGCCGAGCGCGCAAAGCAGCGCATCAACTGGGCTCGGACCGGTGCGCGCGGAAGAATCCAGGCGGATTGTCGGGCCACCAGCTCGCCCAGCATCGAATCGTCCTTCGCCGGCCCACACCACCTGCACAGCCGCGGGAATGGTTCCGCTCATGAGCCGACCTCGATCGGTGCGCGTACGGTGTTGCCCCATTCAGTCCATGAGCCGTCGTAGTTGCGCACGCTCGGATATCCCAGCAAGTAAGTGAGAACGAACCACGTGTGCGCGGAGCGCTCGCCGATTCGGCAGTAGGTTACTATCTCGTCTGAGGAACTGAGTCCCTGTTCCCGCTCGTAGATCGCGCGCAGCTCCAGCGCTGACTTGAAAGTGGCGTCGCTGTTCGCCGCGCGCGCCCATGGCACGGAGCGAGCGCCGGCAATATGGCCGCCGCGCAGAGTTCCTTCCTGCGGATAGTCGGGCATGTGGGTACGCTCGCCGGTGAATTCCTGCGGGCTGCGGACGTCGACGAGTGGTTTGCCCTGCCTCGATTGCGCAAGCGCGTCGTCGAAGAATGCGCGGATCTTCTCGTCCGCCCGCGGCGGAGCGTCGTATGACGTGCGTGCAAACGACGGACGCTCTGTAGTCATCGCACGTCCTTCGGCTTCCCACTTCGCGCGTCCGCCGTCCAGGAGCCGCGCATTCTCGAATCCAAATAGCTTGAACACCCAGAATGCGTAGCTGGCCCACCAGTTGTTCTTGTCGCCGTAGAACACGACAGTCGTGGACTCGTCGATCCCTCTGGAGCGGAGCAATTCCTGGAATTGCTCACGGCCAACGTAGTCCCGGACTACCAGATCGTTGAGGTCAGTGTGCCAGTCAACTTTCTGTGCGCCTCGAATGTGTGCGACTTCGTACAATAACACGTCCTCGTCGCATTCCATGATTCGTACGGATTCATCGGCCAGATGCTCGGCGAGCCATTCAGTGCTTACCAGGACTTCAGGGTGTGCGTACCGCTTGGCCGCGATAACAGGATCAATTGCTGTCATGAAAACATCAGTTTGTGAGGGGCAGTTATTATACGTGGAATATGGCATCCTTACCACAACCGATGGAACCGTATTCCCGGCATGTCATTATTTGCACGGGTGGATATTGCTCGCAAGATCGAGGCGGCCGCTCGCTGTACTCGCTGCTGGCGTCGCTGCTCCAGCGCGAGGGGCTGCTATTTGGTCCGACTCGAGTAAAGCGGGGTGAGACTCCGTGCCTCGGCGTTTGCGAGGGCGGACCCATAGTAGTGGTTTATCCGGAGGGGGTGTGGTACGCCGGAGTCACGCCACAACTATTGGAACGAATCGTGGTCGAGCATCTCAAGGGTGGACGGGTAGTTGAAGAAGCGGTGTTCCACCGAATCGACCAGTCTGACGAGTTACATTAAAATGGCTTGACGAACCCAATAGATCCGCGACGGCTCGCCCTTGGGGCGGCACAGAAATTCCTCTTTGACGGACGCGACCCCGAGACGATCCTCGACAGGATAGCCGGAATGGGGAGCCAACCGTCCCAACCTTCTCATAACCCTATGTCACGTCCCCGCGACAGAATCCTTGCCAACCTCGACGAGATGTACCGCGAGGCATTCGAGCGCGCCAAGGTCACCGGCGACGACTCCCAGATGGCCACTCTTGATTTTGCGTATCGCCGAGAGCAGTTGTATTTCGAGATCCTGCTCGACGTGCGCGACGCGATGGAACGGAGATAGGGACGACAATTGGTTGCGGAGATGATTCATTCTCCGCTGGCACCATGGATCGCGTTCAACGCGGTAGTTCTGATGGCGCTCGCAATCGATTTAGGTCTCTTCAGCCGTAACGCAAAGCTATCGGTAAAAGACGCCGCGATTCGTAGCGGGGTGTGGGTCTTCCTGGCGCTGCTGTTCGCGGCCGGGATCTTCTATTTCCAGGGTCACCTAGCGGGTGTCGAGTTCATCACGGGCTACCTCGTGGAGTACTCACTCTCCGTTGACAACATCTTCGTGATGGTGCTCATCTTCTCCTATTTCGAGATCAGGGAAGAGTATCAGCACCGGGTATTGTTCTGGGGCATACTCGGCGCTCTCGTAATGAGAGGCCTGATGATCGCTGCCGGCGCCGCTCTTTTCAGCCGGTTCGAGTGGATCACATACGTCTTTGGCGTGTTCCTCGTGATCACCGGGATCAGGATGGGCGCGAGCGGCGACAAGCACGTCGATCCTGGCGCGAATCCCGTACTCAAGCTCGTGCGCCGGATAATTCCGGTCTGCAACGACTATGACGGGCAAAAATTCTTCATCCGCAGGGCCGACGAACGCGGCGTCAAACGCAGCATGGCGACGCCGCTCTTCGTCGTCCTCGTGCTGATCGAAACGATGGATCTCGTGTTCGCGGTGGATAGCATTCCAGCAGTGTTCGCCGTCACGCACGTGCCGTTTCTCGTTTACACCTCGAACGTCGCGGCGATACTCGGATTGCGCTCGCTCTACTTTCTCCTATCGGGTGCGGTCAGCAAGCTTCGCTACCTCACCATCGGACTGGCGGTCATCCTGGTATTTGTGGGGTTGAAGATGCTCGTCGCCGCGTGGTACGAAGTGCCGACGGTTGCGTCGCTAGGGGTGATAGTCCTGATACTTGGAACGGCCGCCGCGGCTTCCGTCTACTCGGACCGCAAGGAATCCGTGTGACCTCCCCGAACCTGTCGATCGTGGTTACGAACGCACGGATCAGGACCGGGGATCCGCGCCGGCCATGGGCGACGGCGCTGGGAATCCGGGATGGAACGCTTGCAGTTGTCGGGATGGCAGCGGAGATTTTGAAGATGGTTGATTCGGAAACGAATATCATCGATGCCAGCGGGAGCCTACTGGAACTCCCTCACGAAGTCGGCGTGGGAAGTCGCGTAACCATCAGGTTCGCCCTCGATGGATCCGTAACGTTTCACACTTGCGAGGCGTGCTAAGCGTGGCGTCGCCAAAGCGGCACTCTCTGGATCAGATACTCGGCACACAGGCAACAGTCCGTGTGTTGCGCGTACTCACGCCTGGCGGCGAGCACGCACCGCCGCGGATCGCGCGTGAGACGAAGGTTAGCAGGCCGGCCGTGCGCGAGGCACTGATCCGGCTCGAGAACGAAGGAGTGGTGGAGCGCGTCGGCGACGGACGCAACGTGCTGTATAGGATCTCGTCGAATCACCCATTAGCAAAGAGAATCGTGAAGCTTTTCAAGACTGAAGCAAAGCGCGGCGCGCTGACTGGATTGCTGCTGCTCTGCGCATCGTCGCTGTTCGCGCAAGGAGTCACCAATGCGCCGGCCGACCTGATTGTCACGGGTGGCCACATCTACACGGTTGATGATTCCCGTCCAGCCGCGCAGGCCTTCGCGGTTCGCAATGGCGTGTTCACTTTCGTGGGATCAGAGCGGGAAGCGCTGGCTCTCAAGGGCCCGAACACCCGCGTCGTTGATTTGCATGGTGCTACGGTGGTGCCCGGACTGGCAGACGCGCACGGTCACTTGACGGAGCTCGGAGCGACGCTGCACGAAGCGGATCTCGCGGGCAGTCTTTCCTACGACGAAGTGATAGAGCGTACGAAGAAGCATGCCGGAACAGTGCCCAGGGGCGAGTGGGTGATGGGGCACGGCTGGGACCAGAATCGCTGGGCTTCCAAACAGTTCCCTACCAGCGACGCACTGACCCGCGCTTTTCCCGACAATCCCGTGGTGCTGGAACGCATCGATGGGCACGCGCTGTTGGCCAACGCGCGCGCGATGCAGGCTGCCGGCGTAACAGCGGCCACTAAGGATCCAGTTGGTGGACGCATCATTCGCGACGCGAGTGGTAACCCGACTGGTGTGTTCGTGGACAACGCGCAGGATATCATCGGTCGCGCCGTGCCGCCGCCGACCGCCGCGCAGCTCGAGCAGTCGATCTCCGCTGCGATCGCCGAGGTTCACCGTTGGGGACTCGTCTCCATTCACGATCCTGGTGAGCCGCGCAAGATCATCGACGTCATGGAATCAATGGCGAGCAAGGGCAACTTCGATCTGCGCGGCTACATTCTCATAGCTGACGACAGCGCGGATATCGCGCACTACTACACGCTCGGTCCACGTAGCGAGCTGTATGGTGGCCATTTATGGGTCCGTTCAATAAAGCTGTACGCTGATGGCGCACTCGGATCGCGTGGCGCGGCGCTATTGTCGCCATATTCTGACGATCCCGGCAACAGCGGCCTGTTGGTTTCGAGCGAAGCGCATTTACAAGCCGTCGCCACATCTGCGTTGCGGCACGGGTTTCAGGTTGCGACTCACGCTATCGGCGACCGCGGCAACAGGAACGCGCTCGACGCATACGAAGCGGCTCTCAGAGCTGTGCCGACAGCGAATCATCGCTTCCGCGTTGAGCACGCACAGATCCTTGATCCGGCTGACATCCCGCGTTTCGCAGAACTGGGAGTGATCCCGAGCATGCAGTCGAGTCATCAGACGAGCGACATGCGTTGGGCTGAAGACAGACTGGGTGCTTCGCGCATACGTGGTGCATACGCGTGGCGGTCGTTGCTGAACACGGGCGTCATCATTCCAAACGGCACTGACTTTCCGGTGGAGCAGGTAAACCCGCTCATCACGTTCCACAGCGCTGTAACACGTGCGGATGCCACCGGTTGGCCGGACGGCGGATGGTTTCCCGAACAGCGCATGACGCGTGACGAGGCGCTCAGGTCAATGACGATCTGGCCCGCGTACGCTGGATTTCAGGAACATGTGATGGGCTCCATCACTCCCGGCAAGTACGCCGACTTTACCGTGCTGGATCAGGACATCATGACTGTGCCGGCTAACGACCTACTCAAGACGAGCGTCGTTTCAACGTACATTGGTGGAAAGAGCGTCTACGACCGCAAATAACACTTGTACTCCACGTGTCTTTTCTGTCACAGCGCGCTCGGCGCGAACGAGGTAGTCGAGCATTTCCCCGTCGGACGCAGGCTTGCATTCGATGGGGAGAAGGGCAGGCTATGGGTCGTTTGTCGCGGATGCGAACGCTGGAATCTCACGCCGCTGGAAGAGCGCTGGGAAGCTATCGAAGAGTGCGAGCGTCTCTTCCGTGACACCAAGCTTCGGATGTCAACCGAACACATTGGACTTGCTCGCGTGAGCGAAGGTCTAGAGCTGGTACGCGTCGGCGATCCGCAGCGGCCCGAGATGGCGGCGTGGCGATACGGCGATCAGTTTGGCAGGCGACGGAGGCGCTATTACATGATCGCCGCTGGTACCGTGGTGGCAGGCGGCGCTCTCGCTTCAGGATACGCTGCGCTCGGGCTACTCGGGGGAGGCGGAGGCTCTGCTCTGAGCTTAATGGTCAACGGCTCCAACGCCGCATACAGCAGTCGCATTGTTGCGAGGGTCCCGACACCGGATGGTGTTGTTGACATCAAGCGCCGCCAACTTCCACACGCAAAGATCGTCGGATCGCCAGGTTCACACTGGCACCTGTCCCTGGAGCACGTGGTGCGACATGGCGAGCGGATGTACCGGTGGTGGGAGTATCAACCGCGTCGCGACACCAAAGCGACCGTGAAGCTGGAGCCGCGCGATGCTCTCTCCGCACTGGCCGCACTTCTTCCAACGCTGAATGGTCACGGTGGGACCAAGCGCAACGTCCAGTCGGCTGTCGAGTTCGTCGAACGGGCGAGTAGTGTGACAAAGCTACTCAACACCGCTGCGTCGCTCGCCATGAAACCCAATTGGAATGCTACGATGCAGGGTCGCCTCTCAACAATCCCGCTGGAAGCCCGTCTTGCTCTGGAGATGATCACGCACGAAGACGATGAACGTCGCGCTCTCGAGGGCGAACTTGCGGCTCTGGAAGAACGTTGGAAGGAAGCCGAGGAGATAGCTGGCATCTCCGACAACATGTTCCTGCCTTCCTCTGTCACCGACTGGATTCAGAAGATACGTTCGTGAAGGTCACCGGTAAGTGTGCTGATTTCGCAGTGCTGGATCAGGATATGATGCCCATCCCAGCCGGCGACAACATACTCAAGACGAGCGTCGTCGCAGCCGATGTAGACGGAAACGCCGTCTATGAGCGCAAGTAGCTCATGTATTCCACCTGCCTTTTCTGCCACAGCGCGCTCGGCGCGAACGAAGTAGTCGAGCATTTTCCCGTCGGACGTCGCCTCGCGTTCGACGGGGAGAAGGGCAGGCTCTGGGTTATTTGTCGCGGATGCGAACGCTGGAATCTCACGCCGCTGGAAGAGCGCTGGGAAGCTATCGAAGAGTGCGAGCGTCTCTTCCGTGACACCAAGCTTCGCATGTCAACCGAACACATTGGACTCGCGCGCGTGAGCGAAGGGTTGGAGCTGGTGCGCATCGGCGATCCACAACGTCCCGAGATGGCCGCGTGGAGATATGGCGATCAGTTCGGCAAGCGCAGGCGAAAGTACTATATGATGGCGGCCGGTACCGTGGTGGCGGGCGGCGCGCTCGTTTCGGGATACGCTGCGCTCGGGCTACTCGGGGGAGGCGGAGGCTCTGCTCTGAGCTTAATGGTCAATGGCTCCAACGTCGCATATAGCCGGCGCATTGCTGCGAGAGTTCCGACGCCTGACGGTGTAGTCAACGTCACGCGGCTTCAGGCGTCGCGGGCAAAGATCGTCGAATTTCCGCGCTCGACTTGGCGATTGTCGCTTGAATACCAACCACATTCTGGAATCGGTGAACCCGATCGTTGGGGGAAGTACCGCCTCGGTAGTGCTCTGTTTCCGAAGCGCACGATGTTTCTGGACGCGCAAAATGCGCTTCCAGCCATCGCCGCACTTCTCCCACGGGTAAACGCTCGAGGGGGAACGGCGCGGCGCGTCCAGGCCGCCGTGAAGCTCGTCGAGGATGCGGGCAGCTCGACGATGCTGCTCAATACCGCCGTCTCTCTCGTAAGGAAATCCAACTGGTACTATGTGGCTGACGGAAGACTCTTGCTCATTCCACTCGAAGCGCGTCTCGCGCTCGAGATGGCAACGCACGAAGACGACGAGCGTCGTGCGCTCGAGGGTGAGCTCGCTGTTCTTGAAGAAAGGTGGAAAGAAGCCGAGGAGATAGCTGGCATCTCCGACAACATGTTCCTGCCTTCCTCTGTCACCGACTGGATTCAGAAGATACGTTCGTGAAGGTCACCGGTAAGTGTGCTGATTTCGCAGTGCTGGATCAGGATATGATGCCCATCCCAGCCGGCGACAACATACTCAAGACGAGCGTCGTCGCAGCCGATGTAGACGGAAACGCCGTCTATGAGCGCAAGTAGCTCATGTATTCCACCTGCCTTTTCTGCCACAGCGCGCTCGGCGCGAACGAAGTAGTCGAGCATTTTCCCGTCGGACGTCGCCTCGCGTTCGACGGGGAGAAGGGCAGGCTCTGGGTTATTTGTCGCGGATGCGAACGCTGGAATCTCACGCCGCTGGAAGAGCGCTGGGAAGCTATCGAAGAGTGCGAGCGTCTCTTCCGTGACACCAAGCTTCGGATGTCAACCGAACACATTGGACTTGCTCGCGTGAGCGAAGGGTTGGAGCTGGTGCGCGTCGGCGATCCGCAGCGTCCTGAGATGGCCGCGTGGAGATATGGCGATCAGTTCGGCAAGCGCAGGCGAAGGTACTACATGGTCGCGGCCGGAAGCGTTGTCGCGGCCGGAGCGCTATTCTCGGGGTATGCGGCCCTTGGGCTATTGGCGGGCGGCGGCGGCACACTTCTTAACATCGGAGCACAAGGTGTCAACCAACTGCGCGAGCGGCGCGTGGTTGCACGAGTTCCAACGCCTCGCGGTATTGTGAATGTCACGCGCGCGCAACTTCCGCGTGCGAAGATAGTTGGAGTTGGCGGGTCTGATTGGAGGCTCTCTATCGAGCACCAGGCGCCGCCATCGGCTGCTGGGGAATTCAATATGTGGCGATATCTGCCACGAAGACACGGTGGGCTGAAACACGGAATCAACTTGGAACCCCGGGACGCGCTGCCCGCACTTGCTTCATTACTTCCCGCTATAAATGGCCGCGGTGGCGCCAAGCGTCACGTCGAGACCGCGGTGCAGCTGATCGAGGAAGGCGCCAACGCGACGAAGATAATGGGCGCGGCCGCATCGCTGGCGATGAAGGGCAGGGATCCTTCGAGGAGAGGCCGCCTGTCTAGCATTCCAATCGAGGCACGCCTGGCGCTGGAAATGATGACACACGAGGACGACGAGCGTCGCGCTCTCGAGGGCGAACTTGCAGTACTGGAAGAACGTTGGAAGGAAGCCGAGGAGATAGCTGGAATCTCGGACAACATGTTCCTGCCGTCCTCTGTCACCGACTGGATTCACAAGATACGTTCCTGACGGTCACGGTCGCCGCATGGGACCACGCTCACCCGCACTGGGGTATCAGGATATTCACTCATCCACGGAGTAACGGTGGCCACACCGCTGCTTGAGTTTTTTGGACTGGTGCCGGGTGCATCGCAACGTGGTACTGTCGATGTGATCGCACCTGTGCGCACGTTCGCAGATGTGATCCTGCCGCCCAAGACGCGGCTGACACTCGAGCAGGCCCTCGCGCAGGTTCGCAATCACGATCTCATCTTCCGGCAGTGGGGACTCGGTGAGCGCCACGCGACAGGCCTCGGCCTCGCCTTCAACTTCGCCGGTCCACCGGGGACCGGAAAGACGATCTGTGCCGAGGCGATTGCGCACGCGCTCGGGAGGCAGTTGCTCGTCGTTCGGTATTCCGAGATGGAATCCATGTGGGCTGGCGAGACACCGAAGAATGTTGCTGCCGTATTTCGCGTGGCGGACGAACAGGGCGCCGTGCTCTTTTTCGACGAAGCCGACGCGATTGCCGCGCGACGCTCGACATCCACGTCGCAGCCAATGCAACGCGAGTCCAACACGACCGTCAACGTGCTGTTGCGCGAGTTGGAGAGCTTCAACGGAGTCGTGATATTTGCGACCAATCTCGCCGCGAACTTCGATCCCGCCTTTGAGCGGCGCATCCGCACGCACGTACTGTTCGAGCGACCGGGTGCGGAGGAGCGGGAGCAGATCTGGCGAGTACAGATTCATCCAGACAAGACCCCGCTCGCACCAGACGTGAACTTCCACACGCTCGCTGAGCTTTTCGACGCGAGTGGCGGCGAGATCAAGAACGCAGTTCTCAAAGCGGCGGCGATGGCGGCCGGAGAACCGGCAACAACATTGCCGCGTGCAATCCATCAGATGCACTTCGAGACCGCGATGCGTGAAGTTCTGGTGGCCAAGAGCATAATGCGCCAATCATTGTTCGATGGCGAGCAGGCGCAGCCAGATACCGCGGAGACTCGCGTAACGGCGGCATTCGAGGCTGCGCAGGCGCGGTGGTCCGCGGCGGTCCGCACGACACTAATCGTGGCAGGGCTCGCGCTGGCGCTAGCGGCGGTGTCATTGTTGATCGTGGTGTTTCGCTGAACGAACGATCGTTTAGCGCCGGCTACTCTGTTAACGCTCCCGCATCCGCGACGTCATATGTTTAGCCACGCGCTTCCAATCGCGCGTGCGACAACCCAAAGGAGAAGGGAATTCCATGAAGATGCAATTTCTGGCAGTTGCGGCGGCGGTCCTGATGGCTGCGCCAACGCTCCACGCCCAAGCGACACCGGCTACCACTCCGACCAATCTACCGGCCCACATGGGACTACGACACGGTCACATGAAGGAACTCGGTCTCACCTCCGACCAGCAGGCGAAGATGAAGGCGATTCACGCCAAGTACGCACCGCAGATAAAGTCCGCGCGTGCCGGCTCCAAGACCGATTTCGACGCGATGCGAGCGGCCCGCACGCGCGGTGACACAGCTGGGATGCGCGCTGCACGGGCGAAGATCAAGTCGGACATGGCACCGTCGATGCAGGTTCGCCAGCAGGAGATGGCGGAAATGCGCGCGATGCTAACACCGGCCCAGCAGCAGAAGTTCGATGCACAGGCTGCGCAAACGAAGCCGAATATGGGAAAGAGAAGTCATGGTGCCTGGGGCAAGCGCGCTCCCAAGCCGGCTAATGCAGTTGCGCCGGCCAAGTAACATCGTTCTGTAGGTTCTTCCGGTAAACTTCTCGAGCAACCTGCGCGGGCAGTCCATTTTGGATTGCCCGCGTCGTCTTTCCGCCACCCTCGCGTCAACAGTGTGACAGATATTCTCCCCACGCGGAAATAGCCGCGCCCATACTTCAAATGGAGATGTCATGAATATCAAAGTCACGCTGTTCGCTTTGGCCGCCTTCTGCGTCGTCGCAGGTTCCGTTGGCGCGCAATCACACCGCCAACGCCAGCGCGCCAAGCCGGCAATGTGGACCGCGCTCCAACTCACCGACACACAGAAGAGTCAGGTCAAGACCATTCACAAGAAGTACGCCCCCGCCAAGAAAGCAGCGCAGGCGCACCTGGAGGCACCAACGGCCGACAGCAGCGCAAGAGTATTTCAGCGCGAGATGACCGAAGTGCGCGACATCCTCACCTTCTCGCAACAGCAGACGTTCGATTCATACATGAATGAAAGCACGGCAACCCGTCGCGGCGCGGGTGCGAAGGTGCTGCCAGTGAAGATCGCGGTGCCGCGGTGATGGGCTAACATGAGCTGGGCCGCCGTCATTCCCGAGTCCTCCGTCATTCCCGCGAAAGCGGGAATCCCGTCGCTGAGAGCCGATCGTGCCGAAAGGGATCCCCGCTTTCGCGGGGATGACGGTCTTGGCGGGGATGACGGTCTTCGCGGGGATGACGTTCTTCGCCGGAGTGACGGATGCGACGCCGAGTACTATCTCGGTAGCAGACGATCGACTTGTCGCATGTGGTGTTGGAAATGTTCAACGAGAAACTCAACCGTCTCGACAGGCGTCAGCCGCCCGACGAACGGATGCCTGAAGCTGGTCGCGTCGAACGTGTTGCCATCCACGAAGGCGCGCCACCGAACGTTGCTTGCGCGCAAGTTGGATTGCGCGTCGCTCCACATAACGCCTGGTCGCGGGACGATGGCCGCGACCGGCGCCTTGATCTTCAAACGCGATCGCAAGAGGCCGCGCAGCGCGGCCAACTTTGCCCAGCCGATAAACGGTGCGCCGGGCTTCGCGGTATGCCCGGTTCGCAGCATTCCGGCGGCGACGAGCGAGAGGTGCTGGACTACTTCAGTTAGCGACCACGCGCCTGGCGCCGGCCTTTTCAGTCGTTCGTCATCTGTCGTAGTGCCCTCGATCCGAGCCAGCAGCTCATCGCTGCGCTGTGTCAGCAGGTCGAGCGCCGACTGCGCCGCTCTGTGTTCGTCTTTCATACTCAGTGAGCTTCCTTTAGCAACGGATGAAACAGGAATTCCCGATAGTCGAAGCGTAGCCTTTCGCGAAAACCATCCTGCCGTCCTTCACAATTGCTATGGCGACGACCGGCGCGGATTGCCACCGGCGAAAATCGTCCGGCGCCACAGTAGATTTGAATGAGAGAAGATGCTTCCCAGCCCAACGCCGCGCCAGCGCTCGCCCGAAGCCGCCGCCAATGCCGCCGCCAATGCCGCCACCGCCGCCGGTGCCGTCACGATTCGGCGCGTCTCGACTCTACCCGAATATGAAGAATGCGTTGTCATCCAGCGCGAGACGTGGGGAGCGCAGTTCACCGAGTCGGTTCCAGCCACCATTCTTCGGATTGCGCAGGAGGTAGGTGGAGTAACTGCCGCAGCGTTCGATGCGACTGGCGCGATGCTTGGCTTTGTATTCGGGATCACAGGCGTGCGCGACGGTCAGTTGTCGCACTGGTCTGACTTGCTCGCGATACGTGTGAGTGCGCGCGACATGGGGATCGGAAAGCGACTCAAAGCCTTTCAGCGCGAGCTGCTGCTTCCGATCGGCGTGCGCACTATGTACTGGACATTCGATCCGCTCGTCGCGCGCAACGCACATCTGAACCTTGCTCAGCTCGGTGCGCGGGTCGTCGAGTATCGTCCGAGCTTCTACGGTGACGACACGGGAAGCGTGATGCACGCGGCACTTGGCACCGATCGGCTAATAGTAGCGTGGCAATTGGATCAGGCAGTAACTCCGACCATCCCGGATGCGAGCTGGGCCGACGCGCAGGTCGTCAACGCCGGGATGTCTGTGGCGCATATAGGCGCCCCCCGCGCGCGAATCGTAATTCCAGATGATATCTTCGTCGTACTCGACGAGGATCTGGCGCTCGCACGTCGGTGGCGGGAAAACACGCGAGAGGCGTTTACGGTCTACATGGGACGGGGATATTCGATCGTCGGATTTCTTCGCGGTTCCGGACACACCTTCGGCACGTATTTACTACAGCGATAACACGCTTTAACGGGTTCAATCGATGATTCGAATTCAGGAAATATCGCTCCACGAAATTCGGCTGCGGCTCAAGGAGCCATTCCGCATATCATCCGGGCTCTGTACGGAGCGACGGATAATGCTCCTGAAAGTTCGAGACGCAGAGGGCGTCACCGTTTGGAGTGAATGCGTCGCCGGCGAATACCCGAACTACGCATCCGAAACCATCGATACAGCGTGGGTTGTCATCAGCGAGTACGTCGCGCCACGCGTATTCGGCGTCGAGTTCGAGCAGGCTGCGCACGTGCATCCCGCGCTGGAGCGCAACTTCCGTGGCCACAACATGGCGAAAGCCGCCATCGAGATGGCGTCCTGGGCGCTTGTTGCCGAGCGTGAGGGGATGCCGCTCGCGCGCTTGCTTGGCGGAACCCGAACCGAGATCGCCAGCGGCATTTCGATTGGAATTCAAGCGTCTCCCGAAGCGTTGGTTGAGCGCGTGGGCCGCGCACTCGCTGACGGTTACCGCAAGATAAAGCTGAAGATCGAGCCTGGCCACGACATCGAGTTTCTTCAGGCGGTGCGCACCGCATATCCAGATGCACCGTTGATGGCCGACGCCAATAACGCCTACACGTTAAAAGACGCAGCGCACCTGAAGCAGCTCGATCACTTACACCTGGTGATGATCGAGCAGCCGCTGGCCCATGATGACATAGTTCGTCACGCCGAGCTGCAGCACATACTCAGCACGCCGATCTGTCTCGACGAGTCGATCACGAGCGTCGACCGTGTCGAGGACATGATCACGTTGAAGAGCGGCCGCATAGTCAACATCAAGCCAGGCCGGGTCGGCGGCTTACAACAGGCGCGCGCGATCCACGATCTGTGCGCAAAACACGGCATTCCGGTATGGTGTGGCGGGATGCTCGAGAGTGGCGTTGGGCGCGCGTACAATGTCGCGCTCGCGTCGCTGCCGAATTTTACCATTCCCGGTGACCTGAGCCCCAGCGCGCGCTACTGGGAGCGCGATATCGTGACTCCAGAATGGACAATGAGCCAGCAGGGAATGATGCAGGTTCCGCTCGACAAACCGGGGATCGGGGTGTCCGTAGACGAAAGCCGCATAGATAACCTTACGGTTCGCTCGCAAACTCTGCGCGCCCGCTGAAACGAAATTGAAACCGATTATGCCAACCGAAACGCAGGCAGTGCCACACGTGCCGGACAGGGTGCGCGCGTTGTATCCCGACCTGTTCGCTCTTCAGCTATCGACGCTCCGTCGTGATCTTCATCGCAATCCCGAGTTGTCGTGGAAGGAACAGCGGACGGCCGACCTGCTCACAGCAACGCTCACCGGCTTCGGTCTGACCGACGTCAAGCGCGTTGCAAACACGGGCATCATCGCGCGTGTACCGGGCCGTGATCGCTCTGCGCCGGTAGTCGCGCTACGAGGCGACATCGACGCTTTGCCGATTCAGGAAGACACCGGGCTCTCGTTTGCTTCGATCAATCCCGGCGTAATGCATGCATGCGGTCACGACGTTCATGCGTCATGGGCAATCGGCGCCACTCGGCTGCTCCTCAACTCGCCAGCTCGCGGAGACGTACTCGTTGTCTTTCAGCCAGCGGAAGAAGTGGGCGAGGGAGCGCGTGGCGTTCTTGAGAGTGGCGCGCTCGATTCTGTGCGCGCGATCTTCGGTGGTCACGTGGATCGCAGGTTCGAAGTCGGACAGGTCGTCGCGCAGCAGGGTGCTCTCGCCGCCTCTACCGATACGTTCCGCATAACGATCACCGGAGCCGGCTCGCATGGTGCGCGCCCACACGAGTCCGCCGATCCGATAGTCGGCGCCGCTGCGCTCATCGGAGCGCTACAGACGATCGTATCGCGCCGCTTGGATCCAGCCAAACCGGGAGTCGTAACGGTTGGTACCATCAACGCCGGTACAGCCGCCAACATCATCCCCGACAGTGTTCAGTTGAGCGGCACCATCCGCGCAACCACTAGCGATGCACGGGCTCTCCTCACCGGCGAGCTGCGGCGCATCGCCGACGCAATCGCAACCGCGTATGGGCTACACGCAACAATCGCGCTGAGCGGCGGCACTCCACCAATCATGAATCCCGAAGTCACCGCCAACTGGGCCCGCGAAGCGGTCACGAACGTGCTTGGCGCCGATGCACTCGTGCCACTCGGCACGACCAACATGGGCGGCGAGGATTTCGCGGAATACATGCAGAATATTCCCGGCTGCTTCATGCGGATTGGCGCGCGCGAACCCGGCGGCCGCGTGATCGCCGCCCACTCGCCGTCGTATTATGCGGCCGAGGAGGCACTGTTCATCGGCGCCGCAGTGCTCGCCGAGTCCGCGCGCGTCGCATCGGACGCGCTGGCGGAGTAGCCCTTCGGTCGCCGATAGTTGGCCGACACCCGTCATTCCCGCGAAAGCGGGAAGCTCGCCGCCGGCACCTGACCAACACCCGTCATTCCCGCGAAAGCGGGAATCTCGCCGCCGGCACCTTTGCTACCTAGCCAAACTCCTAGTAATCCACCGGCCTCAGATACGATTCGCCAATCGCGGTCGGGCTCAACATCGCCACCGTGGGAAGCTTCCGCTTCCAGTGAGTCGAGCCAAGTCGCTTGCGCACGATCTCCACGTCTGTAGCCGCGAAACCATGCGCGATAATTTCGTTCGTTGTGTATCCCGTCAGCAGCCAGTTGAGGATATCATCGGCCTTCGCGTATGATATTCCGAAATCGCCTTCATCAGTCTGCCCCTGAATCAGGTCCGCTGACGCCGGCTTGTTGATTATCACATCCGGCACCCCGAGGAATCTGGCAAGCTCCCACACCTGCGTCTTGAACAGATCGCCAAGCGGATTGATCGGTGGCGAATCGTCCGCGTGCCACGTGAAGTAACCGAAGAGTCGTTCGGTCTTGTTCCCCGTACCGACCGGAAGCGCGCGATGCTTTGCCGAGAGATCGAACAGGACTATCATGCGCATCCGCGCCATCACATTCCCGCGACGGGAAGCATCAGCATCAGGCTCGTTGACAAAGTAACCGTCAACTGCCGGGGATATATCGAGCGTGCGCTCCGTAAGCCCGAGCGCGTCGATCACCAGCTTCGCGTGTTCCAGAGATTGCGGGCTGCTCGTGCGGTAAGGCATACGGACCGCGATTGTATTCTCCGCGCCGAGCGCCCGCGCGCACAGAAAGCCGGTA
This sequence comes from Gemmatimonadota bacterium, assembly GCA_041691775.1. Taxonomy (GTDB): domain Bacteria; phylum Gemmatimonadota; class Gemmatimonadetes; order Gemmatimonadales; family Gemmatimonadaceae; genus Fen-1247. The sequence goes on from JBEPUB010000002.1 coordinate 447,859, forward strand.
ACAGCGGAGTCCACCCCCCCGGACATTCCAACGACCGCCTTCTCAAAACCGCGACGCTTGAACTCGGCACGTAAAAATGCGACGAGCCATTCGGTCGCAAGCTCGCAATCCAGTGCGAGTGGAGGTGGTGTGGTCCTGGTGACGAGTGGCGCGACGACTTTCACTGTAGGCTACTTCCGCTCGCCGGCGCGTTCGAGCGAGCGCAGCATGTGTGGCAGCATCGTCCTCAGGTCTGCAAGCAACGGGGAGGATGCTCGAGCGCGCGTAATGTCGCCCAGGTCGAGTGTTACCGGCATGGCGGCCTCCTCCCACAGTGGAGCTCGAGCGCGCACATCGCCGTCTGGCCCCGCAATCACTGAACCGCCGGGAAACGCCTTCCCGCCTTCATTGCCCGTGAGTTGTATCACTGCCACGAACACGCCGTGCTCTTCAGCGCGGTCCCGCGCGAGCCGTTCCCAACGATGCATGGTCGCCGGACCGCGAATCTCTTCATCTGGCTGCGGCCACGCGCCGCGCGCTGGTGACGCCGAAGGGACGAAGATGATCTGCGCGCCGTCCAGCGCGACGGCAGTCGCGGTTAGCGCGTGCCATGCATCCTCGCAGATCAGGATCGCGGCGCGCCCCCATCGCGTATCGAACGCGCGAACGCCGAGCCCATGCTCGACAAAGCGTTCCTCATCGAACAAACCGTAGGTTGGAAGGAAGAGCTTCCGGTGAATGTGCGCGATCGCCGGCTCGTCGCCGCCGAGCGTGACGTAGATGGCGCTGTTGAAGTACGTGTTCTCGTGCAGTTCGTAGAAACCAGCAACCACGTCTATCTGGCCGGTGCAATGAGCGCGGAATGCGTGATTGAGGTCAGCGGCGAAGGTCGTGCCGGGTAGCGCGACGTCGCGCACTCCACCTTCAACGAAATAGCCCGTGAGCACCGTTTCCGAGAACGCGACGACGTCCGGGCGGATTTCGACGTTGACAAGCGTATCGAACAGATGTTCGAGACGTTTGAGATTCCCAGTATAATCGCCTTTGCGGGGCTGGAACTGCACGATCGTGAGATTTACAGCGTCGGCCATGGGGGAAAGTTCACACGTCGCGCCGCTAGCCGGTAGGGCGACCGCGACAGCACTTGGGTGAGCGGCGAAACCTTCGCGCCGGCTTGGTGGCCCACCATCGCCATTCGCCGTTGCAGCATTGCCATGCCGTTATTCGGTCCAGCAGTTTGAATTGCGTCGCCGTATGATTCCAACCTCCCAAACCAACAACACAATCTCTCCGATGAGCAGTCTTCGGTCTATTTTTGGTTCCGTTTTTTTCGTCGTTGCTTCCGTACTTAGCGGGGCTTCCGTCGCTTCGGCACAAACCATCACTGGAACTGTCACGGGCGCGGGCGCCGCGGTCGTCGGCGCTACCATTCGGGTTGTCGAGCTCGATCGATCGGTGCGCACCGATGCGCATGGGGCTTTTCTCCTCACTGATATTCCGTTGGGGAGGTACCGCCTGTTCGTCGCCGTGACGGGTTTTGCATCGGCTACCGACACGGTCAATGTCACTAGCGGATCGACCACGGCATCGTTCCAACTAACGCCGACCGCGGTCCAAATGAAAGAGGTCGTCGTCTCCGCGTCACCGGTTCCTCGCATGCCGGACGAGTTGTATCAATCAACTGACTCCAAGTCACGAACAGATTTCCTTAACAGCGCAGGATCGAGCTTCGCTGAGAAGATGTCTGACCTTCCAGGCGTCAGTGTTCGCGGCAATGGATCGGCGCCAACCCGTCCGATCCTGCGTGGCCTGGGCGAGAACGAAGTGCTAGTGCTTGAAAACGGGCTACGCATCGGCGACATCGCAACGTACGATCCGGCGCACGCCACCCCGTTGGAGGCGATCTCGGTATCCCAGATCGATGTCGTTCGCGGGCCCGCGACGATCCTCTACGGGCCGAGCACAATTGGCGGGCTCGTAAACGTTATTACTGATATCGTCCCTTCCGTATCGACTCGCGCCGTGTCCGGTACCGTTGCACTCGAAGGCAATACGGTCAGCAATCAGTCAGCCGGCTATTTCAATACTGTCTTCAGCGGCAGCAACCAGGCGCTGCGTGTGTCTGCCGGAGGCGTGCATGCTGGTAACATTCGCATTCCCACCGGTACGTATACCGACCCCGGTAGCGGCACAGCATTCAATCTTTCCCGCATGCCGCAGACCTTTGATAGGAGTGGAGAAGCAGGCCTTGGTTATGCCTACCAAGGCAGTTTCGGAACTATGGGAATCGGGGCAAAACACTACGAGATGAACTACGGTATTCCGGGTGTACCTCCAAATCCGGATTTTGTAAACGTGCCGCCCACCACATCACGCATCGATCAACGACGCAATACGGTCGAGGCGCGAAGCCTGTTCAACGTCGGCGGGTCTTTCATCAAGCAACTGAAGATCGATGCTAGCTACAACGACTACAATCATTCGGAATTCCCAACCGCGCAGGATTCGAGTGGAGTCTCTGATCCGCAGGCAAATCACTTTCACAAGAGAGAGCTGAACGCGGTTCTTCAACTACGGCAGCAACCAATCGGAAGGCTCGAAGGCACGCTGGGGCTCTGGGCCAACGTCGAAGATCTGACGATTGAGGGCGATCAGCCGCTCGGCCCTAACTCGTTGACGCGCGGCTTCGCCGGCTATGCGTTCGAGGAGTACCAAGCCGCAAAGAACACACGGCTCCAAGCGGGCCTGCGGTTCGACTACAACAAGATCCAGACGCGGCCGTTCGCCGCATCGACTGATTCGACCTTCCAGACCCTGAGCGTCTCGCGGCTATCCAATGCGGTCACTGCTTCACTCGGCGCGATTCAGCAGCTCAGTCCCCATATGATTGGCTCCCTGAGTTTCGCGCGGTCGTTCCGTGCGCCCACAGTGCAGGAGCTATTCGCCAACGGCCTGGATGCCGCAAGCGGCACTTACTCGATTGGCTCCGCCGAGTTGTCTCCCGAAACGGGGCTAGGTGTAGACGCATCGTTAAGAGGAAATTTTTCTAAAGTCACGTTTGAGTTGTCGCCGTATGCGAACTATATCGACCACTACATATACGGGTTCCTCCGGGGCGACACGATCCAGGCGTTCCCGGTTCGGAAGTTCTCGGCTACGAGTGCGAGGCTCATCGGTGCGGAAGCGAGCGTTACCTTGCAGCCCATTGACCGCGTTGCAGTCAGGGCAAGCACCGACTATGTGAACGCAGAAGACACTCAACGCAACGCGCCGCTGCCGTTCATCCCGCCGTTACGCGGATTGTTGCGCACCACCTACCAGGACAACGCGCACATGGCAATGATCGAGTGGCGCGTTGCTGCGAGCCAAAACCGGCTGGGTGATGGCGATACTCCAACTGCGGGATACGGAATCGTCAATCTGGGTGCCGGCCTTCGACTCGTAGATCGGGCGCTTGTGCACAATATCAGCTTCCACATCGACAACGTGTTCAACCGGGTATACCGCGACAATCTTTCGGTTGTGAAAGACTTCATCCCGCAGCCCGCGCGCGCGTTCCGGATCAACTACGAACTGACGTATTGAACGGCTGTTAGTTGTAGGGCTCCGTCTCACCTGGCAATCGTGTCGCGCTCTAGCTCGGAGGCTGCCGTAGGAGGCACCGGCTAGCCGTTTCCGGTCCCGCTGTTAACAACGCGGTCTGGCGATCGTCCGACTATCAATGATTTGCGTGCTACACCGGATTGCACCTTAACAATGAGCGGAGCAGTCGTTATGAAAGGAAACGCGATGATGGCGGGGGCTCGGTATTTTGGAGTGCTCAGCGTCGCTATATCTGGGCTGGTTGTCGCCGCTCCTGCGGCCCTGCCAGCTCAAGTCAGCATCGGCATCTCGATCGGTACGCCGCCGCCACCACTGCCATTCTACGCCCAGCCGGTATTGCCTGGAGCTGACTTCATATGGGCTCCCGGCTACTGGGCATGGGGGTCGGCAGGCTATTTCTGGGTTCCCGGGGCGTGGGTGCTTGCTCCGCAACCGGGCTTGCTTTGGACTCCCGGTTATTGGGCGGCGAACAACGCGGGATTTGCCTGGTACCCAGGGTACTGGGGACGTCGAGTCGGCTACTACGGCGGCATCAACTACGGATACGGCTACTTCGGTAGAAGCTACGTTGGCGGTGGCTGGTACGGTGCCCACTTCCGCTACAACACAGCCGTGACGAACGTGAACACGACAATAGTGCGCAACGTCTATGTAAATCGCACGGTGGTTGTCAACAACACGACGGTCAACCGTGTGAGTTACAACGGTGGCCAGGGCGGCGCAAGCCTTCAACCGACAGCCGCGGAGATGGTTATGCGCAACCGGGCTGTGCCGATGACGTCGCAGCAACTACAGCATGAACGTATAGCGGCACAGGACCGCAGTCAGTTGGCCGCAGTGAACCATGGTGCACCGAGCCATCTCACCGTGAACCGTCCATTCACGCCCCAGAACCACGCTCGCTTCCAGCCGATCCGTCCCGCTGACCGTGTCGCGGCACAGCCTCGTGTCGCAGCACAGCCCCGTGTCGCACCGACGGTGCCTCGGCAAACCCCGCGGGAGTCTGCGCCTTCTCCGCGTCCGCTCACACGACGGCCGGGCCGGTAGCGCGCCACAGACGCACTCTTGTATCTAGGTCACTAAACAGCGACGCTCCGAGATTTCGGGGCGTCGCTGTTCGTAATAACATCGTAATCACACTGTGATAACATCGTGAATGGCTACGATACGCGTAATGTCCCTTCGCTAACCAATACGGACTTGCCAGCCACACGTACCGCATTGATCTCGTTGCCCTTCTTGTCGGCCGACAACGAGAGTATGCTCGGCCGCCCCATCTCGAATCCCTGCTCGACGGTCCAACTCAACGTCGCGCCGGTAGCAGCATACTTCGCTAGATAGGCAGCCAGGCATGCCGCAGCCGATCCGGTCGCTGGATCCTCGCCCACGCCGAGTGCCGGCGCGAACATCCGCGCGCGGATCGCGCAGCCAGTCTGAGCTGCACTCGCGTCGAAGAGAAATATTTCCGACGACCAACGATGGGCGAGTACGCGTTCCCACACCGCCCGGTCAAGCTTCGCGCGACTGACGGCGTCGCGGCTCGCAAGCGGCGCAATGAGAAACGGTACGCCGCACGAAACCGCCTCGACTGTCAATTCACCAGTTGCGATATCGGGAATAGCCAACGACAAAAGCTCAGCGATCTCTTCCGTGCTCGGCACATCGGCCCTGAACTCCGGTGCCTGCGCCGTTGTGAGCTGAGCGGAGATCGGAAATCCGTCTTCAACTCGAATAGTCACCGCAACAGGCCCAACCCCCTCCTCCAGCACGATGTGCGTCTCGCCTTCGATAAGAGGAATCATCCCGGTCGCAGCGAGCAAATGCGCCGTTCCAACCGTCGGATGTCCCGCGAATGGAAGCTCTCGACCTGGCGTAAAGATCCGAACGCGCCTGGTATGCGACGCATCGTCCGGTGGGAATACGAAGACCGTCTCCGAAAGGTTGAACTCTCTCGTGATCTGCTGCATCTGCTCGGTGCTCAGGCCGCGCGCGTCGGTGAGCACAGCGAGAGGATTCCCTCCGAAGATCGTGTCTGTGAACACGTCAAGTGTGTGGAACGCATATGTGTCGCTCATATTACGCGCTCCGGTTTCGGTGTGATCCCATATGAAATCGCGTTCTTGTACACACGGTCATTCGGATCGCGCCAGTCGATGTCGGTAATGCTGTAGTACACGGTGTCGCGAACGAGGCCCTCGCGCACTACCATGTGCTGCCGAAATATTCCTTCGTACGTTGCGCCGATTCGCTCGATAGCGGCGCGTGACTTGGTATTGCGCACATCAGTCTTGATCTCGACCCGCAACGCACGCCATCCGTCGAATGCTTGCTGTAGCATCAGCGATTTTGCCTCGCCATTCACGCCGGTCCGCTGGCGATCAGGCCGCAGCCACGTCCATCCAATTTCGAGACGCCGGTCATGTACGCTGATGTTCGCGAAACGACTGGAGCCAATCACTTCTCCGGTTTTGGGATCTGTACTCACAAACGGCAGCGCCCGTCCGTCGTCACGCTCAATCATCGCGGCTTCGACGTATCGCTTCATGTCGTCGCGGCTCTTGATGGGAAGCGTTCCGGTGTGCTCCCAGATCTCCGGGAAATTCCCGGCTGCCCACATCGCGTCAACGTGGTCGCGTGTCATGGGAATGAGTCGGACCCGAGCCCCTTCCAGGATCACGGGTCCGATGTGCATTGGAACCTGCTCGACGTATCGCGGTTGATCGCTCATCTGTGCGTGCATCTCCAAGCGAAGGATTCAGATGAGAAAGATAAAGCATCTCTTGCGGGATTTTTGCTCGAGATGGGATGCGTTATGAGGGGGTTCCCGCTTTCGCGAGAATGACAGCGAACCCCTTACAGAATCTCCGTCTGCCGAGACTCTTTCGCGTCGCGCCGCGATCCGCCGAACTCGGCGGGTAGATCAAAATGCCGGCGTCGCACGGCCTCCCGGTCAATTCGCGCAACCTCATCCGGCGCAGCGGCGATGTATTCCGTCGGAACGTGAGTGCCACGCCGCGCGAGTTTCTCGGTCATGATCGTGTAGCGCATCATCAAGGAGGAGATGATGAATGCAGCAGTGCAACCGCCGAGTAGCGGAAGCAAGCCGATCGGCTGGCGCGTGGTTTCGAAGGCGAACACAACCGACGTGAGGAGCGCGCGAGACGCTCCGGCGAATATCGCCGCCATTCCAACGAGCGCCGCGATGCGCGGATCTACGCCTAGCCCAGGGAACCAGTGAACGCACAGTATTCCGAGCAGCGCGCCCAAGCCGCCGCCAATCGTGAACAATGGCGCCAGCGTTCCGCCGGACGTGCCGCTGCCGAGCGCTATGGACCAGGAAAGAAACTTGAGTACAACTAGCGAGAGCAGAACCGCGTTGGTGAAGTTTCCGGCGAGAATGTTCGAAATGTTGTCGTAACCCACACCCAGTGTGCGCGGCTCGAAGTATCCGATTACACCGACGACTATCGCCCCGATCGCCGGCCACCACATCCAGTGCACGGGGAGCTTCTCGAACCCTTCCTCGATATAGTAGAGCGATTTCGTAACAAGCACGGCGGCGATACCAACTATGGCGCCCAGTACCATGTAGGTCACCAGAGCTTCACCGCTCGGGTTCGACAGTTGCGGCATGGCGAAGACGCCGGCCGATCCCTCGAACACCATTCGGATGCCGGTCGCTGTTGCGGAGGCGAGCGCGACCGGGACTAGCGAGCGGGGGCGGTATTCGAATAGCAGCAACTCGATCGCCAGAAGGACCGCCGCGACTGGAGTTCCAAAGATCGCCGCCATTCCCGCCGCGGCGCCGGCGGCGAGTAGCGTCTTGCGCTCGTCCGGCGTGGTATGAAGCACCTGACCAACAAGAGATCCGAGCGCACCGCCAGTCGCGATGATCGGACCTTCCGCACCGAAGGGACCACCGGTTCCGATCGCGATCGCCGCCGATAGCGGCTTGAGCACGGTGATCTTGGGCGAGATCTTGCTCTCATTGATCAGAATCTGCTCCATCGCCTCCGGGATCCCGTGACCACGGATGGCGCCCGATCCGTATCGTGCAAGGAGCCCAACGAGCAGACCACCGATTACGGGGATGATCACCACGAAGATTCCGAGGTGATTGCCCGTCGGTGTCGCGTCGAAGATCGTAAACTTCCCGTGGAACGCGATGTTCGTCACGAGCGCGATTGCCCCGATCAGAAGTCGCGCGATCCCTACCGCGCCTACACCAACAATTACTGCAAGCCCGGATATGACGAGCGTCCGGCGTTGCTCGACGTCGTAAAAGGGCGGGGTCTCAACTGCTTCAAGTGCTGCCGGTCGCGTCATCTTCAAAGATCAGGGTGGCGGGTTCTTCGTCGGCGCCCATGAAGGCGACAAGGGTATTCAGCTCGCCGGAGAGTTGCTCCAGCGAATTCGGCGACATGCTGGAAAGCGCATGCGTCAATCGTTCCTGCACTGTTGCCGGCTTGCGCCGCATCAAGGCAATTCCGTCGTCGGTGATCACGACCTGGGTCCGCCGCGCGTCAGTCGCAGAAGCCAATCGCGCAACCAGCCCCTTGGCCTCAAGACGCGTCACCACGACCGACACTGAGCTCTGATCGGTCGACGTTCGCACCGCAAGCTCGTTCATCGATTCTGCGGGTTGTTCGAGTAGAAGTTGCAGGACGAACGTTTGAGCGGTACTGAGACCGGTCTCGCGTTCGACCGATACCGCAGTGGTCCGAAGCGTTCGAACCAGCCGGCGGATCGACACCAGGGCGCGCCCCACGACCTCTGGTGGATTTATATTGGAACCCATGGGTATTAAGCTAACACACAGTCTGACAAGCACATAGCAGGAAGATGCAGCCGCCCAGGGTTATCTTGCGAAGCATGATGCGAGCAGTGGGTCCAGCCACCGCGTTTTGTGCCTTCCTGTGTGTCACTGCCCCCGTGTTCAGCGCCGGAGCCCAGCGCACAACCGGCGACCCATGGCGCATCAACGCGCTGCCGCAAGCGTCGCTCGTGTTTGCGAACGACGGCTCGTTAGTCGGGGAAATTGGCAGAGAAATGCGAACGAGCGTATCGATCCGAACGCTCCCCAAATACGTCGGGCAGGCGTTCATCGCGGTCGAGGACCAGCGTTTTTACCAGCACAACGGCGTCGATCTGATCGGCATCGCCGGCGCGATCAAGGACGACATAATGGGCGACCGGCGTGGCGCGAGTACCATCACGCAGCAGCTAGTCGGCAACATGCACCCTGATGCGATCGACCGGAACGACAAGAGCATCGGCCGCAAGCTGCGCGAGCAGCAAGCCGCTCGCGAGATGGAGAAGCACTACACCAAGGAACAGATTCTCGAGGGATATCTCAACGACATATCGTTCGGGCACGGTTACTACGGCGTCGAGAGCGCGGCGCAACACTACTTCGGCAAATCCGCCGGCAAGCTGACCCTCGCCGAAGCGGCAACACTCGCCGCGATGCCAAAAGGGCCCGCGATCTACGACCCGGTGCTGCATCCGGATCGTGCGCGCGAGAGGCGCAATACGGTCCTGGCACTGATGGCCCAGCAGCACTACATCACGCAAGGGGAAGCCAGCGCGGCGCAGGCTTCCCCGGTGGTCACCGCTCCGAATTGGGGAATGCCCGCGCCAGCGGGATACTTCATAGACGTAGTTCGCATACAGGCGACACGCGCGGGAATCCCCGTAATGTCCGGTGGCTATCGCATCTATACCAGCCTCGATCCGTTGTTGCAGACGGCGGCTACCGACGCGCTGCGTGACCAAGCCGCGGCGATAGAAGCCAAGCCCGGATATAGCCATCCGACAATCGCGTCGGGGAAGGACTATCTGCAAGGGGCCGTCGTCGCGCTGGATCCCGCGACTGGCGACGTGCGCGCTCTGGTGGGCGGCCGCGATTATTCGCGTAGCACGTACGATCGCGCGGTGGATGGAATGCGCCAGCCCGGTTCATCCTTCAAGCCCATTGTTTACGCCACGGCCGTCGCTGACAGTCTTCCTCCCACAACGATGCTGGCTGATACGGCGATCGCGATTCTTCTGCCAAACGGCCGCTACTATCGACCTGACGACTCGGATCATCGTTATCTGGGTGAGATCACGATGCGAGAGGCGTTCGCGAAGTCACGCAACGTTGTAGCTGTCGAACTGGGTCAACGGCTTGGCATGGACTCGGTAATCGCGACGGCGCGACGCATGGGAATCACGTCGGCAATCGCCTCCGTTCCGTCCAGCGCGATCGGCGCATCCGCCGTACAACCGCTCAACCTCATAAGCGCGTACACCACTTTTTCCAATCTTGGAACGCCCGTTACGCCGCGCTTCATTTACAGAGTGGAGGATGCAAGCGGCAAGGTCCTCATGTCGCAGCCGGTGCGCGCCCTCGCTCCCGCGCTAGATCCGCGCGTTACGTTCGTCACGCGTGACATGATGCGCGACGTCGTAGACCGCGGAACTGCGACAAGCGTGCGCAAATACGTGCCATCTAGCGTCCCGGTGGCCGGAAAGACAGGAACCACTAACGAAAACACTGACGCATGGTTCATTGGTGTCACGCCTGGCCTCGTCGCCGGCGTTTGGATGGGCTTCGATCGTCCCACTCCAATGGGAAGCGCCGCAGCCGGCGGCTCGTTCGCAGCGCCCGTGTGGGGCCGCATGGTTGCGCGCTATCTCGCTGCGCGCGGGGTTCGCACCAACGAGTGGGCGCCGCCGATTGGCGTGATCAGCGCCGAGCTGGATCGCGCAACCGGGCAGATGGCGACCACGCTCACACCTCCGGCACGCCGCTACACCGAATATTTCGTGGAAGGAACCGAGCCCGATGCACTAAAGCTGGATCCGTGGACCGCGTTCAGGGGCGGCGCGCTGGTCTTCTAGCTCGGGATGGTTGCCGCGCGCATCGCGGCGGGATTCGGAACCGGCTCATCGCAGTCGTCGCACTCGGGGTCAACCGCGTGGAATTCCGCTCCCGCGTTATCGGCGGGGCACACATGGATTATTGCGCCGCTCACGTGCTTGACGTGGCGCACAAGCTGGTGTTCAACCGCCGATGCAATAACGTGAGCCTCCCCAACGCTGAGCGCCGATGCGACAACGATGCTCGCCTCCGCATAGAGTTGGTGCCCCATCCAGCGCGCACGCAGGTCCGTGATGTCCTCCACTCCGCTGACCTCGAGTGCGGCACTGCGTAGCTGGTCAAGTGTCTCCGGCTCTACGCCGTCCAGAATGCGTGTGAATATAGTCTTCGCGCTTGTCCACACGATTCCGAATATCGCGACCGTGATGACCAGTCCGATGATTGGATCTGCGATCGGGAATCCGAGATACACGCCAAGCGCACCGACCAGCACGGCCAACGCTGTCCAACCGTCAACGCGTGCGTGATGCCCATCCGCAATCAGCGCGGCGCTCCCGATCTCACGCCCAACTTTGATGCGGAGGATGGCCACGGTCTCATTTCCCGCAAAGCTCACGAGCGATGCGATCGCGACGATCCACAAATGGGTAATCTGCTGCGGATGGAACATGCGTGAGATCGCTTCATAACCTGCGATCAGTGCGTTGGTGAACAACACCGCTACGACAAGTACTCCGGCAAGATCCTCGACGCGACCATAACCAAAGGAGAACTTGCGGCCGGGCGCGCGGCGCATGAGCGCGAAGGCGATCCAGAGCGGAATCACTGTCGCGAAATCGCCGAAGTTGTGGATCATGTCGGCGAGCAGCGCTGTGCTGCGCGACATCGCGACCACCGCGAGCTCTACAAAGCTCACGGTAAGCAGCAGAACGCCGGACCATTTGACTGCCCAGAGTCCGCGCTCTGAAGTCGCTATGGACGGATCCACTACCCCGTGCGAGTGGTCGTGGTCGCCATGTGCATGATCGTGACCGTGGGAATGGCCGTGGGAATGCCCAGAGGAGCCATGCTCATGCGCGCCGTGCGTGTGCTGGGCCGATCCCATCGCTAGTTTGTCCTTGAGGCGGAACGTCGTGCAAGTAATACCTGAGCCATAGAAATATATGCGCACGCTGTACGTGCTTTCGCGCGTGCTTCCATTCATCCTCTCGTTCCGACGCGATGTTCGGCGCTGGATCGTTATCGGGCGGCCGGCAAAGCGCTCGAAGGCGTTCCACGCACGGCGTGCAGAGCGTCTGGTGGCTACCATTGCGGCGCTCGGCCCGAGCTTCGTTAAGATTGCACAAGTATTTGCCGGACGCGCCGATCTGCTGCCCGAGCCGTACCTGAGCGCCGTCAGCACGCTCACCGACCGGGTGCCGCCCGTTCCGGTTGAACAGATCGAGCGTGTCGTTCAGGAGGCCTACGGCCGCTCGGTCAACGACCTATTCACCGACTGGTGCCGCGTCCCGCTCGCCTCGGCCTCACTCGGCCAGGTCCACCGCGCGCGCTATCTGGATGTTGACGTGGTGGTGAAGGTGCTCCGGCCGCGCATCGAGCGCACTGTGGAAGCGGACGTCCGGGCATCCGCGCTGATCCTGCGCTGGGCCGAGCGTTTCTTCCCCAACCCGCATGTTCTCGGTCTTCGCGCAATACTCGGCGAATTCGCGCGCAGGATCGGCGATGAGATGGACTTCCGCAAGGAAGGAGAGTACGCAGAACGCATTCGCACCAACTTCGCGTTCAATCCCAAAGTCGCGGTACCGATCGTGTTCGCCGAACTCACTCGACAGCGCGTTCTCGTGCTTGAGTACATGGCCGGGACACGGATAGACGCGCTCGCGCCACTGATTGCGAGCGGAAAGGTGGATACCGGTTATCTCGTTCGCACTGTCATGGAACTGTATGTCCAGATGATGCTCGTGGACGGGTTCTTCCACGCGGATCCGCACCCGGGCAATCTGTTATGGGGTGACGACGGTCGCGTCGTGCTGCTCGATTTCGGGCTCGTTGTCGATGTTCCGCAATCAACGCGGCTCGCGCTCGTGCGAACTGTGTTCGCCGCGATCAAGAAAGACGCAAACGCGGTTGTCGATGGCTTTTACTCGCTAGGGATAGTACAGGGCGAAATCGACCGCCAGGTGATTGTGAGGCTTGTCGAAACACTGCTCGGCATTGCATTCGAGCGCACCACTGCGCAGGAACGAATCGCGTTCGTCGAGCGGGAACTGCTTGCCGATCAGGTACTCGAGACGTTGTACGATTTTCCGGTGATACTTCCGCCGGACATGGTGTACTTCGCGCGTACCGCCGCGTTGATCGAGGGCCTTGGCGCTCGGTACGACGCGCGCTTCAACGCGCTGCTGGTCGTGGCGCCAATCGCTCTCAAGATGCGCCACGAAATTCTGTCATCACTGGGAGAGTTGGATCCCACTCAGCCGCACGATCCCGTTCAGGTTTTTTCTGGATTCCTTCGTGCCGCCGGCGGGATTGTATCGCGCGCGGCGCGGGAGTTGAGCATGGTCGCGATCGAGGCGATCAGCGCGATCCAGCCGAGCCAGGAAATTCGCTCCGGCCCGTCGAGATCCACCAGTACTCGCCAGATTACGAGCGGGGCGGTGAACAGTGTCGCCACGATGGATGAGCCGGGATCGGGCGAGTCTCGCACGTAAACCCGCACCGCGTGGCGACGTTCGATTCGTATCACTCGCTGGATGGCAGAATCGAGTGCCGCCGGATTCATTGAGCGCCAGCCTGGAACCTGCATCACGCTCCAGCCGCTAGCCGTACTACCCCAACCGTGATTGTCCGAGCCTGCCACGACTGCGAGGTTGAGCGAGTCGGCAAACTTGATGATGGCGGACCTCTGTCGTTGGATCATGCCGACGCCCTTGGGTGCCGCGTCACTCAGCTCCACCGCGTACAGCCGCGCGAATCCTCGCTTCTCATTGTCGGGCAACTTCGTGATGTTGCCGGGAATGGTGAGTATTAGCAGCGGTGCCGATCCTGTAACGGCGAGTGCCGTGTCCCGCTCAGGATCGTGCCAGTCGCCAGTTGAATCAAACACGAATGCCGAGTCGATACCGATCGCGATTACGTGTTCGTATTTATCGCGGGCTTCGAGTGCGGGAAGTAGAACGGTTCCATCGCCAGCGCGCGCCGGATTCTTTGCCGCGCCAGCCATCGCGCCTGAGAGAGTCTTGTGGTCGCTGACGTAAGCGGCATCAAAGCCAGACTCCGAGTGCCATGCACGATTGCGTTCCGGCGTGAACCATTTGCGTCCATCCCAGGATGAATTCGTGTGGCTGTGAAAGTCGATCACCACGTCGTTCGGATCATGCATCTGGATCGCGGCCATCGGACGAGGGACGATCGCGCCGCCTCCGTAGACCACCACGATACCGATCAGTGTGGCGATCGCGCCGCCCGATTCGCGCAGTATGGACGTCGACCGCGCCCGGGCGCGCAGAACTCTCCAAATGACCAGACTAAGGAAGACTGTGCCGAGGACAGCTGCGTGTTGCGGGAGCGAGAGCAGCGTTAGAGCGTCCAGAAGAGTACAGATCGGCGCGAGCATCGTGTACGCGGCCGAGTGAACCAGCGAAGCATCTGCGACTGCGAGTCCGGACTCGGCGTTTAGGATGGGCGATGCGCCGACAATCGCGGTCGCCGGAACTAGGATGGCGGCCACAGCGACCACAATTGAGCTTTTCGAGAATCTCACTCCCGGTAATCTATTTTGGCGGCCGCGGCGCGGCGATTGCGAGGCATCCTGTGTACTTTACAGGCTCGATCACCACGAAACGAGGACATCAATGAGAAACCTGTTCGCTTCACTCGCTCTTGCCGCCGCATTCGCGCCCGGGGCACTCTCCGCGCAGAGCTCGGCAGCACTGTCGCCAGAATCTCCGGCACCGGTCGTCGCCGCTGCGCCAGCTACTGCGCTAGCTACTGCGCCAGCTACTGCGCCAGCCGCTTCGTCCACGATGATTCGGTCGGACGTAGCAGGCATCCGTACCAACTCCGATGCAAATGCGCCGTTAGTCGTATCCACGGCTGCCGCCGGGGGCCTGAACCAGGGTGAAGGTGTAGCTCTTATGGCGGTCGGTGGTGCTGGACTGGTCGCGGGCCTGTTGATTGGCGGGAATGCCGGGAGTGCAGTCGCGATCGGCGGACTCGCCGTGGGACTCATCGGTCTGTACGAGTTCGTTCGGTAGTGAATGGGGGAAGGAATGCCTCTCGGACATCCGTTCGAGAGGCATTCCCTTTGCTAGCAGTAGTCCCGCACGCCCATTATTTAAGCGCGCCCCCCGGTCATTCCCGCGAAAGCGAGAACCCCGTTACGAGGTAGCCGTACTCAAGCGCACAAAGCACGAACGACCGATTGCGTCCGGCGAGGTTCCCGCTTTCGCGGGAATGCCGGGTGCTTTCGCGGGAATGATGTTTGTGTTTATATCGCGACCGCCAGCGGCGTTTCTTGCTTTGCCGGCTCCAGTGCGTGCTCCAGAACTTCCGTCAACGTTTCCACCGGGTGGAATGTCAGTTGCGAGCGCACCTCTTCCGGAATGTCCTCGATATCCGCCTCGTTCGCCTTTGGCAGGATTATGTGTTTGATGCCGGCGCGGTGTGCGCCGAGCACCTTCTCCTTGAGTCCGCCAATTGGGAGCGCGCGCCCGCGGAGTGTGATTTCGCCGGTCATTGCAACGTCACGACGAACCGGACGATCGCTCATCTCCGATACGAGCGCAGTCGCAATGGCCAGTCCGGCGCTCGGGCCGTCCTTTGGAATCGCTCCCGCGGGAACGTGGATGTGCGCCTCGATCGAGCCGAGTCTGTCCTTCGGAATGCCGAGTCGCGCGGCGTTGTTGGTTGCATAGGTGAATGCAGCGCGCGCTGATTCCTTCATTACGTCACCGAGCTGTCCGGTGAGGATGAGTGAAACTGCGCCACCGGGACTCGGGTTGTCGGAGCTGTCGTTGGAGCGGTTGCCGAAGAAACGCCGGATGGACGCTTCAACGAACATGATGTCGCCGCCCATTGGCGTGTAGTACATCCCCGTCGCTACACCGACCTCGTTCTGTGCCTGGATGTGCTCCGGGTGCACCTTGGGTCTGCCGAGCAGAGTTCGAACCTCGTCGGCATCGACACGCTTCGGTACTTCATCCTTGCTCGCGATCTTGCGTGCTAGTTTGCGCGCAACAGCGCCGATCTGGCGCTCGAGCTGGCGAACGCCAGCCTCGCGCGTGTAGTTCGAAACGACCGACATCACGGCATCTTCGGTAAACTCGATTCCCTTGTCGCTGAGGCCGCTCTCCTCGAGCTGTTTGGGGAGAAGGTACTTCTTCGCGATCTCGGCTTTCTCGCGCTCGGTGTAGCCGGCGAAATCGACGACTTCCATGCGGTCGAGTAGTGGTGCGGGAATGTTCTGTATGAAGTTCGCGGTCGCAATGAACAGCACCTCGCTCAGATCGAACGGGATGTTGAGATAGTGATCGGTGAACGAGTCGTTCTGCGCCGGGTCCAGGACTTCCAGCAGTGCCGACGACGGGTCACCCTGATACGACGCGCCGAGCTTGTCCACCTCGTCCAGAAGGAAGACAGGGTTCCGTGTTCCTGCTTGCTTCATTCCCTGGATTATTCGGCCGGGCATGGCGCCCACGTAGGTGCGGCGATGGCCGCGAATGTCGGCCTCGTCGCGCGCGCCGCCCAACGCGATGCGCACGTACTCGCGTCCAAGCGAATGAGCTATCGACTTGGCAATCGACGTCTTGCCAACACCTGGCGGTCCTACGAACAGCAGAATGGGTCCCTTCGCCATCGCCCGCGACTTGACCTCCTTCTCGTCGGTGATCGGCTCATGCCCGATCTCGTCATTGAGCACCGGCGTCGCCTCGTCTTTCTCCACGCGCAGCTTCTCTGCAGGCACAGCTCCAGTTTCCTTCACCTCTTCGGCAAGCTGCTGAGCGCGGAGCTGACGTACGGCCAGGAACTCCAGCACACGATCCTTTACGTCCTGAAGGCCGTAGTGATCGTCGTCCAGCACCGTAGTAGCATGCGTCAAGTCTAGGTTATCGTTCGATCGTTCGTTCCAGGGAAGTTCGGCAATCCATTCCAGATAGGTGCGGATTACCTGGGCTTCCATGGACTCTCGGCCCGAGCGCTCCAGCCGGCCCAGTTCGCGCTCGACTTCGGCGCGCCCCTCTTTGGGGAGGTTCAGTTTGGACAGCTTTTCCCGGAGTTCCTCGACTTCTTTGGATGAGTCTCCGTCGCCCAACTCCTTCTGGATCGCTTTCATCTGCTCGCGGAGATACATCTCGCGCTGACGCTCGCCCAGCTCTTCCTGCACCTGGGACTTGATGTCCTCCTGGGCTTCGAGCATCTCGATCTGGCGCTGTACCTGAACGAGCACGCGACGCAGGCGCTCTTCCACACTCAGGGTTTCGAGCAGGCCCTGCTTTTCGGCTACCGGAAGGTCAATGTAGCCGGCAACGAGATCGGCAAAACGGCCAGGCTCAGTGACAGATTCGAGAACCTGGTGGACTACCTCTTCAGGAAGGCCGCGCTTCTCGCCCAGCTCGCCGGCACGCTCGCGGGTCTCCTTCTCGAGCGCCTCGAATGCCGCGTCGTGCTCATCAACCGGATTCATTTCCTCTGCGGGAACCACCACCGCGCTGAGGAAGCCATCGGTCGTGGTGTACTGGAGCGCGGTGGCGCGCTGCTCGCCCTGCAGCAATAGCTGAACGCCGCCAAGGCCACGCTGGATCTGTCCAATTCGGGCGATGACGCCCATGGAATAAAGAATGTCGGCCGTTGGCTCGTCGCTGTTATCGCGCTGAGCCACGGCAAAAACGAGCCGGTCGGCCTTGAGGGCTGACTCGATTGCTCGCAGTGTTCCCGGGCGGCCCGCTGATATGGGCGAGGTGAGTCCTGGGAACATGACCGTCCCCCTGAGAGGAAGAACGGGAATTGTCTGACGTTGTGCCATGATGGGATTATCGGATTCTTGGTGGAGCGTCGCCTCAGAAGTTTCCAGCTAACTGATGAATTAACGAAGTGGCGCAAACCGTGAGCCGCGCCGCGTGTCTAACGCGCAACCGCTCGATGGCGCTAAATTGCATATTCCGCGCTCCAAGTTCCACGCCAGCACGGCAGGATTCTTTATGGTAGCATGCCGGTCTGACGGATGACCGAGCCCGAAAGTCTGCCAAACCGGCCTGATGATGCGCTTCGCGCTCAGCTGGGACGGGTACTTGAGGCTAACTACGAGTTGGATCAAGAGATTGGCCGCGGTGGAATGGGCATTGTTTACCGTGCTCGCGACCGTAGACTAAAGCGGCTCGTTGCGGTAAAGCTACTGCCACCGGATCTCGCCTACCGCGCGGACATCCGTTCACGCTTCCTGCGCGAGGCGGAAACATCCGCGCAACTAAGTCATCCATCCATCGTTCCGATCTACACGGTCGAGGAAGCCGACAATCTCGTCTTCTTCATCATGGGGTATGTGAACGGTGATACAATTGCGCAGCGTCTGAGACAGCGTGGTCCGATGGACGCTGAAGAGGTGCGCCGGATTCTGTGCGAGGTAGCGGATGCCTTGGCATACGCGAACGCGCGCAACGTTGTGCATCGCGATATCAAGCCTGACAATATCCTGCTCGATTCCGACAGCGGTCGCGCAATGGTCACCGACTTTGGAATCGCGCGCGCGGTGAGTGAGGGCAACGACACGCGCCTCACCACCACGGGCCTTGCGATCGGCACACCGGCGTACATGTCGCCGGAGCAGTGTGCCGGCGATCGCGGTGTCGATGGGCGGAGCGATATCTATTCGCTTGGCATCGTCGGCTATCAGATGCTGTCTGGCGATTTGCCGTTCGTCGCGTCCAACACGCCCGGGATGTTCGTCAAGCATCTCACCGAACAGCCGCGTCCGATAGGCGAGCGGGTGCAGGATCTGCCGCCGGACCTGGGCGCGATAGTGATGCGCTGTCTGGCGAAGGAGCCGAGTGATCGCTTTCCGACTGCGACCGCACTTGTCGATGCATTGAACGGGCGCACGTCGGTTGGGGCAACATCCAACTCGCCGTATCAGCCCCGTGCGGCCGTGGAGCCGGTACGCGTGCCGATGGCGCGAAATCCGACGCCTGTGCGTCCGATGTATGACCCCTCCCGCGCTGTCGAGAAAGCACGATGGGAAGCTCCGCCGGTGCGAGCGTACCGAAAAAAACTGATTACCTGGCTGGTAGTCACGGGCGTGGTGATACCGCTTGGATTGTTTGGAGATCATTCTTTCTTCGGCATCGATGCGATATGGGGCGCGTTCATTGCCGTCGGCTATTCCAAGTTATGGAATAGAGGTTACGACTGGCGCGACGTATTCCGCCAGCCGCGCGACGCGCTCTTCGCCGACGTGGTGAACGAGCGCATCGACGATGCGCGCGCACTTTTCGATCCGCAGAAACGCGACATAGCGCGCGAACGGTTGCGCGCGCGCATGCGTGACGGAACTGGCCTCACGAATTTCTCGCCGATGCATGGAGCGACGTCCGCGAGCGCAATACCTGGTCTGACCGGCTTCGATCACGCCATTTCGCCGGAGGTCGCGGCGCGATTCCCCGCCATGCAGGAAGCGGCCGGTGCGCGTGCTGACATACAGCGCATGATGAACGCGCTGCCGGACGACGAGCGCAGGCTGGTCCCCGATGTCGCGTCTTCCGCAGACTCGCTTTACGTCCGCATCGAGCAGCTAGCGGCTGCAATCGACAACATGGATCGCGCAAATGTGCCTGGGTTGGGCGACGCGACAGAGCGCGAGATCAACGAGCTCGAGGCCGAAGCCAATCCGCTCGACGAGGATGCGAGTGAGACACGGGTACGAAGGCTGGTGCAGCTGCGTCGTCAGCGCGTGTCGCTGCGCGAGATGCAGAAGCGCCGCTCTGCCGCCAACGACAAGTTGAACCGCGCCATCAGCGCGATGCGACAACTGCGCATGGACGTCGGCCGGCTTTCCACTGGCACGCGTTCGTATGAGAGTGTCACGCAGGTTGCGGAACAGGCGGTTCAGATCGGCCATGAAGTGGACGCGGTGTTGTATGCCCAGGATGAGATGGCCAGAGTGCTGAGGCGCGATAACTAAGCGTTGCCTGATCGTCGGCACACTTGCGGTGCTCGGCGCGTGCGGCGAGCCACGCGCAACTGTCTCCACGAAATCATCTGCGAAATCATCTGCGAAATCATCTGCGACGTCAGCTGCGACGTCAGCTGCAAGCGCCGGAACGCCAGCTCCAACTGTAGCTAGCGCCGATGATTCAACCAAGGCGCGTGCTGCAACGCAGGCCCCAGTTACTTACGTCGCACGTCCCGATACACTTCGTGGACTCTATGTAAATCGCTGGGCCGCGCTCGGCGACCGAATGTGGGCGCTCGTTGACATTGCGCGGCGCACTGAGATCAACGCACTCGTTATAGACGTCAAGGATGATCGCGGATTTGTGCTGTACAAGTCCCGCGTGCCACTTGCACAGGAGATCGGCGCCGATAGCAATCGGCCGATGTCGCCGCGGCGACTCTCCGCCCTGTTCGATTCACTGCGTAGCAATCACATCTATCCGATCGCTCGCATAGTCGTCGCGAAAGATCCGTTGCTCGCGGGCGAGCGCCTCGAGTGGGCGATCAAGCGCCGCAAGGACGGCAAGCCGTGGCTCGACAAGCATGGACGTCCGTGGCTGGACCCAACTCAACCCGCTGTCTGGCAGTATGCTCTGGATCTCGCGCGTGAAGCGCGTGATGTCGGTTTCAGTGCCGTGCAGCTTGATTACGTGCGCTTTCCTGATGACGACCGGCTCGCGCGTGAAGCCGTATTCCCGTTGGCGCACGGACGCACTCGCGCACAGGTGATCCATGACCAGCTTGGAATAGTGCGCGATGCGCTCAAGCCAACTGGTATGCCAATGACGATAGACGTCTTTGGCCTCACCGCGACGGACACAACAGACATGGGCATTGGACAACGCTGGGAGATGTTCATCGATCGCGCCGACGTTGTGCTGCCAATGGTGTATCCGTCTCACTTTGCGCCGGGCACATACGGATTGGGAAATCCAAACGCGCATCCGTATGCAACAATCGATCGTGCGCTCAAGGACATGAAGAAACGCAGCGCGGGACTGAGAAATGCCGCCGAAATCGTGCCGTGGTATCAGGATTTCACCCTCGGTCCGCCAGTCTACGCCGCCTCGCAGGTCCGGGCGCAGATCAAAGCTGGTTACGACAATGGATTTCCGAGCTGGATCCTGTGGAACCCCGGCAGCAAATATCACACTGATGCACTGGAAACCCGATAAACGCTGTAAGTCCTTGCAGGCAAAGAGGATAGCCCGCCACCCCCTAGTATTTTCCGTAAAAGGCGCTATTATTGGCGCGCGGGATCTCTCGGGACACCGAGGACGCACAACGGCGCCAGGCGGCCGCCATGGGTAGGGCGCCGGGTATCCGCGCCTCGAAGATAAAATTCAAATTTCATGAGTGCGTATGGCCGAGCTGACGTCCGCCCCCCAGGAAGCTGAAGCGACTTTGCCGGAATCGACCGAGCCAACGTTCGAATTCCCGCTCAACTGGCTGCTCGATCATGCGGCGCCGCCGATCCAATATCGAGCGTTCGTCGATGTCGCCAGGCTTCCATCCAGCCAGAGACTCGAGACTCTGGCCCTCGCCTCGCCGTACGCGATCAAGATGGCCATGTCTCAATCCCTGGATGGGACATGGGACGGGCAAATGCTCACGCTTCCCAAGCCGGGCAAGGACGGCGTGCACGGCCTCGGGACGATCCCCGCGGTCGAGCGGTTGCTGGAGTATGGCTGGCACCGGGATTCACCTCCTCTGGCTCAGGCGCGACGGCCGCTCTTCCGCCTGCTCGCTGAGGACACGGATCCGCACTTCCTTTACGAGCTTCGAGCCGGTGCCAAGCGTCCGGACATGGCAATCCGCGGCCGTCAGATCCTGCGCGAGGCGTCGTCCGCGGCACTGGCTCATGCTGGCTACGAGGCTGATCCGCGCCTGCGCGGTGCCGCTCGGCGCGCAATGGAACGAATCGATGCGTACCTGGACTCCGCGCTTGCGGAGAAGCCGTGGGTTCGCATAGGAAATAGGCACGTGCTGGCCGAGCATGCATCCCCGCCGTCCATTTACGCGTTAATGATGGTGGCGCACATGCCCATCTTCCGAAGTGAGCACTATCCGGAAATGGAAAGACTGTACGCGTATCTGTCGCAGCCCAAGCCGACGCAGGAAGCGGTGCAGATGTATGGCAAGGACATCATCACGCAGCAGCATCTGGTGATGGGCGATCTGCTGCACAACAAGAACGTCGTTGACGCTGACATTCCGTTCGCACTCACGTGGCTCGAGCTCATGGCTCGCCTTGGATTCCTCAAGCGCAACGAGACATGGCTCAAGATGTTCGAGCGCTTCGTGGATGACCGCGGGCGGGATCGTGTATGGCGACCGCACAACAAGTCGATGATCGTTCCGACGACCACCAATCCCTATGCGTGGCCGAAGTTCCCGCTCGAGACGGATCTGGAGGGTGATGGGCGTTGGAGCGACGTGACGTTCCGCGTCGGTCTCATCGCTCGGCTTCTGGGTTGGCAGATCAAGCTGGTCTGATAAACGGGAGAATCCCGCCGGAAGAAATGTTTCCGGCGGACGATTTGCGTTTCAGCACGACTTACGTGCCGCTGAACCTCCCCACGGGGGCCGTTGTGGTTCGCGCAATCGAGTGCGGTGATCCGAAGTCGAGCCGTATCGTTTTTTGCGTTCACGGTTGGGCGTGCTCGGTTTACTCATATCGAAGGCTGATGCCGTTGCTGGCTGAGCTCGGCATGCGAACGGTGGCGATCGACCTGCCTGGTCACGGTCTGTCGGAGAAACCGGCTGACGCGAGCCTCTACACGCTCGACGCACAGGTCGAATGCGTGCTCGCCGCGATGGACGCAATCGGAATCGCACGCGCGACGCTGGTGGGCCATTCCATGGGGGCTCCCATATGTGCGCGCCTCGCGGTGCTCGCTCCCGCTCGCGTCGTGGCACTGGCATTGCTGGCGCCCGTCGGCTTCGGCACTGAGTGGGATCTGCGAATCCTCAGGGGGATGACTCCGAGGCTTGTCGCGCCGGTGCTGCCGCAATTACTGCATCGCTGGATGGTCTCGCTCGTTTTGCGAGCAGCTTACGGGTCGCTGTACCGGCCCACTGAGCGTGACATTGACGAATACTGGGCGCCGAGCCAGTTCCATGGGTTTGTGCGCGCAATGTGGGATCTACTGCACCGCTTTGAATGGAGCGCCGGAACGGATCAGGGATTTGCCACCATCGCGGTTCCGACGGCGATACTGGACGGCAGAAAAGACAATCTCGTTATCCGGCGGTGGGTCAGGCGATACGCGGAAGTGCTACCGGATGCTGTTATGACCGTCATTGAGGATTGCGGACATGTGGTACCTGAGGAGGCTCCTGAAGTCGTGGCTGAAGCAATTGGGGCGCTGATCCGTTAGGTTTAGTATCAAAATGAGTTTAGAACCGAACTTAGAGGAGACCGCCCTCACATTCGCGGACCTCGGGCTACACGCCGATGTGCTGCAAGCGGTACAGGACGCTGGATACACCCATCCGACGCCAATTCAAGCCCAGGCGATCCCCCTCGCACTCGAAGGCCGAGATCTTATTGGCCTCGCGCAGACAGGGACAGGGAAGACTGCGGCATTCGCACTCCCGATTCTGAATCAGCTGATGGGTGGTCCGCATCGAGCCAGAGCACTTATCCTGACTCCGACTCGCGAGCTGTGCGTGCAGGTCGAAGAAAACTTCCGCAAGTACGCCGAACATTCAGCCCTCAAGACGCTCGCGGTATATGGCGGCGTGGCGCTGGAGCCGCAGACCAAGGCGTTGAAGAAGGGTGTGGACATCGTGATTGCGACCCCCGGACGCCTGCTCGACCACCTCGAGCGCCAGAACGTCGTGTTCGACGACCTGGAGATTCTTGTGCTTGATGAAGCGGATCGCATGCTGGACATGGGCTTTGCGCCGCAGATCAATCGTGTGGTTGCTGAGATCCCGAAGTACCGTCAGACGATGCTCTTCAGCGCGACGATGCCGCCCGAGGTCGAGGCGCTGTCGCGGAAGTATCTGCGCAAACCGCACGTGATACAGGTTGGGCGGAGATCGATGGCCGCGATCGGTGTAACGCATGCCGTCTATCCCGTGCCGCGCATCCGCAAGACACAACTGCTGACGGAACTGCTCAAGAACAAGGAGATGGACTCAGTGCTCATCTTCACGCGCACCAAGCACGGCGCCGATCGCGTAGTGCGGGACCTGCGACAGGCGGGCATTCAGGCAACAGCGATGCACGGCGACAAGACGCAGAAGGAACGCACGCGAGCGCTGGATGACTTCAAGGACGGCACCATGCGTGTGCTCGTAGCGACCGACGTAGCGCAGCGCGGTCTGGATGTCACCGGAATCACGCACGTCATCAACTTCGACGTGCCGCAGGAGCCCGAGGACTACGTGCACCGTATCGGTCGCACAGGCCGCGCGGATTCTAGCGGTGACGCATATACGCTGATGTCGCCGGATGAGATCGCGATGGTCCGGACAATCGAGCGAGTAATAGGGCAGGAGATCCCGCGCGTGTCGGTTCCGGGCTACGATTTCGGTACCACCGCCGCATAACAGTCGCTAGTCGCGTCTGGTTTCATCGCCGGACGCGGCCAAGTCGTGAGACCGTCACTGTCTCCGCCGCGGTGCCCCTGGTAACCACGAGAGTGAGATTCGAAACGCCGAATCCCATTCCAAGCTGTGAATACACGACTGAAGGTCTGGTCGCGGCATAGCGAACCCCGTGAATTGCTTTCTCGTCTCGTCTGCGAAGCGTATCGTTTCCAGCCCGCATAGTGAGTCTCGCCGGCGCCGAATCAATGTCCACGCTTATCCGGTCACCGCGCATCATTGCGGTGTGCCGCGCCAGCTCCAGCATGGCAGCCGCGTCCTCCGCAGCGCCTCGAACCGCGATCCGTTCGATCAGATAGCGAGTCCTGGGTATTGCGACGCCAGCTGCCACCCCTATAATCGTGGCGACGACAACAAGCTCGAGAAGTGAGAAGCCGGATCTCGATCCACGCTTTCGGTGCGAATGATGCATCAACTGCATGGCTCCACTCTAACGCTGGCTCGACGTCGTGGTTGTATCGCATGGGCGCTCGTAACATCCAACGGTTGCCGGAGCATTCAATGGTCTTGACTCGTAGCTTCACTGCGGTTTTCGTTGCCGTCGCTATTGGCTGTGCCGGCCGCAGCGCTCCCAATCCGTCGCCGGCTCCGGAGACGCCGCACGCCGCGGTACCCTCACCCACCCCTCCGACACTCATTCAGAGTGCGCGACTGGTTGCGGATACGAATTCCGTTCCGGCGTTTGCCGATTCCGCGCTAATCAGTTGGGGGGCCGAGCCGGCTGGAACTGTGCACGTGCTACCGCCGCACGAATACGATCTGCAACATCAATCGGTGCGCGTTCGATTCGACTGGGCCAGGCACGCGGTTGTCGGCTCCACGACGCTCCGATTCGCCGCGCTCGATCATTCAATAACGGAAGTCCCACTCAACGCCGTAGGGATGACTATCCATCGAGTGGTGGGCCGCGGGTCGGCGCCGCTCAAGTTCGACTATGACGGGGACATGCTGACGGTTCATCTTGCGCGCGCACTGGCAGCGCGTGCGCGAACGTCGATAACCATCGACTACGAAGCGGTGAAGCCCAAGAAAGGCGCCTACTTCATAGACAGGAATCACTATCTCTGGACGCAGGGCG
Source organism: Gemmatimonadota bacterium (assembly GCA_041691775.1). Lineage (GTDB taxonomy): Bacteria > Gemmatimonadota > Gemmatimonadetes > Gemmatimonadales > Gemmatimonadaceae > Fen-1247. The sequence goes on from JBEPUB010000002.1 coordinate 473,208, forward strand.
AAACAGAGGACAATCGTTACTGGATTCCCACTTATGATCATCCGGACGACAAGACTACGTGGGAGATTTCGGTAATCACCGCTCCAGATGAGAAGGCGCTGTCCAATGGCAAGCTCGTAAGCTCGCGCCGGGTGAAAGGCGGCATGCTCTGGAACTGGGCTCAGGAGCGTCCGGCGTCTACCTATCTCATGAGTGTCGTCACCGGCAAGTACACCGTTGTGACCGATCACTGGCACAACGTGCCCGTGGAATACTGGACGTATCCCGACTCGGTGGCTGCGGCGAAGCTCGGTTTTGGAAAGACACCGGACGCAATAGACGTATTCTCGCGCAAGACTGGCGTTCCATTCCCGTGGGCCAAGTACGCCCAGAGCGTGGTGCCGGATTTCATCTTCGGCGGAATGGAGAATGTGAGCGCCACCACTCAGAACGACGATGGTATTCTCCATCCGGCGTGGGCGGAGCCGCAGTTCAACGCCGACGGGCTCATGTCGCACGAGCTGGGACATCAGTGGTTCGGCGACCTTCTCACGACGCGCGATTGGTCGCATGCATGGCTGAACGAGGGGTTCGCGACGTTCATGGAGCAGACCTACCGGGAAGCCTCAGGTGGCGTGGACGAGGGAGTGTGGGATCGAATCAATGCGCAGCAGCAGACTATCGACGCCGATCGCCGGAACCGCCGTCCCATCGTGTACAACAAATACGTGAAGGATCCGATCGAGATCTTCTTCAGCGGGCACATCTATCCCAAGGGCGCAACTGTTCTGCAGATGCTGCGACACCAGCTCGGCGATTCGCTCTTCTGGGCTTCGATTCACCACTATGCAGCCTCGCATATGTACGGCAATGTCGTTACAGACGATCTCAAGCGTGCCTTCGAGGAAAGTACCGGTCGCAACTACAAGACATTCTTCGACCAGTGGGTATACGGAGCCGGATTCCCGGTGTTCAAGGTCTCCTCGTCATACGATGAGTCTTCCCGGCGCCTGTCGCTTCACGCCGACGAGATCCAGCCGCGCGACTCGCTAACGGGCTATTTCGATGCTGATGTGGATGTGGAAGTCCTGACCGACGGATCGCCGGTGCGCGGCACAATGTCGGTACGTAATGGAAAGGGAGACCTGGCGCTGCCGCTTCCTTCTGCGCCGCGTGCCATCGAGTGGAACAAGGGCGCCTGGATACTCGCGCTGAGCGATTTCCCACGCTCGACGGCAATGCTTGACTATCAGTTATTGCACGCTGACGATGTAGCCTCCAGAGATGACGCTGTCACGCTACTGGCTGCGCGGAGCGGCGATCTGGCGGGGGCCCACGCAATTGCGGCCGCGGCGCTCAGTGATCGATTCTGGGGCGTGCGAGCTCACGCCCTGCACTCGCTTGCGAATTTTCCGCAAGACTCGGTGGCTCGCGCTGCAGTCTTCGCGGCTGTCCACGATGCCGACTCGCGCATGAGGCAGGTTGCGGTGGGCACGCTGCCGAGCTTCCCCGGGCCAGACACCGACGCATTATTGGCGCGCGAGGCGCGCGTCGACGCGTCGCCACTGGTTCGCGGACAAGCATTAGCTTCGTATCTCAAGGTCGCTGGCGATTCAGCTCTACCGCTGGCGAGCCAAGTCATGGCCGAGACGTCGTGGCGTGACGTGTTGCGCATGCCGGCGATGACCGTCTTGAAAGGGATGCAGAGTAGCGCTGCACGTGGGCTTTACGAGAAGTACGTGAAGTAGCGATGGCCGTTAACGCATCAAGCAGGCTCACCTGTTGCACCAATCGAGAGACTTTGAATTTGCGGGAACGGCACAATTGAGAATTGCTCTGTCTACCGGCGGCGGTGACGCACCGGGCTTGAACGCGGTGATTCGCGCGGCGGTGCTGGGCGCGCTCGACCGCGGCTGGGACGTGGTCGGTGTGATGAAAGGGTACGCCGGCCTGCTTGGCGAGGAAAGCGTGGTTCCGCTCACACGTGAGTCCGTTCGGGGAATCGGCCACCTTGGTGGCACTATTCTCCGCACCACCAATCGCGGCAATCCGTTCTCGTATCCGGTGCTCCAGCGTGATGGCGGATACGCTTCGGTAGATCGGTCCGATGAAGTGATCGGGCGGGCGGCCGAGCTGGGGATCGAGGCGCTCATCTCGATTGGCGGTGACGGGTCACTATCCATTGCGCAGAAACTCTCTGATAAGGGCATGCGCGTAGTCTGCGTTCCTAAAACCATCGACAATGATGTAAGCGGAACGGTTACGACATTCGGCTTCGATACCGCGGTACAGACGGCGCTCGAGGCAATCGACAAGCTTCACACGACCGCGGAATCGCACGATCGCGTTTTCGTTCTTGAAGTCATGGGGCGGGATACGGGCTTCATTGCGTTGCACAGTGGCCTGGCTGGCTCCGCGGACGTCATTCTGATACCCGAGATACCATATAATCCCGACCGCGTCTGCGAGAAGATCGTCGCGCGCGGCCTGGCCGGCCGTCACTTCTCGATTGTGGTGATGGCCGAGGGGGCTCACGTACTCGGACATGCCGCTGGTGTACTTGGCGTATCTCTCCCGGGCCAGGCGATTCGAGTCGGTGGCGTGGCGGCGCAGCTCGCGGAGCTGATTCAGGAGCGCACTGGCAAGGAGTCGCGCTCGATGGTGCTTGGCCACCTTCAACGCGGCGGCCAGCCCACCGGCTATGACCGGTTACTCGCGACGCGCTTTGGAGGTGCCGCGGTGAGGGCCGTCGCGGATGCCAGGTGGGGTCACATGGTGGCGTTGCAGTCGCCACACATAGTGACCATCCCCATAGAGGAGGCGCTCCGCGAGCAGAAGCGCGTGGACCCGTTCCATGACACAGTGTTGACCGCTCGGGCCACCGGGGTCTCGTTCGGCGACTGATGCCGCGGCGCGCCAATTTGCGCGCCGCGCCCGTCCGGAGGACAAATCCGCCTCCAAAACGCAAGTTTGTAGCCATCCGGAGGGAGTCGTCATATATTCCAAGGATGACTCGGCCTAACCTTCTACGGTTGGCGGTAGTGAGTACCGCTCTCACATTCGCGCTCCCCCTCGCCTCGTACGCGAACACCCCCGGCCCCACGCCGGCGCACCCGGCTACGCCGTCTGATACACTTTCCAAGCTGGAGAAAGGAAAGACTGAGCGCTCTACCTCAGCACCCAAGAAAAAACTGAAAACACGTTCGACGACATCGGCGCCGACAACTCGTTCTGAATTCGTCCCGGACCAGCCGTGGGAGACAGAGTTCTACGTCGAGAACGACATCTCTGGCAGGCGTGCGATACAGATCGCGCTCGCTACATTCTCGCCGCGCCGGTAGCACAGCCGCCGGCTCATGCACATGAGGACCCATCAGGGTCCTTTTTTTTAACCGGACCACAGGAACGACGCTCCCATCATTAGCCGAGTCGCTCGCGCACGATCTACGCACGATCGATCGCGCCGGTCTCAGGCGGACCATGCGCGCAATTGAGAGAGGACCAGGAGTGGAGTTGGTTCTGGACGGCAAGCGCGTTATTGATTTCGCGTCCAACGACTATCTGGGTCTTGCTGGAGATAGCCGCGTTGGGTGTGCGGCTATCGAGCTGCTCGGAAGCGGCAGCACCGGGGCCGGTGCTGCGCGACTGATTTCCGGAACGCATCCCGTCCACATCGAGCTTGAACGCGAGATCGCCGAGTTCAAGGGTGCCGACGCCGCGCTCTTGTTCGGGAGCGGATATGCCGCGAACACTGGAACGATCCCCGCGCTCGTCGGCAAGCGTGACGTGATCTACGCGGATGAGCTGAACCACGCATCGCTGATCGATGGCGCGCGCCTTTCGCGCGCGGATGTCCGCGTTTTCCCGCATACGGACATCGCGTCGCTGCGGTCGATGCTGGTAGCCGATTCTGGCAAGTTTCGGCGGCGACTGATTGTGGTTGACGGTGTGTTCTCAATGGACGGCGACATATTTCCGCTCGGCGAGCTGGTCCCCCTCGCGCGCGAGTTTGATGCCTGGACATACGTGGACGACGCGCACGCAACCGGGGTGCTCGGTGCCAACGGGCGCGGCACGTCCGAACATTGCGGCGTCGAGGGCAGTATAGACGTTGTCATGGGCACACTTGGAAAGGCAATTGGCACCGCCGGTGCATTCGTGTGCGGGTCGGAAGCGCTGGTGGAATACCTCATGCACCGGGCGCGCGCGTTCGTGTTCACTACGGCTTCGCCCCCGTCGATCGCCGCCGCAACACTGGCGGCGCTTCGCATTGCGAAAGCGGAGCCTTGGAGAAGGCTGAGGCTGGCGCTGAACGCTCGCTATTTGCGTGCTCGGCTGGGCGAGATTAATCTCGCCATCGGTGGCGAGCCAGATGGCTACATCGTGCCAGTCATGCTGGGCAGCGCCGAACGCACGGCATTCGTTGGACGAGCGCTGTGCGATGCCGGCTATCTGGTGGGTGCGGTGCGGCCGCCGACGGTGCCAGTTGGGAAGTGTAGACTGCGAATCACCGTGAGTGCAGCACACAGCGAAGATCACATTGACAGTCTCGTCAAGGCGTTAGGTACAGTGCTGGCATGATCGTTGACGATTCCGATGTTGCCGCGATCGACGGGCGCCACATCTGGCATCCGTACACCCAGCATCTTGGCGCGCCGCCCGCGATACACGCGGTCCGGGCAGCCGGTGCCTGGATCCACACTGCGGATGGGCGCCAGATTCTCGACGCGATCTCCTCGTGGTGGGTAACGCTGCACGGCCACTCACATCCGGTGATAGTTGAGGCGATCTCAAAACAGGCTGCTTCGCTCGATCAGGTAATCTTCACGTCATTCACGCATGAGCCCGCTGCACTGTTCGCGCGGGATCTGGCGGCGCTCCTTCCCGAAGGGCTGAACCGCGTCTTTTTTTCGGATGACGGATCGACCGCGGTGGAAGTTGCGGTCAAGATGGCCCTTCAGTATCACGCAAACCGAGGGAAGAGCAGATCCATAATCGTTGCGCTCGAAAACGCCTATCACGGCGATACCTTCGGCGCCATGAGTGTGAGCGGGCGTGGGACATTTACAGATCCCTTCAGCTCCCTATTGTTCGACGTTCGTCGTCTTCCGGATCCGACTGTGGGCGATACCGTTGCTGCGCTCGATGCCCTTATCGAGCGCGAAGGCAAAGCAGTCGCCGCTCTCATCGTTGAGCCGCTGCTCATGGGAGCGGGTGGAATGCGCATGTATAGCGAGGGAGTATTGGCAGCGCTCCGGACTCGGGCTCGTGAGAGCGGTTTTCTCTTCATCGCCGATGAAGTACTCACAGGGTTCGGTCGCACGGGCCCACTCTTCGCCTCTGAAAAGGCGAAGATAAAGCCGGACATCATGTGTCTGAGCAAGGGTCTGACTGGTGGCACCCTACCGCTCGGAGCAACGGCCGTTACCGATGAGATATTCGATGCATTTCTCAGCGAGGATCGACATCGGACCTTGTTTCATGGGCACTCTTATACTGCCAATCCGATTGCATGCGCCGCCGGCCGTGCGTCACTGACCTTGCTGGATGAAGACTGCGCGCGTCGGCGCGATACGATCTGTCGGGCCCATCGCGCCGGTCTCGCAAGCATCGAGGCACACCACCTTGTACGAGATGCACGAGTGATTGGCACCGTCGCCGCGTTCGATCTTGCCGTTGGAGCTGGGTATCTCAGCCCGATCGGCCGCCAGCTCGCCGACTTCGCTTTGCAATACGACATATTGTTGCGCCCCCTCGGGAACGTGGTATACGTGCTTCCCCCGTTTTGTGCTACCGAGACCGATATTGCCGCGGTGTATTCGGTGATAGAGCAGTTTCTGGCGCCACTGTGATCAGGATCGGCGTCACCGGCACAGATACCGGAGTCGGTAAGACCGTCGTATCTTGCGCGATTGTAGCCGGGATGCGAAAGTCCATCGCGCGTGTCGCTGCTATGAAGCCCATTGAGAGCGGCGGATGTGGCGACGCGGAATGTTTGCAACGTGCAACCGCGATGATGTACCCGATGCGCCTCGTGTGTCCCATGTCGTTCGTCGAGCCGCTCGCACCCATGGTTGCCGCACAGCGCGCGAATATCGATGTGGATTTGCAGATTCTGCAGGCCGCATTCAACGAGATGTGTGCAATGAGCGACGCGGTTGTCGTGGAGGGTGCGGGCGGTCTACTTGTCCCGATCACCGACACCGAATCTTTCGCGACGCTGTTTCGGCGCTGGGATCTGGATATTGTCGTCGTGGGGGCGAATCGTCTCGGTGTCATCAATCACACCTTGTTAACAGTTCGCGCTGCGCGAGAAGTTGGGCTGCGCGTCCGGGCTGTGGTGTTGAACTCACCCGCCGGAGATCCACAAGGCGTCGCCGAGCTCACGAATCTTGCGCTGTTGCGAGCGCTACTGCCGGACATCGCGGTAATTCCCTTTGCATTTACCGGGCGGCCCGACAACCCGCCGCATATTTCACTTTCAAATCTTGGGTTCGATGAAGCAATTTGATTGGAACGTTCTAGCTGATGAGTCACTCAAGGGAGAAGCCATTTCACGGGACGCGGCGCGCGCAGTGCTCGCGGCTCATGATGACGAGCTGCTCTCGCAGTTGGCTGCCGCGTACCGTGTGCGTCGTCACTATTGGTCCAACAAGGTGAGGCTACATTTTCTACTCAACGCGCAAAGCGGTCTCTGCCCGGAGGACTGTCACTACTGCTCTCAGTCCAAGATATCCACGGCGGATATTGAGAAGTATCCGTTGCTAGCGAGAGAAAAGATTCTTGACGCTGCGGAGCGGGCGGCGACGCTGCGCGCTGGAACGTTCTGCCTCGTGATTAGCGGAAGAGCGCCCGGCGAGCGCGTGTTTTCAAAGATTCTCGACGCCGTTGGGGAGATCAAATCGAACTATGATCTTCGCGTATGCGCCTGTCTGGGTCTGCTCAACGAAGAACAGGCTCACAGACTCAAGGCGGCTGGCGTCGATACAGTCAACCACAATTTGAATACCAGCGAGAACTACCACGCTGAGATATGCACTACTCACACGTTCGACGATCGTAAGAATACGATTCGTAACGTCCACAGCGCCGGGATATCCAGTTGCTCTGGCGGAATAGTCGGGATGGGCGAAAGCGACGATGACATCATCGATCTCGCACTTTCGCTGCGCGAGATGGACGTATCGAGCGTTCCGGTGAACTTCCTGATTCCGGTCCCAGGAACGCCGCTCGCCGGCATCAATGAGCTGAATCCCCGCAGATGCCTGCGCGTGCTGTGCCTGTATCGGTTTCTGTTACCGAGCAAGAAGATCCGAATTGCCGGCGGTAGGGAAGTGCACTTGCGGTCGCTTCAACCGCTTGGATTGTATCCTGCCAATTCGCTCTTCATCGGCGATTATCTGACGACGGCGGGCCAGACCGCGAAGGCTGACCTCGAGATGATTCGCGATGCCGGCTTCGTCCTGGAAGCGCCGGATGGTACGTCGCTGCACGGCGACCCGCTTGAAGCGCTTGAGACCTACCTGGCGGCGATGCCGGCGGTTGGCTATGCCGCGGCCGAGGCTCTCGGGCAAGCGTAGACCTCGCGAATCCCAACACCGCAGTTTGTATGGCTGCTTTCTTGATATCTTGCAAGTAGTGACGACTCCTCGCGTAGTCCAGGACCGCTACCTACCGCCGGACCACGATGCGTTCGTCTCCGCCGAGCCGGCCCACGGTCGCGTGATAGTCATCGCGCCCACGCGCGCGGCATGTGAGACCATTGAGCTGGCATTGGGTCTCCATCTGGACACAGTTCTCGCACGCGAACACGGCACCCAGATTCAGCAGCTCGCTGAAAGCGGTGTTGGCTTCGGAATCGTTGCCGGCACCGGAACCGGCAAGACTCTGGCGATCCGGCCGATCGCGGAGACGATCCTCAAGACCAAGTCACTCCGTGTTGGAGTCGTAAATCGGGAGCGTGAGGCCACGCCAGATACGCCCACGTGGAACGTCATAATCGTCACAACCGGCATCGCGCGACGCTGGTTCCAAGACAATGACATTCGTGCGACCGACACGCTGATAGTTGACGAGATCCACCAGACATCCGCTGAGCTCGAGTTGTGCCTGGCGCTCGGCAAGCGCGTTGGATGCAGGTACATCTGGCTGTCGGCGACGGTGGATCCGTCGTTCTACTCGGAGTACCTCGGCTCGTCCTCAGTTATCGAGAGCAGTGCATTCGATCCCGAGAAGGCGGCCACGGTAAAGGTCATCAACAAGGACCCACTCGAATTCCTGGATGACAAGTTCCTTCGCGCAATTTTTAAGGAGCAGCGCGGTGTGGGAGTGTTTCTTCCAACGCGCGCCGGCGTCGAGCAGGTTGCGGAGACGGTGCGGACGCTTTTCCCGCGCATCAATGCGGCGTTCTATCACGGGGGCGAGCCGATCCGTGTAATTCGGCCATTTCTCGAGGGAACGGAGAAGAAGCCGTACGTTCTTTCGATGACCGCCGCCGGCCAGAGTGCGCTCAACGTGCGTGGGCTCGATACGGTCGTAATCGACGATACGCGGTTCACCAACATCATCGAGCGTGGAAAGAACGTATTGAGCAAGCTGCACCTCGGGAGCAACGAGATATTGCAGATGGCGGGTCGCGTACACGGACGCGTGGATGGCGGTCGCGTATTCATCCTCAGCGATCGGGACATCGACTTCAAGTCGCTCCGGCCCACCGCGCCGGAATTCCAGCTCGCGGGTGATTCCGAGCGGGTCGCGCTCACATGTGCCGCCCTCGGTGTTCGCGCTGACGCGCTTGATCTTCCGGTGCCGCTGGACCGCGTATCGTACCGCAGGGCGCTCGCGCTGCTGGATGACCGCGGGATTGTCGAGAACGGCAAGCTCACCACGTACGGAAAGGCAGTCGAGGCGCTTCCGGTGGACAGGCCATGGGCCGAGTTGCTTGTAAACGCCGACGATGAGATGGTGCCATTCGTCGCGGCGGTGAGCGGCATTGAGTCACTTCATCGAATGACGCGAGAGGAGCGCGACCTTGAAGGACTAGTTGTTCCGGGAAGCGATCACCTCACCGCCTACAACGTGTACGCTGAGGCACTCACCAAGTGTGGTTACATCGGCGAGGTGTACGGGCTGCCGCGACATCAGTTCGACGATTCGGTAATGGAATGGGCCGAGCGTCGTGGGGTATTGGTGAAGTCGATTGAGGATGCCGCGCTGGGCATGGCCAGCGTGTATCGGAGTCTCGGTATGCCGCTTCCGGCGAAGCTTGCCTTTGCCCGCGACCACACGTACAAGAAGTTCGCGGAGCTGCTCGCACGTACGATGCCGTTCGATCTGGTGATTGACGAGCAGACTAGAGACGGCGGCAATGCTCGCGTCTCCAAGACGAGTGTCTGTGGAAGCTGGGGCGCAATCGCGGGCTCGTTGCGCTATTTCGCCGGAAAGAGTGGGGAGCCTCGTGCGGGAATCGAAGGAACCCAGATTCCCGACAGTCTCATTCGCAAGTACGCTACACGTAGCAAGCCACAGCTCGAATACGATCCGCATCGGAAGCACGACCAATTGGTGCTGATGAGCCGCGTCGAGTATTTTGGCTTCGAGCTCGATCGCGAAGTAGAAGCGGTACGCGAGTTTCCACCCGAAATTGCTTCGCAAGCACGTCACATCCTTGCAGAGGCAGCCGGGCGTGGTGATGCTCGGCAGGTTTCGTTGAAGCGGAATCAGGCCGCCATCAATGCGGTGCGAGAGGCATACCGTCGATCTGGCGGTGCGACTCCGCGCCTTGGGCTGGATGAGCTCGCGGCGTTGTACGAGTCGCAGATGGCTTCGGTGAATTCCGTGGAGGAATTCCGCAACGTGCGGCTTACCGTTAATCCCGATGATTTTGTGTCGCCGGAGGTGCGCGAGCGGTTGTCGCTTCTGCCCGACATGATACTGGTGCGCGACCGTGAGGCGTGGATTGACTACGACGTCGAGGAACGTCAGGACGGATCGCGATTCGGCGTGGCGCGACTCCGGCTGCCGGAAAAAATTGCGCGCAGCGTTACCGAGTCGGAGCTACCAGAGCTGGACCGCCCGATGCGGTTCAGCGTGGTTCGTGGGCAGCGCGGAGCGGTGAAGGCCGATACATTGGACGAGCTTCAGGAGCTTCTCGACCGACCGTGGTCCCAGGACGAGATCGCACAAGAGAGAAAACGTGACGACAGAAAGCCACAACATGATCGCCGTCCACTTCGCGGAAAGCATTCGCACGGTGGAGGCAAGCGCAACGGCCCTCGCGGGCACGGCCGGCGCGGCAGGTGACGCGCTGGTAGCAGCCGTACTGGGGGGCAAAAAGATCCTGTGTTTCGGTAATGGTGGCTCCGCGAGTCAAGCGAGTCACATGGCCGGCGAGTTGATCGGCCGGTTCAAGGAAACGCGCCGCCCATATGCCGCAATCGCGCTCGGTGGCGACATTGGAGCGGTGACCTGTATCGCCAATGACTTTGGGTACGGCGCCGTGTTCGAGCGCCAGGTAGACGGACTCGCCGTTAGTGGAGACGTCGTACTTGGACTCACGACCAGTGGCGCGTCCGAGAACGTCGTGAGAGGTCTGGCCATGGCGCGCAGCAAGGGCGCAGTTACGATAGCGATGACCGGCGAGCGGGGACTGGTTGGCGGCACAGCCACCCACGTTCTGGCCGTCCCGAGCAGCGTCACGGCGCACATCCAGGAGGTGCACCTGATGCTGCTGCACGCATGGTGCGTCGAGATCGACGCGCGGGTGCTGGGTCATGGCTAGAACGAGCGTTCCGGTACCGCCCGCTGGCTAAATTTCGGGCATGACCGCGCCCGCTACACCCCCCACCTACTTCCGCAAAGGCTTCGGCCTCAAGGCGGATGTCGAAGAGGAACTCGCGACCGCATATGACGGGCGTTTGGTCGATTTGCTCAAGGAGCGAGACTACTCGCTCAGCGCCGGCGGTGTGACCGTGCGGTTAGCGCGCGAATTCGGATTCTGCTACGGCGTGGAGCGGGCGGTGGAGTACGCCTACCAGACCCGCAAGAAATTTCCGGACAAAAAGATCTATCTCGCGGGCGAGATCATCCACAATCCGCACATCAATCGCCGGCTTAGCGACGCGGGTGTGATCTTCCTCAGGCATAACGCGAACACGAACGAGGCCTCGTTCGATTTCAGCATCGTGAATCCGGAAGACGTAGTGCTGCTGCCCGCCTTCGGTGTGACCGTTGCGGATTTTGCGACTCTGCGTGAGCGTGGCTGCGTTATGGTGGATACGACCTGTGGATCGGTGCTGAACGTATGGAAGCGGGTCGAGAGTTACGCCCGCGATGGGTTTACGGCGCTCATTCACGGCAAGTACTATCATGAAGAGACGCGCGCTACAGCGTCGCAGGTTATGAAGTATCCGGGTGGCCGGTATCTCATCGTCCGTGACATGGAGGAGGCTCGCGTGGTATGCGACTTCCTGGAAGGGAAACGAAGTGTCGCCGAGATTCAGGAGAAGTTCTCGCCGCATGCCGCGTCACCTGACTTCGATCCGGAGCGCGACCTCAAACGGATTGGCGTCGCCAACCAGACGACGATGTTGGCGAGCGAGAGTCTCGCGATTGCCGCCGAGACTCGGGTCGCGATGGCGCGAGCCAACGGCGAGGAGTATGCGGCGTCCAACTTCCGCACCTTTGACACGATCTGCTCCGCGACCCAGGATCGGCAGGACGCGGTGAAGGAGATGCTGCTTGATCCACCGGATATCATGGTTGTGGTCGGGGGTTACAACTCCAGCAACACGATCTCGCTAGCGGCGTTGTGCGCGGACAGGGTGCCGACCTACCACATCGAAGACGCTGCGTGTGTCGATGTGGAGGCCGATGTGATCCACCACAGGCTGAGGCAAGGCCGTGATGACGTGACGACGCCCGGTTGGCTTCCGCGCGTGGGAGACGTGGTGGTTGGTCTCACCGCCGGCGCGAGCACGCCGAACAACAAGATCGCCGAGACGGTTGCGAGAGTGTTCGCGACCCGTGGCGTGGACCCGGCGACGATAGTGTAGCTCGCCCCGCCGCAGTCATTCCCGCGGAAGCGAGAATCTCGCGAGGAACGCGGGACGTCGTTGGACATCGCTGGACGTCGCTGGACGTCGTCGGGCATCGTCGGGCATCGTTGGGCATCGTCGGGCATCGTTGGTCATCGTCGGACATCGTCGGACATCGTCGGACATCGTCGGACATCGTCGGACATCG